>NZ_FMHZ01000002.1:3752500-4431056 GCF_900090315.1 Micromonospora citrea | reverse complement strand
GACTGGATCGACGCGACCTGCAACCAGCTCAAGGCCAACCTGGGCGTGGACTGCGTGGGCACCGCCGAGCCGAAGTTCGCGGACCTGCTGACCAAGGTCAAGGCCAAGCAGCCGGTGGGCCTGTTCCGGATGGGCTGGGTCATGGACTACCCGTCCATGGAGAACTACCTGGGCCCGCTGTACAGCAGCAACGGCTCGTCGAACTACTACGGCTACAGCAACCCGGCGTTCGACAAGCTGCTCGCCGAGGGCGCCAGCGCCGCGAACGAGGACGAGGCGATCAAGAAGTACCAGGCGGCGGAGGGCCTGCTGGCGCAGGACCTGCCGGTGATCCCGCTGCGGTACGGCCAGAACAACTTCGGCCACTCGACCAAGGTCAAGAACGTGGAGATGGATCTCTTCGACCGGATCGACCTGCTGAAGATCGAGGCCGTCAAGTAACACCACGGCAGAACGGGTCGGGCCATCGGCGGACGGTGGCCCGACCCGCCTTCCTCTTCGCCCTTTTTCAGAGAGACTGCCAAGTATGTTCCGCTTCATCCTGCGGCGCCTGCTCCAGATGGTCCTCGCGTTCTTCGGGACCACGCTGATCGTCTACGCGCTGATGTTCGCCGGCCAGGGCGACCCCATCCAGGCGCTCGCCGGCGAGCGACCGGTCACCGCCGCGCAGCGGGCATACCTGACGGAGAAGTTCCACCTCGACCAGACCGGGGTCGGCGGCTTCTTCTACCGCTACTTCGACTACATCAAGAACCTGCTGCGGGGCGACCTCGGGCAGTCCCTCACCGGACGCTCGATCGGCGACATCCTGGCCGCCGCCTGGCCGGTCACGGTCAAGCTGGCGCTGATCGCCATGGCCGTCACCATCCTCTTCGGGGTCACCGCCGGCGTGCTCGCCGGCATTCGGCGGGCCAGCATCTTCGACAACTCGACGCTGCTGCTGACGCTGCTGGTGCTCGGCATCCCGACGATCGTGCTCGCCCCGCTCGCGCAGTACTTCCTCGGCGTCAGGTGGCAGCTCTTCCCGCCCACCGCCGGCGCCGACCCCGACCTGTACGCGCTGCTGCTGCCCGGCATCGTGCTCGGCTCCCTCTCCCTGGCCACCGCGCTGCGGCTGACCCGGACCTCGGTGGCCGAGAACCTGCGCGCCGACTACGTCCGCACCGCCCGCTCGAAGGGCCTGGTCAAACGGCGGATCGTCAGCGTGCACGTGCTACGCAACTCGCTCATCCCGGTGGTCACCTTCCTCGGCGTCGAACTGGGCAACCTGATGAGCGGCGCGATCATCACCGAGGGCGTGTTCAACATCCCCGGTGTCGGCTTCAACCTCTTCCGCGGCATCCGCACCGAGGACGGCCCGCTGGTGGTGGGCATCGTCAGCGTGCTCGTCGTGGTCTACCTCGTCTCCAACCTGGTGGTGGACGTCCTGTACGCCGTACTCGACCCGAGGATCCGCTATGAGTGAGCGCAGCGAACGAATCGGCAACGCGGTGTTTCGCGGCTCGGCGCGCCCCGGAGCGCAGCGAGGGGGCGGGCCGACAGCGCGCAGCGAACGAATCGGCAGCGCGGTGTTTCGCGGCTCGGCGCGCCCCGGAGCGCAGCGAGGGGGCGGGCCGACAGCGCGCAGCGAAGGAATCGGGCATGAGTGACTTCGAGACCGTCGCCGCGAGCGAGAACCAGGCCGCGCGGCGAGGGCCGTCGGGTGAGCCCGGCGCGCCGAACCAGGTGGGCGTACCGCAGAAGCCCCGCAGCCTGGCCGGCGACGCCTGGCGCGACCTGCGCCGCAAGCCGATCTTCTGGATCAGCCTCACCCTGGTGGTGCTGGTCGCCGCCATGGCCGCCGCACCCGGCCTGTTCACCGCCAACGACCCCCGCGACTGCGTGCTGGCCCGCCAGCACGCCGGCCCGTCCGGCGGGGCGATCTTCGGGTACGACTTCCAGGGCTGCGACACCTACTCGCGGGCGGTGTACGGCGCCCGCGCGTCGCTGCTGGTCGGGGCGCTCTCCGCGCTGCTCACCGGCCTGATCGCGCTCGCCGTGGGGATGCTGGCCGGCTACTTCGGCCGCTGGGTCGACGCGGTGCTCTCCCGGGTGATCGACATCGTCCTCGGCATTCCGCTCCTGCTCGCCGCGATCGTGCTGCTCAAGCGGGTGAACAGCGACAGCTCCGCGGTCCGGATCGGCGCGGTGATCTTCGTGCTGGCGATCCTCGGCTGGACCACGGCCGCCCGCGTCGTCCGCTCCTCGGTGATCACCGCCAAGGAGCAGGACTACGTGGCGGCGGCCCGGATGCTCGGCGCCGGCGACGGTCGGATCATGCTGCGGCACATCCTGCCGAACGCGCTCGCCCCGGCGATCGTGGTGCTGACCATCGCGCTCGGTTCCTTCATCGCGGCCGAGGCCACGCTCTCCTTCCTCGGCATCGGCCTGAGGGCGCCGACCATCTCCTGGGGCATCGACATCGACTCCGGGCGGGTGCACATGCGGGAGTCGGCCACCCCGCTGATCGTCCCCTCGGCCTTCCTCGCGCTGACCGTGCTGGCGTTCATCATGCTCGGCGACGCGATCCGCGACGCGTTCGACCCGAAGCTGCGGTGACGGGTGCGAGCACGCGAAACGAGCCGGGCAGTCGTGAACGACAGGCAGCGGCCGGTGCGAGCGCGGGGAGCGCGCGCAGCGGGCCCCGCAGCCGCGAGCGAAAGGCGAACGCAGTGAGCCAGTCCGCCGTCCGACCGACGCCGGCCTCCCCGACCCCCGAGGGCGGGCACCTGCTGGACGTACGGGACCTGCACGTCGAGTTCCGCACCGGCGAGGGCGTCGCCAAGGTGATCAACGGGGTCTCGTACCACCTGGATCCGGGCGAGACCCTCGCCGTGCTCGGCGAGTCCGGCTCCGGCAAGTCCGTCACCGCCCAGGCGATCATGGGCATCCTCGACACTCCGCCGGCGGTGATCCGCTCCGGCCAGATCCTCTACCGGGGCCGGGACCTGCTGAAGGCGTCGGAGGAGCAGCGCCGCCAGGTACGCGGCAAGGAGATCGCGATGATCTTCCAGGACGCACTCTCCGCGCTGAACCCCGTCTTTCCAGTGGGCTGGCAGATCGGCGAGACGCTGCGCCAGCGCGAGGGGATGTCCAAGGCGGACGCCCGGCGGCGCGCCGTCGAGCTGATGGACCTGGTGAAGATCCCGGCCGCCACCAACCGGCTCGGCGACTACCCGCACCAGTTCTCCGGCGGCATGCGCCAGCGGGTCATGATCGCGATGGCGCTGGCGATGAACCCGAAGGTGCTGATCGCCGACGAGCCGACCACGGCGCTGGACGTCACCGTGCAGGCCCAGATCATGGACCTCCTCGCCGACCTGCGCCGCGACCTCGACATGGCGATGATCCTGATCACCCACGACCTGGGCGTGGTCGCCGGCGTGGCGGACCGGATCGCCGTCATGTACGCCGGCCGCATCGTCGAGCACGCCGACGTCCGCTCGCTGTACCGGGCGCCGGCCCATCCGTACACGAAGGGCCTGCTGGAGTCGATCCCGCGGATGGACGTGCGGGGCCAGCAGCTCTCCACCATCAAGGGGTTGCCGCCGAACCTGATGCGGATCCCGTCCGGCTGCCCCTTCCATCCCCGGTGCCCGTACGTGCAGCAGGTCTGCGTGGACGTGGTGCCGCACGACCTGGTCCTCGGCGACGGCCGGACCAGCGCGTGCCACTTCGCCCAGGAGGTCCGTGATGACAGCGCCCGCTAGCCCGACCAAGGTCCGGGGCGAAACGGTCCTCGCCGTCGACAACCTCGTCAAGCACTTCCCGATCCGCCAGGGCGTGCTGTTGCAGAAGCAGACCGGCGCGGTGAAGGCCGTCGACGGGGTCAGCTTCGAACTGCGCCGGGGCGAGACCCTCGGGGTGGTCGGCGAGTCCGGCTGCGGCAAGTCCACCCTGGCCCGGCTGCTCATGCGGCTGGAGACGCCGACCGCCGGCCGGGCCACCCT
Source organism: Micromonospora citrea (assembly GCF_900090315.1). Classification (NCBI taxonomy): domain Bacteria; kingdom Bacillati; phylum Actinomycetota; class Actinomycetes; order Micromonosporales; family Micromonosporaceae; genus Micromonospora; species Micromonospora citrea. The sequence goes on along the minus strand of NZ_FMHZ01000002.1, from coordinate 4,427,067 downwards.
GGAGGGCCGGGATCTGTTCTCCGCCTCCGGCGCCGAGCTGCGCCGACTGCGGCGCAACATGCAGATGGTGATGCAGGACCCGTACACCTCGCTGAACCCGCGGATGACGGTCGGCGACATCATCGGCGAGCCGTTCGAGATCCACCCGGACGCGGCGCCGAAGGGCAGCCGGCGGCACCGGGTGCGGGAACTGCTCGACGTGGTGGGGCTGAACCCGGAGCACATCAACCGGTACCCGCACCAGTTCTCCGGCGGTCAGCGCCAGCGCATCGGCATCGCCCGGGCGCTCGCCCTGCGGCCCGAGATCATCATCTGCGACGAACCCGTCTCCGCTCTCGACGTGTCGATCCAGGCGCAGGTGATCAACCTGCTGGAGCAGCTACAGGACGAGTTCGGCCTGTCGTACATCTTCATCGCCCACGACCTGTCGGTGGTCCGGCACATCTCCGACCGGGTGGCGGTGATGTACCTCGGCAAGATCGCGGAGATCGGCACCGAGGACGAGATCTACGAGCGGCCGACCCACCCGTACACCCAGGCGCTGCTGTCGGCGGTGCCGGTCCCGGACCCGGACGCCCGCGACCGGCGCACCATGATCCGGCTCACCGGCGACGTGCCGAGCCCGGCCGACCCGCCGAGCGGCTGCAACTTCCGCACCCGCTGCTGGAAGGCCCAGGAGGTCTGCGCCACCCAGGAGCCCCACGCGGTGCCCCGGGCGGCGGACCCGCACCCCTCGGCCTGCCACTTCGCCGAACTCCGCCCCCTCCCCTGACTCCCGCACCCGCACCCGCACCCGCACCCGCACCCGCACCCACGATCTTGCACTTTCTGCCCTCGTTTTGTCTGTTCGGCCCGATTTTCCGGGGCAGAAACTGCAAGATCGCCGACGAGTCGGGGCGGGTGGGGTGGGGGGTGGTCAGTGGAAGAAGTGGCGGGTGGCGGTGAGGTACATGGTGACGCCGGCCTCCTTGCAGGCGGCGATCACCTCCTCGTCGCGGATCGAGCCGCCCGGCTGGACGATGGCCCGCACCCCGGCGTCGATGAGGATCTTCGGGCCGTCGGCGAACGGGAAGAACGCGTCCGAGGCGCAGACCGAGCCGCGGGCGCGTTCCGCCCCGGCCCGGCTGACCGCGAGCTGCGCCGAGTCGACCCGGTTGACCTGCCCCATGCCGACGCCGACGGTCGCGCCGTCCTTGGCGAGCAGGATCGCGTTGCTCTTCACCGCGCGCACGGCCCGCCAGGCGAAGGCCAGGTCGCGCAGGGTCTCCTCGTCGGCCGCCTCGCCGGTGGCCAGTCGCCAGTTGGCCGGGTCGTCGCCGTCCGCGTCGACCCGGTCGGCCATCTGCACCAGTACGCCGCCGGTGACCTGCCGCCACTCCGCCGGCAGCGGGTCGAAGGCCGGCGCACGCAGCAGCCGGATGTTCTTCTTGCCCTGGAGGACCTCCACCGCGCCCTCGTCGAACCCGGGCGCCACCAGCACCTCGGTGAAGATCTCCGAGACCTGCCGGGCAAGCTCCACGCTCACCGGGCGGTTGACGGCGATCACCCCGCCGTACGCGGACACCGGGTCGCAGGCGTGCGCCTTGCGGTGCGCCTCGGCCACGTCGGCGCCGACCGCGATGCCGCACGGGTTGGCGTGCTTGATGATCGCCACCGCCGGCCGGTCGGCGAAGTCGTTGGCCGCCCGCCACGCGGCGTCGGCGTCGACGTAGTTGTTGTAGGACATCTCCTTGCCGTGCAGCTGCTCGGCCTGGGCGAGTCCGGCGGGGCGGGACGGGTCGGCGTAGAGGGCCGCCGCCTGGTGCGGGTTCTCGCCATAGCGCAGCACCGCCTGCCGGCGCAGCGACAGCCCGGCGAAGCCCGGCCAGCCGTCCTGCTCGGGGGCCAGCGTGGTGGCGCACCACTCGGCGACCGCCACGTCGTACTCGGCGATGACCGCGAACGCGCGGGCCGCCAGCACGCGGCGCTGGGACAGGGTGAAGCCGCCCTCGCCGAGCGCGGCGAGCAGGGCCGGGTACGCGGCCGGGTCGGTCACCACGGCGACCGAGGCGTGGTTCTTGGCGGCGGCCCGGACCATGGCGGGACCGCCGATGTCGATCTGCTCCACGCACTCCTCGACGCCGGCCCCGGAGGCGACGGTGGCCTGGAACGGGTAGAGGTTGGACACCAGCAGGTCGATCCCCTCGATGCCGTGCTCGTCGAGCTGGGCGGCGTGCGAATCCTTGCGCAGGTCGGCGAGGAGCCCGCCGTGCACCTTCGGGTGCAGCGTCTTGACCCGGCCGTCGAGGATCTCCGGAAAGCCGGTCACCGTCTCCACGGGGGTCACCGGCACGCCGGCGCCGGCGATCGTCGACGCCGTGCTGCCGGTCGAGACGATCTCCACCCCGGCCGCGTGCAGCGCCCGGGCCAGCTCGACCAGGCCCGTCTTGTCGTAGACGCTGACCAGCGCCCGCCTGATCGGGCGACGTTCGTCCTGAGTGGAACTCACGGGACCGTGACCTTTCTTCCGGTGATCGTCCAACCTTCGCGGACCAGGCGGCCCACCTGCTCGACGAGCTGGCGCCGCTCGGCTTCCTTGATGCGCTCGGTGAGCGTCTCGACGTCGTCGTCGTCGCGCACCGGCACGGCGACCTGCGCGACGATCGGGCCGGTGTCCATTCCGGCGTCGACGAAGAAGAGCGTGGCCCCGGTGACCTTCACGCCGTAGGCGAGGGCGTCGCGCGGGCCGTGGATGCCGGGGAACGCCGGCAGCAGCGTGTTGTGCGTGTTCAGGTAGCGGTCGCCGAAGGCGGCCAGGAAGCGCGGGCCGACCAGCTTGAGGAAGCCGGCGGAGACGACCAGGTCGGGCCGGTGCTCGGCGACGCGGGCGGTCAGCGCCGCGTCCCAGTCCTCGCGGGTGGGATGGTCGGGGACCCTCTCGACGAACGTCGGCACTCCCGCCGCGGCCGCCCGGTCCAGTCCGGCGATGCCGTCCCGGTCGGCGCCGACCGCGACCACCCGGGCGCCGTACGCCGGATCGGCGCAGGCGTCGAGCAGTGCCTGGAGGTTGCTTCCGGAGCCGGAGACGAGGACGACGATGCGGGCGACGGACGCGGGCTCGGTCACCCGGCAACCTTATCGGGCAGGTCGGCGGGTCCATTCGCTGGGCAGCGCGACATTCACCGACGACGCGAATGGCCCGGACCAGGTACGCTGCCGGTCGCTCGGGCCCGGCGCGCGTCCGGCCCGCACCCGTCAGTGATCCGACGCCCCGCGGGGGTGTCGAGTGGAATGAGGAGTACGCCGAGATGCAGCCCGGATACCAGCCGCAGCAGCCCCCGATCAACAACAACATGACGATGTCGATCGTCGCCATCTTCCTCTTCTGGCCGCTGGCGATCCCGGCCATCATCAACGCCTCCAAGGTGAACCCGCTGCTCCAGCAGGGCGACTACGCCGGGGCCCAGGCCGCGGCCGCCGAGTCGAAGAAGTGGTCCAAGTGGGCGCTGATCGTCGGCATCAGCTGGTATGTGATCGTTCTGGTGTGCTGCCTGCTCGGTGGCCTCGCCGGGATGGTCGACGGCAGCTCGAGCAGCAGCTACTGACAGAACTGACGAGGAGTTCGCATGCAGCCCGGTTACCCCGGTCAGGATCCCTACGGCCAGCAGCCGCACCAGGATCCGGCCGCGCAGCCGCACTACGACCCGTACGCTCCGCCGCCGGCGGCGCCGTACGGTCAGCAGCCCACCTCCGGGCAGCCGAACGACCCGTACGCCGCACCCCAGAACCCCTACGGCCAGCCGACCTCCGGCCAGCCCTACGGCCAGCCGCCGACCTCCGGCCAGCCCTACGGCCAGCCGCCGACCTCCGGGCAGCCCTACGGCCAGCCGCCGACCTCCGGCCAGCCCTACGGCCAGCCGCCCACCTCGGGGCAGCCCTACGGCCAGCCGCCGTACCAGGACCCGTACGGCCAGCAGGCGTACCCGCCGCCCATGTACCCGAACGCCGGCTTCGCGGGTAAGGGGCCGGGCCAGCAGCAGAACACCCTCGGCCTGGTGTCGATGATCCTCGGCATCGTCTCGATCCCGATGGTCTGCTGCTACCTCGGCATTCCGCTGGGCATCGGCGCGCTGGTGACCGGCTGGATGGGCAGGCAGAAGGCGGCGCAGGGGCTGGCCGACAACCAGGGCCAGGCCCTGGCCGGCCTGATCTGTGGCGGCATCGGCGCCGCGCTGGGCCTGCTCCAGATCGTCCTGCTGATCTTCGGGATCGCCTACCAGCCCTGACCGGCACCGCGCGAAGGGGCGTCCCGGCTCGTCCGGGGCGCCCCTTCGGCGTACCGCCAGGGACGAGCCGGCCGACAGCGCGGCGTATCGGAGGAGCGAGCCGGTCGACGGCGCGCGGCGGGGCGAAGGCCGGCGTCAAGCGAGGCGCGCGGCGGGGCGAAGGCCGGCGTCAAGCGCGGCGGCCGAGACCAGCAAGGCGCGCGGCGGCAACAAGCGGGGCGGCAGGCCGAGGTCAGCGGGACGCGGGGCGGGCGAGCAGCCGGGTCGCGGCGGCGCCCAGCAGCGCGCCGACCGCGATCACGGCGGTCGCCACCCCGGCCACCTGCCACGCGACGGGGCCCATCTCGGCGAGCCGGCCGCCGCCGAGCGGCCCGGTGGAGGAGGCGGCGGCGGCGCCCAGCAGCAGGCCGGCCACCGGACCGGCGAGCGCCGCCGGCCCGAGCAGCGGGCCCCAGCGCAGCGGTGCCCGGTCGTCGGCGGCGAGCCGGAGCAGCCGCCGGGCCAGCAGCCAGCCCGCGGCCATCCCGGCGAGGACCGGCACCGCGAGCAGGCCGGCGCCGACCCCGTCGACCGGGCCGCGCGGCAGGCCCGCCAGCAGCGGCACGGCCGGCAGCGCGCCGACGGAGACCTCGCTGGTGCGGACCGCCGTGTCGGTGCCCACGGCGAAACCCGGGCCGAGCAGGTAGCTCGTCGACCAGATGGTGGCGTTGGGCGCGTAGGCGAGGCTGACCAGGGTGATCCCGGCCTGACCGGCGACCCCGGTGCGGTAGGCCCCGATCAGGTCGGCGGCGTCCCCGCCCCCGGTGGCCACGGCGAGCCCCGCCGCTCCGCCGCCCGCGGCGAGCAGCAGCAGGCCGGCGACCAGCCCGGTGCGGATCCCGTCGCGCAGCGGCTCCGGGCAGCGCGCGGCGAGCAGGCCGGCGACGCCGGTGGTGCGGGCCGAGCCGATCAGCGCGCCGAGCGTGCCCAGCACCGCGCAGGTGGCCCCGGCGCGGACCGGCGACGCCCCCGGACCGCCCGCGCCGGCCAGCACCGCGGCGAGCATCCCGAGCAGCGCGTACGCGAGGCCGACCGCGCCGGCGGCGACGAGCGCCTGCCGGGGGGACCGCCCGCCGCGCGCGCCGATCGCCCGGCTGGTGTGCACGCCCGCCCGGGTCAACCGCCAGATCACCAACGCGGTCAGCGCCAGCGGGGCCAGCCCGAGCGGGCCGGCGCCGGTCTCCAGCGGGACGCCGTGCCCGAGCAGCCAGCCGGCCAGGCCGGCGCGCAGCGCGCCCGGCACGGAGGCGGCGTCCTCGCTGAGCTGGAACAGCCAGAGCACGACCACGACCGGCAGCCACGAGGTGAGCGCCGCCCATCCGGCGGCGACCCCGGCGGCGACGGCGAGCGGGGCGCGGCTGCGGGGCGGCTCACCGCCGCGCTGCGCGGGCACCCGCCTGCCCCGCCCGGCGGGCGCGTCCGGCCGGGCGTCGGGACCGGGCTCGACGCCGGGACGGCTCGGCTGATCAGGGGTGACGGAGGACATCGCGTCTACTCTGGCATGCCGCGCGCCCGGCGGCAGTCCGATACCGCCCCGTAGCGGCGGCGAGTTCCGTGATCCACCGTCTCCCGCCTCCGATCCGGTCTAGCCTCGGCCCAGGGACGCGACCGAAGTCGCGGCACCGACGCCCGGAGGGAAGCCGTGAACGCTCCGTACCCACCGCCCCCGCCGCCACCCGCGGCCGGCCAGGACCGCACCACGCTGTGGGGGGTGCTCGGCATCGTCCTCGGCCTGCTCTGCTGCGGCATCCTGGGAATCGTCTTCGGCTACCTGTCGATCCGGGACGCCAAGCGCTCCGGCAGGTCGCCGGTGCTCGGCTGGCTGGCGATCGTGTTCGGCGTGCTCAACATCATCGGCAGCGGGTTCCTCTGGGCCGGCGGCAACTACCCCGTCTACAACGACTGAGGTCCGCCGCACGACGACGGAGGGCCGACCGCGAACGGTCGGCCCTCCGGTCGTACGTCAGCGGCGGTCAGCCCGCGGACATGATCTCCCGCATCAGCTTGGCGGTCTCGGTCGGGGTCTTGCCGACCTTGACGCCGACGGCCTCCAGCGCGCTCTTCTTGGCCTCGGCCGTGCCGGCGGAGCCGGAGATGATCGCGCCGGCGTGCCCCATGGTCTTGCCGGGGGGCGCGGTGAAGCCGGCGATGTAGCCGACCACCGGCTTGGTCACGTTCGCCTTGATGAACTCGGCGGCCCGCTCCTCGGCGTCGCCGCCGATCTCACCGATCATGACGATCGCGTCGGTGTCCGGGTCGGCCTCGAACGCGGCGAGCGCGTCGATGTGGGTGGTGCCGATGATCGGGTCGCCGCCGATGCCGACGCAGGTCGAGAAGCCGATGTCCCGCAGCTCGTACATCATCTGGTAGGTCAGCGTGCCGCTCTTGCTGACCAGGCCGATGCGGCCGGAGCCGGTGATGTCGGCCGGGATGATGCCGGCGTTGGAGGCGCCCGGCGAGGCGATGCCCGGGCAGTTCGGCCCGATGATCCGGGTGCGCTCGCCCTTGGCGACGTTGTACGCCCAGAACGCGGCGGTGTCGTGCACCGGCACGCCCTCGGTGATCACCACGGCCAGGTCGATCCCGGCGTCGATCGCCTCGACGACCGCGCCCTTGGTGAACTGCGGCGGTACGAAGATCACGGTCACGTCCGCGCCGGTCTGCGCCATCGCGTCGGCGACGCTGGCGAAGACCGGCAGCTCGGTGCCGTCGAAGTCGACCGTCTGGCCCGCCTTGCGCGGGTTGACGCCGCCGACGACGTTGGTGCCCGCGGCGAGCATCCGCCGGGTGTGCTTGGAACCCTCGGAACCGGTCATCCCCTGGACGATGACCTTCGAGTCCTTGGTCAGCCAGATAGCCATTGTCAGACCCCCGCAGCCGCCAGCTCGGCGGCCCGCTCGGCCGCGCCGTCCATCGTGTCGACCCGCTGCACCAGCGGGTTGTTCGCGCCGTCGAGGATCGCCCGACCGGCCTCGGCGTTGTTGCCGTCGAGGCGGACGACCAGCGGCTTGGTGACCTTCTCGCCGCGCTGCTCGAGCAGGGCCAGCGCCTGCACGATGCCGTTGGCGACCTCGTCGCAGGCGGTGATGCCGCCGAAGACGTTGACGAAGACGCTCTTCACCGACGGGTCGGAGAGGACGATCTCCAGCCCGTTCGCCATCACCGCGGCGCTCGCGCCGCCGCCGATGTCGAGGAAGTTGGCCGGCTTGACGCCGCCGTGCCGCTCGCCGGCGTACGCGACCACGTCGAGGGTCGACATGACCAGGCCGGCGCCGTTGCCGATGATGCCGACCTCGCCGTCGAGCTTGACGTAGTTGAGGTCCTTCTCCTTGGCGGCCTGCTCCAGCGGGTCCACGGCGGCCTGGTCGACCAGCGCCTCGTGGTCCGGGTGCCGGAACCCGGCGTTCTCGTCCAGGGTGACCTTGGCGTCGAGCAGCAGCAGCTTGCCCTCGCCGGTCTTGGCCAGCGGGTTCACCTCGACCAGCGTCGCGTCCTCGGCGACGAAGGCCTTCCACAGGCCCACGGCGGCCTCGACGACCTGGTCGGCGACCTCGGCCGGGAAGCCGGCGGCGGCGACGATCTCGCGCGCCTTCGCCTCGTCGACGCCGGTGTTGGCGTCGATCGGGGCCTTGACGACCTTCTCCGGGGTGTCGGCGGCGACCTGCTCGATGTCCATACCGCCGGCGACGCTGGCGATGCAGAGGAAGGTGCGGTTCGCCCGGTCGAGCAGGTAGGAGAAGTAGTACTCCTCGGCCACGTCCGCGGTCACGGTGATCATGACCTTGTGGACGGTGTGACCCTTGATGTCCATGCCGAGGATGTCGGTGGCGCGGGCCACCGTCTCCTCCGCGCCCTCGGCCAGCTTCACGCCGCCGGCCTTGCCCCGGCCGCCGACCTTCACCTGCGCCTTGACGACCACCCGACCGCCGAGGCGTTCGGCGATCGCGCGGGCCTCCTCCGGGGTCGTGGCGACGCCGCCGGCGAGCACGGGCAAACCGTGCCGCTCGAACAGGTCCCGCCCCTGGTACTCGTACAGGTCCACGTTTGCGCGTCCCGTCCCGTCTCCGCGGCGCGCCGTCGCGCCGCCACCAGCGTTATGGAAAACAGTTTGACGCCTGTCAGAAGTTGAAACAGGCCATTGGGCGCAGCCTAGCGAGGCGGACACCGGCGGCAACCGGACGGGTGCGCGGTGTGCGGTAATGCACAACCGGCGTCGTCGCGCGGCCTTTCCGCGACTTCCGCCCCGACGTCAGCCGTCCGGGCGATGTTGTCCGGGCCGCGTAACCCCTGATTGGGGGCGTCGTTGAGTCAGGTGTCGGAGCGCTGATGCAGCGCGACGGCGGGAAACGGCCGATGCCCTGTCGGTCGAGGGGTGGCGGCGGGGCATCGTGCATAGAGGGGCCGGACGTGTGAGGGGTGCGTCCGGCCCCTCCCCCGTGCCCGGGGACAGCCGCCGGGCACGACGGCGGGTCAGGCGACCGGCTGGGCGACGTTCTCCCGCACCCACTCCACGATCGACGCGGTGGTGGCCCCCGGCGTGAAGATCTTGGCGACGCCGAGCCTCTGGAGCTCGGGGATGTCGGCGTCGGGAATGATGCCGCCGCCGAAGACGACGATGTCGCGGGCGTCCCGCTCGCCGAGCAGTTCCACCACCCGCCGGAACAGCGTCATGTGGGCCCCGGACAGCACGGAGAGCCCGACCGCGTCGGCGTCCTCCTGGATCGCGGTCTCCACGATCTGCTCCGGGGTCTGGTGCAGGCCGGTGTAGATGACCTCCATACCGGCGTCCCGGAGGGCACGCGCGACGACCTTGGCGCCACGGTCGTGGCCGTCCAGGCCCGGCTTGGCGACGACGACCCGAACACGAGAGCTCATCAGCGCATCCCTTTCACCGGCTCCGCGGCTTCACCTGAACGAACGGTAACCCGCCCCGCCCGGCCCGGGAAATCCGGGCGGCGAAGCTCACCGCGCACCGGCCGCCCTGACGCCGGGAGGCCCGGCGGCGCAGACGCCACGCTTGCCGCAGATGATCACCGCCGTCAAGCCGGACACCTCCGCCGTTCGGTCACGCTGCGCGACGAACGGGCAGTTACGGGGTCCCCGATCGAGGGGTACGAGCCATGACAATCACGGACGCAAAGGGACAGAACGCGGCGGCAATTCGGCGCTTCGGCTTGTAACGCCCCTGGCGGTTGGCTAACGTGTCCACGGTTGTCATCAGGTCCACGGACGGGTGACGACGCGGCCAGCCGACGTTCACCCGAGCTTCACGGGCGTCGGGGAAGCCGCATCGGATCCCCGACAACGGAGGGTGTGCGTGCGCCAGCGCCTGTCGTCTGAGCCCGATAGATATCGCGGCCGTCGCCGCGTACCCACCCCCCCGCGTAGCCGCTACGCGGCCGTCGTCACCACCGCGTTCGTCGGTGCCGGCATCGTCGCCATCGGCGCGGGCGCCCTGCCGGACGCCAAGAGCGTCAGCCCGTCGGTGCTCGACGAGCTGAAGGCCGCCTCGACCCTCAGCCAGGACACCGCGGCCCGCGCCGACGCCGCCGACCGCGCCTCCCGCGACAGCACGCGGGCCGCCGGCGCCGAGGCCGCCTCCGAGCGCGAGGTGTGGCTGCTCCCCCTCCAGGGCTACGAGTTCAACTCGCCCTACGGCATGCGCTGGGGCAAGCTGCACACCGGCGTCGACCTGGTCGCCCCCGAGGGCACGCCCTACGTCGCCATCCACGCCGGCACCGTCACCAAGGCCGGCTGGTTCGGCGGCTACGGCTACACGGTCATCGTCCAGCACGCCGACGGCAGCGAGGCGATCTACGGCCACTCCTCCGCCCTGAGCGTCAAGGAGGGGCAGCAGGTCAAGGCGGGCGACCAGCTCGGCCTGGTCGGCAACACCGGCCACTCCTACGGCTCCCACCTCCACCTGGAGGTCCATGTCAAGGGCGAGCCGCTCGACCCGGTGCCGTGGCTCCAGGAGCGCGGAGTGGACATCAAGCTACAAGTCGAGGCATTCTACAGCGAGGTAGCCACGTCCTGACGCTGCGCATAGACCGTTGACCGCCCGGATCTGTCGATCCGGGCGGTTTTTCGTTGCCCGGCCATCAAGGAAAGTCTGCTGGGTCACAACCGCAGCTGTGAGCGGCGCCACTGCCGCCCATGATCAGTTATCCCAATTAATGCCGCAGGGCGGGACGTAACGGACGGCTACGCCCGCCGCGAGCCCGCCCGACCCGGGCCCCATACCCGTTCCGGCCGGCGCCGACACCAGTATTTCGAGGTCAAGTGCCCCCTCGACGCAGTGAAGGTCCGCCGTGCAGGAAGACATCCGGAACGAGAACACCCCCGACGCCCCGGCCCGGCACCGGCGGTCGGCCGGCAGCCGTACCCGCGTGGTCATCGCCGCGGCGGCCCTCGCCGGGCTCGGCCTCGGCGGAGCCGCCTTCGCGGCCACCGGCGACGACGACCCCGCGACCCCGGCCGCCGTCTCCCTCGACGCGCAGGCCCGCGCCGAGGCCGCCGACCGCGCCGACCGGTCCGCCCGCGAGTCGACCGCCCCGGTCACCCCCTCCGCCAGCCCGACACCGAGCCCCACGAAGGCCAGCCCGACGGCGAAGCCCAGCCCGAAGGCCACCACCGCCAAGCCCACGCCGAAGAAGACCAGCAAGCCGAAGCCGAGTTGGGTCATCCCGATGAAGGGCGCGGCGATCACCTCCTGCTACGGGCCGCGCTGGGGCACCCTGCACGCCGGCATCGACTTCGCGCTGCCCGCCGGCACCCCCGTCCGCGCCGCCTTCGGCGGCACGGTCACCAAGGCCGGGGACGTCGGCGACGGCTACGGCATCTCCGTCGTCATCGACCACGGCAACGGCTACCTCACCCAGTACGCCCACCTGAGCACCGCCAAGGTGGGCGTGGGCGACAAGGTGGGGGCCGGGGAGACCATCGGCCTGGAGGGCTCCACCGGCGACTCCACCGGCCCGCACCTGCACTTCGAGGTGCACCAGGGCCAGATGTGGAACCAGATCGACCCGGCGCCGTTCCTGCGCGCCCGGGGCGTCGACGTGGCCTGCTGACCGCGTAGCACGACGAACGGCCCGACCCGGCGCGTCTGCCGGGCCGGGCCGCGCCGGTCTTTGACCCGTCGTTCGGGCCGCCCTGGCCCGAAGCCCCGGGGCCGGGGCCGGCCGGACGGTCGCCGGGGCCCCGGGACGAAGCCGACCGGGGCTCAGAGTTTGTCGATCGGGGCGTGCCGGAGCACCAGCCACATGGTCTGGTCGCCGAAGTCGATCTGCGCCCGGGCGCTCGGGCCGTGCCCCTCCACCGCGAGCACCCGGCCCAGCCCGTAGCGCTGGTGGTTGACCCGGTCCCCGGCGGACACCTTCGGCCCCTGCGGCAGCTCGCTCGCCGTGGTCAGCCGGCTGGCGTCGACGCCGAGCCGCTTCGCCAGCTGCGCGGCCTTGGGCGTGCCGCCGTTGAAGGTGCCGCGCCCGCCGGGCACGCGGTCCGCGCGGCCGCCGACGCCGCCGCCCCCACCGGCCCACGAGGTGTACGACCCCTCGGTGCGCTCCCAGTGGACCAGCTCCGGCGGCAACTCCTCCAGGAACCGCGAGGGCGGGTTGTAGGACGGCTGCCCCCACGCCGAGCGGGTCACCGCCCGGGAGAGGTAGAGCCGTTGCCGGGCCCGGGTGATGCCCACGTAGGCCAGCCGGCGCTCCTCCTCCAGCTCACGGGTGTCGCCGAGCGAGCGCAGGTGTGGGAAGACGCCGTCCTCCAGGCCGGTCAGGAAGACCACCGGGAACTCGAGCCCCTTGGCGGTGTGCAGCGTCATCAGGGTGACCACGCCCTGGTGGTCCGGGTCGTCGGTCGGCAGCTGGTCGGCGTCGGCGACCAGGGCGACCTGCTCCAGGAAGCCGGCCACGGTCGCCCGCTCCCCCTCCTCGCCGGTCGCCTCGATCCGCTCCGTGTACTCCCGGGCGACGCTGACCAGCTCCTGGAGGTTGTCGACCCGCCCGGCGTCCTGCGGGTCGAGGCTCTCCTCCAGCTCCGTGAGGTAGCCCGAGCGGGTCAGCAGCGCCTCCAGCACCTCCTCGGGGGTGCCGGTCTCGGCCAACTCGCGGGCGCCGTCGAGCAGGGCGACGAAGTCGGCGATGCCGTTGGCCGCCCGGGTGGAGATGCCCGGGGCGTCCTTCGCCCGCCGCAGCGCCGCGCCGAAGGAGATCCGGTCCCGGCTGGACAGCGCCTCCACGCACGCCTCGGCGCGGTCGCCGATGCCCCGGCGAGGCGTGTTGAGGATCCGACGCAGGCTGACCGTGTCGTCGTCGTTGACCACCGCGCGCAGGTAGGCCAGCGCGTCGCGGACCTCCTTGCGCTCGTAGAAGCGGACCCCGCCGACCACCTTGTAGGGCAGGCCGACGCGGATGAACACCTCCTCGAAGACGCGGGACATCGCGTTGGTGCGGTAGAAGACCGCCACGTCGCCGGGGCGGGTGTCGCCGGAGTCGACCAGCCGGTCGATCTCGCGGGCCACCCAGTCGGCCTCGGCGTGCTCGGTGTCGGCCACGTAGCCGACGATCTGCTCGCCGGCGCCCGCCTCGCTCCACAGCCGCTTCGGCTTGCGCGAGGTGTTCCGGTCGATCACCGCGTTGGCCGCGTTCAGGATCGTCTGGGTGGAGCGGTAGTTCTGCTCCAGCAGGATCGTCCGGGCGTCGCTGAAGTCCCGCTCGAACTCCAGGATGTTGCGGATCGTGGCGCCCCGGAACGCGTAGATCGACTGGTCGGCGTCGCCGACGACGCACAGCTCCGCCGGCTCGACCCCCTCGGTGCCGGAGACCAGCTCCTTGATCAGCACGTACTGGGCGTGGTTGGTGTCCTGGTATTCGTCGACCAGCACGTGCCGGAACCGGCGGCGGTAGCTCTCCGCGACGTGCGGGTGCGACTGGAACAGGTGCACCGTCGTCATGATCAGATCGTCGAAGTCGAGCGCGTGCGCCTCGCGCAGCCGCCGCTGGTAGAGCGTGTAGGCCTCCGCCAGCGCCCGCTCGTTGGGGCCCTTGGCCCGGCCGGCGAACTCCTCCGGGTCGACCAGCTCGTTCTTCAGGTTGGAGACCTGGGCGGCCAGCCCTCGCGCCGGGTAGCGCTTCGGGTCGAGGTCGAGCTCGCGGGCGACCATCTGCATCAGCCGGCGGGAGTCGTCGGCGTCGTAGATCGAGAAGGTCGACTTCAGCCCGGCGTGCTCGTGCTCGGCGCGCAGGATGCGCACGCACGCGGAGTGGAACGTCGACACCCACATCAGCCGGGCGCGCGGGCCCACCAGGTGGGCGACGCGCTCCTTCATCTCCCCGGCCGCCTTGTTGGTGAAGGTGATCGCGATGATCTCGCCGGGATGCACGTCCCGGGCGGCCAGCAGGTAGGCGATCCGGTGGGTGAGGACGCGGGTCTTGCCCGAGCCGGCGCCGGCCACGATCAGCAGCGGCGAGCCGGCGTGGATCACGGCGTCGCGCTGCGGCCCGTTCAGGCCCTCGACCAGGGCCTGCGGGTCGAGGCGGCGGGCGGCCGCCCCCGGCCGGTGCGGCGGGGTCGGGGCAGGCGCCGGTGCGGGCGGGGACACGGGGATGTCGAAGAGAGGATGCATCGCACGGCGAGTCTATGCCGCCGGACGGACACTTCCCCGCCGCGTGGGCCCGGGTGCGACCGAGCCGTCGTCGACCGCCCGGCGCCGGGGTCGTGCGTTCGGGCACGCGTCCGGCCGAATCCTTGCGCCGGCCGCCCCGAGGTCGGCATACTCGACGACGTGTTCGCTGAGCGCTTCTACTTTTACTACGGCACCGGGAGTCCGGCAGCCGTAGGTCGCGCCTGAGCACACCAGACCTACGAAAAGCCCCGGGCTCCAGGAGCCCGGGGCTTTTCCGTCTCGGGATCCGGGCACCGGGCACCTGACGGCGAGGGGTACCCGATGATGACAGACGTGGTGGAGTCCAGCGGCAGCCTGACCCGGCCCGAACCGGGCCGGCCCGGCCCGGAGGCGGCCGGCCCGGTCGACGCGCGGGCCGGCGACGCGAAGCCGGAGGCGCGCACCGGCACCGCGGAGCCGACCGCGGCCGCCCGGATCGTGGAGATCCGGGAGCGGATCGACGAGATCGACCGGGCGCTGATCGAGCTGTGGCAGGAGCGGGCCCGTCTCTCGCAGGAGGTCGGCGCGACCCGGATGGCGTCCGGTGGCACCCGGCTGGTGCTCGCCCGGGAGCGGGAGATCCTGGAGCGTTTCCGGGCCGCCCTCGGCGCCGACGGCACGCAGCTCGCGCTGCTGCTGCTGCGCGCCGGCCGCGGCCCCCTGTGAGACGTGGGCCGGGCGGCCCGGCGGGGCGGCCCCGCACGGCCGGGCCGGTACCGCGTTCCTGCCCGGAAACGGCGGAACCGCCTGCCGTCGTCGCGATGACGTCGGCAGGCGGTCCCGTGGGTGTCACGCCTCGTGCGTGTGCACGATCTCCCGCTTCTCGGCGAAGTGGCAGGCGCTCGGGTGGTCCGAGCCCGGCCGGATCTCCAGCAGCGGGACCTGCTCCGCGCAGACGTCCTGCGCCTTCCAGCAGCGGGTCCGGAACCGGCAGCCCGAGGGCGGGCTGACCGGCGACGGCACGTCACCGGTGAGGCGGATGATCGCCTTGTGCTCCCGGACGGTCGGGTCCGGGACCGGCACCGCCGACAGCAGCGCCTGGGTGTACGGGTGGGTCGGCCGCTCGTAGATCTCGTCCTCGGTGCCGATCTCCGCGATCTTGCCGAGGTACATCACCGCGACCCGGTCCGACAGGTGCCGGACCACCGACAGGTCGTGGGCGATGAACACGTACGACAGGCCGAACTCGCCCTGGAGCTTCTCCAGCAGGTTCATCACCTGCGCCTGGATCGACACGTCCAGCGCCGACACCGGCTCGTCGCAGATGATGATCTCGGGCCGCAGGGCGAGCGCCCGGGCGATGCCGATGCGCTGGCGCTGACCGCCGGAGAACTGGTGCGGGTAGCGGTTGATGTGCTCCGGGTTGAGGCCGACGAGGTCGAGGAGCTCCTTGACCCTGCCCCGACGGCTGCCCTTCGGCGCCACCTCCGGGTGGATCTCGAACGGCTCGCCGATCAGGTCGCCGACCGTCATCCGCGGGTTCAGCGAGGTGTACGGGTCCTGCATCACCAGCTGGATCTGCCGGCGCAGCCGCCGCAGCGCCCCGCCGGAGAGCTTGGAGATGTCCTGGCCCTTGTAGAGGACGCTGCCGGAGGTCGGCCGCTCCAGGTTCATCAGGACCCGGGCCAGGGTGGACTTGCCGCAGCCGGACTCGCCGACCACGCCCAGGGTCTCGCCGGCCTTGAGGTCGAAGGAGACCCCGTCCACCGCCTTGACGTGGCCGATGGTCTTCTTGAACACCACGCCCCGGGTCACCGGGTAGTGCTTGACCAGGTCACGCACCTCGAGGATGTTCTCAGTCACGGTTCACCAGCTCCTCGGCGAAGTGGCAGGCGCTGGCCCGACCGGCACCCACCTGCAGCAGCGGCGGGACCTTCTCCCGGCAGACCGGCTGCGCCATGGGGCAGCGCGGGTTGAAGGGGCAGCCCGGCGGGATGTTCATCAGGTTCGGCGGGAGGCCCTTGATGGTCCGGAGCTCCTGCCCCTTCTCGTCGAGCCGGGGGATCGAGTTGATCAGGCCGATGGTGTACGGGTGCGCCGGCTTGGCGTACAGGTCGTACACGTTGGCTTCCTCGACGATCCGGCCCGCGTACATGACCGCGATCCGGTCCGCGACGTCGGCGACCACGCCGAGGTCGTGGGTGATCAGGATCATGCCCATCTGCCGCTCGCGCTGCAGCTCGGCGAGCAGGTCCATGATCTGGGCCTGCACCGTCACGTCCAGCGCCGTGGTCGGCTCGTCGGCGATCAGCACCTCCGGGTCCAGCGCCAGCGACATCGCGATCATCGCGCGCTGCCGCATGCCGCCGGAGAACTGGTGCGGATAGCTGTTGAACCGGCCCTTGGCGTTCGGGATCTTGACCTGGTCGAGCATCTCGATCGCGCGCTTCTTCGCGTCGGCGCGGCTCATCCCGCGCCGCACCCGGTACTGCTCGGCGATCTGGAACCCGACGGTGAAAACCGGGTTGAGCGCCGAGAGCGCGTCCTGGAAGATCATGGCAATGCCCTCGCCGCGGATGCGGCGCCGCTCCTCGAAGGACATGCTGAGCATGTCCTTGCCGTGGAAGCGGACCTCACCGCCGGTGACGAAGCCGGGCGGCGTGTCGAGGATGCCCATGATGGTCTGGGCGGTGACGCTCTTACCGGAGCCGGACTCGCCGAGCACGGCGAGGGTCTCCCCCGCGTCGACGTGGTACGTGACCCCGTTGATGACCTTCGCGACGCCGTCCCGGGTGCGGAACTCCACTCGAAGGTCTTCGACCTCGAGCAGCCGACCGGAGGGGCGACCGGAGGTACCCGCTGCGGACTGCTCGGACACGAGAATGTCGGACAACTGAATCGCCCCTAGCGGAGTTTCGGATCGAGGGCCTCGCGGACCGTCTCACCGAGCATCACGAAGCTCAGCACGGCGGTGACGAGGAAGGCTGCCGGGAAGAAGAGCAGGTACGGCGCGACCCGGATGAGGGCCTGCGCCTCGTTGACCATGATGCCCCAGGAGACCACCGGGCTCTTCAGGCCGACGCCCAGGAACGACAGCGTCGCCTCGGCGCCGATGAAGGAGCCGACGAGGATCGTCCCGTAGACCAGCAGCGGCGCGAGGCAGTTCGGCAGCAGGTGCTTGAGGATGATCCGGCCGGTGCCGGCACCCAGCGCACGGGCGGCGACGATGTAGTCCGCCTCCTTGGTGGCCAGCACCGAGGAGCGCATCAGCCGCATCACGACCGGCCAGCCCAGCACGATCAGCGAGATGCTCACCAGGCCCATGATCTCGGCCTTGCTGTTGCTCGTGCCCGACCCGTTGAAGGTGGTCAGGATGACGATGGCGCCCAGCACGAACGGCAGGCCGAAGAAGACGTCGGCGATCCGGGAGAGCAGGGCGTCCACCCAGCCACCGCGGTAGCCCGCGATGATGCCCATCGCGCCGCCGATGAACAGCACGCCGAGCACGGAGAGGACGGAGACCACGATCGACGCGCGGGCACCGTAGATCACCCGGGCGTAGACGTCGCGGCCCTGGAAGTCGTAGCCGAACCAGGCGTCCGACGACGGGCCGACCAGGCTCCGGCTCAGATCGCCGGTCTCCGGGTCGCCGGAGCTGAACAGCGACGGGAAGGCGGTCATCAGCAGGAAGACGGCGATGAACGCCGCGGAGATCCAGAACAGCGGCTTGCGGCGCAGGATGATCCAGGCGTCGCCGAGCAGGCCGCGCGGCTTCTCCTTGCGGGCGTTCTCGGGCAGCCCCGCGTTGGTGGGGGCGCCGAGCTCGGTCGGCTGCTGGGCGGGCGGTGTGGTGACGATCGACGCGGCACTCGGGTCGCTCATGCCCGTACCTCGCTCCGCTCTGCGCGGGCACGGGTGCCCGCGGACGCTGCAATGACGATTCGTTCGCTGCGCTCACTCATAGCGGATCCTCGGGTCCAGGGCGGCGTAGAGCAGGTCGACCAACAGGTTCATCACCAGGTAGACGAGCACCAGGACCACCACGATGGAGACAACGGTGGCGCTCTCCTTGGTGGTGATCGCGCGGAAGACCTGGCGGCCGATCCCGTTGACCTGGAAGATGCCCTCGGTGACGATCGCGCCGCCCATCAGGGCCCCGAGGTCGGTGCCGAGCAGCGTCACGACCGGGATGAGCGAGTTGCGCAGCAGGTGCACCCCGACCACCCGGCGCATCGGCAGGCCCTTGGCGATCGCGGTGCGAACGTAGTCGGCACGACGGTTCTCCGCGATGCTCGTCCGGGCCACGCGGGCGATGTACGCCATGGAGGCGCTACCGAGCACGAAGCCGGGAACGATCAGCTCGGAGATGCGCATCTCGCTGGAGACGGTGGGCTTGATGATCCCCCACTGCACGCCGAGCACCCACTGCATCACGAAGCCGATGACGAAGATCGGCAGTGCGATCAGGAAGAGGCTGGAGACCAGGACCAGGTTGTCCAGGAAGCCGTTACGGCGCAGGCCGGTCAGCACACCCGCGGTGAGGCCGATGAGCGCCTCGATGGCGAGGGCGACCAGGGCCAGCTTCAGGGTGTTCGGGTACGACGTGGCGATGATGTCGCCGATCTCCCGGCCGCCGAACGTCTGCCCGAAGTCGCCCCGGAACAGGTTCTGCATGTAGTTCCCGTACTGCACCCAGATCGACTGATCCAGCTTGAACTTCTCGGTCATCAAGTTGACGTAGCTGTCCGGGCAGGGGCGTTCGCCGCACTTGCCGGCGAACGGGTCGCCGGGCACCGACCAGACCAGCCAGTAGATCAGGAACGTCGTTCCGATGAAGACCGGGATGAGTTGGAGCAGCCGTCTCAACAGATAACGGCCCATGGGATGGTCCTCCAGACAGGGGGCGCGTCGGACGGCCGACACGGGGATGACGGACGTGGCGAGGGACTGTGGTGACACTCCCTCACGGAACGGCCCGGGTCGGGCTCACCTGTAGGTGAGCCCGACCCGGGGTCATACCGTTCGGATCAGAGCTCGACCGAGGTGAGGTCGAGTTCGCCGACGTTGGACACCTCGAGCTTCTTGATCTTCTCCGAGTGGCCGGACTGCTGGCCGCTGAAGTAGACCGGAACCGTCGGGACGTCCTTGTCGATGAGGGCGACAGCCTCGGCGAACTTGGCGTGCGACGCCTCCAGGCTCGGCGCGGCGCTGGCCTCCTTGGCCAGGGCGTCGACCTGCGGGTTGCTGTACAGACCGTCGTTGGAGGAACCACCGGTCACGTAGAGCGGGTTGACCCAGTTCTCCACGTCCGGGTAGTCCTGCTGCCAGCCGGCGCGGTACATGCCCTTCATCTTGTGGGCGTTGATCGCCTGGCGGAACACCGCGAAGGTCGGCATGCCCTCGGCGCGGGCGTTGATGCCCAGGTTGGTCTTGATCTGCTGCGCGACGGCCTCCATCCACTCCTTGTGGCTGGCGTCGGCGTTGTAGTACAGGACCAGCTCACCGGTGAAGCCGCCGGCCTGCTCCAGGAGCTTCTTGGCCTCGTCGGGGTTGAACTGGCAGGCGGTGCAGTTGCCCGGCTTGGCGCCCGGGGTCAGCGGGTTGGCCCAGCTGTCGGCCGGCTTGCGGGCACCGAAGAAGATCTTGTCGCTGATCTCCTGGCGGTTGATCGACAGCGAGATCGCTCGGCGCAGGTCGGCGTTCTGGAAGCGCTTGTCGTAGATCGGGAAGGCGATGATGCCGGTCGACGGGATAGTGGTCTGGATCGCCCGATCGCCCAGGTCCTGCTTCCACTTGTCGCCCGCGAGCGAGGAGACCGGCACCTGCTGCATGAAGTCCAGGTTGCCGGCGAGCAGGTCGTTGTACGCCGCCGTGTCGTCCTGGTAGAGCTTGATGTTGACGTCCTTGACCTTCATCTTGTCGGTCAACGTGTAGTCGTCGAAGCGCGTCAGCTTGATCTGGACGTCGTCTTCCCACGACACGAACTTGACCGGGCCGTTGCCGATCGGCTTCTTGCCGAAGGCCTCGGCGCCCTGGGTGAAGAACGTGTCCGGCAGCGGCATGAAGGTGCTGTAGCCGAGCTTGGTCGGGAACACGGCGGTCGGCGCGGCCAGGGTGACCTCGAAGGTCCAGTCGTCGATGACCTTCAGGCCGGACATCTTGTCGGTCTTGGGCTCCGGGGCCTTCTTCGGGCCCTCGGCGCCGTCCGGGTCCTCGGTGTGGACGTCGGCGAAGCCCTGGATGTCGGCGAAGAAGCTGCCGTTCTGCGCGCCGTTCTTGGAGTAGGCGCCCCAGTTCCAGGCGTCCACGAAGTTCTTGGCCTTGACGGCGGTGCCGTCGTGGAACTTCGTGTCCTTCTTGATCTTGATCGTGTAGACCTTCGAGTCGGTCGTCTCGATCGACTCGGCGACCGCGTTGCGCGGGGCGCTGCCGTCGTTCGGGTACTCGACCAGACCGGTCCAGAGCCAGTCGATGACTGCCCCACCACCGGTCTCGGTGGTGTTCGACGGGACCAGGCCGACCTCCGGCTGCGTGCCGTCGATGGTGATCGCGCCGTCGGCGCTCGCGCCGGCGTCGCCACCGTCGCTGCTCGAGCAACCGGTCGCGACGAGCGCGAACGCCGCGCCCAGCGCGACCGCGCTGCCTGCCCGCTTCGAGACTCTCATTCCGAGGGGCCTCCTCTTTCTGACCTGGTTCCGTCGTGGGTTTCACGCACGCATGGGGGTGACACGTCCGGCGGCTCCGCAGCGCGGGACACCGGTCTTACCGCAGTGAGATCGGGACAAGGGGTTGCACCGATTCGCCGGGCCGCCCCGCCCGCCGGGATCGGCACCGCGCACGCGAGACCACCACGGAGCACCGTTCACAGAACGGCGGCCGTGGTCGTCGGGCCGTACGGAGTGCCTCACACGAGGGGCGAGGTGCTGCCACTGTGACACTCAGCGGCCGGTTCCGTGAAGGTGCCGTTATCAAGCCGTTAGTTGGTCGCCACGTTGCCGATACTTGAGAAAAGATCATGAAACGTCGGACCCGCACCGCCATGAGCAGGAAAAACACTCATCGACACGGGCCGCACCCGGCGTAGGCTCGGCGTTTGTGAGCTTCCCCGCCTCTGCCCCCGCGCTCTCCGACGTCGCCCGGGCACTTGCGGTTTTTGCCCATCCGGACGATATCGACTTCGGCTGTGCGGGCACAATAGCCGCCTGGGTGGAGGAGGGTGTCGACGTCGCGTACCTGCTCGTCACGCGGGGCGAGGCCGGCGGCTGCGACGACGCCGCACGCGAGCCGCCGAGCCGGCTGCGGGAGGAGGAGCAGCGGGCCGCGGCCGCCGCGGTCGGCGTCCGGCAGGTGGAGTTCCTCGACGGGTACGGCGACGGCGCCCTCGCCCCGACGCCCGACCTGCGCCGGGACATCACCGCGGCGATCCGCCGGCACCGGCCCGACCGGGTGCTGACCAGCTCGCCGCTGCGCCGCTGGGAGCATCTCACCGGGCCGGGCCACCCCGACCACCTCGCCGTCGGCGAGGCGGCCACCTGCGCGGTCTACCCGGACGCGCGCAACCCGTGCGCCCACCCCGAGCTGCTGGCCGGAGGGCTCGGGCCGTGGGTGGTCCGGGAGGTCTGGTACGCCGGCGGCCCCGCGCCGGACCACACCGTCGACGTCACCGGGCAGTACGCGCGCAAGGTCGCCGCGATGCGGGCACACCGCTCGCAGACCGCGCGGATGGACGTGGAGACCTGGGTGCGGGACCAGCTGACCGCGGCGGCGGACGCGGCCGGGCTGCCCGCCGGCCGGCTGGCCGAGGCGTTCACGGTGCTGCGTACCGGATGACGCCGCCGCCGTCCGCCGCCGTCCGACGGCGGCCGACCGGACCGCCGCGGGCGGCGCCGAAGGGGCTGGGCTGCCGCGGGCGGCGCCGAAGGGCCGGGCCGCCCATGCGGCAGCCGGCAGGACCGGGCCGCCGTGGGCGACAACAGGCGGGGTCGGGCGAACTGCCGACGCGGACGGGTCCGGCCCCGGCACCGCGTGGAACGGGTGCCGGGGCCGGAGCCGTGGAGCGGATGCCGGTCAGGCGGTGAAGCGCAGCCGGCGGCGACGCACCACCAGCACGGCGACCGCGCCGGCGGCCAGCAGCGCCACGCCGGCCGCGATGGCGGCGGCGATCGGGGAGCCGGTCAGCGGCAGGTCGCCACCGCTACTGGCGGGCGAGGTCGACGGGGCCGGGCTCTCCGCCGGGGCGCTGGGCGACGGGGACTCCGCCGGGGCGCTGGGCGACGGGGACTCCGCCGGAGCACTCGGCGACGGGGACTCGGTCGGGGCGGCGGTGAAGATGGCCTCGGCCTTGGCGGTCACGGTCTCGCCCGTGCTGCCGCCGAGGATCAGCTTCTGCGCGGGACGGTCACCGGTGAAGAGGAAGACGCGGCCGAAGGAGACCGAGCCCTCGGCGGAGAGGGTGGCCTTCACCTCGCCGGCACCGTCCGCGACGAGCCAGAACTGCCCACCGTTGGTGGTCGTGGTGACCGGCTTGCCCTCGGCGTCGACCGCCGTGCCGCCGCTGACCTTGAGGGCGATCTCGCCCGCCGGGCCCTTGACCGTGAACGGGCCGGCCTTCTCGCCGACCGTGGCCTTGGCGCTCGCCGGGTCGACGCTCAGCTCGGCCTTCGGCTCCGGCTGGTCGGTGGCGTTGGCGACGAGGTAGTCGTGGACCCGCTTGACCACGTCGTACTGCTGCTTGCCGAGCAGGCCCTTGTCGGCGACCCAGTCACCGAGGGTGACGTCGTCGCTGAAGCGCCAGATGGCGGTCTGGGTGCCGAAGTAGAGCAGCTTCTTGGCGTCGGCCTTCGCCGGCATGGTGGCGCCGGCGGCGGCCAGGAGCTTCGCCGGGTCGGCGTTCGGGTAGCCGTGGGTGAGCACCCACTGCACCTTGCCGAGGTTCTTCACCTGGGACTCGTCCCAGGTGCCCTCCTTGTACTTCCCGTTGATGGCGACGTTGGTGCGGTAGTCGATGCAGAAGGTCGGGACGAGCTTCCCGTCGATCTCCAGCGCCAGCGCGCTGACGCTCTTCGGCTTGCCGTTGAGCATCAGCTTGACGCTGCTGCCCTCGACCGACTTGGCCACGCCGGTCGCATCGGCTGCGGCGGCCGGCGCGGCGAAACCGAGCGCCAGCGCGCCACCGGCGACGGTCGCCAGGGCGATCTGCGCCCAGCGCCGTCCTCGTTGTCCGAACATCAGATTCGTGTACCTCTCCCCAGGGGTGACCCGCGACGGAGTCGGAGCGGAGTCGCCGTTCCCGCGGGATTTCGCACCACCCGCGCGCGAGAACGCGACGGGGCATTATGGGACGGGAATTGAGAGTTTGTCAGCCCCTGTGTGCCACATTCGTCGCTCTCGTCCCGAAATGATGGGGAAGAGAATTTGATCAGACGAGGCGTCGGTCGGCCGCCCAGCGGGACAATTCGTACCTGTTGGACATCTGAAGCTTGCGGAGCACGTTGGAGACGTGCGTCTCGACCGTCTTGATCGAGATGTAGAGCTCCTTGGCGATCTCCTTGTACGCGTACCCCCGGGCGAGCAGCCGCAGCACCTCGCGCTCGCGGTTGGTGAGCTGGTCCAGCTCGGGGTCGGCCACCGGCGCGTCGGGACGGGCCGCGAACGCGTCCAGCACGAACCCCGCCAACCGTGGGCTGAACACGGCGTCGCCGTCGGCCACCCGGCGGATCGCGGCGGCCAGCTCGTCCGGGGAGATGGTCTTGGTGACGTAGCCCCGCGCGCCGGCCCGGATCAGCCCGATCACGTCCTCCGCCGCGTCCGAGACGCTCAGCGCCAGGAACTTGACCTGCGGGTGGGTGCGTCGCATCCCCTCCAGCACCGCGCGGCCACCGCCGTCGGGCATGTGCACGTCGAGCAGCACCACGTCGGGCAGGGTGGCGGCGATCCGGGTGATCGCCTCGGCGACCGTGCTCGCCTCCCCCACCACCTCGACGTGCGCGCCCAGCTCGGCGCGGACCCCCGCGCGGAACATGGCGTGGTCGTCGACGAGGAAGACCCGCAGCCGCTCCGCGCCGGCACCCGCTCCCTCGACCGGTTCCATCGACTGCTCGGTCATCACTTGTCCCTTTCCGCCG
The DNA here is from genome assembly GCF_900090315.1 of Micromonospora citrea. Classification (NCBI taxonomy): domain Bacteria; kingdom Bacillati; phylum Actinomycetota; class Actinomycetes; order Micromonosporales; family Micromonosporaceae; genus Micromonospora; species Micromonospora citrea. Next base: position 4,403,029 of record NZ_FMHZ01000002.1, on the reverse strand, counting down.
TGGACGAGTCCCGGGAGATCGGCAGGATCAACCGGACCTCGGTCCCCTCCCCCGGCCCGGAGCGGATCTCCGCCCGGCCGCCGTGCCGCTTCATCCGCCCGACGATCGAGCCCCGGACCCCGTGCCGGTGATCCTCCACCGTATCCGGGTCGAAGCCCTTCCCCCGGTCGCGGACGAAGACGCTGACCTGATCCGGCTCGACCTCGGCGTACAGCGAGACCGTCTGCACCCCGGCGTGCCGGGCGGCGTTCACCAGCGCCTCGCGCGCGGCCGCGACCAGCGCCCCGACCCGCTCGTCGGTCTCCCGGTCGCCGACCACGACAGTCTCGACGGTGATGGCGAAGGTGTCCTCGACCTCGGCGGCGGCCTGCTCGAGGGCGGCGGCGAAGCGCTCGGTCGGCGAGCCGGTCGGCTTGTAGAGCCAGTTGCGCAGGGAGCGTTCCTGCCCCCGGGCGAGCCGCTGGACGGTCTTGACGTCGGTCGCGTTGCGCTGGATCAGAGCCAGCGTGTGCAGCACCTGGTCGTGCACCATGGCGGCCAGTTCGGCCCGCTCCTGCTCGCGGATGCGCCCCTCGCGCTCCGAGCGGAGCTGGTTGTACGTCCGCCAAAGCACCGGCGCGGCCACCACGCCGACGCCGGCCAGCCCGACCAGGGCGAAGATCACGCCGTTGAGCACCGCGTCGAAGTTCTGTGCCGGGGAGTAGACCGCGGCGACGCCGATGATGCCGACGGCGACCAGCACGCCGCCGCCGATGAACCGGAGCACGAAGGCGCGCCGGTCGCTCTCCTCCACGACCGCGCCCAGCCAGGGCACCGGCATGGAGTCGCCCCACTGCCGTCGCCGCTCGGGGGCCGACTGGTGCCAGATCACGCCGGCGCCGACCGCGATGATCGCGACGAGCCAGCCGGCGGTGCCGGCCGCGCCCACCGAGTCGAAGAGCATCACCTGCACCAGCAGCACGCCGAGGCCGATCACCACGAACGGCAGCAACTGGCCGACTTCCCGGCGGGGTGGCACCGTGATGTCGCCGGGACGCAGCGGCACGACCGCCCAGAAGGCCGCGTACAGCAGCAGGCCGAAGCCGCTCAGCCCGAGCAGCACCATGAAGGCGACCCGCACCCGGAGCACCGAGATGCCGAGGTGGTCGGCGATGCCGGCGGCCACCCCGGCGGCCATCCGGTGCTCGGGGGCGCGGTAGAGGCGGGGTGGCTGGGTCACGGCGTCGATCGGAGGCTCCCTGGTCACGACGGGCACGGGGCGGGCGACCGTCCGCTGCCGGCGCCGGTTCGATCGTCACACGGTGCGCCGCCGCGCGGCCACGGGGACGCCCCCGACATTCCGGCCGCCCGGATCTCAGGGTGGCGTCAGGGTCGGGTCCTGAGGTCGTCCGGGCGGTCGGGGCAGCAGGATCGAGGGCATGACCGAGGAAGCTGCCCAGCCGCCGCGTCCCGGGGCGGCACAGCCGGGTGGACCGCCGCCCGCGGACTGGCCCGCGACCGCCGGGTTCGGCACCCCGCCGCCGGTGGCCGCGCCCGACGCGGCCGGTGCGACGCCGCCGGGCGCCGGGCCACAGCCGCCGCCCGGGGGCGTCAGCTTCACCTCGCGGTACGGGCTGGTCCGCCCGCGCGAGGGCCGCTACCTGGCCGGCGTGTGCGCGGCCATCGGCCGGGCCACCAACACCGACCCGGTGCTCTGGCGGGTGCTGCTGGCGGTGCTCGGCTTCTTCGGCGGCATCGGCATCCTGGTCTACGTCACCGCCTGGCTGATCATCCCCGGTGAGGGGGACACCGCCTCCCCGGTGGAGTCGATGCTCGGCCGGGGCCGGTCCAGCATGTCCCCGGTGACCGTGATCGTGCTCAGCATCCTGGTCGCGGTCAGCTTCGGCTACATCGTCACCGACCCGTTCCGCGCGGTGCTGCTCGGCGCCACGATCCTGATCGGTGGGGCGCTCATGCTCAACCGGGAAAACCGGGGTGCCCAGCCCGCGTCGGGCGCCGCACCGTCCGCCCCGCCCGGCCCGGTGCCGCCGGTCAGCTATCCCGCCCCGGCCGCGTACCCGGCCCCGCCGAGCGTCGCCGTGGCCCCCGGCGGGGCACCGGTCCCGGCCGCGCCGCCGGCCGCGCGGGAGGACGGCGTCCCGGTCGCCGGCCAGCCGGCCGAGCCGACCGCCGAGCTGCCCGCCTGGAGCCCGCCGGCGCCCGCACCCCTCTCCGGGGGTACGCCGACCGCCGGCTGGCCGCCCGCCCCGCCGACGGCCGGCTGGCCACCCGCCCCGCCGACGGCCGGCTGGCCCACCGCGACGTCGGGCGCACCGGCCCCGGGCCATCCCGCGCCCCGGCCGCCGGGCTACCGGCCCCCGTTCGCCCCGCACGGCCCGTACGCCGGACAGACGGCGGCCCCGCCGCCACCGCCCAAGCCTCGGGTGAAGCCGCCGAAGCGGCCCCGCGAGCGTTCCCCGCTCGGCGCGGTGACCTTCTCGCTGATCTTCCTGGCCCTGGGCGTGGTCACGATCCTCGACCTGCTCGACGTCTTCGACGTCCGCGCGTCGGCGTACTTCGCGGCCACGCTGGCCACCGTCGGTCTCGGGCTGCTGGTCGGCACCTGGTTCGGGCGGGCCCGCTGGCTCATCGCGCTCGGCCTGGTGGCCGCCGCCGCGCTCACGGTCGCCACCGTGACCGAGTCCTACGACCGGATCCGGGGCGTCGACGGCAACGTGACCTGGGCCCCGACCGACCACCGCGACCTCGCCGTCCGGTACGAGAACAGCTTCGGTGACGCGATCCTCGACCTCCGGGCGGTCGACTTCGACAAGAAGAGCACCGAGATCACCGTCGCCGTCAACTTCGGCGAGTGCACCGTGGTGGTGCCGCCGGGCGTCGACGTGACCACGGTGGTCGACGTCAACGCCGGCGACGCGCTCGTCTTCGGCAAGCGCTCCGGCGGGCTGGACGGCCCGCTGCGGGAGACGACCGACCTGGGCGCGGACGGCGCCGGCGGCGGCACGCTGCGCCTCTACGTCCACGTGAACGCCGGCAACCTGGAGGTGACCCGGTGAAGGCCCACCGCACCGACATCGTGTCCTTCGCCTTCGGGCTGATCTTCGTGGGGATCGCCGCCTGGTGGCTGCTCGCCCAACTGCTCGGGCTCGCCCTGCCACCGGTCGGCTGGTTCCTGGCCGGCGCGCTTATCGTGATCGGCCTCCTGGGCCTGATGGGCGCGCTGCGCTCCGGCCGGAACGCCGCGACCGGGCAGGGCACGGCCACCGCGCCGGACGGCGCCGGCCCCGCCTCCGCCCCGCCGGCCCCGGGGGCGTCCGGGGCTGCGGCCGATCCCGCCGACGTCGATCCGACCCGGTGGGACCTCGACCGCGCGACCCCGGCCGACGACCCGACGACCCGGGAGGCCGGACGGCCCGACCCGGGCCCCGCCGAGTGGGGCCGGCGGTCCGACTGGGGCCAGCCGGCCGAGTGGGGCGGACGGTCCGAGTGGGACGTCTCCGCGCCGGTCTCGGGCGGGCGACCCGAGTGGGACGCCGCCGCACCGGTCTCGGGCGGGCGACCCGAGTGGGACGCCGCCGCACCGGTCTCGGGCGGGCGACCCGGCTGGGAGGCCGGCGCACCGGTGTCGGGCGAACGTGCCGAGTGGGACGTCTCCGCGCCGGTCTCGGGCGGACGGCCGGAGTCGCAGGCCTCCGCGCCGGTTTCGGGCGGACGGCCGGAGTCGGGGGCCACGCCGGTCTCGGGCGGGCCGTCGGCGGAGGAGGAGGCCGACGAGCGGCCGACCGACGCCGTCACCGACGTCCGCGCCGACGCGGTCGAGGACCGGCCCGCCGAGGAGGACGACCGTCCCCGGCCGACGGGCGGGCCGTCGGCCGACGAGGAGCGGCCGCGCGGCTGACCACAGCGGTGCGGCCCGCGTCCGCAGCCGCCTATGCTGGCCGTGGAGATCCCGCCTCCGCCGGCCGGCCCGCGCCGACCCGGCCGCCGAGCCGGCCGGACCGCGCCGCCGTGGCGGTCCCGCCGCGCTTCCCGTCTCTACCCCGTCAGGAGCCCGTCCGACATGACGCAGTCCCCCGCCGTGCGCGCCGCCGGCCGGTCCGGTCCGGTCCGCATCGGCGAGCGCGCCGCCCGTACCCTCGTCACCGAGCTCGCCCGGATGAACGACCCGAAGGCCGCCCTGCTGGTCGGAGCGGCGCCGGAGTCAGCGGTCCTGGCCGCGGCGATCGACGCCCTGCTGCCCGGCGACACCCTCACGCTGGTGCCCGCCGGGGCGACCGGCCCCGGGGCGCTGCGTGAGCACGTAACCGCCCAGGGCCGCTGGGTCGCCGACCGGGTCCGCGTGGTCGACACGCTCGCCGAGGCCGAGCCCGCCGCGGTGGTGATCGTCGGGGAGCCCTTCACGGGCACGGCCGACGAGACCCGGAGCGCCGTCGAGGGCCTGGCGAAGCACCTCACCGACGGCGCGGTGCTCAGCGTGGCGACGACCGCCACGCCGGGGCGTACCGCGGGCGCGGCCACGGAACTGGACCGGCAGGGCGCGCTGTACGGCGTCGGCGCCGACCTGGTGCTGCGCAACACCCCGCCGCTGCGGGTGTACCGGCTCCGCTTCACCCCGGCCGACGCCGCCTCGGCGGCCCGGCTGGCCCCGGCGCACCGCCCGTCGAGCGTGCCGCTGACCCGCGGCATGCACATCGACTCCAACGGGGTGGCCGCCGCCGGCATCACGCTCGGCCTGGCCGCGCTGGCCCGGCTGGCCCGGCCGAAGTCGAAGCTCTGGCTGCTCCCCGCCGTGGCCGCCGCCCCGGTCGCGGCCTTCTTCCGGGACCCGGAGCGGGACGTGCCGGAGGACCCGTCGGCAGTGGTCGCCGCGGCCGACGGCCAGGTGCTGTCGGTGCAGCGACTGCACGACGAGCGCTTCGGCGAGGGCGAGTGGCTGCGGATCGCGGTGTTCCTGTCGGTGCTGGACGTGCACGTCAACCGCGCTCCGGTGGCCGGCAAGGTGATCGACTACTTCGTCGCCGACGGCGGCTTCGCCAACGCGATGAAGCCGGCGGCGGAGCACAACGTGGCCGCGTACACGGTGCTGGACACCGCGCACGGCACGGTGGTCGTGGCGCAACGCACCGGCCTGATCGCGCGGCGGATCGTGCAGCGGGCGCCGATCGGCGCGCTGCTGGCCCGGGGCGAGCGGTTCGGCCTGATCCGGTTCGGCTCGCGCACCGACGTCTACCTGCCGGCCGACGCCGCCGAGCCGCTGGTCGGGCCCGGCGACAAGGTGGTCGGGGGCTCGACGGTCATCGCCCGCTGGCGCTGAGCACAGGCGAAGAAGGGGCGCCGCGCGATCGCGCGGCGCCCCTTCTTCGCGTACGTGGGTCAGGCGGTGCGGCGCTGGCGGAGCCAGAGCACCGGGCCGCTGATCAGGTAGCCGACCACGATCAGGGCGAAGGTGAGCCGGATGTCGATCAGCGCGCCGATCACCGGGGCCAGCCACAGCCACGGCGGCAGCTTGACCAGGCGGGCCAGCTTCGCGTACGGGAAGCTGGAGACCATGGCGAAGGCGAGCAGCGCCACGCCGGCCACCTGGACCGTGCCCGGCACCGGCAGCCCGATGGCCACGGTGAGGGCCAGGACGGCGGCGGCCATCGTGGTGGGCACGCCGCAGAAGAACCGGCCGTCCTTCGGCGAGACGTTGAACCGGGCGAGCCGGATGGCCGCGCAGGCCGCCACGAGGGCACACGCCACCGCCGCCGCCGGGGTGGAGACCGAACCGGCCAGCGAGGCGTAGACCACCACGGGTGCGGCCAGCCCGAACGAGCACATGTCGGCCAGCGAGTCCATCTGCGCGCCGAAGGGGCTGGCCACGCCGAACTTGCGGGCGAGCGCGCCGTCGAGACCGTCGAAGACGACGCAGGCGATCAGGCAGAGCGCGGCGACCCGCACCTCGCCCTGCATGGCCAGGAAGATCGCCAGCATGCCGAGCATCAGGCTGCTCAGGGTGCACGCGTTGACCACCGCGAACTTCATCCGGCGGGCGACCGTCCGCTCGCCGGGGAGCAGCGGGATCGACATGGCCGGCTCGTCGACGGGGGTCGCGGGCGCGAGGGCGGGGCTGACCGGGACGATCGCCTCGACCTCGGCGCGCTGGAACCGGCTCGGACCGTAACGGCGACGCGGCCGGTCGGCGTAGCGGTGCTCGGGCAGCGACAGGTCGCCGGCGCCGCGCAGGTCGTCGTCGCGGCGACCCACCCGGACCAGCAGCACCTGCCGGGCGAGCGTGCTGCTGCGGCGCAACGGGCCCGCCCAGCGACGCCCTGCGGGACGCGGACTGTCAGTGGTACGACGCCGGCGCCATGGGGCTCTCGGCACGTTTCCTCCATCACCGGATCGGCTGGCCGCCACGAAAGGCGGGTGTCCGGCTGTCTCGTGCCGGACCTTCCTGGCCCGGCAGCCGTTTTGCGGAGTACACCATCGCATAGGGGGGTGGGGATTGGCGATAGCTGCCGGCGGTACTTATATCTCCTGAAACCGCGCGAACCGCTCTCTTATTCCCATCCCGGGCTCCATCGCCCGTTTCCTCCACCAACCCCACATCGAATGTACCGGACGCCTCCGCCACCGGCTCGGCGAGCGGGCGGCGGCTGCCCCGATGCCCGGTTACGGACCGCCGCCGCCGACGCGTCGGGCGCTTCCGGGACGGCCGGTCAGCGAGGCGGGCGGTCAGCGGGACGGCCGGTCCAGCGGGACGGCCGGTCAGCGAGGCGGGCGGTCAGCGGGACGGCCGGTCCAGCGGGACGGCCGGTCCAGCGGGACGGCCGGTCCAGCGGGACGGCCGGTCCAGCGGGACGGCCGGTCAGCGAGGCGGACGGTCAGCGAAGCGGGCGGTCCAGCGCCAGGGCGGCGATCTCCGTGAGCGGCAGGCCGGCGAGGCGCTCGGGGGTGAACCAGTCGGCCCGGGCGGTGGAGCCGCCGGCCAGCTCGGTCACCCGCGGCTCGGTCGGCGCGTCGACCGCCACCCGGTAGACCACCCGGATGCCGTGCCAGTCCAGCGGGCGCCCTTCCGGGCCCAGGGCGGCCGGGTTGTGCAGGTTGTCGACGCCGACCAGCTCGACCACCCGACCGAGCTGGCCGGACTCCTCGACCAGCTCGCGCAGCAGCGCGGCCACCGGCTGCTCGCCGTGGTCGGTGCCCCCGCCGGGAAGGTGCCACCGGCCGGCGCCTGGATAGCCGTCGGCGATCATGGTGAGCAGCACCCGCCCGGCCGGGTCGGTCACCAGGCCGTACGCACCGAAGCGCTGACGCCGGTCGGGGTGGGGCGGGCCGGCCTGCTCCGGGGGCAGCGACCGGGGCAGGCCCGCCGGCAGGGGCGCGACGGGAATTCCGAGCAGCTCGGCGGTGAACGGCATCAGCGGCACCGCCGCCGCCTCGTCGGGGGTGAACCAAGCCGCCTCGTCGCTGCCGCCGGACGGCTCCGGACGCGCCTCGCCACCGCCCACGGTCACGTCGAAGACGAGGCGGTCGGTGTGCACCGCCACGCCGGAGTCACGGAACGTGGCCACGTCGGCCAGCACGGCCCGCAGGCCGGTCGCCTCGACGGCGAGGCCGGTCTCCTCGGCGAACTCGCGGACCACGGCGTGCGCCGGATCCTCCGCGTGCTCCAGCCCGCCGCCGGGCAGCCGCCAGACCCCCGGGTACGGGCACGAGGCCGAGCCCCGGGCCAGCAGCACCCGCCCGCCCGAGCCCCGACACACCCCGTACGCCCCGACCCGCCGCCGTCGCTCCACCCGCCGCACTCCCCCGCCCGCGCCGACCCGCTCACGTCGATCATGAGGTTAGCGGCAGCCGGTCCGGCGTGCCGCCCGGTCGAGCTCATGACCACGCAGGGCGGGGTGGGGTGGGGGTCAGGCCAGGCGGGCGGCCTGGACGGCCTCCGCCGTCACCTCGGTCAGGCGGTCGGTGGGGAGGGCGCCCAGCTCGTCCCGGGCGAACCAGCGGGCCTCGCAGGTGGAGCCGCCGACGTCGGCGACGGTGGGCGGGGCGGGCTTGTCGACCACGACCCGGTAGAAGGCGCGGACGCCGTGCCAGTCGATCGGGTAGCCCTCCGGGCCCAGGGACGCCGCGTCCCGGTGGCTGGCCACGCCGAGCAGCTCGACGAGGCGGCCGGTCTGCCCGGTCTCCTCGACGAGTTCGCGGATGAGGGCCGCCCCCGGCTGCTCGCCGTAGTCGGTGCCGCCGCCCGGAAGGTGCCAGCAGCCCGCCCCCGGGTAGCCGTCGGAGACCCGGGTGAGCAGCACCCGCCCGTCCGGGTCGGTCACCACCGCGTACGCGGCGAAGCGCTGGGCCCGGTGCAGCCCGTCGGGGCCGGGCACGGCGTAGAACGAGGGGAACTCCGGCGGCTCGTCCGGGACGATGTCGGCGGACGAGGCGGGCAGCCCGAGGGCGCGCGCCGTGAACGACCGCAGCGGCAGCTCCCGGGCCTCCTCGGGGGTGAACCAGCGGGCCAGGTCGGTCGGCCGGTCGACGCGGTCGGTGAGCGTCCCGCCCCGGACGGAGACGTGGTAGACGAGGCGGTCGGTGTGGATGGTGATGCCCCGGTCGGGCAGCGCCCGCATGTCGGCCAGCACGTCGTGCAGGCCGTCGACGGTGACGGAGAGGCCGGTCTCGGCGGCCGTCTCGCGGACGACGGTGTGGTGCGGGTCCTCACCGTGATCGACCGCCCCGCCGGGCAGCGACCACGTGCCGGGGGTGCCGGAGCGCTCCGATGCGCGGACCAGCAACACTCGGCCGACTGAATCTGCACAAACTGCGTATGCCGCGATCCTGCGGAGCGGCTCCAGCATGGTGGTCACGGGGCCAAATTCTCCCCGGCCCGGGTTACCTGCATCGAAAAGAGTCAGATTCCTGACTCTAGACTCGCGGCTCAGGGGCAGGTCAGGGTAAGGCTCCGGGCGGTCACCGAGGCCGGCCGGGTCGCCGGCGCGGATGGTGGAGGCATGACTCACACCGCCCCTTCCCAGCCCCCGTACAAGCAGCTCCGCCGCCCGGTCACCGACCGCATGGTCGCCGGGGTGGCCAGCGGTCTCGGCCGCTACTTCGCCGTCGACCCGACGCTCGTCCGGGTGGTCTTCGCGGTCACCGGCCTGCTCACGGGCGGGCTCGCGCTGCTCGCGTACCCGATCATGTGGTTCCTGATGCCCGAGGAGCCGGCGGACGCCCCGGCCTGGCCGCACCCGGCGCCGGCCGCGCAGCCGACGGTGGCGCAGCCCACGCCGCCGGTCTACCCGCCGGCGGCGTGAGGGCCGGTCACTCCCACTCGATGGTGCCCGGCGGCTTGCTCGTCACGTCCAGCACCACCCGGTTGACCTCGGCGACCTCGTTGGTGATCCGGGTGGAGATCCGGGCGATCACCTCGTAGGGCAGCCGCGACCAGTCGGCGGTCATCGCGTCCTCGCTGGAGACCGGCCGCAGCACCACGGGGTGCCCGTAGCTGCGGCCGTCGCCCTGCACCCCGACGCTGCGCACGTCGGCCAGGAGCACCACCGGGAACTGCCAGACGCCCCGGTCCAGGCCTGCGGCGGTGAGCTCCTCCCGGGCGATGAGGTCGGCCTGACGAAGCAGGTCGAGCCGCCCCCGGTCGACCGCGCCGATGATCCGGATGGCCAGCCCGGGGCCCGGGAACGGGTGCCGCCAGACCATCGCCTCGGGCAGGCCGAGCTGGAGGCCGAGCGTGCGGACCTCGTCCTTGAACAGCGTGCGCAGCGGCTCGACCAGGGCGAACTTCAGGTCCTCCGGCAGGCCGCCGACGTTGTGGTGGCTCTTGATGTTGGCGGTGCCGGTGCCGCCGCCGGACTCGACCACGTCCGGGTAGAGGGTGCCCTGCACCAGGAACTCGACGTCGCCGTGGGCGGCGATCTCCCGCGCGGCGGCCTCGAAGACCCGGATGAACTCGCGACCGATGATCTTCCGCTTCTGCTCCGGGTCGGTCACCCCGGCCAGCGCGCCCAGGAACCGCTCCTGCGCGTCGACCACCTTGAGCCTGATGCCGGTGGCGGCGACGTAGTCCTTCTCCACCTGCTCGGCCTCGCCGGCACGCAGCAGGCCGTGGTCGACGAAGACGCAGGTGAGCTGGTCGCCGACCGCCCTGTGCACCAGCGCGGCGGCGACGGCCGAGTCGACCCCGCCGCTCAGGCCGCAGATGACCTCCTTGTCGCCGACCTGCTCGCGGATCCGGGCGACCTGCTCGTCGATGATGTTCTCGGGCGTCCAGGTCGGCTCGATGCCGGCGATGTCGTAGAGGAAGCGGCGCAGCATCTCCTGGCCGTGCGCGGTGTGCCCGACCTCCGGGTGGAACTGCACGCCGGCCCGCCGGCCGGCCAGGTCCTCGAAGGCGGCGACCGGCGCGCCCGCCGACTCGGCGGTCACCGTGAAGCCCTCCGGGGCCTCGGTCACGCAGTCGCCGTGGCTCATCCAGACCGGCAGGTCGGCCGGCAGGTCGCGGAGCAGCACGCCGGGGTCGAGAAGGCGGGGGCGCAGCGGGGTGCCGCCGTACTCGCGGTTGCCGGTGCGCGCCACCGTGCCGCCGAGCGCCTGGGCCATCGCCTGGAAGCCGTAGCAGATGCCGAAGACCGGCACCCCGGAGTCGAACATGCCGGCGTCGATCTGCGGGGCGCCCGGCGCGTAGACGCTGGACGGGCCGCCGGAGAGGATGATCGCGGCCGGGTCCTTCGCCAGCATCTCGGCGACCGGCATCGAGTGCGGCACGATCTCCGAGTAGACGTTGGCCTCGCGCACCCGGCGCGCGATGAGCTGGGCGTACTGGGCTCCGAAGTCCACCACGAGGACGGGGCGAGGCGTGCTCATGGCAGGAAATCCTACCGACGACCCCGGCACGGTCCCCGCCGGTCCGTCACCGCGCCGCGGCGGTGATCCCACCGCGGGGCCGGGCGACGTCGTCCTCGACCGCCGGGGCGTACCCCTCGGCCACGCTGACCTTCCGCGCGATGACGCCGAGCAGCACGCCGTACACGACCTTGGAGGTGATGTCGGCCACGGTGTAGGTGATCTGTCTCGCCACCACCCCGTCGGCGGAGTCCCACATGGCCGGCATCAGGTAGGCACCCGGGTAGAGCAGCCAGGAGACGAGCACCAGCCACCAGACGGCCCGGGCGACGCCCCGGGCCGACTCCGGCAGCCGGGCCAGGCTGCCGAAGATCACCCGGGCGACGAGGGCGAGCAGGAACAGGAAGAACGCCGTGCTGACCAGGCCCCAGACCCAGTACGGCGCCGAGCGGTCCGCCTCGTGGAACTGCCCGGCGTAGCCGGTGTAGATCATCCCGAGGCCGCCGACGACGAACATCGCCCAGTTGAGGTGGAACGCCCGGCCGGTGACCCCCAGCACGATGAGTAGCTGGATCAGCAGGACGGGGACGTCGATCGACCAGTTCATGTACCGGTAGCCGTTGGAGAAGAGCACGTCCGACTGGACGTAGGCAGTTCCGTTCCACGTGAACGCCTGGCGCCAGCGTTCCGAGAGCACCCACAGCTCGAAGAAGGCCGACACCATCACCACGGCGGAGAGCACCGAGGCGAGCTGATAGCGCGGTGCGGCCGCGCCGCGGGTGGCGAGGAAGTAGACCAGCCCGGCGGCCATCACGGCGAAGCCCAGCGTGAGCACGTGGGACACCAGCGTGTACTGGACGACGTTGTAACCGAACAGGTTCTCGACGTTCATGGCGACCTCAGGGCTCTCCAGCAAAACGCACCTGTTGGACAAACTACCCTTTCTGCGCGTATAGGCTATCGGGACCGGGCGGCACGGGCTTCCCGAACGAGATCCCCGGCAACGGAGACCAGGGCTCCGCTCAGGGCGGGGCGGAAGGCCAGTCGAAGAACGGATGTGGCACGCCTGGAACGCGGCCGAGGAGCGGGCATGACCGAGTGGTGGTTGTGGATGTACGTCGCCGCCATGGCGGGCGGGGTCGTGTTGTTCAACCGGTGGCGCGCCGACCCGCGCGGAGTCCCACTCAGCGAGTACCGGGTGGCGATCGCGATCCCGCTCTGGTCCGGCTTCTGGTACCTGGTCATGGCGCTGGGCGGCGGCCGGGCGGAGGTGGCCGGCCACACGCTCTACTGGGCGCGGTACGTCGACTGGGTGGTGACCGCGTCCCTGCTGCTGGTGGCGCTGATGCTGACCGCGACGCACTCGCTGCCGGGGCGCCGCTGGAGACTGATGGGCGCCCTCGTCGGGGTGAACGTGGTGATGCTCCTCAGCGGCCTGGTCGCCGAGTTCGCGACGGACGCCACGGTCCGTTACGCCCTCTACGGGATCGGGGTGCTGGCCCTCTGCGCGGTGTACGGCCTGATCTGGGGACCGCTGCGCCTGCACGCCCATCGCCAGCCGGCGGGGATCGCGGCGGTGTACAAGGAGGCGGCCCTGCTGCTCAGCGCGCTCTGGGTGGGCTACCCGCTGTTCTGGATCCTCGGCCCGTCCGGTGTCGGCCTGCTCGGCTCCGCCACCACCAGCCTGCTCTTCGTCGTGCTCTCCATCCTGTCGAAGGTGGGCTGGAGCATCCTCGATCTCGGCCGGCTACGCGCCCTGTCCGATCGTGGCCACCTCACCGTCGCCTGACCCGGCCGCCGGGTCCGGCCGCCGAGCGCCAGCGGCGACCGGCCGGGTGTCGGCCGGGACCCGACGGCTCCCGGCGGGCACCACCGACCCGGCGGAGGGCTCGCAACGCCCGGACCGGCTGCTGCGGCACGCCGGGACCGCCTCGCGACTCGCGCTCGGCGGGCTGCTGGCACTGGCACCACTGATAGACGTCGTCGGGCTGGGCGGCTCGCCGGTCTTCCTGCTCGTGGGGCTGCTCCTCGGGCTCCCGCACGGCGCCGTCGACCACCTGGTGCCCGCGTGGCTGTCGGCGCGCGCCCGGCCGCTGTCGGCGCGCGTGACGCTGCTGGTGAGCTACGCGGCCGTGGCCGGCGCCGGGCTGGCCGCCTTCCGGGCCGCACCGGCCCTGGCGCTGGTCGGGTTCCTCACCGTCTCGGTCGTGCATTTCGGCACCGCCGACGAGGCGTTCCACGCGGAACGGGACGGCCGCCCGGTCCGGCCGAGGGTGGCCGCCGTGGTCGCGTACGGGGGGCTGCCGGTCGTCCTTCCGTTGGCGCTGTGGCGGGACCACGTCGACCCGCTGCTGGCGGCGGTGGCCCCGCGGGCACCGGCGCTGCTCACCACCGAGGTGCGGGCGTTGGCACTGGCCACCGTGCTGGGCGCGGTCGCGGTCACCATGATCAGGGACGTCAATGCCGGACGTGTCGGCGACGCCGTCCAGCCGGCCCTCCTCGCCGCGCTGTTCGGCACCGTGCCGCCGTCCCTGGCCGTGGGGGCGTACTTCGCGGCCTGGCACTCCGGCCGCCACGTCGCCCGGTTGCTGCGACACGATCCGCGCAACGCGGCCGACCTGCGAGCCGGGCGGGTCGGACCGCCGCTGCGTCGCTTCGCCCGGCAGGCGGCGCCTCCCACGGTGGTCGCCGTCGGTGCCCTGCTGGCGCTGGTCGCCTGGCCCGGCCACCGGGTCGACCCGCTGCCCGCGACGGTCGCCGTGCTGGCCGCGCTCACCCTCCCGCACGCGGTACTGGTCGCCTGGACGGACCGTCGCGAACCCGGACTCCGACGCCCGACGGGTTGACCCGGACGCCGCGCCCTCGTCACATCCGGAGGGCGCCGGGGGCGTCGGCCGGGACCGCCGGGAGGCGGGGCGGCACCGGCTCCAGCCGACGGTACGGCTCACCGAGCGGGGGCCTCGGGTCCGCGTCGCCCCTGTTGGGCCAGAAGGACATCGCGCGTTCCGCCTGCGCGGTGATGGTGAGCGACGGGTTGACCCCGAGGTTCGCCGAGACCGCCGCGCCGTCCACCACGTGCAGCCCCGGGTGACCGTGGACGCGGTGCCACGGGTCGATCACGCCCTCGGCCGGGGTGACGCCGATGACCGCCCCGCCGAGGATGTGCGCGGTCACCGGGATGTCGAACGGCTCGGTCAGCGCGCCGCCGGGCGTACCGCCGATCTCCTCGGCGAGCAGCCGGACCGCCCGGTTCCCCGCCGGAATCCAGGTCGGGCTGGGCGCGCCGTGCCCCGGCCCGGAGACCAGGCGCCGGCCGAGCGGGCCACGCCGGAACCGGGTGGTCAGCGAGTTGTCCACCGACTGCATGACCAGGGCGATCACCGTACGCTCCGACCAGCCGCGCACCGAGAGCATCCGCGCCGCCAGCCCGGGCTGGCGCAGCAGCGCGCCCAGCCAGCGGCGCACCCGGCGCGGCCCGCCGTCGACCAGCAGCGACTGGAGCAGGCCCATCGCGTTGGAGCCCCGCCCGTAGCGGACCGGCTCGACGTGGGTCTGCGCGTCGGGGTGGAACGAGCTGGTGATCGCCACCCCCTCGGTGAAGTCGAGCCCGTCGGCGCGGGCCCGCCGGCGGGGCACCGAGGCGCCGAGGATCGCCTCCGAGTTGGTGCGGGTCAGCTCGCCCAGGCGGGGCGAGAGCGCGGGCAGCGCGCCGGTGGCCTTCATCTCGTGCAGCAGCCGCTGCGTGCCGAGGGCGCCGGCCGCGAAGACGACCTGGTCGGCGTGGACCACCTGGCGCCGGCGGCGCAGCCAGGCGCCGGTGCGCACGGTGTGCACCGCGTACCCGCCGCCCTCGGCGGGGCGGACGGCGGTCACCGTGGTCAGCGGGTGCACCGCCGCGCCGAGCCGTTCGGCCAGCCACAGGTAGTTCTTGACCAGCGTGTTCTTCGCGCCGTGCCGGCAGCCCGTCATGCAGGCGCCGCAGTGCGTGCAGCCGGTGCGCTCCGGCCCGGCGCCGCCGAAGTACGGGTCGGCGACCCGCTGGCCGGGCATGCCGATGTGCACGCCCACCGGGGTGGAGTGGAAGGTGTGCCCGACGCCCATCCGCTCGGCCACCGCCCGCATCGCCCGGTCCGCCCTGGTGTCGACCGGGTACGTGGTGACGCCGAGCATCCGCTTCGCCTGGTCGTAGTGGGGGGCCAGCTCGGCACGCCAGTCGGTGACGTCCCGCCACTGCGGGTCGGCGTAGAAGGCGTCCAGCGGCTCGTAGAGCGTGTTCGCGTAGACCAGCGAGCCGCCGCCCACCCCGGCCCCGGAGAGCACCAGCACGCCGCCGCCGGCCCGCCGGTCGGCCGCCCGGAGCAGGGTGAGCCGCTGGAGGCCGTAGCAGCCGAGTCGGGGCGCCCAGAGGAACCGGCGCAGCCGCCAGGAGGTCTGGGGGAACTCGTCGTCGGCGAAGCGCCGCCCCGCCTCCAGCACCCCGACCGAGTAGCCCTTCTCGGCCAGCCGGAGCGCCGCGACGCTGCCGCCGAAGCCGGACCCGATGACGACCACGTCGTACCGCATGGACGCATCATTACCGGTCGGTAGCCATCGCGCCAGCACGGGTTTCGCGCGATCATGCTCCGGTCCGTCGATCCGGTCGCGCCCACCCGAACCCGGGCCCGGCGTCCGTACGTTGTCTCACACGGGGGTGTCGCATGGCTCAGGGGACAGGGGCGCAGCGCCCGAGGTGGGTGCTGGGGCTCGCCGCCCTCGCGGCGGTGGCGCTGGTGGCCGTCGGCGCGCTGGTGGTCACCCGGCTCGTCGGCGACGACGGGCCGCGGCGCGGCGGCCCGACCGCCGCCACCGGGACGCCCGGCCCGGCCGCCACCCCGAGCCCCACCCCCGGCCCGACCGCGCCGCCGGGCGCCGGCATCACCGGCCCGCTCAACCTCCTGCTGGTCGGCGTGGACACCCGGGTCAGCGTGCCCGGCTGGGAGCCGCACGGCGACGCCGTGCTGGTGGTCCACGTGCCGAAGGGCCTCGACCGGGCGTACCTCTTCTCCCTCCCCCGCGACCTGCTGGTCGACATCCCGGCCTTCCCCAGGGCCGGCTACCGCGGCGGCAGGACCAAGCTCACCCACGCGATGAGCTACGGCAGCCGGGTGCCCGGCAAGCCCAAGCAGCCGAGCGCCGCCCAGGGGTACGAGCTGCTGCGCAGCACGGTCAGCGGCTACACCGGGCTGCGCATCGACGCCGGCGCGGTGCTCACCTTCAACGGCTTCGACAAGCTCGTGGACCAGCTCGGCGGGGTGGACCTCTACGTCGACCAGCGGGTCGTCTCGCTGCACCGCCGCCCCGACGGCCGGCACCGGGAGCCCGCGCCGGGCGGCGGGGGCTACGTCGGGCCGCAGATGGTGTACGAGAAGGGCGAGCGGCACCTCACCGGCTGGCAGGCGCTGGACTACGCCCGCCAGCGCTACATCACCGGCGGCGACTACGCCCGACAGCGCCACCAGCAGCAGCTGGTCAAGGCGCTGGTGACCAAGATCCTCGACGAGGACCTGGCCCGGCAGCCGGAGCGCGTCCAGCAGGTCGTCGACGCCCTCGGTGACACGCTGGTCTACGCCGGCGGGCCGCGGATCGTCGACGTCGCGTACGCCCTCGGCGGGCTCTCGCCGGACCGGTTCGTGCTGGTGGGCCTGCCCGGCGAGGGGGTGGGCAAGGGCAGCGCCTACCGGGGCGAGCAGCTCAAGCCGACCGGCCGGAAGTTCCTCACCGAGCTGCGCGCCGGCCGGGCGGACGCGTACCTCGCCGCCCACCCGGAGCTGCGCGTCAAGGGCTGACCGCCGTCACAGGCGCGCGGGCCGGGCGGGGCGCTCGGTGCCGCGCAGCCAGGCGTCGAAGAGTCCGTCGAGCTGCTTGCCCGAGATCCGCTCGGCCAGCGCGACGAACTCGGCCGTGGTGGCGTTGGCGTCGCGCTTCTGCGCCGCCCACGCCTTCAGGATCTCGAAGAACTTCTTGTCGCCGACGGCCACCCGCAGCGCGTGCACGGTCATCCCGCCCCGCTGGTAGACCGACTCGCTGAACAGGTTCGCCACCCCCGGATCGCCCGGCGGGGTCCGCCAGACCTGTCCGGACGAGCCCGCGTACCGGGCGTCGAACGCCTGCTGGGCCGTGCGCCCACCGTCGTGCTCGGCCCAGAGCCACTCGGCGTACGTGGCCAGCCCCTCGTTGAGCCAGATGTCCTGCCAACGGGCCAGCGACACGCTGTTGCCGAACCACTGGTGGGCCAGCTCGTGCGCCACGACCCCGGTGTTGTCGCCGCCGGAGAAGAAGCCCGCCGAGTAGACGGGCCGGCTCTGCGTCTCCAGCGCGTACCGGATCCGGGCGTCGGAGATGACCACGCCGCCGTACGACCCGAACGGGTACGGCCCGAAGACGGTCTCCAGGTAGTCGGCCACCTCGACCGTGTCGGCGATCGACCGGTCCGCCGCGCCCTCGGGCAGGCCGGTGGTGACCGCGTGGAACACCGGCCGTCCCTTGTGCTCGCCCTCGGTGATCCGGAACTTCCCGATGACCACGGTGCTGAGGTAGCTCGCCATCGGGCTGCGCTCGGACCACTTCCAGGTGGTCCAGTCGCCGGCCGTGCTCCTTCCCGCCGGCACGCCGTTGCTGACCGCCGCCAGTCCCTTCGGGACGGTGATCTCGAAGTCGTAGGTGGCCTTGTCCGACGGGTGGTCGTTGACGGGGAACCAGGTGCTCGCCGACTCGGGCTGGCCGAGGGCGATCGCGCCGTCGTCGGTGTGCAGGAATCCGCCGACGCCGAGGGTCTCGTTGCGCAGCGGCTGCGGCTCGCCCTCGTACGCGATCTCGGCGACGAAGCCGTTGCCCGCGATCAGGCCGGTGGCCGGCGTGACCACGAGTTCGTCGTCCTTGCGGCTGTGCCTGGCCGGGGCGCCGTCCACGGTCACCGACCGCACGCTCAGACCGGCCAGGTCCAGGTTGAACGAGGACAGGTCGCCGGTCGCGGCCGCCTGCACGGTGGTGGTGCCGGTGAGCCGGTCCCGCTCCGGGTCGTAGCGGACCTTGACCGTGTAGCGGCTGACGTCGTACCCGCCGTTGCCGTAGGTGGGGAAGTACGCGTCGCCGACGCCGGCCGCTCCGGGCTTGAACTGGCGACCCCCGCTCGGCGACGCGGCGGCGGCGGTGGTCGGCTCGGGGGCCGGGTCGTCGGCCGACCCGCACCCGGTCAACCCGAGCGTCCCGCCCAGCAGCAGGCCCGTGCCCGCGCGCAGAACCCGCCGCGACAGCGTCATCGACTCGTCCCCTCCCTGCCTCGCCGGCCGCCCGCACGGCGGGCCCGCGACCGCCGGTCGCCGCGCCCGCACGACCCGCCCGCCGCCGACGACGGAGCCGGGCCCGCGCCCGGCCGGTCCGCGGCAGCCTACCGAGCGCGCCCGGCGGCCCGCGTCAGGGCCAGTGCCGGCACGCCCGGATGAGACGGCCGCGTCAGGGCATGGCGGGGCGCGTCAGGGCCAGTGCCGGCACGCCCGGATGAGACGGCCGCGTCAGGGCAGTGCGGGGCGCGTCAGGGCAGTGCCGGCACGCCCGGGTCGGGCGGGGGCGCTTCAGGGCCGGGCGGGCGCGGTGCCGCCGACGAGCCAGGCGTCGAAGAGCGGGCGCAGGGACTTCCCCGAGACCCGCTCGGCGAGCGCGACCAGGTCCTCCGTGGTGGCGTTGCCGCCCCGCCGCTCGGCCGTCCAGGTGCGCAGGATGCGGAAGAACGCGTCGTCGCCGACCGTGCGGCGCAGCGCGTGCACGGTGAGCGCCCCCCGCTTGTAGACGGCCGTGCCGAACAACCCCGACCGTCCGGGGTCGACGACCGGGCGGGACCAGTCGGTGGCGGCGTACTCCAGCTCGAAGTTGCGCTGCGCGGTGCGGCCGCCGTCGTGCTCCTCCCACAGCCACTCCGCGTAGCTGGCGAAGCCCTCGTTGAGCCAGATGTCGCGCCACCGGCTCAGCGCCACGCTGTTGCCGAACCACTGGTGGGCCAGCTCGTGCGCGACCACGCCCAGGTTGGGGCGTCCACCGCGGAAGAATCCCGGCCCGTAGACCGGTCGTGACTGGGTCTCCAGCGCGTAGCCGACCCGGGCGTCGGTGACCACGATCCCCCCGTACGAGTCGAACGGGTACGGCCCGAACCGGGTGGCCAGGAAGTCGGCGATCTCACCGGTGCGGGCCAGCGAGGCGGCCTCCGGCCCGTCCACCGGCAGGCTCGCCGGCACCGCCGTGACGATCGGCCTGCCGGCGTGCGTGCCGCTCCGCACCCGGTAGTCGCCGATCACCAGGGTCGTCAGGTAGCTGGCCATCGGCGCCCGCTCGGCCCAGCGCCAGGTCGTCCAGCCGTCGGCGCTGGTCCGCTCCCCCGGCACCCCGTTGCTCAGCGCGGCCAGCCCCTCCGGGACGGTCACCTCGATGTCGTACGTGGCCTTGTCGGACGGGTGGTCGTTGACCGGGAACCAGGTGGCCGCCGACCACGGCTGCCCGAGCGCGATCGCGCCGTCGCCGGTGTGCAGGAAGCCGCCGCTGCCGAGCTGCCCGTCGGCCCGCGCCGACGGCACGCCCGCGTAGTCCACCTCGACGGCGAACCGGGCGCCCCGGGAGAGGCCGTCGCGCGGGGTGACCACCAGCTCGTCGCCGTCGCGGGCGGACCGGGCCGGCGCGCCGTCGACGCTCACCCGCGACACGTCCAGCCCGGCGAGGTCGAGGTTGAACCGGGACAGCGGCGCGGTGGCGGTGGCGGTGACGACGGCCCGGCCGGTCAGCCGGTCGGCGGGCGGGTCGTAGCGGACTGCGAGGCGGTAGTTGTCCACGTCGTAGCCGCCGTTGCCGGCCCCCGGCACGTACGGGTCGGCGAGGTCGGCCGCCCCCGGCCGGAAGTCGCCCCGCTCACCGCCGTCGGTGCAGGAGGTGAACGTCAGCGCCGCGACGAGGGCGACGGCGAGCGCGGGACGGATCCGACGGCGGGTACGACGCACCGGCCGAGCCTATCGGCGCGGCCGGTGCGGATGGTGGCGCTTGCGCAGGTCAGCGGTCGAGGACCAGGCCGACCTTCTGGAACTCCTTGAGGTCGCGGTAGCCGCACTTGGCCATCGCGCGGCGCAGCCCGCCGAAGAGGTTGAGCTGGCCGTCCGGCTCGTCGGCAGGGCCGAAGAGGAGCTGCTCCATCGAGCCGAGCGGCTCGCCGGCCGCCTCGAACGCGCCGCGCGGCAGCGACGGGTGGCTGGCGGCGGAGTGCCACCAGGCGCCGCCGGCCGGCGCCTCCGCGCAGAGCGACAGCGGCTCGCCGAGCATCACCGCGTCCGCGCCGCAGCCGAGCGCCTTCGCGATGTCGCCGGAGGTCTCGATGTCGCCGTCGGCGATCAGGTGCACGTACCGGCCGCCGGTCTCGTCGAGGTAGTCCCGGCGGGCCGCCGCCGCGTCGGCGATCGCGGTCGCCATCGGCACCCGGATGCCGAGCACCGAGTCGGTGGTGGACCACTCGTCGCCGCCGATGCCGACGATCACGCCGGCCGCGCCGGTGCGCATCAGGTGCAGCGCCGTCTTGTAGTCGGTGCAGCCGCCGACGACGACCGGGAGGTCGAGGTCGGCGATGAACTCCTTGAGGTTGAGCGGTTCCTCGGTGGTCGAGACGTGCTCGGCCGAGACGAGGGTGCCCTGGATGACCAGGATGTCCACGCCGGCGTCGAGGATCACCGGGGCCAGCGCCAGGGTGTGCTGCGGGCTGACCCGCACCGCCACCGTCCCGCCGCCGGCGCGCAGCTCGCGGACCCGCTCGGCGATCAGGTCGGGGCGGATCGGCTCCGCGTAGACCTCCTGGAGCCGCTTGGTGGTGCGGGCGTCCTCGTCGAGCGCGGACAGCTCCTCCAGCACCTTGGCCGGGTTCTCGTAGCGGGTCCACAGTCCCTCGACGTTGAGCACGCCGAGACCGCCGAGCTGGCCGAGCCGGACGGCGGACGCCGGGCTCATCGTCGCGTCCGAGGGATGCCCGACGCAGGGGATGCCGAACTGGTACGCGTCGAGCTGCCAGGCGGTGGAGACGTCGTCGACGTCCCTGGTCCGGCGGCTCGGCACGATGGCGATGTCGTCCAGGTGGTAGCCGCGCTGCGCGGTCTTGCCCAGCCCGATCTCGACCACGTCACGCATGGGGGACTCCAGGTGGTTGGGGGTGGTGGGTCAGCGGGTGTGGTAGTTGGGCGCCTCGACGGTCATCTGGATGTCGTGCGGGTGGCTCTCCTTGAGCCCGGCCGCGGTGATCCGGATGAGCTGGCCCCGGTGGTGCAGGTCGGGAATGTTCTCCGCGCCCGCGTACCCCATGGCGAGCCGCAGGCCGCCGACCAGCTGGTGGGCCACCCGGGCCAACGGCCCCCGGTAGGGCACCTGACCCTCGACGCCCTCGGGGACCAGCTTCTCGTCGCTGGTCACGTCCTGCTGGAAGTAGCGGTCCTTCGAGTAGGACTTCGCCTGGCCCCGGGACTGCATCGCGCCCAGCGAGCCCATCCCCCGGTAGGCCTTGAACTGCTTGCCGTTGACGAAGATCAGCTCGCCGGGGCTCTCCTCGCAGCCGGCCAGCAGGCTGCCGAGCATCACCGTGTCGGCGCCGGCGACGAGCGCCTTGGCGATGTCGCCCGAGTACTGGATGCCGCCGTCGCCGATCACCGGCACGCCGGCCGGGCGGGCGGCCCGGGCCGCCTCCATGATCGCGGTGATCTGCGGTACGCCCACCCCCGCCACGATCCGGGTGGTGCAGATGGCGCCCGGGCCGACGCCGACCTTGACGCCGTCGGCGCCCGCGTCGACCAGCGCCTTCGCCCCGGCGTACGTGGCGACGTTGCCGCCGACGATGTCGACGCCCACGTCCTTCTTCAGCCGGCGGACCATGTCCAGCACGGCCCGCTGGTGGCCGTGCGCGGTGTCCACGATCAGCACGTCCACGCCCGCGTCGACGAGCGCCCGGGCCCGCTTGTACGAGTCCTCGCCGACCCCGATCGCGGCGGCGACGCGCAGCCGGCCGGCCTCGTCCTTCGTCGCCATCGGGTACTGCTCGCTCTTGGTGAAGTCCTTGACGGTGATCAGCCCGCGCAGCTTGCCGGCCCCGTCGACGATCGGCAGCTTCTCGACCTTGTGCTGGCGCAGCAGGGCCAGCGCCTCGTCCTTGCTCACGCCGACCGGCGCGGTGATCAGCGGCGTCCGGGTCATGATCTCGCGGACCGGGGTGTCCGGGTCGGTGACGAAGCGCATGTCGCGGTTGGTCACGATGCCGACCAGCTGGCCCTCGCCGTCCACCACCGGCACGCCGGAGATCCGGTACCGGCCGCAGAGCGCGTCGACCTCGCGGAGGGTGTCGTCGGGGCTGGCGGTGACCGGGTTGGTGATCATGCCGGACTCGGAGCGCTTGACCAGGTCGACCTGGAGGGCCTGGTCCTCCACCGACAGGTTGCGGTGCAGCACGCCGATGCCGCCCTGACGCGCCATCGCGATGGCCATCCGCGCCTCGGTCACCGTGTCCATGGCGCTGGACAGCAGCGGGATGCTCAGGTCGATGTTGCGGGTCAGCTTCGTCACCGTGTTGACCCGGCTGGGCACCACGTCCGACTCGCCCGGCTGGAGCAGCACGTCGTCGAAGGTCAGGCCGAGCGGGACCACCCGGGCCGAGCCGGCGGGCAGCTCCGGCAGGTGGCCACCCACCTCGCCGTTGTCGGCGCCGGCCGGAAGATCGGTGCTGGGCGAAAATTCCACGATTGCTCCCCTGAGCTGCTCGGACGGGCTTCAGCGAGGTGGCGCGCGCGGGCACCGGCGCGCGCCGGGTGACGGCGCGTCGTCCCATCGTACCCACCGGCCCGGGCCGTCCCCGCCGGTGGCGGCCCAGGTCACCGGTGCCCGGGGGCGGACGTGGCCCGGGCGTTGGGTCTACGGTGAGGGGGTGCACGACGAGCCCATCGACCCCTTCAACGGCGACCCGGCCGACCCGGCCGCCGGCCTGCACGATCCGGGCGACGACGCCCCGCTCGACCCGCTGACCGACGTCGAGCGCCAGGACGTGCTGGAGGACCTCGCCGACCTGGAGATCTACCAGGCGCTGCTGGCGCCGATCGGGGTGCGCGGGCTGGTCATCGAGTGCGAGGACTGCCGGGAGCCGCACTACTTCGACTGGGACCTGCTCCGGGGCAACCTGCGTCACCTGCTCAGCTCCGGGCGGCCCAGGGTGCACGAGCCGGCCTACGACCCCGACCCGGACCACTACGTCACCTGGGACTACGCGCGGGGCTACGCCGACGGCGTGCACGACACCCTGACCGAGGGCACCGACGAGGAGCCCGACGCCGACCGCTGACGCCGGCCGGCACGGCGCGGTCAGTTCACTGGGGCGACCGGGATCGGGACACCGGGCGATCCATCAGGGCACCGGACGGGCCGGCACCAGGCCGCCAGGCGATCAGGGCACCGGACGGGCCGGCACCAGGCCGCCAGGCGATCAGGGCACCGGACGGGCCGGCACCAGGCCGCCAGGCGATCAGGGCACCGGACGGGCCGGCACCAGGCCGCCAGGCGATCAGGGCACCGGACGGGCCGGCACCAGGCCGCCAGGCGATCAGGGCACCGAGGCACCAGGGCATCGCGTGGTCAGGCCACCAGGCCGGCGCGGAAGCCGGCCGCCACCGCGTGCGCGCGGTCCCGCGCGCCGAGCTTGCGGAACAGCCGGCGGGCGTGGGTCTTCACCGTGTCCTCCGAGACGAACAACTCCCGGCCGATCTCGGCGTTGCTCTTGCCCTCCGCCATGCCGAGCAGCACCTGTAGCTCGCGCTCGGTGAGCCCGATCGCGGACCGGCCGCCGCGCCCGCCGGAGGCGCCCCGCTGCCCCGCGGGCGGGGCGTCGGCCGGCTCGGCCGGGTCGTCGCCGCGCTGCGCCGGCACCACCGTCGGGGCACCCGCGCCGTCGGCCGACGCCGTCGACCAGGCGGGACCCGGATCGGCCGGTGACCGGCCGGACGGCGTGGCGCGGACCGGTCCGCCGACCGCCGCGGTGTCCCGGGCCGGGTCGGTGATGCGGGGGCGGGTCGTCCGGCCGGGCGCGGAGAGCAGCAGCAGGGCCTTGGCCACCGCGCTGGTCAGGTCGTGGTCGGCGCCCTGGATCAGACCCCGGGCGCCGGCGCTGATGGTGGCGGCGGCGGCCTCGGACTCCTCGGTGCCGAGCAGCAGGACGGAGGCCTGGGGCGCGCGGGCGAGCACCCGCCGGACGAAGCCCGCGCTGTCCGGCCGGGTGAGGGCCGTGTCGGCGAGCACCACGTCGGCCGGACGCTCGGCCAGTCGCAGCATCACCTCGGGATCGGAGACGGCGGTCCGCACGACGGCGGACAGCCCCAGCCGTGCCGCCGCGGACGTCAGATGCTGCGCCGCAAGCGGTGTCCGAACGCACACGAGAACCGTACGCACAGTGGTCTCCTCTCCGCCCACGAGCAGACCACGGCCGAGTCGAGTCGCGAGGGGGTTCCCGACAATCCTCCGAACTTTTCCGACAAGTAGGGCATATGCCGCGAGTTGTCCGAAGTTTTGGATCAAAGAAGTGTGAGCCGGGGAAAGCTCGGGTAGGGAGCATCCAGGCCGGAAACGGCGCGCCTGCGCGGACCGCCGCCCGGACGCCGATTCACAAGGATCTGCGCGGTGCCGCGCGGGAGGAGGGGTGCTGATGTCGAACGTACGCAGACTGCCCGGACCCATCGTCGACCTGTGGGACTGGCAGCGGCTCGGTGCCTGCCGGGGGCGGGACAGCGCGCAGTTCTTCCACCCCGACGGCGAGCGCGGCTCGTCGCGACTGCGCCGCGAGTCCGCAGCCAAGGCGGTCTGCCGCGCCTGCCCCGTCCGGGCCGAGTGCGCCGCACACGCGCTCTCCGTCCGGGAGCCGTACGGCGTGTGGGGCGGCTTCAGCGAGTCGGAGCGGCTTCGGCTGCTCGCCCTCGGCTGGGAGGACCTGGCCGACCGCCGGCAGACCCGAGTCGACGTCGCCCGGCTGGAGGCCCGCCTGGGCCGGCCGCACAAGTCGACCGTCCCCGCCCAGCGCAAGATCGCCTGAGTTCGCGGACCGACGTACTCGGACGCCGCGCCCCACCCGGGGCGCGGCGTCCGCGCGTCCGGGTCAAGACGCGGCGAAGATCAACATCACGCCCAAGACGTGCGTCCCACCGCCGGCGGGCCCGGCGCAGACCGGGCCTGGACAGTCGCCCCGGGTAGGGGCCGGGCACACCTCGGCCCGGAGCCGCACACCGCGCCGGACGGCCGGACCGGCCGACGCCGGCCTCGGAAGGCACACAGGGCGCGCCGTCGCGAGGACGGCGCGCCCTGTGTGTCGCGTACGGCGAGGGTCAGAAGCCCGGGCCGTGCTGGTGGCCGTGACCGTGGCCGTGACCGTGCCCGCCGGCCGCGGCCGGCTCGGCCTTCTCCGGCTTCTCCACCACGAGGCTCTCCGTGGTGAGCAGCAGGCCGGCGATCGACGCGGCGTTGCTGACCGCGTTGCGGGTCACCTTCACCGGGTCGACGATGCCGGACTTCGCCAGGTCGACGTACTCGCCGGTGGCGGCGTCGAGGCCGTGGCCCCACTCCTTGCCGACGACCTTCTGCACCACCACGTAGCCGTCGTGGCCGGCGTTCTGGGCGATCCAGCGCAGCGGCTCGACCAGCGCCTTGCGCACGATCGAGACGCCGACCTTCTCGTCACCGGTGAAGCCGAGGTCGTCGTCGAGCGCCGGGAGGATCTGCGCCAGGGCGGCGCCGCCGCCGGGCACGGTGCCCTCCTCGACCGCGGCCTTGGTCGCGGCGATCGCGTCCTCGATGCGGTGCTTGCGCTCCTTCATCTCGACCTCGGTCGCGGCGCCGACCTTGATGACCGCGATGCCGCCGGACAGCTTGGCCAGCCGCTCGGCGAGCTTCTCCCGGTCCCAGTCGGAGTCCGAGGCCTCGATCTCCTTGCGGATCTGCGCGACCCGGTCGGCCACCTCGCTCGCCTGGCCGCCACCGTCGACGACCGTGGTGTTCTCCTTGTCGACCACCACGCGGCGGGCGGTGCCGAGCACCTCCAGGCCGACCTGGTCGAGCTTGTAGCCCAGCTCCGGGGCGACCAGCTCGGCGCCGGTGAGGATCGCCATGTCCTGCAGCATCGCCTTGCGGCGGTCGCCGAAGCCGGGGGCCTTGACCGCGCAGACCTTGAGGGTCTTGCGGATCGAGTTGACCACCAGGGTGGACAGCGCCTGGCCCTCGACGTCCTCGGCGATGATCAGCAGCGGCTTGCTGTTCTGGAGGACCTTCTCCAGCAGCGGCAGCAGCTCCTCGATCGCCGAGATCTTCTGGGTGGTGATCAGGATGTACGGGTCCTCCAGGACCGACTCCTGCCCCTCCACGTCGGTGACGAAGTTCGGCGAGATGAAGCCCTTGTCGAACTGGAGACCCTCGGTGACGTCCAGCTCGGTGTGCAGGGCCGAGCCCTCCTCGACGGTGATGACACCGTCGCGGCCGACCTTCTCCATCGCCTCGGCGATCAGCTCGCCGATCGTGGCGTCCTGCGCGGAGATCGTCGCGACGTGCGCGATCGACTTCTTGTCGGCGACCTCGACCGCGCGGCCGAGCAGCGCCTCGGAGACCTTCGCGGCCGCCGCGTCGATGCCCCGCTTGAGGCCGGTCGGGTTGGCGCCGGCGGCCACGTTGCGCAGGCCCTCACGGACCATCGCCTGGGCCAGCACGGTGGCGGTGGTGGTCCCGTCGCCGGCGACGTCGTTGGTCTTGGTCGCCACCTCCTTGACCAGCTGCGCGCCGAGGTTCTCGTACGGGTTGGTGAGCTCGATCTCCTTGGCGATGGTCACGCCGTCGTTGGTGATCGTGGGCGCACCGAATTTCTTGTCCAGGACGACGTTGCGCCCGCGGGGGCCGAGGGTCACCTTGACCGCGTCCGCGAGGGCGTTGACACCGTGCTCGAGCAGGTGCCGGGCGTCGTCCGAGAAGCTCAGGATCTTCGCCATGAATGTCCCTTCGAAGCGACGCTGCCCCGGCCCGGCGAGCCGGACCGGGGCAGCGACACTGATCGGTTGCTTACTTCTCGATGACCGCGAGGACGTCGCGGGCGGAGAGCACCAGGTACTCCTCGCCGGCGTACTTGACCTCGGTGCCGCCGTACTTCGAGTAGAGGACGGTGTCGCCGACCTTGACGTCGACCGGCACGCGGTTACCCTTGTCGTCGATCCGGCCCGGGCCGACAGCGAGGACGGTGCCCTCCTGCGGCTTCTCCTTGGCGGTGTCGGGGATCACGATGCCCGACGCCGTGGTGGTCTCAGCCTCGTTCGCCTGGACCACGATCCGGTCCTCGAGCGGCTTGATCGCAACCTTGGTCGCGGTAGTCACGGGCATACCCTCCTGGGGTACTGGTTTCGTTACCGGACGGCATGCCGACCGGCGTCAATCTGCCACATGCCACCGGGCGGGGCCGTCGTCGCGGGTGCCGGTCCGCCTGGCGTTCAGCGCCCGGACCAGA
Source organism: Micromonospora citrea (assembly GCF_900090315.1). Taxonomy (NCBI): domain Bacteria; kingdom Bacillati; phylum Actinomycetota; class Actinomycetes; order Micromonosporales; family Micromonosporaceae; genus Micromonospora; species Micromonospora citrea. The sequence goes on along the minus strand of NZ_FMHZ01000002.1, from coordinate 4,375,635 downwards.
CGGCCCGGAAGCTGGCACCCTCGGGGTGAGAGTGCTAATCGCAGGTTATTCCTCGGCTAGCACTCCGTCAAGGAGAGTGCCAGCCCGCCGGTCGGCGCGTCGGACCGGGCGGCGAGAATGACCGGGTGGACCTCGACCAGCTCGCCGCCCTGCGTACGCCCGAGGGGTCGGCCGCGCTCGACGCCGCCGCGCGCGTGGCCGGCGGCGATCCGCTGGCCGCGGCGGCCGCGCTCCGCTCGGCCGGACTGCCGCCCGCGCTGGCCGCGGCCGCGCTCACCCAGGCCGAGCTGCGCCGCCGGGCGGTCGGCAAGTTCGGGCCGGCGGCGGCGGGCATGTTCCTGACCCGGGCCGGGCTCGAGCAGGCCACCCGCCGGCCGGTGGCCGACCGGCGGGCCGCCCGGTTGCGCGACGCCGGCGTGCGCACCCTGGCCGACCTCGGCTGCGGCCTCGGCGCGGACGCGCTCGCCGCCGCCCGCGTCGGCATCCGGGTGTACGGCGTGGAGGCCGACCCGCTGACCGCCGCGATGGCCGCCGCCAACGCCGAGGCGGCCGGGCTGGCCGAGCTGTTCACGGTGGAGTGCGGCGACGCCACGGCGTTCGACGTGGACCGGGTCGACGGCGTGTTCTGCGACCCGGCGCGGCGGAGGGCCGGCACCGGGCGGCGGATCTTCGACCCGAACGCCTACTCCCCGCCCTGGGACTTCGTCGTCGGGCTGGCCGAGCGGGTGCCGTACACGGTGGTCAAGGTGGCACCCGGGATCGACCACGCGCTCATCCCGGCGGGCGCCGAGGCGGAGTGGGTGAGCGCGGACGGCGACCTGGTCGAGGCGGCGCTGTGGTGCGGCCGGCTCGCCGCGGTCCCCCGCCGCGCCACCCTGCTGCGCGGCGGGGCAGGGCGCCCTGCCGACGCCTCCGGCGCGGCAGGGATTCCCTTCTTCCAGCTCAGCGGCTCGGGCGACGCCGAGGCGGCCGTCGGACCGACGCGCCGCTACGTGTACGACCCGGACCCGGCGGTGGTCCGCGCGCACCTCGTCGCGGAGCTGGCCGACGCCCTCGACGCGACGCTGGCCGACCCGAGCATCGCCTACCTCTACGGGGACGCCCCGGCGGCGACCCCGTTCGCCCGCTGCCTGGAGGTCACCGACGTGCTGCCGTTCTCGCTCAAGCGGCTGCGGGCGCTGCTGCGGGACCGCCGGGTCGGCCGGGTGGAGATCCTCAAGCGCGGGTCCGCGCTGGAGCCGGAGAAGCTCCGCCGCGACCTGCGGCTGGCCGGCGACGAGGCGGCCAGCCTGGTGCTGACCCGGGTGGCCGGCGCGCCGACGGTGCTGGTCTGCCGGCCCGTCGGGTAGGCCCCGGCCGGGCAGGTGCCAGCCGGCCCGTCGGATGGGCCCGACCGGGCAGGTGCCGGCCGGGCAGGTGCCGGCCGGGCAGGTGCCGGCCGGCCCCGTCGGGTGGGCCCCGGCAGGCTCCGGGGCCGGCGGCCCGCCCCGGCCGAGCTGCCGTCCGACGAGGCGGTGCGGCCCTGCCCGCACCCCGACGCGCCGGCCGTCCCACACCTCGGGGCGCGGGCGTTTTCGGCTCGCCCACCCGTGCCGCACCCGGTTAGCGTGACGGTCATGGCGGGACAGGGCACTCCGGCGACCGCGTTGCTGACGAAGCGGAAGGTCGCCCACACCACCCATCCGTACGACGTCTCCCCCGACGCGCCGAACTATGGCGCGCTGGTCGCGGCGGCGCTGGGGGTGCCGCCGGAGCGGGTGTTCAAGTCGCTGGTCGCCGAGGTCGACGGCGCCCTCACCGTGGCGGTCGTGCCGGTCACCGGCGAGCTGGATCTCAAGGCCCTCGCCGCGGCCGTCGGCGGCAAGCGGTCGGCCATGGCCGACCGGGCGGCGGCCGAGCGGGCCACCGGATACGTGCGCGGCGGCATCAGCCCGCTCGGCCAGCGCCGGCGGCTGCCCACCGTGCTGGACTCGTCGGCGCTCGACCACCCCACCGTGTACGTCTCGGCGGGTCGGCGCGGGCTCCAGGTCGAACTGGCCCCGGCCGACCTGCTGACCTTGACGGACGCGCAGGTCGCCCCGCTGTCCACCCGGTGACGGACGCGCGGGCCGCCCCGCCGCCCACCCGGTGACGGACGCGCGGGCCGCCCCGCCGCCCACCCGGTGACGGACGCGCGGGCCGCCCCGCCGCCCACCCGGTGACGGACGCGCGGGCCGCCCCGCCGTCGGGCGCGCGGACCCGCCGGGCACGCGGGCCGCTTCGCTGTCCGTCCGCCGACCGGCGGCGGGACGGGGAACACGGGGACGAGGAACGCGCGGAGGACCGACCGCCGGCACGACCGGCCCGTCCCCCGCGACTACCAACGGATCAGGCCGCGCCGCGGACCCGGCCGACGTTGATCGTGCCGTTGTCGTCGTAGACCTCGGCGATCCGCTTGGAGACGCTACGCCGCCCCTGGGTGAACATCGGGACGTCGTTGTGCACGCGGACGTGCACGGCGCCGTGGTGCTCCGCGAAGACGTCGACGGGTGCGCCGTTCACGACCTCCGCACAGATGCGCACGGTGCTCGTGCCGTCGTCCTCGACGTCGATGACGACGACGCCGCGATCGGTTGGCAAAGGCATTCTGGGACTCCTCCCGGTTAGCAGAACCTGTTGTTCCATGTGTTCGGACATCACTCTCCGGAGCGTCCATCGGGCCGTGACGGACACCTGCCGCCGCCGAACATGACCCGGGTCCACTCACCGACGTGGCAGAAGATGTCGCAACTGGTGGTGACGCCGAGCTTCGCGGGCACCCGCGACGCGGCGACGTGCCTGGACACCCCGCCCATCGAGTAGACGCTGTCGAGATCACGCCAGAGCGAGATGCTCCACACCGTCCGCTCCCGCCACCGCACGAGCAGCCTGATGCCGAGGAATCCCTCGGCATGGCGACGGACGTCCCGCTTCACCCGCAGATGCAGCAGCAGGACGACCAGCACGCGCGCCAGGTCGCCGCAGTGGAACGTGGTGATCACCACCTGCCCCTGGGTCGTGTCGGCTTCCAGAGTGGGGGTCACGGAGATGCGACGGTCACGGCGAGGGCTGCCGCCAGCAGCAGCATCGCCGCTCCGGAGACCCGTCGAACCCGACTCACCCATACCCGGTCACCCCTTTCCTCGATCTCGGCGGCCTTCCTGGTCAGGCTCCAGAGCGTGACCAGGAGGGTCACGGTGAGGGCCGTGACGACCAGCACCAGCGGCGCGGACCCGGGCGCGACGAGCACGACGCCCGCCGTGGCCAGCCAGATCAGCGACGTGGTCTTCTGCGTGGTGAAGAGCAGACCCAGGTCGATCCCCCAGACCACCCCGAGCGTGCCGGCCGGCAGGGTCCGGACCAGTCGCTGCGGCACCTGTCGCCAGATGTGCGGCGTCCGGTCGAGCAGATCCAGAACGCCGAACAGCACCGCGAGCGCGACGAGGGTCACGACCCGCCATCTCTCGGGGACCAGTTCCCCGACCGCCGATCCGATCAGGTGGACCGGAACGGCGAGAACCATTCCGGCGACGAGTCCGCCGACCGCAAGGCCCGCCAGGAATCGAAGTCCCTCAGAGACGTTCCGCCTCAGCATCGGGCTGGCGACCCCAGCCATGGAGAGGCCTCAAGGACTGAGAATCTGCAGCACCGCTCCCGCGATGCCGACGACGAGCCAGACGACCATCAGTGGGCTCAGTTGTACTGGCAGTGGATCGCAGAGGCATTGATGCTGCCCGAACTGGTCTTCCGCTCGCAGCAGTTGCAGTGCAGGTAGCCGTTCACCGAGCAGTACCAGATGTACTTGTAGCGGGCCGAACTGCACGTCGAGTACGAGATGTTCGGTGGGACGTAGACGAGGTTGCAGCACTGGTAGTTGCCCGCCATCGCCGGCGTCGAACGGGCGAAGACCGCCCCCGAAGCCACCAGGCCGGCGACGCCGATCTTTGCGAGGAAGCCTCGCCGGCTACCCCCGCGACGGCCTGTCGCCGTCATTTTTTCCTCACTCATTCCCCACAGCCTCCTTGACCGGGAAGACGGCGGCGCTGAGGGCCGCCAGATCGGTGAACAACAATGCCGAAACCAGGCGCCCGTGCCGGAAGACCAGCGCCGACGGGCTGGTCATCACGCCCAGTTCTTCAGCCACCCATTCGCCGCCCACGTCGATGTGGTGCGGGAGTCCCGACAATTCGTGCCGGGTCATGAAGTCCTCGCCGCGTTCCTGGTCGATCGTCGAGATCAGGACCGCGAAGTCACGCGTGTCGGCCAGGTCGCCGACCTCACCGGCCGCCTTCTCGCAGCTGTTGCAGGAGGTGCTGAACACCAGCACCACCCGCAGGTCCGCGGTGGCGACCTCCGCCAGACCGGCGGGCCAGCGTTCCGGCCGCGACCCGACGCGGGCTCCGTCGAGCAACCGGACGGTGCCGCTGCCGCCGCCGGGCGCGCCCGCGCCCTCCATGCCGCCGGAGCGCGCGTACAGCTCGCCCAGCATCGCGAAGAGCACCACCACGGCGCCCGCGACCACCAGCAACCCGAACCCGAAGAGGTAACTCATCCAGCGATCTCCTTAGACAACTCCGCGCCGGCCGGGCGCGTCCGGGGTCGGGCCAGGTCGACGACCATGCCGCGCCACAGCAGCAGGGCCGTGCCCGCGACGAGGCTCGCGGCCACGACGGCCATCCGGTCGGCCGGGAGGGCCGCCGGTGAGGTGAGCAGGAGCGCGGCGCCGAAGCCCACGAGCGCGAGCCCGATCAGGACGTTCCGCACGCCCAGCGGACGGCCCTCGGGCCGACCGAAGCATCCGCAGGGCAACGTCGTCCCGCGCTGCCGACCCGCGAGACCGGCCACCGCGAAGCCGGCCCCCAGGCCGGCGGTCGCCGCGGCGGCGGCCGGGCGGCCGGCCGGCACGAGCAGGGCCGCACCGACGACGGCCTCCACGACCGCGACCGCCCTCACCAGCGAGAGGGCCGTGCCGCGGCGCACCGGCAGGAGCGCCATGAAGAGCTGGCGGGCGTGCCTGGGCGCGGCCAGCTTGCCGAGGCCGGAGCAGACGAGGATCGCCGAGACCAGGCAGATCGACACGGTGGCGAGGAGTTCGGCGGCGCTCACCGGCGCGACCCGTCATGTGCGGAGCAGCATTCGACACGCATGAGGACACTCCCGTGAGCTGCGTCGACAGCGCCCCCATACGGAGAGGATGTAAACGCCTGTCGATGTACAGGGAGGATCTTCGTGGAACTTCCGCGCTCCGTCAAGAGACCGTCACGGAATGCAGCACCCCGCCCGACCCGGGCGCCGCACCCCGCGTCGCCGCCCGTCACGCGCTACGCCGCGCGGGACCCGCGAGGAGCCGTCCCGGGCGAGGGCGGGCGCGTCGCCGACGTTGCGGAATTGTTACCGCCGCCAACAAACTCCGACCCCGGCACCCTTGCGCACCGAGCGTGACGCGGAATACGTTGCCGGGCACAACAAACGACCACCGTCACTTCCTCCACCGAAAGGACCCTGCACATGCGCAAGGGCTTCCTCACCTTCGCCGCCGTGAGCCTGCTGGCCACCGGCAGCGTGGCCGCCTGTGGTGACGACTCCGGCAGCGACCGGGCCGGCGGCGACAGGAAGGCGAAGATCGGCGTGATCCTCCCGGACAGCAAGTCCTCCGCGCGTTGGGAAAGCGCGGACCGCAGGTTCCTGGAGGAGGCGTTCAAGGCCGCCGGCGTCGACTACAACATCCAGAACGCGCAGGGCGACAAGTCCAGCTTCTCCACCATCGCCGACGGCATGCTCACCGACGGCGTCACCGCGCTGATGATCGTCAACCTGGACTCCGGCACGGGCAAGGCGGTGCTGGAGAAGGCCAAGTCCCAGGGCGTCGCGACGATCGACTACGACCGGCTCACGCTGGGCGGCTCGGCCGAGTACTACGTCAGCTTCGACAACGAGGCCGTCGGCCGGCTCATGGGCGAGGGTGTCAGCAGGTGCCTCACCGACAAGAACGCGCAGAAGCCGGTGGTCGCCTACCTCAACGGGTCGCCCACCGACAACAACGCCACGCTGCTGAAGACCGGCTACGACTCGGTGCTCAAGCCGAAGTTCGACTCCGGCGCGTACGTCAAGGGCCCGGACCAGGCCGTCCCCGAGTGGAACGCCACCGAGGCGGGCGGCATCTTCGAGCAGATGATGACCCAGACCGGCGGCAAGATCAACGGCGTGGTGGCCGCCAACGACGCTCTCGGCAACGCCGCCATCTCCATACTCAAGAAGAACAAGCTCAACGGCAAGGTCCCGGTCACGGGCCAGGACGCCACCCCGCAGGCGCTGCAGAACATCCTCGCCGGGGACCAGTGCATGACGGTCTACAAGGCGGTCCGCGAGCAGGCGAAGGCGGCCTCCGAGCTGGCCATCGCCCTGGCCAAGGGGGAACGTAAGGACACCGGTAAGACGGTCAGGGACCCGCAGAGCGGCCGTGACGTGCCCTCCGTGCTGCTCACCCCGAAGGCGATCTACAAGGACAACGTCAAGGACGTCGTGGCCGACGGCTACGTCACCAAGGAGCAGGTCTGCACCGGTGCGTACGCCAAGCTCTGCGCCGACGCCGGCATCAGCTGACCTGACTGCGCGCTCCGCCGCCCACCCGCCGCCCGGCACGGTCCCCGTGCCGGGCGGCGCCGGCCGCGGGCGGAGCTCCGCGATCCTCCACATCTGGCGAAGGAGACCCCGTGTCAGCGACCCCCCTGTTGGAACTCCGTGGGATCGACAAGAGCTTCGGTCCCGTCCAGGTCCTGCGTGACGTCGACCTCACCGTTCATCCGGGCGAGGTGACCGCGCTCGTCGGCGACAACGGTGCCGGCAAGTCGACGCTGGTCAAGTGCATCAGCGGCATCCACCCGGCCGATTCCGGCACCTTCCTCTTCGAGGGCCGCCCGGTCAGCGTGAACAGCCCCCGGGACGCCGCCGCGCTGGGCATCGAGGTCGTCTACCAGGACCTCGCGCTCTGCGACAACCTCGACATCGTGCAGAACATGTTCCTCGGCCGGGAGAAGCGCAACGGCCTCGTGCTCGACGAGCCGACCATGGAACAGATGGCCGCCGAGACCCTCGCCGGGCTCTCGGTCCGCACCGTCAAGTCACTGCGCCAGCACGTCTCCAGCCTCTCCGGGGGGCAGCGCCAGACCGTGGCGATCGCCAAGGCGGTGCTGTGGAACAGCCGGCTGGTCATCCTGGACGAGCCCACCGCGGCGCTCGGCGTCGCGCAGACGGCCCAGGTGCTCGAACTCGTCCGCCGGCTCGCCGACAACGGCCTGGCCGTCGTCCTCATCTCGCACAACATGAACGACGTCTTCGCCGTCTCCGACCGCATCGCCGCGCTCTACCTCGGCCAGCTGGCCGCCCAGGTGAAGACCATCGACATCACCCACTCTCAAGTGGTCGAGCTGATCACCGTCGGCCGCTCCGGCGCTCTCGGGCTCACCACCGAGCCGGCCACGGGCCGCGACGCCACCGAGCACGACCCCACGTCAGGAGCCGTCCGATGACCGACACAGCGGTGAAGCAGGGCTCGTCGGCGACCGTCGCCCCGGGCCCCACCGTCGGAAGCCACGTCCGCGACTACCTCGCCCGGGTACGCGGCGGCGATCTCGGCTCGTTGCCGGCCGTCATCGGCCTGGTCGTCCTCTGCACGGTGTTCGCGCTCGTACGGCCGGTCTTCTTCTCCGCGGGCAACTTCGCCAACCTCTTCACCCAGGGCGCGGCCGTCACCGTGATCGCGATGGGGCTGATCTTCGTTCTGCTGCTGGGCGAGATCGACCTCTCGGCGGGCTTCACCAGCGGCGTCTGCGCCGCCATCCTGGCCAACGTCGTGACCGTGCTCGGCCACCCCTGGTACGTGGCGGTACTCGCCGCGCTCGGCACCGGGATGCTGATCGGCCTGACTCTCGGCGTCCTGGTGGCCAAGGTCGGCATCCCCTCCTTCGTGGTCACGCTGGCCGGCTTCCTGGCCTTCCAGGGCGTCGTGCTGCTGCTGATGGAGGAGGGCACCAACATCTCCATCGCCGACGAGGTGATCATCTCCATCGAGAACGACTGGGTGCCGCCGGCCCTCGGCTGGTTGCTCGCCGGCGTCGCGGTCGCGGGTTACGCCGCCGCCCAGCTGCTGCGGCAGCGCAAGCGCGCCGGCCGCGGACTGCAGACCGACCCCGCGGCGGTCGTGCTCGCCCGGATCGCGGGACTGGCCGTCGTTCTCGGCCTGGCCGTGCACGTGCTCAACCAGGAGCGCAGCATCAACCCACTGATCACGTCGAACCGCGGCATGCCGATCGTCGTGCCCCTGATCGCCCTGCTCCTGGTCACCTGGACGTTCGTGCTCAACCGCACCGCGTACGGGCGGCACCTCTACGCCGTCGGCGGCAACCGGGAGGCCGCGCGCCGTGCCGGCATCAACGTCGACCGGATCCGGATCTCGGCCTTCGTCATCTGCTCCACGATGGCGGCGATCGGCGGCATCATCGCGGCCAGCCGGGACAGGTCGGTCGACCCGAGCACCGGGGGCAGTAACGTCCTGCTGTACGCGGTCGGCGCGGCGGTGATCGGCGGGACCAGCCTCTTCGGCGGCAAGGGCCGGATGATCGACGCGGTGCTCGGCGGTGCGGTGGTGGCGGTCATCATCAACGGGATGAACCTGCTCAACCTCAGCTCGGGGCTGAAGTACGTCTTCACCGGACTGGTGCTGCTCCTCGCCGCCGGTGTGGACGCCCTCTCGCGCCGACGGTCCGCCGCGACCGGCACCCGCTGACGACCGCACGACCGGAGTGACGACACGATGCGCGCAGGACCGAGCCAGGACGAGATCCGCCGGCAGAACCTGGGCGCGTTGCTGCGGTACGTGCACGTGCACGGCGCCACCACCCGTGCGGAGCTGACCACCAGGCTGGGGCTCAACCGCAGCACCATCGGCGCGCTGACCGCCGACCTGGCCGGCGCCGGGCTGGTCACCGAGGGAACGCCGAAGGAGACCGGCCGGGCCGGGCGACCGTCGCTGGTCGTCCGGCCCGAGTCGGAGCGGGTGCACGCGTACGCGTACAGCATCGAGGTGGACCGCCTGCGGGCCGCGCGGATCGGCCTCGGCGGCGCGGTGCTCGACCGCCGGGAGCTGGCCCGGCCCCGGGGTCTGACCGCCGCCGAGGCCGCCCCGCTGCTGGCCGGGGCGGTCAAGGAGATGCAGCAGACCGTGCCGGCGGACGCGGTCTGCGTCGGTGCGGGCGTCGCGGTCTGCGGCATGGTCCGCCGCGACGACGGGCTGGTCCGGTTGGGGCCGACCACCGGTTGGGTGGACGAGCCGATCGGCTCGGCGCTCCGCGCCGAACTGGGCTGCGAGGTGCCGGTCACGGTCGGCAACGTGGCCGACGTGGCGGCGTTCGCGGAGCACGCGCGCGGCGCGGCGGCGGGCTGCGACAACGTCATCTACCTGTACGGGGACGTCGGCGTCGGCGCCGGCATCATCGCCGGCGGGCGGCGGCTGACCGGGCACGGCGGCTACGGCGGCGAGGTCGGGCACATGGTGGTCGTCCGCGACGGCGCGCCCTGCGAGTGCGGCTCCCGGGGATGCTGGGAGACCCAGATCGGCGAGTACGCGCTGCTGCGCGCGGCGGGCCGCACCGACGCGCGGGGCCGGGACGCACTGCTGGCAGTCTTCGACGCCGCCGACCGGGGCGACGCCCGGGCCCAGAGCGCGGTCCGCCAGGCCGGCGACTGGCTCGGCTTCGGAGTCGCCAACCTGGTGAACATCTTCAACCCGGAAATGATCCTCTTCGGTGGCACCATGCGCGACCTCTACCTCGCCGCGGCCGCCCAGGTCCGCAGCCGGCTCAACTCGATCGCCCTGCCCGCCTGCCTGGAGCACGTCCGGCTGCGCACACCGAAACTGGGCGACGACGCGACGCTGATCGGCGCCGCCGAGCTGGCCTTCGAACGGCTGCTCGCCGACCCGCTCGACGCCGGCTGACCCGCCCGGCCCTCGCCTTCCGGCCAGGTCCCGGTCGTCGCCACCGCACGGTCGCCACCGCACGTCGGCCGGCGACGGCCGGCGACCTCCGCGAGGCGGTCGGTCGACGCCCCGCGAGGCGGGCCCGGTGAACTGATCGGCCGGCCAATCCGTACCACTGCGCGGACGGACGGGCGGACGGCAGGCGCTGCCGCCCGGCCGCGACGCGTCGGTCGGACCGAGGAGGCACCACGGACATGGCACCGCTCAGACCCGCCCGTCGCCGGCAGGGGCACCGGTCCCACCGCCTGGCGGTGCTGCTCGTCACGATCGCCGCCGGGCTCGGGGTGCTGCCCGGCGTGGCCGTCGCCGCGCCAGCGGGCCAGCAGCTCAACGCCGCCGACTCCGCCCTGCTCAACGGGGTGCGGCTGGCCGGGCTATGGGAGATGCCGGCCGGGCAGATGGCCGCCGATAAGGGACAGAGCGCCAAGGTACGCGAGATCGGCGCCGGCATCGCCACCGAACACGAGGAGCTGGACCGGCTCACCGTCGAGGCGGCGAACAAGCTCGGGGCGACGATCCCGACCGACCCGACGGCCGAGCAGCGGGGCTGGCTGACCGAGATGCAGAACGCCTCCGGCGCCCGCTTCGACCAGATCTTCGTCACCCGGCTCCGGGTCGCCCACGGCAAGATCTTCCCGGTGATCGGGGCGGTGCGGGCCAGCACCCGGAACCCGATCGTCCGCAAACTCGCCGAGGACGCCAACAGGTTCGTCCTGCACCACATGCAGATGCTGGAGAGCACCGGGCTGGTCCGCTGGCCGGAACTGCCGCCGGCCGCCCTGCCCGCGCCCGGCGACGACGGGCTGCTCGCCGCGGCCTCCGCCAACGCCGGCCCGCCGATCGGGGTCAGCAGCACGGTGGTCTGGCTGGTCTTCCTCGCCGCCCTCGGCACGGGCGGCATCGCCACGTACCGCGTCCTGCGCCGCACCTGACCACCGCCGCCGCTGTCCAACGGCGGCCGGCCGCGACGCGGTCGGACCGTGCGAGATGGTCCGGGTGCTCCCGGCCAGGCGGTCCTACCGCTCCCGGCCAGGCGGTCCTACCGCTCCCGGCCGTCGCGGCGGGACGGCTTGACAGGGGGAGTTGGTTACTGGCGGCGCCGGCATTCACGTCACCGTGAGTAGCCATCAGGGCGTTTCCTGCGGCTCCACCGGCCACCCTCCTCGCTCCCTTTGCTCTGCAGCCATCGACGCACCGGCTACAGACGGTGGCTGGTGCATAAATGGCTGCAGAGCAAAGGGACCGGAGAGGTTGTCGGCCGTCCCGGCGGGCCGGGAGAGAAGTCCCTGGTCAGCGGGCTCGGCCCGGAAACGGCGTCGCATTCGACATTGAGCGCCGCAGAAATCGACTACCCTGCGTGAGGTAGCCGCAGTCCCCGGCGACTCAGCACGCTCAGTAACGACTATTCGTTGAGCTCCGGGCCCAGCAGGCGGATCTCCTCGATGTCGAGGACGGCCTGCAACTCGCGCAGGACGATGTCGTCGATCTCGTTCGTGTCCCGCAGCCGGGTGATCTCGCGCCGCTTGTGTTCCAGCACGGCGAGCCGCAGCCGCCGGTCCACTTCCCGGGCCCGCACCGCCGAGCGGGCCTCGTCGGCGGAGCGGGCCTCGTCGGCGGAGCGGACGTCGTCGAGGTGCTGCTCGTAGTCCGCCCGGATCCGGTCGACCGTCTCCCGCCCGGCGCCTACCTGCTCGGCGACCTCGGGCAGCACTGCCAGCGCGGCCTCGGTGGCGCGTATCCGGGCCAGCCGCACCTCGCCGAGCCGCCGGGTGTCGCCGACGAGGCCCGCCCACCCGACGACGGCGGGCAACGTGGTGCCCTGGACCAGCATCGTCAGCATGATGACCACCGCGGTGGCGAAGATGATCAGGTCACGCTCGTGCACCGGTGTGCCGGTGGGAGTGGCCACCGGCACCGCCAGGGCGGCCGCGAGGGAGACCGCGCCACGGAACCCCGCCCAGCCGGCCGCCGTCCGTACCCGCCAGTTGAACCGTTCGTCCTGCTGCGCGGCCCGGCGGTCCACGGCCAGGAAGGCGAACGCCGCCAGGTGGATCCACAGCATCCGGGTCAGTACGACCACACCGGTCACCACGACCGCGATGGCCAGCGCCCGCATCACCGACAGGCTGGTGACCCCGCGCAGGGCCCGTGGAATCTGCATCCCGAGGAGCACGAAGAGCCCACCGTTGATCAGGAACGTGGCGAGGTCCCAGAAGCCGTACGCCAGCACCCGGGAGCGGGCCCGGACGACCCGGGGCGCGGCGTACGACAGCAGGAGGCCCGCGACCACCACCGCCAGGACGCCGCTGGCGTGCACGAGCTCGGCGAGGAGGAAGGCGACGAACGGCGTGAGGACGCTCAGCGCGCCCTCGCGGAGCGGGTCGTCGAGGCGTCGCCGGACCAGGATCACCGCACCGCCCACCAGCAGGCCGGCGGCGACGCCCCCGGCCGACGCGCCGACGAACCGCTCGGTGAGCCCGAGCACCCCCGGCTCGGTGCCGCCCACGATCAGGCCCACGCCGACGGAGAAGAGCACCAGCGCCGTACCGTCGTTGATCAGGCTCTCCGCGTGCAGGGTGGTCAGGATCCGGCGCGGCATCCGCTTGGCCAGGCCGGCGACCGCGGCGGCGTCGGTCGGCGCGAGCACCGCGCCGAGCACCCAGGCGGCGGCCGGGTCCACGCCGAACCGCTGCGCGACGAGCGACACCGCGACCATCGTCGCCACCACCAGCCCCACCGCGAGCAACGCGATCGCGAGAAGGTTGGTGCGGATCTCACGGAGGCTGGTGGTGATGCTCTCCTTGTAGAGGATCGCCGGGAGGAACAGCAGCAGCACCACGTCGGGCTCCAGCACCACGCGGGACAGCGGCGGCAGGAGCGCGAGCAGCGCGCCCATCGTGATGAGCAGGACCGGGGGCGCCACGCTGTACCGGCCGCCGAGGGTCGTGCCGACCAGCACCGTGACGCCCAGCACCACGATCAGTTCGAGACTGCCCACGCCGCACCCCCGTCACCGGCCAACGCCTCGGTGCCGGGTGCGCGCCGGTCGCCTGCCGCTCCACCATCGTGGTACGACGCCGCGGCGCGGCGCCCCGGAACCCGGGAAACGGGCGGTGGCCCCGCCGGGTGTCGACGGGCGACACCCGCGAACGCCGCGCGGCGTGCCGGCGGCGCGGTGTGCCAGCGGCGCGGTGTGCCAGCGGCGCGGTGTGCCAGCGGCGCGGTGTGCCAGCGGCGCGGTGTGCCAGCGGCGCGGTGTGCCAGCGGCGCGGTGTGCCAGCGGCGCGGTGTGCCAGCGGCGCGGTGTGCCAGCGGCGCGGTGTGCCAGCGGCGCGGTGTGCCAGCGGCGCGGTGTGCCAGCGGCGCGGTGTGCCAGCGGCGCGGTGTGCCAGCGGCGCGGTGTGCCAGCGGCGCGGTGTGCCAGCGGCGCGGTGTGCCAGCGGCGCGGTGTGCCAGCGGCGCGGTGTGCCAGCGGCGCGGTGTGCCGGCCGCGCGGCGCGCCTGGCGGCGGTGCCGAGCGTCAGGAGGCGGTGCCGTGCCAGGAGCGCCAGAGGGCCGCGTAGGAACCGCCCGCGGCGACCAGCTCGTCGTGCGGGCCGATCTCGGTGATCCGGCCGTCCTCCACCACCGCGACCCGGTCGGCGTCGTGCGCCGAGAAGAGGCGGTGTGCGATGGCGATCACCGTCCGGCCCGCCAGCACCGCGGCCAGGGAACGCTCCAGGTGCCGGGCGGCCCGGGGGTCGATCAGGGAGGTGGCCTCGTCCAGCACCAGGGTGTGGGGGTCGGCCAGCACCAACCGGGCCAGCGCCAGCTGCTGCGCCTGCGCGGGCGACAGCGGGTGCCCGCCCGAGCCGACCACCGTGTCCAGCCCGTCCGGCAGCGCGACGGCCCAGTCCAGCGCGTCGACGGCGGCCAGCGCGGAGCGGACGGCGGCCTCGTCGGCGCCCGGCCGGACCATCGCCACGTTGTCCCGCAGGGTGCCGATGAAGACGTGGTGCTCCTGGGTGACCAGCGCGACGTGCGTCCGCAGCTCGGCCAGGGGCAGCTCGTCGAGCCGCTGCCCGGCCACGGTGACCGAGCCGGAGCGGGGCGCGTGCACCCCGGCGAGCAGCCGGCCCAGGGTGGACTTGCCCGCCCCGGAGGGGCCGACCATGGCCAGCTTCTCCCCCGGTTCCGGTACCAGGGTCACCCCGTGCAGCACGTCCCGGCCCGCCCGGTAGGCGTACCGGACGTCCCGGGCGGCGAGCTGCCGGTCCCCCGTCGGCCCGGCCGACCGCGCCGACGACCCGGTCGGCGCCGGGGACGTTTCCGGCGCGTCGGCCACCCCGAGCAGGCGGGCCAGCGAGGCGCCGCCCACCTGCAACTCGTCCAGCCAGGAGAGCAGCCGGTCGACCGGGTCGATCAGTTGCTGCACGTAGAGCGTGGCGGCGGTGACCTCGCCGAGGCTCACCCAGCCCTCGAGGTAGAACCAGCCGCCGACGATCAGCGTGGCGACCACCGGCAGCACGTAGCCGATCTCGGTGACCGGGAAGAACACCGTGCGCAGCCGCAGGGTGTAGCGCTCGGCCGCGTACGACCGGCGGATGTCGGCGTCGGTGCGGGCCCGGCGGCGCGCCTGCTGCCGCAGCGCCTCCGTGGTCCGCGAGCCCTCGACGGTCTCGCTGATCCCGTCGGTGATGTCGGAGTAGGCGGCGTTCTCCCGCAGGTAGCCGTCCGGGGCGCGGCGCAGGTACCACCGGGTGCCCACCCACAGCAGCGGCACCGCGACCAGGCAGGGCACCGCCAGCAGCGGGTTGACCAGGAGCAGCGCGCCGACGATGAAGCAGCCGGTGACGACCGCGATCAGCGTCTCCGGCACCGCGAACCGGACCGTCCGGGACAGCGCGGAGACGTCCCGGGACGTCCGGGTGAGCAGGTCGCCCGTGCCCGCCCGTTCCACGGTGGCGAGCGGCAGCGCCAGGATCCGGTCGACGAACTCCTCGCGCAGCTCGGCCAGCACCCGCTCGCCGAGCCTGGCCGACGCCAGGTGGGCGAAGCGGACCAGCACCGACTGCGCCACCACGAAGCCGGCGATCAGCAGCGCGATCCGGTCGACGGTGACGCCTGTCGTGCCCCGGGAGATGCCCTCGACGAGGTCGCCGAGCAGCCGCGGCGCGACCAGTCCGGCCGCGGCGGCCAGGGCGTGCAGGCCGAGGGCGGCGGCGAGCGCCCTCGGGTGCCGGCGGACCAGCGTGCGGGCGTACTGCCGCACCTGGCGCGCGTCGGCGACCGGCAGTGCGGTGGCCATCAGTCCTCCCCCCGGCTGACCGTCGCCCGGTAGCGCGGTTCGCCGTCGAGCAGCGCGGTGTGCGAGCCCTCGGCCGTCGCCTTGCCGTCCTCCACGAAGATCACGTGGTCGGCGTGGCTCAGCACGAGCGGGCTGGTGGTGCAGACCAGCGTGGTCCGGCCGGCCCGGGCCGCGGTGAGCCGCTCGGCGATCCGGGCCTCGGTGTGCGCGTCCACGGCGCTGGTCGGCTCGACCAGCAGCAGGGTCTCCGGGTCGGCGACCAGCGCCCGGGCCAGCCGCAGCCGCTGCTGCTGCCCGCCGGAGAACTCCCGCCCGCGCTCGGCCACGACGCTGTCCAGCCCGTCGGGCAGGGCCTCGACGATGTCCGTCGCGCTCGCCGCCGCCAGCGCCGCCGCGATCGCCGCGTCGTCGGCCCGGTCGTGCGGGTCCAGCTCCGCGCGCAGTCGCCCGGTGAACAGGTGTGCGTCGTTGTCGGCCACCAGGATCCGCTCCCGCACCGTCGCGAGCGGCAGCGCCCGCAGCGGTACGCCGTGCAGCGTCGCGTCCGAGTCGGCGTACCGGCCGAGGCGGTCCACGATCGCCGCCGCGTCCTCGGGTGCCGTGGCGGCGAGGGCGGTGAACCGGCCGGGCCGCACCGCCACGCCGGACGCCACGTCGACCAGCTCGCCGGGACCGTCCGGCAGGGCCGCCGGGCGGGGCGGGTCGGTCAGCTCGGGGGTGAGCCGCAGCAGCCGCACGACGCGCCGGGCGGCGACGTGCCCCCGGGTCAGCTTGTCGACCGCCTCGGTGAGCTGCCGCAGCGGGCTGACCAGGAACGCGGTGTAGCCGTAGAACGCCACGAGCTGGCCCGCGGTGATCTCGCCGCGCAGCGCGAACCGGGCGCCGAGCCAGGTGACCAGCACCAGGAACGCGCCGGGCAGCAGCACCTGCGCCGCCTCCAGCAGCGACTCGACCCGGGCCACCCGCAGGCCGTCGGCGCGCAGCGCCTGGGACCGCGCCCGGTAGCGGGCGGAGAGCACGGGCTCGCCGCCGACGCCGCGCAGCACGCGCAGCCCGGAGACGATGTCGCCGGCCCGGGTGGTCAGCGCCCCCTCGGAGTCCCGGTACGCCTGCTGCTGCCGGTGCAGCGGTCGGATGAGCAGCCCGACGACCGCCATCAGCAGCGGCACGCCGAGCACCACGACCAGCCCGAGCGGCACGGACGCGTCGAGCAGGATCACCCCCACCGTCACGATCGCCACGATCGCGCCGGCGCCCCGGGCGGTGATGTCGATCGCCGAACCGATCTGGCTGATGTCGGCCGTGCCGATGCTCACCACCTCGCCGGCGGCCACCCGGCGGGGCAGCGCGGCGCCGAGCCGGTTCGCCGCGCCCACGGTGAGCTGCACCGTCCGGTACGCGCCGCCGAGGAAGTTGTGCACGGCGCAGCGGTGCCGCAGGATCCCGGCGACCGCCTGGAGCACGCCCAGCCCGAACAGCACCAGCCCCCAGGTGAGCAGCGCCTCCTCGTCCCGGCCGGTGAGCCCGTCGACGGCCCGGCCGACGGCCGCCGGCACGAGCGCCTGGGCGACCATCCAGACCACGCCGAGCGCGATGCCGACGGTGAACAGCACCCTCTGCCGGCCGGCCAGCCACACGAGATAGCGGGTGGCCGAGCGGGTGTCGGGGACGCCGGGGTCGCCGGCCGGTGAGAAGCGCATGGCCGTTCGACGCTAGGTGCCCGGCCGGCCCGCCCGCCAGCCAATTACCGCCGCCGGGCGCCCCGGCTGCCGCCTCGACCCGGGCCGGTCGTACGCCGGCACGAGCGCGGTGGGACGCGCGGCGCGCCGACCGCGGGCCTCAGCGGTCGACCTGGGTGAAGTCCCACGAGTGCGGCGGGCGGGCGAGCAGCGTCGCGGGCGGCGCCGGCAGGGCGCGCGGGTTGCCGCGCCACTTGGAGATGACCACCACCCGGTGGTCGGTGGAGGAGAACACCTCGCTGGACAGGTGCATCGGGTCGTGCTCGAACTCCGGCAGCGCGGTGTCACAGACCCAGGTGATCAGGTCCGCGACGCCGTACGGCTCCGCCCGGGCCTCCCACATCCGCACGATCACGTCAGCCGTCCTCGGGGTTCACACGCTGACCGTGGTCAGCGGCATGGCGGAATCGGCGGGCAGGTCCAGTCGGCTCGGGGCGACACCGGCGGAGACCAGGTGCGAGCCGAGGGCGGCGACCATCGCGCCGTTGTCGGTGCAGAGCCCGGGGCGGGGCACCCGGACCCGGATGCCGTCCCTGGCGGCGCGGTCCTCCGCCATCGCCCGCAGCCGGGAGTTGGCCGCGACGCCCCCGCCGATCACCAGCGTCTCCACGCCGTTGGCCCGGCAGGCGTCCAGCGCCTTGCGTACCAGCACGTCGCAGACCGCCTCCTGGAAGGACGCGGCCACGTCGGCGACGGGGACCGGCTCGCCGGCCCGCTGCCGCGCCTCGACCCAGCGGGCCACCGCCGTCTTCAGGCCCGAGAAGGAGAAGTCGTAGCGGTGGGCGGCGAGATCCTTGGCGGCGGTCAGGCCGCGCGGGAAGCCGATGGCGACCGGGTCGCCGGCCCGGGCCTTCCGGTCGATGTGCGGGCCGCCGGGGAACGGCAGCCCGAGCAGCCGGGCCACCTTGTCGAACGCCTCGCCGGCCGCGTCGTCGATGGTGGCGCCGAGCGGGGTGACGCCGCGGGCCAGGTCGTCGACGAGCAGCAGCGACGAGTGCCCGCCGGAGACCAGCAGGGCGATCGCCGGCTCGGGCAGCGGGCCGTGCTCCAGGGTGTCCACGGCGACGTGCGCGGCCAGGTGGTTGACGCCGTAGACGGGCTTCTCGGCGGCGAGGGCGTACCCCTTCGCGGCGGCCACCCCGACGAGCAGCGCGCCGGCCAGCCCCGGGCCGGAGGTGACGGCGATCGCGTCGATGTCGGCGAGGGTCACCCCCGCCTGGCGCAGCGCCCGGTCCATGGTCGGCACGATCGCCTCCAGGTGGGCCCGGCTGGCCACCTCGGGCACCACGCCGCCGAAGCGGGCGTGCTGTTCGACGCTGGAGGCGAGCGCGTCGGCCAGCAGGGTGTGCCCGCGTACGATGCCGACCCCGGTCTCGTCGCAGGAGGTCTCGATGCCGAGGATCAGGGGTTCGTCATTGACTTCCTTCCCACGCCTGAAGGCGGGGGATTCCCGGACCTCACGGCCCGAGGTTTTCTCCTTCATCGACAGCCGCCTTCCCACGCTAGGCGCGGGCTGGTCTCACACCATCTCCAGAGACGGACACGGCCAGCCCGGCCGCCAGAATGTTGATCGCCGCGTTGACGTCCCGGTCGTGGACCGCGCCGCAGAGGCACGTCCACGACCGGACGTCCAACGGCAGGGACGGGGTGATCCGCCCGCACGTCGAACAGGTCTTGGACGACGGATAGAAACGGTCGACCGCGACCACGGTCCGCCCGTACCAGTCGGCCTTGTACTCCAGTTGGCGGCGCAACTGCGACCACGCCGCGTCGGAGATGGCGCGGGCGAGGCTGTGGTTGCGGACCATGTTGCGTACCGACAGGTCCTCGATAACCACCGTTTGGTTCTCGCGGGTGATCCTCGTGGACAGCTTGTGCAGCAGGTCGCGTCGCCGGTCGGCGATACGGGCGTGGATGCGGGCGACCTTGATCCGGGCCTTGGCCCGATTCATGGAGCCCTTGGCCTTGCGGGCCAGGTCCCGCTGCGCCCTGGCCAGGCATTCGCGGTCCCGCTTCTCGTGCTTCGGGTTGGTGACCTTCTCCCCGGTGGACAGGGTGACCAGGCTGGTGATGCCGGCGTCCACGCCGACCCGGTTCGGGCTCGGCGCGAGCGTTGCGATCGTGGTCTCGACCAGGATCGAGATGTGCCAGCGGTTCGCGCTGTCGCGTGACACCGTGACCGTGGACGGACTCGCGCCCTCGGGCAGCGGCCTCGACCAGACGATGTTGAGGTACGCCCGTTGCAGGTGTTGCAGGCCCTGTTGCAGGGCCACGTTGGACACCTCGGACAGCCACGCCATCTCCGGGTCGCGTTTCCACGCGGTGAGCATCCGGCAGGTCGCGGCGAACGTCACTCTCTCCTGTTCCTGAAACCAGGCCCGCGTACGTTCGGCGAGGGCACGGTTGTAGACGAACCGCACGCAGCCAAACGTGCGGTTCAGCAGTTCCGCCTGCTGAACCGTGGGGTAGAAGCGGTACTTGTACGCCCGCTTCACCACTCGACCCGCCACGCTGAAACACTAGCAAGACCGCATTTCAAACGCGCTTACCTCAGCGCCAAAGCCAGGAGCTCGCGCGCCGCGAATTTCGGTCATCGCTCACTTCCCGCGGTGCGCTGCATGACCAGCGCGTCGGTGTTGCTCGATTGGTAGTAGCCGCGCCGTACGCCGATCGGCTCGAAGCCGTACGCCGCGTAGAGCAGTTGGGCGGGCGCGTTGTCCGCCGCGACCTCCAGCAGGGTGCTCCGGGCCCCGAGCCGGGCCGCCTCGGCGAGCAGCGCCTCCAGCAGCAGCCGGCCGACGCCGCGCCGCTGGGCGTCCCGACGCACTGCGATGTTCTGCACCCACGCCTCCTCGGGCGGGGCCGCGGTGAGCCCGGCGTAGCCCAGCACGGCGCCGTCGTCGTCGGTGGCGACCAGGTAGTGGTGCCCGTTGGCCAGCTCGTTCCAGAACATGGCCGCCGACCACTGCTCGGCGCCGAAGAGGTCCGCCTCGATCGGCAGCACCTCGTCGACGTGCCACCACCGGAACCGTTCGAGACGCACACCGCTCACGGCGCCACCTCGGCTCGCGGCCGCGCGGCTCGCACACGCGGCTCACTCATCGCGCTCACGGCAGGACCGGCTTGCGCGCCGTCGCCGCCACGGCGTCGGGGCGGCGCAGGTAGAGCGGGGTGAGCGCCTCGCCGGGGGCGCCGGCCCGGATCCGCTCGGCCGCCAGGGTCGCCAGCACGCCGGCGTCCGGGTAGCGCGGCTCCGCCCGCACGGGCAGGCCGAGCGCGTCCGCGTACCGGTGCGCGCCGTCGCCGACCGCGACCGTGACGGCCAGGCCCCGGGCGCGCTCGGCGGCGACCGCCGGGGCGGAGACCTCCGGCCCGACGAGCCGCTGGCCCGCGCCGTCGTAGACCGCCCAGTAGATCTCGCGCCGCCGCGCGTCGCTCGCGGCCAGCACCGGCTCGCCGGCGGCCGCCGGGTGGCCGATGGCGTCCAGCGAGCAGACGCCGTACGTGGGCACGCCGAGCACCTGGCCCATGGTGGCGGCGGTGACCAGCCCCACCCGGAGCCCGGTGAACGGGCCGGGGCCGAGCCCGGCGACGATCGCCCCCAGGTCGGCCGGCCGGGCGTCGGCGTCGGCGAGCACCGCGTCGACCTGCGGGGCGAGCAGTTCGCCGTGGGCGCGGGCGTCGACGGTGCAGCGGTGCGCCCGGGTCGCGACGCCCTGCGCCGTGACCTCCACCAGCGCCGCCGTCACCGCGGGCGTCGAGCTGTCCACCACCAGTACGAGCACGGTAAGCCAGCCTAGCCGCCCCGGTCGGCGGACCCGGCGACGCCTGTCAGCTCGGGGTGCGGAACTTGCGCTGGAAGGCCGGCAGCAGCCAGGGACGCCGCCCGCTGACGCGCACCTTGCCGCTGAGCACCGCCCGGGCCCGGCTGATCCGGCCGAACATCATCAGGTTGAGCGTCGCGGGCTCGTGGTCGACCACGGCGTCGGGCCGGGCGTCCGGCTCGGCGAAGGTCACCCGGCCCCGGTGCAGCAGCAGCCGGAGCGGGGGCGCGTACGCCGAACGGAACTCGACCACGATCCGGCGCTCGCTCGGGGGCGCGCCGCCGTCGATCAGCCGGCCGTAGCCGTGCCGGACCACGCCGGCCAGGAACAGCTCCAGGAAGAGCGCGGCGTGCGGGTCGGGGATCCGCCAGGGCAGGCCGGTGGCGCGGGAGATGTCGTGGCCGTGGACGAGCACCTCGTTGACCAGGTGGGCGCAGAGACCGGCGAGCGGGACCCGCGCCCCGCCGAGCCACGGCACCGTCTCGTCGGGGCGCCGCCTCTCGCAGGCGACCAGGAACTGCTTCACGTCGGTCTGCAACCGGTCGAGCAGCAGGTGCGGGTCGCGCTCGGTGAGGTGCCCGAGCAGCACGTCGTTGAAGTCCGCCACCGTGTCGACGGTGGTCTCGGGGAGCAGCCCGTCGAAGCCCGGCACCGGCGGGAGCGGGCGCTCCGGGTCCACCAGGCAGACGTACAGCCACGCGATGGACCCGACGTGGGCGAGCGTGTCCGCCACCGACCAGTGGGCGGTGGCGTGGGCCTGCGGCGGGGCGGCGCGGACCAGCTCGACGAAGCGGTCGGTCTGCTCCGCCAGGGCCGCCCGCGCCACCTGCCACCGTTCGTCGCTGACCGTCGCCGTCATCCCGCCGCCTCCCGGCTCGCCGAGCGCCTGCGGGCACAGGCTACAGCGGACGGTCACCGCCCGATTACGCGCAGCTTGCGGACTTCGTCAGCCGGCCGAGCGCTCCCAGTCGATCGTGGGCAGGCCGGCGTCGGCGAGGGCCTTGTTGGCCGCGCTGAACGGCCGGCTGCCCAGGAAGCCGCGCGGGTTCATCGGGCTGGGGTGCCCCGCCTCCAGCACCACGTGCTGCGGGTTGGTGACCAGCGCGGCCTTCTTGCGCGCGTAGCCGCCCCAGAGCAGGAAGACCACCCGGGATCCCATCGCGTCGAGCGCCCGGATGGTGGCGTCGGTGAACTCCTCCCAGCCCCGGTTGGCGTGCGAGCCGGGCGTGGCCTCGCGGACGGTGAGCACCGCGTTGAGCAGCAGGACGCCCTGCGCCGCCCAGCCGCTCAGGTTGCCGCTGCTCGGCTTCGGCACGCCGAGGTCCTCACCGAGCTCCTTGAAGACGTTGCGCAGCGACGGCGGCACGCTGACGCCCTCGCGCACGCTGAAGCTCAGCCCGTGCGCCTGCCCCGCCTTGTGGTAGGGGTCCTGCCCGAGGATCAGCACCCGACAGTCGGCCGGCGCGCAGAGGCGGTAGGCCGAGAAGAGGTCCTCCACCGGCGGGTAGACCGTGCGGGTCGCGTATTCCCCTGCGACGAACTCGGCCAGCGCGGCCGTGCGGGCCGGGTCGAGGTGCGGGGTGAGTACGGCACGCCAGTCCTCCGGCAGCAGCGCCAGCAGGTCCAGGGTGGGGGCGTCGTCGGGCATCGGCAACCTTTCGCCTGTCGGGTCCGTCCCGCGCACTCTAGGCAGGCGGTACGACAGCGCTCACCCGAGGGCGGTCAGGCGCCGCGCCCAGTCGCCGCCGACCGGCTCCAGCCCGACTACCCGGGTGTCGTCGTCGCGCCGGTCGACGCGCACCCGCAGGTGGGCCTCGACCAGCTGCTCGACGAGGCCCTCGCCCCACTCGACCACGGTGACCGACTCGTCCACCGAGGCGTCCAGGTCGAGGTCGTCGATCTCGGCGCGCGGGTCGGCGGCGTCGCCCAGCCGGTACGCGTCGGCGTGCACCAGCGCCACCGTGCCGCCCCGCGCCGGGTCGGGCCGGTGCACCCGGGCGATCACGAAGGTGGGCGAGGTGATGTCGCCGAGCACGCCGAGCCCCGCCCCGATTCCCTGGGTGAGCGCGGTCTTGCCGGCGCCCAGCGGCCCGGTCAGCAGCAGCAGGTCGCCGGCGCGCAGCAGCCCGGCCAGCCGCCGCCCGAACGCGCGGGTGTCCTCGACCGTCGGCAGCTCGACGACGTGCGTCACAGCTCCTCCAGGAAGCGCGTCAGCGCCTCGTTGACCTCGTCGGCGTGCTCCAGCATCACGACGTGCCCGCTGTCGGGGATCTTGACGAACCCGGCGTGCGGCAGCCGCCGGACGATCTCCTCGGAGTGCGTCACGGGGGTGATCATGTCCTTGTCGCCGACGATCACCAGCACGGGGGTGCCGGCCAGCGCGGCGAGCGCCGGGAACCGGGAGTGCGTCGCCAGCGTGCGCAGGTAGCGGGTCACCGTGTCGGCGGACGTGCGCGAGTTCATCGTCTCGACGTACGACACCAGCGCCGGGCTGGGGTGCCGGGTGCCGAAGCCGTACCGGCGGGTGAGCAGCCAGGCCACGTTGGTGGTGGACCTGCGGGCCCAGTCGATCGCGGTGCCGCCGTAGCGGGTGACGTTGCCGACCATGTAGAGCACCGGCGCGCCGACCCGGCCGAGCAGGGCGGGCGCGACCAGTTTTGTCTCGGCGAGCAGGCCGCCGGAGGTGGCCATCAGCACGGTGCCGACGACCCGGTCGCCGAACATCTCCGGGAACAGCTCGGCGAACGCCATGATGGTCATGCCGCCCATCGAGTGGCCGACCAGCACGAGGGGCCCCTCCGGGGCGGCGCGGTCGATCACCTCGCGCAGCGTCCGGCCGAGCGCGGTGAGGTCGTACTCGCCGGTCTCCAGCCGCCCCGACCGGCCGTGCCCCGGCTGGTCGTACGCGACGATCCGGTGCTCGCCCCGCTCGGCGAGCACCTTGCGCTGGAAGTGGAAGGTGCCCATGTCCAGGCAGAAGCCGTGCACCAGCACCACTGTCGGGTTGCCGGGCGTCGGCCGGGTCGGCTCGACCACCTCGACGTGGATGTCGGTGCCGTCGGGCATCTCCAGCCGGAACGACTCGTCGTACCGCTGCTCGTCGAAGACCTCGTCGGCGTACCGGTCGGTGGGGTCTGCCTTGAGCTTGCGGACCAGGGCGCGTTCGGCGGCCAGCCCGGCGGCGGCGACCCCGACGGCGGCCAGCGCGCCGACGGCGGCCCTGGCGTGCCCGGAGCGGGGCAGGGGGATCCGGGAACGCGACGTCACGGGCGCTCGCCGTCGTAGACGCGGGGGACCCGGGTGCTGCCGAACCGGGTGACGATCTCGTAGTTGATGGTGCCGGTCGCCTCGGCCCAGTCGTCGGCGGTGGGCTCGCCGTCGGCGCCGCTGCCGAAGAGCGTGACGACGTCGCCGGCGGCCACCGGGTCGTCGCCGCAGTCGAGCACGAACTGGTCCATGCAGACCCGGCCCGAGATCGTCCGCCGCTTGCCGCGCAGCCGCACCGGCCCGCTGTTGGAGGCGTGCCGGGGCACCCCGTCGGCGTAGCCGAGCGGCACCACGGCGAGGTTCGCCTCCCGCTCGGTGGTGTAGGTGTGCCCGTACGACACGCCGGAGCCGGCGGGGACGCGCTTGGCCAGCATCACCCGGGCCCGCGCGGTCATCGCCGGGCGCAGCCCGTAGCTCTCCCCGGCGATCGGGGAGAGGCCGTAGACGGCCAGCCCGGGGCGGACGAGGTCGAAGTGGGTGTCCGGTCGGGTCAGCGTGGCGGCCGAGTTGGCCAGGTGCCGGTAGCGCGGCCGCAGGCCGGCCTGCTCGGCCATGCCGAGGCCCTCGTGGAAGACGGCGATCTGGCGGTCGATGGTCGGATGGCCCGGCGAGTCCGCGTAGACGAAGTGGCTCCACACCCCGACCACCTCGACCAGGCCGTCGGCCTGCGCCTTGGCGGCGGCGTCGAGCAGGGCCGGCCAGTCCGCGACGGTCGCGCCGCCCCGGGACAGGCCGGTGTCGATCTTGAGGTGCAGCCGGGCCGGCCGGCCGGCGGCGCGGCCCGCCTCGACCATCTCGTCGAGCTGGGGCAGGCTGGCGACGCCGAGGTCGACCCCGGCGGAGACGCCCTCGTGCAGCGGCAGCCCCGGCGCGAGGAGCCAGGCCAGCACCGGCACGGTGATCCCCGCCCGCCGCAGCGTCAGCGCCTCGTCCAGCGTGCAGACGCCCAGCCAGTCCGCCCCGGCGTCGAGCGCGGCGCGGGCGGCCGGGACCATGCCGTGGCCGTAGCCGTCGCCCTTGACCACCGCCATCAGCTCGGCGGCGGTGCCGGACCTCAGCCGGCTCACGTTCTCGCGGATCGCGTCCAGATCCACCCGCACCTCGGCCTGCCACATGCCCCCAGCCTACTTTCCGCGCTGATCTCCCTGGCCGAGGCGGGCGAGGACCGGGCGGAGGGCGTCGGCCACGTCGGGCGCGGTCACCGGCCCGCCCCGGGCCGCCTCCCGGCCGGCGAGCCCGTGCAGGTACGCGGCCGCGGCCGCCGCGCGCTCCGGCGCCAGCCCGGCCGCGAGCAGCGAGCCGAGCAGCCCGGACAGCACGTCGCCGGTGCCGCCGGTGGCCAGCGCCGGGGTTCCGGTCGGGTTCACGTACGCCCGGCCGTCCGGCGTGCCGATCACCGTGCGGTCCCCCTTGAGCAGCACCACCGCGTTCATCCAGGCGGCCAGCCGCAGCGTGGCCCCCACCCGGTCCGCCCCCGGGCTCTCCCCGCAGAGCCGGGTGAACTCGCGGTCGTGCGGGGTGACCACGATCGGAGCGTCCCGCTTGCGCAGCCGGTCGGCCAGCGAACCGTCGACCAGCAGGGTCAGCGCGTCGGCGTCGAGCACCACCGGCACCGGGGCGGCGAGCACGGCGCGCAGCTCCCCGGCCGCCTCCCCGCCGGTGCCGAGCCCCGAACCGCAGACCCACGCCTGCACCCGCCCCGCGTCGGCGACCCGCCCCGTCGCGATCACCGACGGGTGCCGGTGCAGCACGTCGGCCCGCGCGGAGCCGGCGTAGCGCACCATGCCGGTCGGGCCGGCCAGCGCCCCGGCGACCGAGAGCACCGCCGCGCCGGGGTAGGTCGCCGAACCGGTCGCGACGCCCACCACCCCCCGGGTGTACTTCTCCGAGGCCGGGCCGAGCCGGGGCCACCAGTCGGCCACGTCCGACCACTCGGTGACGCGCAGCGCCGGGCTGCCGCGCAGCCACGGCTCCAGCCCGATGTCGACCAGCTCCACCTCGCCGGCGAGCGCGGCGGCCGGGCCCACCACCAGCGCCGGTTTCAGCGCGCCGAAGGCGACCGTCACGTCGGCGCGGACGGCGCTCGGCCGCCCGGAGGCGGTCAGCGGCACGTGCCCGGTGTCGACCCCGACGCCGCTGGGCACGTCCACCGCGACCACGGTGGCCGGGGCGCCGTCGCGCCCGCAGTGCCGTACCAGGCTGGCGGCGAGCTGGTCGGCGGTGTCCCGCAGCCCGCCCCGGCCGCCGATCCCGACGATGCCGTCCAGCACCAGGTCGACCGTCGCCGGCGGCCGGTCCACGATCCGCCCGCCGGCGGCCCGCAGCGCGGCCAGCCCCTCGGCGTGCGCCCGACCGGGGGTGAGCAGCAGCGCCGACACGGCCGCGCCCCGGCGGGCCAGGTGCGCGCCGGCCAGGAGGGTGTCGCCGCCGTTGTCGCCGGAGCCGACCAGCAGCAGCACCCCGGCCGCGTAGACCCCGCCCCGGTCGGCGAGCAGCAGCGCGCACCGGCGGGCCAGCCCGGCGGCCGCCCGCCTCATCAGCGTCCCGGGCGGAAGGGTCGCCATCAGGCCCGCCTCCGCCGCGCGTACGTCCGCGACCCGCCACACCGGTCTCACGCCACCGCCCCCGTCCGACTTCCGCGCGCGCCCGGCCGCGCGCCCCGATCACCGTTCCGCGACCACCATGGCCGAGGCGATCCCGCCGTCGTGCGACAACGACAGGTGCCAGCGGCTGACCCCGCGTTCGGCGGCCGCCGCCGCGACCGTGCCGGAGACGGTCAGCCAGGGACGACCGTCGGGATCCGGCACGATCTCGCAGTCGTGCCAGCTCAGACCGGCCGGCGCGCCGAGCGCCTTGGCGACGGCCTCCTTGGCCGCGAACCGGGCGGCCAGCGACTCGGGCGACCGGGGGTTGCCGGAGCTGGTGTAGCGCTCGGCCTCCGTGAAGAGCCGGTCGGCGAGCAGCGGCGTCCGCGCCAGGGCCCTGGCGAACCGCTCGACCAGGACGACGTCGATGCCGACAGCGACGATCACGGGCTCACCCTACCGGCGCGGGCCGCCGCACATTAGCCGCCGGCTCACGGCGGGGCAACGCCTGTGGACAGCGGCGCACGCCGGCCGACGGCCGCCGTCCACAGGGCGCCCGGCGGCCGGTGGACACCGCCTAGCGTCCGGGTCGTCGATGTTCCGCGAGGCACGGGGGCCGGGATGACCGAGGAGCCGATCACCGTACGACCAGAGGCGCTGCGCCGGGCCGCGAGCGCGCTCGGCGACGACGCGTACCGGCTGGCGCACGGGCTGGCCGGGGCGACCGGGCTGGTGGTGCCGGCCCCGGAGTGGGCGGCCGGGGCGGCCCTGACCGGGCTGGAGTCGGCGGTGCACGCCTGGTTCGGCGCCCTCGGTGCCCGGGTGGCCGCGACGGCCGGGGCGGTGCGCGCGGCGGCGCAGGCCTACGAGGCGGTGGACGACCGGTCGGCCGGCCGGCTCACCGCCCTGCCCCGGTGACCGCGCCGGCACCGCCGACCGGCGGGCCCGGGCCGGTGCCGGCGGCGAGCCGGAACCAGCCGACAACGGCAGCCGGCGGGCCCGGGCCGGTCCCGGCGGCGAGCCGGAACCAGCCGACGACGGCGGCAGGCCCGAACGGGCCGACGACGGCGGCAGGCGGGCCCGGGCCGCCGGGAGCGGTCCCGGCTCCTGCCGGCCCGCCTGCTCGGGCATCGGCGGCGGGCCGGACCGGGCCCGCCGCGCGGCCGGCCCACCCCGCCGAGCGGGCGGTGGCCGTGGGCTACCGACAGCTCTGGGCGGCCGACCCGGGTGGGTGGCGGACCGCCGGCGCGGCCTGGCGCGGGCTGACCGACCCGGTCGGGCGCCGGGCCGGCGAGCTGTCCGCCGACGCGGCGGCGCTGCGCGCCGACTGGACCGGTGGTGCGGCCCGGGCCGCCGACGCCCGGCTCACGGCGCTGCGCGCCGAACTGACCACGGTCTCCCCCGCCCTCGTCGAGGTCGATCAGGTGCTGGCCGAGTTCGCCGGCCGGCTGGGGGCGGCCAAGGCCCGGCTCGCCGCGGCGGTGACGCGCGCGGAGGGCGCCGGGCTGCTGGTCGACCGGCAGGGGCGGGTGTCGGCCGACCCCGCCCGCGCGCCGGCCACCCCTGCGTCGGGGCAGGTCGCGGCCGGGGTGGGCGCGGCGATCCGGGAGGCGTTGGAGCTGGCCGGGTCCGCCGACCGGGAGGCGGCCGGCCGGCTGGACGCCCTGGCGGCGGCCGCCCGGTCGACGTGGGTGGCCCCGCCGCCGCCCGGCCGGCCGTCGCCCGGCGCGAGTCCCGCCGCGGTGCGGGCGTGGTGGGCGGGGCTCACTCCCGCGCAGCGCCGGTGGCTGGTGGCCCACGAGCCGGGGCTTGTCGGCCGCCTCGACGGGGTGCCGGCGGACGCCCGCGACCAGGCCAACCGGCTGCTGCTCGGTGCGCGGCGGGAGGAGCTGCTCGCCGCGCGGCGAGCGCTGCTGGCGCGGGTGCCGCGCGGGCCGGCGGAGCTGGCCGGGCTGCTGCGGGTCGAGACGGCGCTGGCCGGGCTGGACGCGCTGGCCGGCCGCCTGGCCGCCGGGGAGGCGCCCCGGGCGTACCTGCTGGGGCTGGGCACGGCCGGCGAGGGGCGCGCGGTCGTGGCGCTGGGCAACCCGGACCGCTCGGCGCGGGTGCTGACGTACGTGCCCGGGATGACCTCCGGACTGGGTGACGCGACCGGCGAGCTGGGCCGGGCGGCCCGGGTGCTGTCCCGCTGCGCCGCCCTGGCTCCCGGGGAGGAGGCCGCGGCGGTGCTCTGGCTGGACTACGACGCCCCCGACTTCCTGCACGAGGCGGCCTGGCCGGGGCAGGCCCGGGACGCCGGGCCGGCGCTGCACCGGTTCCAGGAGGGGCTGCGGGCGACCCACGAGGGGCCGCCGGGCCGGCAGACCGTGCTGGGCCACAGCTACGGCTCGCTGGTGGTCGGCACGGCGGCGCGCGACCACGGGCTCGCCGCCGACGCCCTGGTCTTCGTCGGCTCGCCCGGGGTGGGGGTCGCGCACGCCGCCGAGCTGCGGCTGCCTCCGGGGCAGGTCTGGGCGAGCACCGCGTCGGACGACGTGATCCGGCTGGCCCGGCCGCCGGACGAGCTGGCCCGGCAGGCCCTGTACGCCGCGTCGCCGCTGACGGTCGCCGGGCCGGCGCGGGAGCTGTGGTTCGGCCACGACCCCAGCCACCCGGCGTTCGGCGGGCGCACCTTTCCCAGCGGCCGGCACGGCCACACCGGCTACTGGGCGCCCGACAACCCGGCGCTGGACGGCATGGCCCGGGTCGTGCTGGGCCGCTGACCGCCGGGCGCGCGCCGGGCCCGGCCGTCAGCGGGTGGATGGCCGGGCCCGGCGGTGGCTACTCGACGGTGACCGACTTGGCCAGGTTGCGGGGCTGGTCCACGTCGTGCCCCCGGGCGGCGGCGATCTCGGCGGCGAGGACCTGCAACGGCACGGTGGTGACCAGCGGCGCGAGCAGGGTCGGCGTACGCGGCACGTAGATCAGGTGGTCGGCGTAGCGGACGACCGCCTCGTCGCCCTCCTCCGCGATCACGATCGTCCGGGCACCGCGCGCCCGCACCTCCTGGATGTTGGAGACGACCTTGTCGTGCAGCATGCCCCGGCCCACCGGCGACGGCACGATGCAGATCACCGGGGTGCCCTTGTCGATCAGGGCGATCGGGCCGTGCTTCAGCTCGCCGGCGGCGAAGCCCTCGGCGTGCATGTACGCCAGCTCCTTGAGCTTGAGCGCGCCCTCCAGGGCCACCGGGTAGCCCACGTGCCGGCCGATGAACAGCACGGTCGGCTCGGACCGCAGGTCGCGGGCCAGCTCGCGGACGGGCTCGATGCGCGCCAGCAGCTCGCGCAGCTTGCCCGGCATCTGGTGGAGCTGCTCCACCACGGCGGCCACCTCGTCGGCGAACTTGATGCCCCGCACCTGGGCCAGGTGCAGGCCGATCAGGTAGCAGGCGACGAGCTGGGTGAGGAACGCCTTGGTCGAGGCGACGGCGATCTCGGGCCCGCCGTGGGTGTAGAGGACCGCGTCGGACTCGCGGGGGATGGTGGAGCCGTTGGTGTTGCAGATGGCCAGCACCCGGGCCTTCTGCTCCTTTGCGTGCCGCAGCGCCATCAGGGTGTCCATCGTCTCGCCGGACTGCGAGATCACCACGATCAGCGTGGACCGGTCGAGGACCGGGTCGCGGTAGCGGAACTCGCTGGCCAGCTCCACCTCGCACGGGATCCGGGTCCAGTGCTCGATGGCGTACTTGGCGACCAGCCCGGAGTGGTAGGCCGTGCCGCAGGCGACGATGAAGATCTTGTCGACGTCGCGCAGGTCCTGGTCGCTGAGGCGGACCTCGTCGAGCATGATCTCGCCGGTCTCGGTGAGCCGGCCGAGCAGCGTGTCCGCGATGGCCTGCGGCTGCTCCTCGATCTCCTTGAGCATGAACCAGTCGTAGCCGCCCTTCTCGGCGGCCGAGGAGTCCCAGTCGATGTGGAAGTCCTTGCCGCTGGCGGGCTGGCCGGCGAAGTCGGTGATCTCGATGGTGTCGCCGGTGATGAGGACGATCTGGTCCTGGCCCAGCTCCACCGCGTCCCGGGTGTGCTCGATGAACGCGGCCACGTCGCTGGCGAGGTAGTTCTCCCCGTCGCCCCGGCCGACGACCAGCGGCGAGTTGCGCCGGGCGCCGACGACGGCGCCGGGCACCGCCGCGTCGACGGCGAGCAGGGTGAACGCGCCCTCCAGCCGCTGGCAGACCACCCGCATGCCGGCGGCGAGCAGCTGCGGGCCGTCGGGGTGGCCGGCGGCGCGCAGGTCGGCCAGCGCGGCGGAGAGCAGGTGCGCGGCGCACTCGGTGTCGGTGTCGCTGGCGAACTGGACGCCGTCGGCCTCCAGCTCGGCGCGGAGCTTCGCGAAGTTCTCGATGATGCCGTTGTGGATCACGGCGACGCGGCCGTCGGGGGCGAGGTGCGGGTGGGCGTTGCGGTCGGTGGGGCCGCCGTGGGTGGCCCACCGGGTGTGCCCGATGCCGGTGGTGCCGTCGCCGATGCCGATCGGGCTGGCCGCGCAGGACGTCGGGTCCTCGGCGGCCCGCTCGGAGAGCACCTTCTCCAGGTTGGCCAGCTTGCCGGCCTTCTTCTCCGTCAGCAGCTCGCCGTCGCAGACGACGGCGACGCCGGCCGAGTCGTAGCCGCGGTATTCGAGCCGCCGCAGTCCGTCGAGCACGATGCCGAGCGCCGGGCGCGCGCCGGCGTAACCCACGATTCCACACATGTCCCGCAGCCTAACCCAGTTTCGCTCATTGCGCGTGCGCGAAAGCCGGCCAATCAAGCAGGCGATCTGATCAATTCCCGGTTTCAGAGCGGATAACCCTGTTCAGGCGGAATCCTCGTCGAGGAAGGCCAGGAGAGCGGCGGTGAGCGCCGCAGGGGCGTCCTCCTGGACCAGGTGCCCAGCCCCGGGGATGAGCCGCAGACGCGCACCCGGGACCCGCGAGGTGAGTTCGTGACCCTTCGCCACCGGAATCCACTCGTCGTCGGCACCCCAGCAGACCAGAACCGGCACGTCGATCGCGCCATACCGCTCCTCGACCTCGTCGGTGTACCGCTGGTCCGCCTGTGCGATCTGCCGGTAGAACGCCGCCTGGCCGGCCTCGCCCAGCCAGGGCTCGACCAGCCGGTCATGGACCGCCGGGTGCAGCCCGCAACTGCTCGCCGAACTGACGTACTCACGAACCAGGGCGCGGTGCAGGGCGGACGGGAGCTGGCCGAACACCGGCGCGTGCTGACCGACCAGACGGAAGAACGGCGACCCCCAGGGCGCAAGGGCGACCGGGTCGACGAGAGCGAGCCTGCGATACGGGACACCGTGTAGCAGGTGCGCGCGCAGTGCGACCGCGCCCCCGACGTCGTGCGCGACCACCGCCGGCTCGGCCAGCCCCCAGTGCTCGATCAGTTCGCCGAAGATCCGGCCCTGCGCGGCGAGGGAGACGTCCTGCCCGTCGAACTTGGCCGACATCCCGTAGCCCGGCATGTCCCAGACGTACACCTGACGGTGCTGCGCCAGCGCGCCGGCGGTCCCGCGCCAGACATAGGAGGAGAAGGGGGTGCCGTGCAGCAGGACGACCGGTGGCCGCCCCGCCTCGGCCGCTCCGAGTCGGTCCCACCGGACCTCGCCGATGGTGCTGTCGTACGTCCTGGTCAGCTGCCATTCCCGCAACGTTGGTCATCCTTCCTGTCATGGTCGCCGGCTCTCACCGCGGGGGCCGAGTCGGCAGTGCCATCCTCGCAAGGCGTGCGATGGCCCCTCCGGGGGCGGGTTCTAGGCTGTCGGGATGACGACGACCGACGACGTCGATCCGCTGGTGGCCCGGATGCGCCCGTTCGGGACGACCGTCTTCGCCGAGATGTCCGCCCTCGCCGTCCGCACCGGCGCGGTCAACCTCGGTCAGGGCTTCCCCGACACCGACGGGCCGCCGGAGATGCTCGCCGCCGCGGCCGAGTCGCTGCGCTCGGGGCAGAACCAGTACCCGCCGGGCCCGGGCGTTCCGGCCCTGCGCGCGGCGGTGGCCGCGCACCAGCGCCGCTTCTGGGGCCTGGAGTACGACCCCGAGGGCGAGATCGTCGTGACCGCGGGCGCCACCGAGGCGCTCGCCGCGGCGATCCTCGGGCTCTGCGAGCCGGGCGACGAGGTGGTCTGCTTCGAGCCGTACTACGACTCGTACGCCGCCTCGATCGCGCTGGCCGGCGCGGTCCGGCGGCCCGTCACGCTGCGCCCCGACGTCGACGGCCGCTACGCCTTCGACCCCGCCGCCCTGCGCGCCGCGTTCGGCCCACGCACCCGGCTGGTGCTGTTGAACTCGCCGCACAACCCGACTGGCAAGGTGTTCACCCCCGACGAGCTGGCCCTGGTCGCCGAGCTGTGCCAGGAGCACGGCGCGTACGCGGTGACCGACGAGGTGTACGAGCACCTGGTCTTCACCGACACGTCCAGCCCGCACGTCCCGCTCGCCACGCTGCCCGGCATGCGCGAGCGCACCCTGCGCATCTCCTCGGCCGGCAAGACGTTCTCCTGCACGGGCTGGAAGGTCGGCTGGGCAAGCGGCCCGGCGGCGCTGGTCTCGGCGGTGCTGCGGGTGAAGCAGTTCCTCACCTTCGTCAACGCCGCGCCGTTGCAGCCGGCCGTGGCGGTGGCGCTGGCCCTGCCGGACGACTACTTCACGGGTTTCCGCGACGGCATGCAGGCCCGCCGGGACCAGCTCGTCGGCGGGCTGACCGATGCCGGGTTCGAGGTGTTCGCGCCGGAGGGGACGTACTTCGTCACCGCCGACGTCACCGCACTGGGCGGGCGCGACGGGCTGGAGTTCTGCCGTTCGCTGCCCGGGCGGTGCGGGGTCGTCGCCGTCCCCACCCAGGGCTTCTACGACGATCCCGACGCCGGCCGGCACCTGATCCGCTTCGCCTTCTGCAAGCGCCCGGAGGTGCTGACCGAGGCGGCCGACCGGCTGCGCCGGCTGCCCGGGAGCTGAGCCGGCGATCGGCCCGAAAGGGGGCCGCCCGTCGGCCCCGCGCTCCGACCGCCCCTGCGGGACCGGGGCGTCGTGGCCGGGCCGGCGGGCCCGGCCACTGCGGCCGGACGGGTCAGGCGGGGCTGGCGACGCGGACCGCGTCGGCGATGCGCTCGGCCGTCTCGCGGGCGACGTGTTCCGTGGCGGCCTCGACCATCACCCGGACCAGGGGCTCGGTGCCGGACGGGCGCAGCAGCACCCGGCCCGTCTCCCCCAGCTCCGCCTCGGCCCGCTCGACCTCGGCGCGTACGGCGGGCGCGGCGGCGCCGATCGTGCGGTCGCCGACCGGGACGTTGACCAGCACCTGCGGCAGCCGGGTGAGCACCCCGGCCAGCTCGGCCAGGGACTTGCCGGTGGCCGCCATCCGCGACATCAGGTGCAGCCCCGTCAGCACGCCGTCGCCGGTGGTCGCGTACGCGGGCATCACGATGTGCCCGCTCTGCTCGCCGCCCAGCGCCAGCCCGGACGCCCGCAGCTCCTCCAGCACGTACCGGTCGCCGACCTTGGTCTCGACCAGCCGGATGCCCTCGCGGGACATGGCCAGGCGCAGGCCCAGGTTGCTCATCACGGTCGCGACCAGCGTGTCCTGCGTCAGCGTGCCGGCCTCGCGCATGGCGAGGGCGAGGATGGCCATCACCTGGTCGCCGTCGACCTCCTCGCCGTCGGCGGTCACCGCGACGCAGCGGTCGGCGTCGCCGTCGTGGGCGATGCCCAGGTGCGCGCCGTGCTCGACCACCGCGGCCCGCAGCGCCTCGATGTGGTTGGAGCCGCAGTCGTCGTTGATGTTCAGCCCGTCCGGCTCGGCGTGGATGGCGACGACCTCCGCCCCCGCCTCCCGGTAGGCCACGGGGGCCACCTCGGCGGCGGCGCCGTTGGCGCAGTCGACGACGACCTTGATCCCGTCCAGGCGGTGCGGCACGGTGTTGACCAGGTGCTGCACGTAGTGGTCGGCGCCGTCGAGCAGGTCGTGCACCCGGCCGACGCCGGCGCCGACCGGCCGCGCCCAGGCGCTGGTGGCGTTCGCCTCGACGGCCGCCTCGATCTTCATCTCGATCTCGTCCGGCAGCTTGTGCCCGCCGGCGGCGAAGAGCTTGATGCCGTTGTCGGGCATCGGGTTGTGCGACGCGGAGAGCATCACGCCCAGGTCGGCCTTGGCCTCGGCGGTGAGGAACGCCACGGCCGGGGTCGGCAGCACGCCCACCCGGACCACGTTGGCGCCGGCGCTGGTGAGCCCGGCCACGACGGCGGCCTCCAGCATCTCGCCGCTGGCCCGGGTGTCCCGGCCGACCACGGCGAGCGGGGGATGGCTCCGATCCGACTCGGCGAGCGTGTGCGCGGCGGCGACCGCCACCGCCAGCGCCAACTCGGGCGTCAGATCCGCGTTCGCCCGCCCGCGTACGCCGTCCGTGCCGAACAACCGGCCCATACCCGCCAACCTCCGATGAAACGGTCCAGGAAAGGCGAACGGCCGGGCCACCTCCCGTCGAGGGGAGGCGGACCCGGCCGTCCGTCAGAAGTACAACGTGCCGCTGAGGGTCAGCGCTTCGAGTACTGGGGAGCCTTACGGGCCTTCTTGAGGCCGTACTTCTTGCTTTCCTTGACCCGGGCGTCCCGGGTGAGGAAGCCGGCCTTCTTCAGCGCCGGGCGGTCGTCCGGCTCGCTGACGATCAGGGCCCGGGCGATGGCCAGCCGGAGCGCGCCGGCCTGACCGGTGGTGCCGCCGCCGCGCAGGTTGGCGATGACGTCGAACGCCTCCGGCTTCTCGGCGGTGACCAGCGGGTCCTTGATCAGCTGCTGGTGCACCTTGCTCGGGAAGTAGGCCTCGAGGTCACGGCCGTTGCAGGTGATCTTGCCGGTGCCCGGCACGATGCGGACCCGGACGATGGCCTCCTTGCGGCGACCCACGGTCTGGATCGGCCGGTCACCACGAGGCGCGCGGGCGACGGGCGCCGGCGCCTCGGTGGCCTCGGGGGCGACCTCGGTGGCGGTGATGTCGGTCATGCTGATTCCTTCGCCCGCGCTCACTGCGCGATCTGCTTGATCTCGAACGGCACCGGCGACTGCGCGCCGTGCGGGTGCTCGGCACCGGCGTAGACCTTCAGCTTCTTGATGAGCTTACGGCCGAGCTTGTTGTGCGGGAGCATCCCCTTGACGGCGAGCTCGATGGCCCGCTCGGGGCGCTTGGTCAGCAGCTCGTCGTAGCCGACCTGCTTCAGACCACCCGGGTAACCGGAGTGGCGGTAGGCGATCTTCTGCTGCCGCTTGTTGCCGGTCAGCGCCACCTTGCCCGCGTTCACGATGACGACGAAGTCGCCCGTGTCGACGTGCGGCGCGAAAGTCGGCTTGTGCTTGCCGCGCAGCAGCGTGGCGGCGTGGGTGGCCAGGCGGCCCAGCACGACATCAGAGGCGTCGATGACGTGCCACTGACGCTCGATCTCACCCGGCTTCGGGCTGTACGTACGCACAGGTCTACCTTGTCTCGTCGTCGGTCTGGGGTCGCGCGCCGAGGTGACCGGGCGCGCACGAACGACCAAGCGTACCTCAGTGGCACGCCTCTGGATGTCGTACAACAGCAGGCAACGATACCCGGCGCCCCGTCGGCAGGTCAAAACGGGGTGCCACCCGCCCTGACCTGCGGCGCGGCACGGACCGGGTCACACCCCGGCCAGCCGCCGCGGTCCCGGCCGCAGGTAGACCGACCAGGTCACGGCGAAACAGACCGCGTAGGCGGCCACGAAGGCGACATACGCCGCGTCCGCGCTGCCCTGGGTGAGGAACGACTGCCGGAAGGCGATGTTCACCAGCACCCCGCCGGAGGCCCCCACCGCCCCCGCGACGCCGATCAACGCCCCGGTCATCCGGACGGCCCAGCGCTCGGCCGCCGCCGCCTCCCGCCGGCCCGCGTCCACCGCCGCCGTCGCCCGGGCCCGGAAGATCGCCGGGATCATCTTGTACGTCGACCCGTTGCCGATCCCGGAGAAGACGAAGAGCGACAGGAAACCGACCAGGTAGAGCCCGAACGAGCGCTCCCGGGCGGCGAAGAGCACGAGCGCGGCGCCGGCCGCCATCGCGACGAAGTTCCAGAAGGTCACCCGGGCCCCGCCGAGCCGGTCGGCGAGGTGGCCGCCGACGGGCCGGATCAGCGAGCCGGTCAGCGGGCCGAGGAAGGTCAGCCAGGCGGCGTCGACAGGCGTCGGGAAGCGCTCGGCGAACTGGAGCTGGAGCACCTGCCCGAAGGCGAAGCCGAAGCCGATGAAGGAGCCGAAGGTGCCGACGTAGAGCAGCGACATGATCCAGGTGTGCGGGTCGCGGGCGGCCTCGCGCAGCGCGCCGGGCTCGTTGCGCGCCCCGGGGACGTTGTCCAGCCCGCGCGCCGCGGCCAGCGCGGCCAGCACGATCAGCGGCAGGTAGACGGCCGGCACCAGCCGGGGGTACGCGGCGCCCGCCGTGGCCAGCACCGCCAGGCCGACCAGTTGCACCGCCGGCACGCCGAGGTTGCCGCCGCCGGCGTTGAGCCCGAGCGCCCGGCCCTTGAGCCGCTGGGGGAAGAAGAGGTTGATGTTCGCCATCGAGGAGGCGAAGTTGCCGCCGCCGACGCCGGTCAGGCAGGCCAGCACCATCAGCGTGGGGTAGGAGACGCCCGGTTCCAGCAGCACGGCCATCGGCACGGCCGGGACGAGCAGCAGCAGCGCGCTGACGACCGTCCAGTTCCGCCCGCCGAACCGGGCCACGGCGAGCGTGTACGGCAGGCGCAGCACCGCCCCGAGCGCGGCCGGCACGGCGGTGAGCAGGAACTTGCCCGCCGGGTCGATGCCGTACTCGGGACCGAGGAAGAGCACCGTCACCGACCAGAGGCTCCACACGGAGAAGCCCACGTGCTCGGCGAAGATCGAGATCCAGAGGTTTCGGCGGGCGATCGGCGCCCCGGTCGTACGCCAGAACTCCGGGTCCTCGGGGCGCCAGTCGTCGATGCGGCGGCGCCCGGCGGCGGCCGGGGCGGCCTCGGCCGGGGGCGTGCTGGGGGCGAGTGTGCGCACGGCGGCTCCTCCTCGTCGGTGTGACCTGGAGGAACGCTAGGAATCGGGGGTTACCCCGCGATGCCCGTCGCGGGTCGGGCCGGAAACGGAGACCGCACCTCGGCCGGGCGCCGCCGGTGAGGTGTCAGAGCTGTTGCAGGATGCGCAGCGCCCGGCCGACCCGCTGCATGGTCTCGGTGTCGGCGACGTCCACGCACTCGGTGAACCACTTCTTCATCGGTGAGGAGAGCCGGTCGGGCATCACCACGTACGCGCCCATCGGCACCGCCAGGGGCGAGTCGCGCAGCAGCGCCTCCTCGACCACCTCGGCCACGATGACGATCGGCACGTCGGTGGAGTTGTAGACGTCGGAGCTGATCACCAGCCCGAGCCGCTCCCGGGCGCCGTCGATGCGCCAGACCTCGCCCCTACGCAGCACGCGGGCGCCCGCCGAAGAGCAGGTCGTCGACCATGCCCACCTCGCGGGCGTCGGCGAGGGCGGCGGATTCGAGGTCGAGCCCGGCGCGGCCGACAGCGGCGGCGTGCGCGGTGAAGACCTCGCGCAGCGCCTTCTCGCGGGCCGCCTGGTCCATCCACGCCGACAGGGAGAGCCCCTCGCGCTTGGCGAACCGGCGGGCCTCCTCGATCGTCTCGTCGGAGAACGACAGGGTCACCTTGGCCGTCATGCCGAACAGCCTACCGCTGGTATGACCGGCAGTCATCCCACCGTTCGCCCGGGCCCGGCCGGCCGGGGTACGTCTGGAACGGCCGCGACCGACGACAGCCGGGCCTCGGCTGCGCCGACCACCGGCACGCCGCCCGACCGCGCCCCCTCAGAAGGCACCGAAGCGGCCCCGTGCCTCGGTGCGGTGTGAGCCGCTCTTGACAGGAGCGAAACAAACGGGACCCGGGCCGGAAACCGCCCCCCGGCACGCTTTGCCGACATGACGGACGGTGCGCGGACGGCGACTCGACCGGGGCGGGAGCCCCGGGAGGTGGCGACACACTGCCCGTACTGCGCCCTCCAGTGCGGCATGCGGCTGCGCGAGGAGGACGGCCGGGTGGCGGTGCTCCC
The DNA here is from genome assembly GCF_900090315.1 of Micromonospora citrea. Classification (NCBI taxonomy): domain Bacteria; kingdom Bacillati; phylum Actinomycetota; class Actinomycetes; order Micromonosporales; family Micromonosporaceae; genus Micromonospora; species Micromonospora citrea. The sequence continues at coordinate 4,336,761 of NZ_FMHZ01000002.1, read as the reverse complement.
CCGCCAGTTCCCCACCAACCGGGGCGGCCTCTGCCAGAAGGGCTGGACGGCCGCCGAACTCCTCGACCACCCCGAGCGGCTGACCACCCCGCTGCTGCGCGACCCCCGCACCGGCGAGCTGCGCCCGGCGAGCTGGGACGCCGCCCTCGACCGGATCGTGGCCGGGGTCCGCGCCGTCCAGCGTGGACACGGCCGGGACGCGGTGGCCGTCTTCGGCGGCGGCGGGCTCACCAACGAGAAGGCGTACGCGCTCGGCAGGTTCGCCCGGGTGGCGCTGCGGACGAGGCACATCGACTACAACGGCCGGTTCTGCATGTCCTCGGCGGCGGCGGCCGGGATGCGCGCCTTCGGCGTCGACCGGGGCCTGCCGTTCCCGCTGGCCGACCTGGGGCGGGCCGACACGCTGCTGCTGGTCGGCGCGAACCCGGCCGAGACCATGCCCCCGCTGGTGCGCTGGCTGGCCGAGCAGCGCGAGCGCGGCGGCCGGCTGATCGTGGTCGACCCCCGGCTCACCGCCACCGCCCGGCAGGCCGACCTGCACCTGCAGCCCCTGCCCGGCACCGACCTGGCGGTGGCGAACGCGCTGCTGCACGTCGCGCTCACCGAGGGCTTGGTCGACCGCGAGTACGTGGCCGCCCGCACCACCGGCTTCGAGGCGGTCCGCCGCAGCGTGACCGCCTGGTGGCCGGCCCGCGCCGAGGCGCTCTCCGGGGTGCCGGCGGCCGACCTGGAGGCGACCGCCCGGGCCCTCGGCACCGCCGAGCGCGCGATCATCCTGACCGCGCGGGGCGCCGAACAGCACGCCAAGGGCGTCGACACGGTCACCGGCTTCGTCAACCTGGCGCTCGCCCTGGGGCTGCCCGGCCGCCCCGGCTCGGGCTACGGCTGCCTGACCGGCCAGGGCAACGGGCAGGGCGGGCGGGAGCACGGGCAGAAGGCCGACCAGCTCCCCGGCTACCGCCGGATCGACGACCCGGCCGCCCGGGAGCACGTCGCCGGGGTCTGGGGGGTGCCGGCCGACGAACTGCCCGGCCCGGGCGTGCCCGCGTACGAGCTGCTGGACTCGCTGGGCACGCCCGCCGGGCCGAGGGCGCTGCTGGTCTTCGGCTCCAACCCGGTGGTCTCCGCGCCCCGCGCCGCCCGGGTCGAACGCCGGCTGCGCGGGCTCGACCTGCTGGTGGTGGTCGACTTCCTGCTCTCCGAGACGGCCGCGCTGGCCGACGTGGTGCTGCCCACCGCGCAGTGGGCCGAGGAGGACGGCACGATGACCAACCTGGAGGGTCGGGTGCTGCGCCGGCGGGCGCTGCGTCCGCCGCCCCCGGGCGTCCGTACCGACCTGGAGATCCTCGCCGGCCTCACCGCACGCCTCCGGGCGGGAGCCACTCCGGTTCCCCCGCCCGCCGGCGAGGAGGACGGCGGCGACCCGCGGGCCGTGTTCGCGGAGCTGCGGCGGGCGTCGGCCGGCGGCCCCGCGGACTACGCCGGGGTGAGCTGGGAGCGGATCGACGAGCGGGACGGGGTGTTCTGGCCCTGCCCGGCCGAGGACGGGCCCGACACGCCCCGGCTCTTCGTCGACCGGTTCGCCACCCCCGACGGGCGGGCCCGGTTCCACCCCGTGGAGCACCGGCCGGCGGCCGAGGAGGTCTGCGCCGAGTACCCGCTGCACTTCACCACCGGCCGGGTGCTCGCGCAGTACCAGTCCGGCACCCAGACCCGCCGGGTCGCCGCGCTGCGCCGGGCCGCCCCGGACGCCTTCGTCGAGCTGCATCCCGACCTGGCCGCCCGGCTGGGCATCGGCGACGGCGAGTTGGTGCGGGTGGTCTCCCGCCGGGGCGAGCTGCGCGCGCCGGCCCGGCTCAGCGCCGCCATCCGGCCGGACACGGTGTTCGCGCCGTTCCACTGGGGCGGCGCGGCGCGGGCCAACTCGGTGACCAACGACGCCGTCGACCCGGTCTCCGGGATGCCGGAGTTCAAGATCTGCGCCGTCCGGCTGGAGAGGGTGGAGCGACCATGAGCGAGCGAACCGTCCGGCGTCCCGCGGCGCCGGCCCGGGGCCGTCCGCCGCGCGACGGGGGCCGGCCGTGACCGGGCGCGTGGTGATCGTCGGCAACGGGATGGCCGGCGCCCGGCTGGCCGCCGAGCTGCACGCCCGGGGCGGGGACCGGAAGGTCACCGTGCTCGGGGCGGAGCCGCACCGGGCGTACAACCGGATCATGCTCTCCACCCTGCTGGCGGGCAAGATCGGCGAGGCGGACGTGGAGCTGGCGGAGGCCGCCGGGCACGGCGTCGACCTGCGCCCCGGGGTGACCGTCACCGCCGTCGACCGGGCCGACCGCACGGTCCGCACCGACGACGGCGACCGCATCGCGTACGACCATCTGGTGCTCGCCACCGGCAGCCGGGCCGTGGTGCCCCCGCTGCCCGGGCTGGACGGGCTCCGGCTGCCGGACCGGGTGGTCCCGTTCCGCACCCTGGACGACTGCCGGCGGATCCTCGCCGTCGCCGACGGCGCGCACACCGCCCTGGTGCTCGGCGGCGGGCTGCTCGGGCTGGAGGCGGCCCGCGGGCTCGCCGCCCGGGGCCTGGCCGTCGGGGTGGTGCACCCGCTGCCGTACCTGATGGAACGGCAGCTCGACCCGGCGGGCGCGGCCGTGCTGGCCGGCACGCTCGCGGGGCTCGGGGTGACCACCCACCTGGCCGTGTCGGCCACCCGGGTGGTGGCGGACGCCGACGGGGTCCGCCTCGACCTGGCCGACGGCCGCTCGCTCGCCGCCGACCTGCTGGTCCTCTCCTGCGGGGTACGCCCCGACACCGACCTCGCCGCCGCGGCCGGGCTGGCCGTGGAGCGGGGCGTGCTGGTCGACGACCGGCTGCGCACCAGCGACCGGCGGATCTCGGCGATCGGCGACTGCGCCCAGCACGACGGCGCCCTCACCGGGCTGGTCGCGCCGGCCTGGGCGCAGGCGCGGGTGGTGGCGCAGGTGCTCACCGGCGAGGACCCGCTGGCCCGCTACCGGCCCCGCCCGGCGGTGACCCGACTCAAGGCGGCCGGCATCGACCTCGCCGCGATGGGCGACCCGGCCGACGGCGGGGCCGGCGAGGAGCTGACCTTCGCCGACCCGGCCCGGGGCACGTACGCGCGGCTGCGCATCCGCGACGAGCGGTTGACGGCCGCCATCCTGCTCGGCGACAACCCGGCGGTCGGCACGGTGGTCCAGCTCTTCGACCGGGGTGAGCCGGTGCCGGCCGACCGGCGGTCCCTGCTGCTCGGCCGGGCCTTCGGTGCGGCCCCGGCGGCGCCCGCCGCCACCCCGGCGCTGATGCCGGACGCGGCGACCGTCTGCCAGTGCAACCACGTCAGCAAGGGCGCGCTGGTGAGCTGCTGGCGTTCCGGCGCCCGGACGGTCGACGCCGTGGTGGCGGCCACCCGGGCCGGCACCGGCTGCGGCGGCTGCCGGGACGCGGTCGCCGGCATCGTCGACTGGTTGTCCGAGGTGGATTCGGTGGAGGTGGCGCGATGAGCGGGCGAGGCAGGCTCCGTGCGGGAGTGCCCCAGGCGGGCACGCGACGAAGCGGAGCGCGGTCGTGAGCGGGCGAAGCGGCAGTCACGGTCGGCTGGTCGTCGTCGGCAACGGCATGGTCGGGCAGCGCCTCGTCGACGCGCTGCGCGCCCGCGACCCCGAGGGACGGTGGCGGGTCACGGTGCTCGCCGAGGAGACCCGCCCGGCGTACGACCGGGTGCGGCTCTCGGCGTTCTTCGACGGGGCCACCGCCGAGGAGCTCAACCTGCACACCCCCGACGACGGGGTGGAGCTGCGCCTCGGCGAGCCGGCCACGGAGATCGACCGGGTGCGGCGGGTGGTGCGCACGGCGGCCGGCGAGCATCCGTACGACGCGCTCGTGCTGGCCACCGGCTCGTACGCCTTCGTTCCGCCGGTGCGGGGGGCGGCGCTGCCGGGGGTCTTCGTCTACCGCACGCTGGACGACCTGGAGGCGATCCGGGAGCACGCGCGCGGCCGGCGCACCGGCGCGGTGATCGGCGGCGGGCTGCTCGGCCTGGAGGCGGCGAACGCGCTGCGCCTGCTCGGCCTGGCGACGAGCGTGGTGGAGTTCGCGCCCCGGCTGATGCCGGCGCAGGTGGACACGGCCGGCGGCGCGATGCTGCGGCGCTACGTCGACGAGCTGGGCGTGGCCACCCACCTGGGCGTCGCCACCACCGCCCTGCGGCCCGGCCCGGACGGCGCCGTCGCCGGCCTGGAGCTGGCCGACGGCTCGGTGGTCGACGCCGAACTGGTGGTGGTGGCGGCCGGCATCCGGCCCCGCGACGAGCTGGCCCGGGCGGCCGGACTGGCGCTGGGCCCACGCGGCGGGGTGCTGGTCGACGGTTCCTGCCGCACGACCGACGAGCGGGTCTGGGCGGTCGGCGAGTGCGCGGCGGTCGACGGCGCCTGCCACGGCCTGGTCGCCCCCGGCTACGCGATGGCCGAGGTCGTCGCCGACCGGCTGGTCGGCGGCGCGGCCACCTTCCCCGGGGCGGACACCGCCACGAAGCTGAAGCTGCTCGGCGTGGACGTGGCCTCGTTCGGCGACGCGCACGGCACCACGCCGGGCTGCCTCGACGTGACGTTCACCGACCCGGCCACCCGGGTCTACGCCAGGCTGGTCCTCTCCGACGACGCGCAGACCCTGCTCGGCGGGGTGCTGGTCGGCGACGCGAGCGCGTACCCCACGCTGCGGGCCAGCGTCGGCGGCCCGCTGCCCGCTCCCCCGCTGGCGCTGCTCGCGCCCGCCGGCGCACCGGGCGCGGGAGCGGGGGCGCTGCCCGCCACCGCGCAGGTCTGCTCCTGCAACGCGGTGACCCGCGCCGACGTCGACGACGCGATCGCCGGCGGCTGCGCGGACGTGCCGGCGCTGAAGGCGTGCACCCGGGCGGGCACGAGCTGCGGCTCCTGCGTGCCGATGCTCAAGCAGCTCCTCGACGCGGCCGGGGTGTCGCAGTCGACCGCGCTCTGCGAGCACTTCGACGCCAGCCGGCAGGAGCTGTTCGACATCGTCCGGGTCCGGGGCATCCGCACCTTCTCGCAGCTCGTCGCCGAGCACGGCCGGGGCCGTGGCTGCGACATCTGCAAGCCGGTGGTCGCCTCGATCCTCGCCTCGCTCGGCACCGGGCACGTGCTCGACGGAGAGCAGGCGTCGTTGCAGGACACCAACGACCACTTCCTGGCCAACCTGCAACGCGACGGCAGCTACTCGGTGGTGCCCCGGATCCCGGGCGGGGAGATCACCCCGGAGAAGCTCATCGTGATCGGCGAGGTGGCCCGCGACTTCCGGCTCTACACGAAGATCACCGGCGGGCAGCGGATCGACCTGTTCGGGGCCCGGGTCGAGCAGCTGCCGCAGATCTGGCGCCGGCTGGTCGACGCCGGCTTCGAGTCCGGCCACGCGTACGGCAAGGCGCTGCGCACGGTGAAGTCCTGCGTCGGCGAGACGTGGTGCCGGTACGGGGTGCAGGACTCGGTCGGGCTGGCCGTCGCCCTGGAGCTGCGCTACCGGGGCCTGCGCGCCCCACACAAGATCAAGTCGGCGGTGTCGGGCTGCGCCCGCGAGTGCGCCGAGGCCCGCAGCAAGGACTTCGGCGTCATCGCCACCGAGACCGGCTGGAACCTCTACGTCGGCGGCAACGGCGGCTTCCGGCCCCGGCACGCCGACCTCTTCGCCACCGACCTGTCGACGGAGGCGCTGGTCCAGCTCATCGACAGGTTCCTGATGTACTACGTCCGCACCGCCGACCGGCTGCAACGCACCGCCGCCTGGATCGAGGCGATGGACGGCGGCCTCGACCACCTCCGCGCGGTGATCGTGGACGACTCGCTCGGCCTCTGCGCCGAACTCGACGCGGCGATGGCCCGGCACGTCGACTCGTACTCCGACGAGTGGCGGGACGTGCTGGAGGACCCGGCCCGGCTGCGCCGCTTCGCCTCCTTCGTCAACGCCCCCGAGGTGCCCGACCCGTCGATCACCTTCGCGCTCGAACGGGGCCAGCCGGTCCCGGCGGGGCGCGCGCCCGCCGCCGAGGGCCGGCAGCCGGTCGCGCTCGGGATGCCGCGGGTGCGGCGATGACCCCCACGACGCCCGGACCTCCGGAGGTACCGCGATGACCACGACGACCACCACCGCCCCGCGGTCGGCCGCCCCGACGCGCGCCTGGACCCCGGTCTGCCCGATCGACCGGCTGGAGCCCGACCGGGGCGTCGCGGCCCTGGTCGACGGCGCACAGGTGGCCCTCTTCCGCACCGCCGACGGGCTGTTCGCCCTCGACAACCTCGACCCGGTCGGCGGGGCGTACGTGCTGTCGAGGGGGATCGTCGGCAGCCGGGGCGGGGTGCCCACCGTCGCCTCGCCGCTGCACAAGCAGGTGTACGACCTGCGCACCGGGATCTGCCTCGACCTGCCCGGGGTCGCCGTGCCCCGGCACGAGGCGCGTTGCCGGGACGGACTCGTCGAGGTGCGGCTGCGACAGGAGGGGTGAATGCGCGACGACCTGGCCGGCTTCACCATCGGGGTGACCGCCGACCGCCGACGGGACGAACTCGCCGCGCTGCTCCAGCGGCGTGGCGCCCGGGTGGTGATCGCCCCGGCCCTGCGGATCGTGCCGCTGGCCGACGACACCGACCTGCGCGAGGCCACCCGCGCCTGCCTGGACCGGCCGCCGGACGTCCTGATGGCCAACACCGGCATCGGGATGCGCGGCTGGCTGGAGGCCGCCGAGGGCTGGGGGCTGGCCGAGCCGCTGCGCGGCGTCCTCGCCGACGCGTACGTGGTGGCCCGGGGCCCCAAGGCGCGCGGGGCGATCCGGGCCGCCGGCCTGCACGACCAGTGGTCACCGGATTCGGAGAGCTGCGACGAGGTGGTCGACCACCTGTGCCGGCGCGGCGTCGCCGGGCAGGTGATCGCCATGCAGCTGCACGGCGAGCGGCAGCCGGAGTGCACGGCGGCGCTGGAGGCGGCCGGGGCAACCGTCATCGAGGTGCCGGTCTACCGGTGGGCGCCGCCGACCGACCCGGCCCCGCTGCACCGGCTGATCGACCTGGTCGCCGGCCGCCTGGTCGACGCCGTCACGTTCACCTCCGCCCCGGCGGCGGAGGCGCTGCTGCGGGCGGCCGGCGACCGTGGCGACGCGGTGCTGGACGCGTTCCGGCACGACGTGCTCGCCAGTTGCGTGGGGGCGGTCACGGCCGAACCGCTGCTGCGGCGCGGGGTGCCGGTCAGCGCGCCGGCGCGGGCCCGGCTGGGCGCCCTGGTCCGGACCATCGTCGACGAGCTGCCGCGCCGCACGGTCACCCTGAAGGCGGCCGGCCACCTGCTCACCCTGCGCGGGCACGCCGCCGTGATCGACGGGGAGCTGCGCCCGCTCGCCCCGGCGCCGATGGCGGTGCTCCGGGCGCTGGCGCACTCCCCCGGCCGGGTGCTGTCCCGCACCGCGCTGCTGCGCACGCTGCCGCGCGGCGCCGACGAGCACGCGGTGGAGATGGCGGTGGCCCGGCTGCGGGCCGGGCTGCGCGCGCCCCGGGTGGTGCAGACCGTCGTCAAGCGCGGCTACCGGCTCCGGGTGGACTGACGCGGGGGCCACGCACCTGACGCGCGCCGGGAGCCGACCCGCCGTACGCCGGCACGGACGCGCGCCCGGGCGGCAACCCGGCCGCCCGCCCGCCGGCCCGGGGTTCACGCCGCGCGCCGGCCCGGGGTTCACGCCGCCCGCCGGCCCAGGGTTCACGCCGCGCGCCGGGCGTGGCGCCCGCCGGGCCTCAGCCGACGGGCGCCGGGTAGCCCCGGCCGTGCTCGGCCTGGAGGCGGATCATGGCGTGCTCCACGACGGTCACCAGCACCTGCTTGACCGAGTCCCGGTGCCGGGCGTCGGTCATCACCAGCGGCACGTCCGGCGAGATGGCGAGCGCCTCGCGGACCTCCTCCAGCTCGTACTGCGGCGCGCCGTCGAACCGGTTCAACGCCACCACGTACGGCAGCTTGCGGTTCTCGAAGTAGTCCAACGGCGCGAAGGCGTCGGTGATCCGGCGGGTGTCCACCAGGACGGCGGCGCCCACGGCACCCCGGATGATCTCGTCCCACATGAACCAGAAGCGGGTCTGGCCCGGCGTGCCGAAGAGGTAGAGGATCAGGTCCTCGGCCATGGTGATACGGCCGAAGTCCATCGCGACCGTGGTGGTCTGCTTGCCGGGCACCTTGGACGGGTCGTCGATGCCGACCCCGGCCGCGGTCATCACCGCCTCGGTTCTCAGCGGCGTGATCTCCGAGATCGCGCCCACCAGGGTCGTCTTGCCCACGCCGAAGCCGCCCGCGACCACGATCTTCGCGGAGATGATTCCCCGGTTCTGGCGGGCCCCGGCGGGGTCATAGCCTGCGAAGTCCACTTAGCACCCTTCCAAGGATTTCCATCCGCTCCTCGAACCCCTCGGCGGGAGCGGCAGTGTGTAGCGTCAGCAGGCTCTCGGCCACCATGTCGGCGACCAGCACCCGGGCGACGCCCAGCGGCATCCGGGTGTACGCGGCGATCTCGGCCAGCGACTGTGCCCGCCCCTCACAGACGGTGGCGATGCGGTGCTTGTCGTGCCCCGCGAAGCGGGACTCCGCGACCTGGGTGGGGCTGGCCGACAGGACCGCCTCCAGGGCGATGTCCATCTGGGCCTCGGTCCGACCGCGGGTGACCGCGTACGGCCGCACCAGCGCGCCACGCGGGTCCGCGCGCCGTTGGTCCATCCGCGATCACCTCCTCTCCGGCCGGGCCTTCCGGGCACCGGTCTCCTCGTCCCTGCCGACGCGCGACCGCGCGTCGCGCCCCGCTACGACCGCACGGCGTCCCGGGGCAGCGGCACCAGCGCGGCGCCGACGCGCTCCACCAGGAGCGCCATCTCGTAACCCACCTGCCCGACGTCGCAGCTGCGGGCGGCCAGCACCGCCATCGACGAGCCGTCGCTGATCGACATCAGGAAGAGGTAGCCGCTGTCCATCTCGATGACGGTCTGCAGCACGCCGCCGGCGCTGAACATCCGGGCGGCACCCTCGGTCAGGCTGACCACGCCCGAGGTGATCGCGGCGAGCTGGTCCGCCCGGTCCGCGGGCAGGTCCCGCGAGGAGGCGAGCAGCAGCCCGTCGGCCGACACCGCCACCACGTGGGCGATGCCCGCCACGCTGTCGGCGAAGTTGGTGAGCAGCCAACTCATGTCCTGCATGGCCGCTGGCCTGTTCATCGGCTCGTCTCCTTGTTCGAGGTGCTGTTCTGATCCGTTCCGGCCGCCCGGCCGCGCTGCACGCCGCGGTGGTAGGCCGACAACAGGCCGCGTACTTCGTCAGGGGTGCGCCGGCTGCGGTCACGGCCGCCTCGGGGCTCGATGCCGCCGGGCACGAGCTGCGCCTGCGGCACCCGCTTTGGCAGCCCCGAGCGGGTGGTGCCGCCGGCGGCCGGCTCCGCGGCCCGGCTGGCCCGGGACCAGCCCTCGTCGGCCGCCGTCCGCCAGGCGTCCGCGTCGGCCGCCGGGGTCGGCTCGGCGGCCGGCGTCGGGGTCGACGCCGCGGGAGCCGCCTCCGGCGCCGGCCGCCGAGCCGGGGCCGGCGGGGTGTACGACGGCGGCGGCGCCTGCGCGGGCGACGGCGTGGCCGTGCCGCCCGGCGTACGTGTGGGCAGCCGTGGCGGGCGGGACTCGGCCGGCGCCGGCTGGGCCGGGGCGGACGGCTGGGCCGGGGCGGACGGCTGGGCCGGGGCCGGCGGCTGGTTGAAGTCCGGACGGGTGAAGATGGCGGTGGCGTCGTTGCCGTGTGACCGGAACCACACCGCCTCCATCTCCCGGAAGATCGGCGCCTCGGCCGGCAGCTCGGCACGCGGGGTGATCGGCGCGGCGGGGGCGGGCGGAGCGGTGGCGGCCAGGTCCGCACCGAGGCCCCGGCCTGCGCCGAGTCCCGTCGCCGGGGCGGGTCCACCGGCGGTCGGGGTGGTGACCGACGTGCCGGCGATCGGCCCGACCGGCAGGACCGGCGCGGCCGGCGCACCGGCCTCCGCGCCGCCCGGGACGCGCTTGGGCAGCGGGTCGAGCGTGGGGTACGCGACGGTCGGCGTGCCGACGGAGGGGCCACCGCCGCCGGCGAAGGCCGGCCGGGCCGGCGGCGTCGCGGGCGGAGTCGACGGCGACGCGGCCAGGCCACCGGCCTGCACCGGGGACGCGGTGTCCCGCGCCTGCTCGGGCGCCTGCCACGGCGCCGGTGCGGACCGCCACTGGTCGGTCAGCGTGGCCGAGGCGGTCCGTCCCGCCCCGGCGAGCGGCTCGCCGAGGCCGACGGGGGTGAGCGGCGTCTGCTCGACCGCGAGCGGCTGCCGGGGGCGGGTGATCTGCTGGTCGCGGCCGCTGTGGAGCGCGGGCAGCACCACCGTCGAGGCGGGCAGCGTCACCTGGGCGACGGTGCCACCCTCCACGTTGCGGCGCAGCTCCACCCGGATGCCGTAGCGGGAGGCGAGCCGGCTGACCACGGCCAGACCCATCAGTCGGAACGCCGCGACGTCGACGCTCGGCGGGGCGGCGAGCCGCCGGTTGAGCGAGTCGAGCTGGTCGTCGGTCAGGCCGAGGCCCCGGTCCTCCACCTGGATGAGCACGTAGTCGCGGATCCGCCGGCCGTCGGCGACCACCGTGGTGGTCGGCGGCGAGAAGCGGGTGGCGTTGTCGAGCAGCTCGGCGACCAGCCGGACCACGTCGTTGACCGCGTGCGCGGCCACCGAGATGTCCGTGTCGACGGTGCCGAACTCGATCCGGTTGTAGAGCTCCACCTCGGACTGCGCGGCGCGCAGCACGTCCACCAGGAGGGCGTCGTCGCGGCGCGGCACGGCCGAGTCGGCGCCGGCCAGGACGAGCAGGTTCTCGTCGTTGCGGCGCATCCGGGTGGCCAGGTGGTCCAGCTCGAAGAGCTGCGCCAGCCGCTTCGGGTCCTCCTCGCCGCGCTCGATCGCGTCCAGCTCGCCGATCATCCGGTCGACCAGGGTCTGACTGCGCCGGGCCAGGTTGAGGAACATCGCGGAGACGCTGGTACGCAGCGCGGCCTGCTCGGCCGCCACGCGGACCGCCTCGCGGTGCACGACGTTGAAGGCGAGCGCCACCTGGCCGACCTCGTCGCGGCTGTTGAGCTGGATCGGGTCGCGCACCTGCCGGACGATCTCGTCGACGCCGCCGTCGCCGACGTTGCCGACGTTCTGCAGCCGCTGCACGGCGTCCGGCAGGTCGTGGTTGGCCACCGAGAGGGCGCCCTCCCGCAGCCGGCGCAGCGAGTGGTTGAGCGAGCGGGCCAGCACCACGGCGAGGGTCACCGCGATGACGAGCGTGAGCAGCACCAGCACCGACTCGACGACGGCCTGCTGGATGACGTCCGAACGGGCCTCGTCGGCCTGGTCGAGCAGCCGCTCCTGGAGCCGGACCTCGGCCCACCGCATCAGGTCGTTGACCGCGCCGATGGCGGCGGTGGCGTCCTGGGCCGTCACCAGCGGGCGCTGCCCGACCGAGCGGGTGATGTCGGCGGCGACCCGGTCGGCGAGGGTGACCGCGTCGCCGGAGACGGTGCTGTCGACCAGGGCGCGCTGGGCCGGATCGGCGGCCAGGGAGAAGGCGAGCAGCGCCTCCTGCTGGCTGGTCAGGGTGGCGACGAACGAGGAGAACTGCTCCTCGTCGATCTGGCCGGCGGTCAACGCGGTGTAGGCCACCGACTGCTCCTCGGCGACCGCCGCCTTGGCGCGGGCGAACGCGGCGACCGCGCGCCGGGCGTCGGCCAGCCGCTCCTCGCCGGGCAGCTGGGCGAGCCCGTCGCCGTACGCGACCAGGTCGGTGAGGATGACCCCGTAGCGCAGCGCCGCCTCGGCGACCGCCATCTGCTGCCGGTCGAGCACCTTCTGCCGGGTGCCGTCGAGCGCCTCCAGGTGCTCGTCGATGACCTCCAGCCGGTCCCGGACGGCGGCCGGGACCTCGCCGATCCGGCCGCGCTCCGCCCGGTAGGCGTCGATCCGCGCGTCGGTGCTGCGCACCCGCAGGTTGTACGTCCCCTTCCGCGCCTCGACATCTCGCGGCGGGGCGGCCAGGAAGGCGGACGCCGCCATCCGCTCGGCGTGCAGGTCCTGGGTCAGGGCGGAGATGTCGATGGAGAGCCCGGTGAGCGCCCGGGCCCGGGTCGCGTCGAATGCGCCCTCGCCGACGGCGATGAGCCGGACGGTCGCCAGCGCGAGCACCGCGGCGACCGGCACCACGAGGATCAGCGCGAGCTTGGAGCGGATCCGCGCGTCACGCAGCCGGAACAGGCGGCGACGCTTCGGCTGCTCGGTCTCGCCACCGTCGGGCAGGGTCGTCGGTCCGGTGCTCACGACATCGCCTCCGTCGTTTCTTCCACGCCTGCCCCGCCGACTCGCGCCCGGTGCGACGGACTGCGCCACACGCGGCACGGCCGCGATTTCATCAGAAGTGATCCTGTTTGGGAAGCCGCAGTGGGGTAGGAAACGGTCGGACGGCACGCATCCCGTGATCCGGTCAACTAATACCTTCATTTCCCCATGCCCGTGAACAGGGCATGTAACTCCAGAGTGGTCGTCCATGTCGGATTAGTAAGCGCTTACGAACTTGCCGCGACCCCACCATGTGGGATACGCGTCCCGAAACGCCACCGACGCCCGCGCTTGACCACAGGGCCCGGCGTTGGCAAGGTTTTGCAGGCTTCGCGCACACCGTACGGCAGACTGATCCCGTTTCTCCACTGAGGACGGACAACCGGCGGTGACCGGGCAACGCCCCGGGCCGCTTCTGGAGGACTGAGTTGAGCCCCATCCGCTCCGCGACCGCCGCGGCGCTCGCATCGGCCGTGCTGGCCACCACCCTCACCGGCTGCCAATTCGGCGCGGACGAGCAGGACACCAGTCCCATCGTCATCGCGGCGGACCTCGAACTCTCCGGCGCGGCGGCGCCCGTCGGGAAGGCGTACCAGCGGGCTCTGGAACTGAAGATCGAGCAACTTAACTCCTCCGGCGCGCTGAACGGCCGGAGAGTCGAACTCAAGGTGAAGGACAACCGGTCCGACCCGGCCGAGTCCCTGCGCAACATCGGCGACTTCAGCAACGATTCCGAAGTCAGCGCCATCATCATGGGCGGCTGCAACGAATGCGCCGTCGGCGCCGCCCGGACCATCAACGAGAAGCGCATTCCCACCATTGCTCTCGCCTCGTCCGGCGCGGTGTCCAGCCCGGTCGCCGAGCGGCGGTACGTGTTCAAGCTCGCCCCGAACGCGTCCGACAGCGCCGCCGCCCTCGCCCTCGAGATGCGCCGAAAGGGCGTCCGAAAGGCCAGCGTGCTGTACAGCGACGACAACTACGGCCGCGAAGGGCTGGCCGCGCTGCGCGGCGAGTTCACCAAGACCGGCGTCAAGCTGCAGCGCGCGGAGTCGGTCAAGACCACCGACACCGAGGTCGGCGAGAAGATCAAGGCGCTGACCGACCGCAAGGTGGACGCGCTGGTGGTCTGGACGCCGCCGGAGCAGGCGGCGCTCGCCGCCACCGCGGCCCAGCAGGCCGAGTTCACCGGCTCGCTCTTCTTCGACGCGGCCGCCGCCGGCGACCTGTTCCTCGGCGCCGCCGCCAAGGCCACCGAGCGCGCGACCCTGGTCTTCACCCAGACGATGGTCATCGACGACATCATCGCGACCACCCCGGCCAAGGCCGCCCGCCGGCAGTGGTTCCAGGACTACACCGCCCGCTTCGGCGCCTACAACGGCTCGTCCTCGTTCGCGGCCGACGCGGTGCAGCTGATCACCGACGCCGAACTGCGCGCCGGCGGCGAGCCCGGCCGGGTCGACCGCGACGGCATCCGCGACGTGCTGGAGACGTCCCAGCTGGACGGCCTGTCCGGCCCGATCCGGATGACGCCGGACAATCACTCCGGCCTCATGCCGCAGGCCCTGACGACCCTGGTCGCCCGCAACGGCCGGTGGCGCCTCGCCGGCTGAGGCCGGTGGGAGGCGTGCCCGGCCCCGGCGGCCGGGCACGCCTCCGTGCCGGCGGCCGGGCACGATCCGACACACCGCGCCGGAGCGCGGCGGATCACCGCCCGGCCGCCGCCGGGTCAGCGGGCCGACGTGGTGGCCCGGACCCAGGGCAGCGCGAGTCGCTCGACCAGGGACAGGGCGCTGTAGAGCGCGATGCTCATCACCGCGATCAGCACGATCGCCGCCCAGGCGGTCGCGGTGTCCCCGACACCGTTGTACTGCAGGATCTGGTAGCCCAGCCCAGGCATGTCGGAGTAGAACTCCCCGATCACCGCACCGATCGCGGCCAGCGGCATCGCCACCTTCAGGCCCACGAAGACCTGCGGCAGCGCGGCCGGGAAGCGCACCTTGCGGAACGACTGCCACCACGACGCGTTGAGCGACCTGGCCAGCTCGGCCAGGTCCGCGGGAGTGGTGGTGAGCCCGGTGGCGGTGGAGAGCACGATCGGGAAGAAGCAGAGCAGGAACACCATGGTCAGGATCGGCTTCTCCCCCCAGCCGACCGAGACCACCAGCAGCGGGCCGAGGGCGATCTTCGGCACCGCGTTCACCGCCACCAGCAGCGGCGAGAACATCCGCTCGACGTGGCGGGACGCGGCCAGGGCCATCCCGATGAGCACCCCGGCGACCGTCGAGAGCAGGAAGCCGACCAGGGTCAGCATGGTGGTCGTCCCCAGCGCCGGCAGCAGCACGTCGGCCGAGGCGGTCAGCGACTTCCACACCGCCTGCGGCGGCGGCAGGGACGCCGGGTGCACCAGCTCCAGCACGGACGTGACCAGCCACCAGACGGCCAGCGCGATCACCGCGCCGAGCAGCGGCAGGCCGACGGCCAGCGGGGAACCGGCGCCCCGGCGGGCGGCCGCGGCTGCCGGCGCCGTGGTGGGCGTCGCCACCGCGGGGGCGCCGGTCTCGCGCTCCGCCCCGGCGTCGCCGGCGCGGGTACCGGTCGTCTCCGTCACAAGATTCTCCTCTCCTCGCCGGCCGGGGCCGGCATGCGACGGGGGTGCGCCCCACCGGTCGTCCCGGCGGGCCGCACCCCCGCGGCTGGTCGGCGTCGATCAGGCCTTCGGCGCGAGGCTGAAGTCGATGATCTGGTCGGGGGTGAGGTTCTGCTTGAGCTGGCCGGCGCCCTGCAGGATGGCGATGCTCTTGGCGACCCGGCCGCTGTCCAGGGCGCCCAGCTGGGTGCCCGAGTTGCTGGACCGCACGTAGGCGGCCATCAGCTGCAGCTCGGCGGCGGCCGCGGCGACGTCAGCGGCGGGCACGTTCTTCTTCAGGGTCTCGCCCGCCTCCTGCGGGTTGGTCAGCGAGTACTCGAGGCCCTTCATCAGGGCCTGCGTGAACCGCTTGACCATCTCCGGCTTCTCCTTGGCGATCTTGGAGGAGGTGATCAGCACGTTGCCGTAGAGGTCCTGCATCACGTTGCTGTACGGCAGCAGGACGGCCTTCTTCTTGGTCACCGTCTCGATGGTCGGCTGACCGACGACGAACTGGCCGATGCCGTCCACCGTGCCGTTGGCGAGCGTGCCCATCAGGGCCTGCGCCTCGCCGTTGACCCAGGTCACCTTGCTCGCGTCCACGCCGGCCAGCCGGGCGTACGTCGGGAAGAGGTTGCGGACGACGGAGGTGGGGGTGTCGGCGAGCTTCTTGCCCTCCAGGTCCTTCGGCGACGCGATGCCCTTGCCCTCGACGGTGGCGATGGCGGCCATGGTGCGCTGCTGGATGGCGGCGACCGCGACGAAGTCCTTGGCCTGGCCGTTGCCGAGCTGGAGCAGCCCACCGGTGAGGTCGATCGGGCCGAAGTCGGCCTGCCCGCCGACGACCGTCTGGATCACCATGCCGGTGCCCTGGCCCGGCTTGATCTCGACGTCGAACCCGGCCTCCTTGAAGAAGCCCTTCTCCTTCGCGACCCACGCGTAGGAGTCACGGCCGAAGTTGCCGAACGAGGTGAGGTAGGTCACCTTCTCCAGCTTCCCGCCGTTGCCGCCCTTGGCGTCGTCGCCGGAGTCAGAGCCGCCGCTGCAGGCGGAGACCAGGGCGAGGGCGGTGGCCAGCGCGGCCGCGGCGACCGTACGGGTCAGCCTTCTCATCAGAACACCATGTCCTTTCCGACCGGAACGGCGCGCCGCCGCCGGAGGGGGTTGTCTGGCGGGCCGGCCGGAGGGGTGAGGCCGACGCCACCGTCGTGAGGGGACTCTTAGCGGGCACAGCGTACGAGAAAACAGCCTTTGCGGTGCCAGGCGTATCGGGTTGCGTTACGGAAACAACTCGCCACGGCACCACGCACGCGCACCGCTCCACTAACGACGGGCCGGCGTGATCCACCCCGGACGGTGTCCAGGCCCGGAGCGGAGCTACCCTGTGCCGCGACCACTGATTGCCGACTCAGGGAGGCCGCCGGAGATGATCCGCCTGTCCGGGGTGTCCCGCACCTTCGACGGTCGCAGCG
Source organism: Micromonospora citrea (assembly GCF_900090315.1). NCBI lineage: Bacteria > Bacillati > Actinomycetota > Actinomycetes > Micromonosporales > Micromonosporaceae > Micromonospora > Micromonospora citrea. Next base: position 4,320,239 of record NZ_FMHZ01000002.1, on the reverse strand, counting down.
GCCGGGTGGAGGCGCTGCGCGGCATCGACCTGCACGTGGCCGACGGCGAGTTCCTGGCGGTGCTCGGCCGCTCCGGGTGCGGCAAGTCCACCATGCTGCGCCTGATCGCCGGCCTCCTGCCCGTCTCCGACGGCGAGATCACCGTGGCCGGCACGCCGATCACCAAGCCCCGCCGCGACATCGCCATGCTCTTCCAGCGGCCGGCCCTGCTCCCCTGGCGCACCGTGCTGGACAACGTCCTGCTCCCGGTGGAGATCTTCGGCTGGAAGCGGGCGAAGCACCGCGAGCGGGCCCGGCAACTGCTGGACCTCGCCGGGCTCGCCGGCTTCGAGAAGCGGCTGCCGCACGAGCTCTCCGGCGGCATGCAGCAGCGGGTCTCGCTGTGCCGGTCGCTGATCGGCGAGCCCCGGGTGATGCTGATGGACGAGCCGTTCTCCGCACTCGACGCGCTCACCCGCGAGGAACTCTCCGGCGAACTCCAGCGCGTGCACATGGAGTCCAAGGCCACCGTCGTCTTCGTCACCCACTCGATCGACGAGGCGGTGCTGCTGGCCGACCGGGTGGTCGTGCTCAGCCCGCGCCCCGGCCGGATCCGCAAGGTGGTCGACGTCGACATCCCCCGGCCGCGCACCCTCGGCCGCACCGCGCACCTGGCGGACGTCGCCCGGGTCAGCGCCGAACTGCACGAACTCCTCATGGAGCGGGACCTGCCGGCGGCGGCCGGCGCGGAAGGACGATGAGCATGCGGGTCACCGTCTTCACGGAGCCGCACCGGGGCGCGAGCTACGACGACCAGCTCCGCTTCGCCCGGCTGGTCGAGGCCGGCGGCTTCGAGGGCTTCCTCCGCGCCGACCACTACCAGGCGATGGGCGACGAACCCGGGCTGCCCGGCCCGACCGACGCCTGGCTGACGCTGGCCGCGCTGGCCCGCGAGACCACCCGGATCCGGCTCGGCACCCTGGTCACCTCGGCCACCTTCCGGCTGCCCGGCCCGCTCGCCGTGATGGTGGCCCAGGTCGACCAGATGAGCGGCGGCCGGGTCGAGCTCGGCATCGGTGCCGGCTGGTACGAGCGGGAGCACACCTCGTACGGCATCCCGTTCCCCGGCGTCGGCGAGCGCTTCGACCGGCTGGCCGAGCAGCTCGAGGTCATCACCGGGCTGTGGCGGACCCCGCCCGGCGAGACGTACAGCTTCACCGGCGACCACTACCGGCTGGTCGACGCCCCCGCCCTGCCGAAGCCGGTGCAGGTGCCCGGCCCGCCGGTCATCGTCGGCGGACGCGGCCCGAAGCGCACCCCCGAACTCGCCGCCCGGTACGCCGACGAGTTCAACATGCCGTTCAAGACCGTCGAGGAGACCGCCGAGGCGTACGCGCGGGTGCGGGAGGCCTGCGACCGGACCGGCCGGACGGAGTCGGGGCGCGCCCCGCTGACGCTCTCCGCCGGGATCGTGGTCGCGATCGGCCGCACCGACGCCGAGGCGCAGCGCCGGGCCGCCCCGCTGCACGTGAAGAGCGCGCTGCCGCCGGAGGACCCGGTGGTCGGCTCGCCCGCGCAGCTCGTCGACCGGATCGGCGAGTTCGCCGCGATCGGCGCCACCCGGGTGCACCTGCGGCTGATCGACCTCGCCGACCTCGACCACCTGGAACTCATCGCCACCGAGGTGCTTCCCCGACTGGACGGAACCCCATGACCGACACGCAGCCCGAACTCGGCCCGGTGGGCCAGGAGATCGTGTACGAGAACGACCGGGTCCGGGTGTGGCACATCCGGCTCGAACCGGGCGAGCGGCAGCCGCTGCACCGGCACGACCATCCGTACCTCGTGGTGGCGGTCCAGGGCGCGAAGAACGTCGTGCAGACGATCGACGGCACCACCATCGACGCCGACGAGCCGACCGGCGGAGTGGTCTACCGGGACCCGGGCGCCGTGCACATGCTCACCAACGTCGGCGACACCACGTACCTCGCGCGGCTGGTCGAGCTGAAGTAACCGCTGGCCGGGCGGGCCGGACCGCTCGCGGCGCGCCGGTGGCGACGTGCCCAACAGGTGCGTAACGTGCCGGACATGGCCTATCGGACCTGGGGCAGACCGCTGCTCACGGCGCTCGGGGTGAGCCTGCTGGCCGGGGCCGGTCAGCTCGGCGTCGCGTTCGGCTTCGGCATCGTCCGGCTCACCGGCACCTTCACCGGCGCCACCGTCAACCAGTGGCCGGCCCAGCTCGTCTGGGCGGGCTGGTTCGCGGCGAACGCCGCCGTGGTCGGTGCGGTGCTCACCGAGCGCCTGGCCCGCCGCGACGGGTTGCCGGCCAGCACCGGCCGCCACCTCGCCGTCGCCGGCGCGGCCGCGCTGGGCGCCACCGTCGTCGCGCCGCTGTGCATGCAGCCCGCCCGGGCCGCCGAACTCGTCTCGGTCGATCCGGTCTGGGCCGTCGGCATCTGCGCGCTCCTCGGCGCGCTGGCCGGCGCGGGCGCCGCGGTCGCCGTACTCCTGCATCCGCCGGTCGGCTGGAACCTCGCGGCGGTCGCGGGCGTGGTCTGGTTGCTGGCGCTGCTGTCGGTGGCGCCGTCGCTGGCGTCGACCGGCCAACTGCCCACCGTACGCCTCGGGGTGCTGGAGCCCACCTGGCTCGACGCCGGCGCGGCCCAGCGGCTGGCCCTGGTGATCCTGCCCCTGGTGGCGTTGCTCGCGGGCGCGGCGACCGGCGGGTCCGCGCGGTGGCGCGGCCACCCGCCGCTGGTCAGCGGCGCCACGGGGGTGGCGGGTCCGGTGCTGGTGGCGTTCGCCTATCTGACCGCCGGCCCTGGCGACACGGCCGACCGCTACCAGCTCACGCCCTACTACGCGGCGCTGCTCGCGGTGGCCGCCGGTGCCCTCGGCTCGGCCGCCGCCACGCTGCTGCGCTGGCCGCTCGTCACGCGCACCGCCCCGACCGGCGCCATCGAGCCGACCGACATCCTGCGCCCGCTGCCCGCCGGTCCCGCGCTGCCGCAGCCGGCCGGGGCCGACGAGCCGGCGACTGTCGACCTGGCCGACGCGGGGCTCGCCGCCACCGACCGACCCGCGGGTGCGGGCTCCGCCGACGACGGGTCGCCCCGGGCCACCCCGGCGCACTGGGACTGGCCCGCCGACGGCAGCACCACCTCGACGACACCCGCCACCACCGACGCGGCGCGCCCGACCGGATCGCCGGCCACCACCGACCCCGCGCGCCCGACCGGACCAGCCGCCACCACCGCGCGCCCGGGCGGGTCGCCGGCCCGGGCCGAGGCCAGGGCGCCCGGCGGCCGGGACGACACCCTGCTCCGCCTCGACGCCGACGTGCTGCCCCCGGCCACACCGGACGCCGCCGCCCGGCCCCCGGCCACCCCGGACGCCGCCGCCCAGCCCTCGACCACACCGGACGCCGGTGTCCGGCCCCCGACCACGCCGGACGCCAACAGCCAGCCCCCGGCCACACCGGACGCCGGTGTCCGGCCCTCGACCACACCGCAGGTCGGCGGACGAAGGCCGGCCACGCCCGGGCGGGCCGAGCCGGCGACCGCCCCCGACGCGGGCGGGCCGTCGCCGGGCACCCCCGACGGCGAGCGGCCGGCGGCCACGTCCCAGGCCGACGAGCAGCCGCCGGCCGCCGATGAGGGCGCCGCGCCCACCGGGCAGCCGGCCGGCTCGCCCGCGCCCAAGCCCCGCCGCGCCCGCAAGACCCGCGCGACGCGGCAGCCGGCGACCGCCTCGACGGACAGCACGGACCCGGTACCCACCGCCGGCTCCCCCACAGCGGACCGTGACCTGCACGGCGAAACGCCGACGGCCGCCGAGCCCTCTGCGGCCACCGCCTCCCCCGCCGCCGACACCCCGGTGCCGACCCACTCCCCCGCCGCCACCGACACCCCGGTGACCGCCCACTCCGCCGCCGCCGTACCACCGGCAGACGCCGGTTTCGCCGCGACCGGGGACAGCTACGGTTCGCCGGAGACCGACGGCGTCGGTCCCCGCCCGGCGCCGCTCTTCCCGGTCGGCGGGGCCACCCCCGGCGAACCGTCCGCCACGCTCCGACCGGCCTGGCGGCCCGCCTCGGCGTGGCCGACGACTCCCCGGGTCGGACCGGACACCGCCGCCGACACGACCGGCCCGGCCGACGCGGAGCCCACGCCCGATCCGGCGCCCCGGCCCCGGCACCTGGCCCCGATGCCCGACCTGGCCCGGGCGGCGAACTGGGACGCCCTCGCCACCGCCCGACGCGGCGGCCCCGCGCCGGCACCGGTCGACGCCGCCCTCGGCAACGGCACGGCGGCCACCGAGGCGCCCGACGTGCCGGTCGAGCGCGAGGCGGCGGCCGGCGCGTCCGACCAGTCCGGCGGGGGGATCCGAGCACGACTGGGACTGTTCCGGCGCAACCGGTCCCGGGCCGAGGACGCCGCCGCGGGCCAGGATCCCGAGCCGCTGCCTGCCCAGGACGAGGAGTACGTGGACTGGGTCGCCGGGCTGGGCAAGCCGATCGCCGACAACGAGCCCGACCAGGAGAGCGGCCGGCGGTCGTTGCGCTCCACCGGCCGCCACCACCGCGACTGACCCGGAGGGCCGACGTCGGGTCCGACACCCTCACCGGCCCGCGCGGCGGCCCGTCCGACAGCGCGGGCCGGGCCGCCGCTCACGGTCAGGCCAGCGGCAGGTAGACCCGGCCGCCCGAGGAGACGAACTCCTCCGACTTGTCCCTCATGCCGCGCGCCGCGTACTCCTTCAGCTCCTGGGTGATCTTCATGGAGCAGAACTTCGGGCCGCACATCGAGCAGAAGTGGGCGGTCTTCGCCGGCTCCGCCGGCAGGGTCGCGTCGTGGTACGAGCGCGCGGTCTCCGGGTCCAGCGACAGGTTGAACTGGTCCTCCCAGCGGAACTCGAACCGCGCCTTGGACAGCGCGTCGTCCCACGCCTGCGCCCCGGGGTGCCCCTTGGCCAGGTCGGCCGCGTGCGCCGCGATCTTGTACGCGATCACGCCGGCCTTGACGTCGTCGCGGTCCGGCAGGCCCAGGTGCTCCTTCGGGGTCACGTAGCAGAGCATGGCGGTGCCGAACATGCCGATCATCGCGGCGCCGATCGCCGACGTGATGTGGTCGTACGCGGGGGCGATGTCCGTGGTCAGCGGGCCGAGCGTGTAGAACGGCGCCTCGTGGCACCACTCCTGCTGGAGGTCCACGTTCTCCTTGATCTTGTGCATCGGCACGTGACCGGGGCCCTCGATCATCACCTGGACGTCGTACTCCCAGGCGACCTTCGTCAGCTCGCCCAGGGTGCGCAGCTCGGCGAACTGCGCCTCGTCGTTGGCGTCCGCGATCGAGCCGGGGCGCAGCCCGTCGCCGAGCGAGAACGTCACGTCGTAGCGGGCCAGGATCTCGCACAGCTCCCGGAAGTTCGTGTAGAGGAAGTTCTCCTCGTGGTGCGCCAGGCACCAGGCCGCCATGATCGAGCCGCCCCGCGACACGATGCCGGTCACCCGGTCGACCGCCAGCGGCACGTACGGCAGCAGCACCCCGGCGTGCACCGTCATGTAGTCGACGCCCTGCTCGGCCTGCTCGATCACGGTCTCCCGGAACACCTCCCAGCTCAACTTCACCGGGTCGCCGCCGACCTTCTCCAACGCCTGGTAGATCGGCACGGTGCCGATCGGCACCGGCGAGTTCCGCACGATCGCCTCGCGCGTCTCGTGGATCCGCTTTCCCGTCGACAGGTCCATCACGGTGTCCGCGCCCCACCGGGTCGCCCAGGTCAGCTTCTCCACCTCCTCGGCGACCGACGAGGTGACCGCCGACGTGCCGATGTTGGCGTTGACCTTCACCAGGAACGCCTTGCCGATGATCGCCGGCTCGCACTCGGGGTGGTTGACGTTGAGCGGCAGCACCGCCCGCCCGGCGGCGATCTCGTCCCGGACGAACTCCGGCGCCATGCCCTCCCGGATCGCCACGAACTCCATCTCCGGCGTCACCACGCCCGCCCGCGCGTACGCGAGCTGGGTGGGACGCCGCCCGTCGGCGCCGGCGAGCGGGGTGCCCGCGCCCCGGACGGGGGCCACGTCGCCGCGCTCGGCGATCCACGCCCCGCGCAGCGGCGGGAGACCCACCTCCGGCTCGGAGCCGGGCCCGGAGGTGTCGTAGAGCCGCAGCGGCGGGTTGTCGCCGGTCAGTTCCACCTCGGCGAACGGCACCCGCACGTCCGGCCGGGACCCCTCCACGTACACCTTGCGACGTGCCTGCATGACAGCCTCCCTGGTGATCAAGCGGACCAGCCGAAGTGGTCCAGCGGGCCGCGTCCCGCGCCCAGCTCCCAGTTCCGCGCGCCGGTCAGCGCGCGGAAGACGTACTCCTTGGCGGCGGCGACCGCCGTCGGCACCGGGTCGCCGAGGGCCAGCCGGACGGCGATCGCCGCCGAGAACGAGCACCCCGTGCCGTGGTTGTGCCGGGTGGCGACCCGGGGCGCGCGGAGCAGCGTGGTGACCCCGTCGCCGTGCAGCACGTCGACCGCCTCGCCGTCGGAGTCCACGTCGCCGCCGGTCACCACGACGTGCTCCGACCCGCCGGCGGCGAGCGCCTCGGCTGCGGTCACCATCTCCTCGACCGTGGTCACCGGCCGCCCGGTGATGGCCGCGGCCTCCGCGCAGTTCGGCGTCGCCACCCGGGCGTACGGCAGCAGCCGCTCGACCGCGGCGACCACGCCCAGCCGGTGCCCGCTGGTGGCGACGAGCACCGGGTCGACGACGAGGTGCGGCAGCCGCCCGTCCTGCGCGGCGTCGGCCACCGCGTCGGCGATCGCCGGGGTGCCGAGCATGCCCGTCTTGGCGGCTCGGACGCTGAAGTCGGCGAGCACGCTGTCGAGCTGCTCGGTGACCGTGCGGGGCGGCAACGGCAGGACGGCGTCTACGCCGCGCGTGTTCTGCGCGGTGACCGCTGTGAGCACGCTGGTGCCGTACGCGCCGAGGGCCGCGAAGACCTTGAGGTCCGCCTGGATGCCGGCACCGGCGCCGGAGTCGGAGCCGGCAATGGTGAGCACGGTCGTCGGGGTCATCGTTCCTCTTCCGTGGTGCCGGACGGGAGCTCGGTCCGGGCCTGCGTGGCCGTGACAGTTTGGGGCTGCGGCCGACCGTGCCCACTCCGGGCGGTCAGGCTTGATCCCTCCGCGGGCACGGTCGGCCGCAGCCCCGTCGCGGAGACCTCCGTCCGGTCGTGCCGGCTGCGCGTCGTCCCGGCGGGATCTGTGCTGCCGTGCCGGGTCCGGTCCGCCGGGGCAGCGGCTGTTGTGAGGGCGACCGCCTTCGGGGCGGCCGTTTGGGTGGTTACCGTCGGAGCGGCTGCCGTGAGGGCGGCTGCTGCCGCCTCGGGGTCGTCGGCGCGCATGATCGCACCGAGCACCGCCACGCCGACGGCTCCCGCCTCGACGCAGGCGGCCACCTGGTCCGGGCTCTGCACTCCGCCGAGCGCCAGGATCGGCACAGGGCTGTGCCGGATCAGCTCGCCGAGACCGTCCGGGCGCAGGGGTGGGCCGTAGCCGGGTTTGGTGCTGGTCGGATAGACGGGTGAGAGGGTCGCGTAGTCCTCCGTGGTGAGCCGAGCCAGCTCGGCCCGGTCGTGGCAGGAGCGGCCGACCAGGCCGAGCCTCGGCGGCGGGTACGGACCGGCGGAGGGCAGGTGCACCGCGTCGCCGCCGAGCGGATCGGGGCCGGCGACGATCAGGGTGCCGCCCGCCTCGGCGAGGATCGCGCGCAGTTCGGCGGCGAGGGCGGCGCGCTCGGCCCGGGGCAGGTCCTTCTCCCGCAGCACCACCCAGCGCACGCCGCCGGCCACCGCCCCGGCCACCACCTCGACCAACGGCCGCCGCGCCTGCCACCGGTCGGTCAGCAGCACGACCCCGGACGGCGCACAGGAGATCTTGGTAGGAAACTGCCCCTCCAGGGACCCTTCGGTACCAAGATCTGAAGCCGCAGCCGGCGCCGCAGCCGCAGCCGGCGCCGCAGCCGGGGGCGGGGCCGCAGCCCGGGGCGGGGCGGTGGGGGCGGGGCGGGTCACAGGTCGGGCCGTCCCTCGTCGGGGGTGGAGGCGAGGGCGTGGAAGCGGCGGGCGATCCGGCCCGCCCCGTGAGCGAGTCGCCCCGCCTCGACCGCGTGCCGCATCGCGGTGGCCATCGCCACCGGGTCGGCGGCGCGGGTGACCGCGCTGGCGAGCAGCACCGCGTCGCAGCCCAGCTCCATCGCCAGCGCCGCGTCGGAGGCGGTGCCGATGCCGGCGTCCAGGATCACCGGCACGTCGACGCTCTGCCGGATCAGCCGGATGTGGTGCGGGTTCGACACGCCCAGGCCGGAGCCGATGGGCGCGCCCGCCGGCATCACCGCCGCGCAGCCGACGTCGGCCAGCCGCCGCGCGAGAATCGGGTCGTCGGAGGTGTACGGCAGCACCACGAAGCCGTCGTCGACGAGTTCCTCGGCAGCGCGCAGCAGCTCCACCCCGTCGGGCAGCAGCGTGCGCTCGTCGCCGATCACCTCCAGCTTCACCCAGTCGGTGCCGAACGCCTCCCGGGCCAGGTGCGCCACCTTGACCGCCTCGCCCGCCGTGTAGCAGCCTGCGGTGTTCGGCAGCAGCCGTACGCCGCAGCGGTCCAGCAGGTCCAGCAGGCCGCCGGCGGTGCCGGGGGCGGTGTCCACCCGGCGCAGGGCCAGGGTGACAAGCTCGGTGCCGGAGGCGCGGATGGCGTCCTCCAGCACCCGCAGGTTGGCCGCGCCACCGGTGCCGAGGATCAGCCGGGACGTGAAGCTCACGCCGCCCACGTCGAAGCTCACCCCGTCACCCGCCCTGGGCGGCGCTGAGCACCTCGACGCGGTCGCCGTCGCGCAGCACGGTCGCCGGCCAGCCGGTACGCGGCACGACCTCCCCGTTGACCGCGACGGCGAGGCCGCGCTGCTGGTCGGTGACCGCGCGGACCACGTCCGCCACGGTCGAGCCGCCGGGCACGCTGCGCCCGGTGCCGTTCACCGTCAGTTCCACGTGTGCTCCTCCTCGGGTGCGGACGGTCCGGGACCGGTCCGGCCGCCGACTGCGGGTACGGCCGGCGCGACACCGGCGGCCGACCGGACGACGCTGGCCGAACCGGCGGTCGCGGCCGAACCGCCCGTCGCGGCCGAACCGGCGATGCCGGCAGAATCGGCGCTCTCGGCAAGCTCGGCGACGCCGACCGGCCCAGTGACGCCGACCGGACCGGCCGGGTTCGGGGGCAGGAACCGGGCGGGGGTGAAGGGGGCGAGCAGCGGGTCTGGCGTGCCCGTGACGACCAGGTCGGCGATCAGGTCGGCGGTGACGGGGGTGAGCACGATGCCGTGCCGGTGGTGCCCGGTCGCGAGGAGCACGCCCGGCCGGTCCGGCAGCGGGCCGAGGATCGGCGCGTTGTCCGGGGTGCCGGGGCGCAGGCCGGCGAGCGTCTCCACGAGGTCGTACTCGGCCAACTCCGGCAGCAGGTCGACGGCGGCGCGGAGCAGGCGCAGCACCGCCCCGGCGGAGACGTCGGTGTCGGTGCGCTCCTCGACGGTCGCGCCCACCACCACCTCCCCGTCTTCGCGGGGCACGAGATAGACGTGCTCGCCGTCGGCGTACCCCCGGATGACGTGCCGGAAGCCCGGCGGGACGCCGCCGGGCGCGCGGAGCCGCAGCACCTGGCCCTTCACCGGCCGCACCGGCAACCCGGTCAGGGCCGCCGCGCCGCAGCCGGCCGCGACCACCGTGACGCGGGCGTCCACGTCGGACAGCCGCCGCACGGCGGTGGGCAGCAGCGTGGCGCCGGCCCGCTCGGCGGCGGTGCGCAGCGCCGGCACGAGCCGACGCGGGTCGACCTGGTGGTCGGTGGCGGCGAGCGCGCCGCCGCGCACCCGGGGGGCCAGCGCCGGCTCGCGGTCCCGCAGCGCCGAGGGGCGCAGCGGCGTCACCGGCAGTCCGAGACCCTGCTGGTACGCCCACAGCCGCCGCGCCTCCGCCAGGTCGTCGGCGGTGAGCCCGACCATCAGCGTGCCCTCGGTGCGGTAGCCGATGTCCGCGCCGGTCGCGGCTGTCAGCTCGGCGGCGAAGGCGGGCCAGCGGGCGGCGGAGGCCGTCAGCAGCCCGGTCAGCTCGTGCTCCCCGAAGTACGCCTCGGCGACCGGGGCGAGCATCCCGGCGGCGACGTGGGACGCGCCGGAGCCCGGGGCGGGATCGTGGACGACGACGCGGAGCCCTCGCGCCGCGCAGCGCCACGCGATTCCCAGCCCGACCGGTCCCGCCCCCACCACGGCGACGTCGGGCCGGCTCAGCACCCCAGGGCTCCCAGCAGCTCCGTCGTCGCCCGGCCCGGATCGGCCGCCCCGGAGAGCGCCCCCACCACCGCCACCCCGTACGCCCCGGCGGCCAGCAGCGCCGGCGCGTTGGCGGCGGTCACGCCGCCTATCGCGACGACCGGCACGTCCACGGCCTCGGCGACGGCGCGCACCCCGGCCGGGCCGATCGGTGCCGGCAGCCCGGTCTTGGTGCTGGTGGCGTGGCAGGGGCCCACGCCCAGGTAGCTGGCCCCGGCGGCGACCGCCTCGGCGGCCGTTCCCGGTTCGCGGGCGGTGGCGCCGAGCACGGCGGTGGCGCCGAGCACCCGGCGGGCCGCCCCGACCGGCAGGTCGTCCGCGCCGACGTGCCCGCCTGCGGCGCCCACCGCCAGCGCCACGTGCAACCGGTCGTTGACCAGGCAGGTGGCGCCGTACGGCGCACAGAGCGCGACCACCCGGCTGGCCAGCTCGTACGCCTCCCGGTCGGTGGCGTCGTCCTCCACGCGGACCTGCACGACCAGTTCGTCACGGGCCACCGGCAGGGCGGCCCGCAGCACGGCCAGCGGGTCACGCCCGGGTCGGGTGTCGGTGATCAGATGCAGTCGCCCGAGGGACGGCACGGCAACACTCCTCCCTGCGCCGGCATTATCCGGATCAGGTTCGACGGTCGGGGGCTCACAGCCCCCCTCTCAGCCCGGTCCACCGGGCTCCCGTGGGTCACTTGCGGGTGTCACCGTACGACGGATCGCCGGATCCGCCAAGGTCGGGATGCGGATTTCACATCGACCGCCCGATCGCGACGGTCGGGGCAGCGGGTGACCGCCCGCCCCCGACATGCTGTCCGGATGCCCTCCGCCGCCCGGGTTCCGCCGCGCCTGGCCTTCCTGCCGTTCCGGGCAGCGTCGCCGTCGCCGACGGCCTCCTGACCCGCGCCATGCTGCGCGTTTCGGCCCGGCAGCGACGGGTGGAACACCAAGCGCGTCTCCCGGGGTCGGAAGGGTCCGTGGTGTTCCACCCGTGGCAGCTCGGGCGGGGGAGGGTGAGGGCTCAGAGGACCGCGCGGAGGGCGTCGAGATCCTCGTCGGTGGGCTGCCAGGCACCCGCCTCGGCGTTGGCCCGCACCTGCTCCGGCGTGGTGGCGCCGGCGATCACCGAGGTGACCGCCGGCTGGGCGGCCAGCCCGCCGATCGCCACCTGGAGCATCGACAGGCCCCGCTCGTCCGCGTACGCCTCGATGGCCTCGATGAGGTCCCAGTCGGCGGCGGCGAGGCGCTGGGCGTACCGGCCGCCACCGGCGAGGCGGCTGCCGGCGGGCGGGGCCTGGTCGCGCCTGTACTTCCCGGTGAGCAGCCCGTTGGCCAGCGGGAAGAACGGCAGCAGCCCGAGACCGAACCGCTCGCAGGCCGGCACCACCTCGGTCTCGACGGAGCGTTCCAGGAGGCTGTAGTGGTTCTGGGCGCTGATGAACCGCGACCGGCCGTTGGACGACGCCACCCAGTCGGCGTCGGCGATCTGCCACCCGGCGAAGTTGGAGTTGCCCAGGTAGCGCACCTTGCCGGCGCGCACCAGGTCGTCGAGCGCGGCGAGGGTCTCGTCGATCGGGGTGCCCGGGTCCGGCTCGTGCATCTGGTACAGGTCGATGTGGTCGGTGCCGAGCCTGCGCAGCGACGCCTCGACCGCGCGGGCGATGTAGCGTCGCGCGCCCCGAGCGCCGAAGTCGGGGCCGTTGAGCCCGTGCATGTCCATGCCGAACTTGGTGGCCACCACCACGTCGTCGCGGCGGCCCTTGAGAGCCTGGCCGAGCAGTTCCTCGGAGCCGCCCTGCGGCTCGCCGTAGATGTCGGCGGTGTCGAAGAAGTTGATCCCGACGTCGAGCGCGGCGTCGACCACCGCCCGGGTGCCGTCGAGGTCCAGCTTGCGGCCGAAGTTGTTGCAGCCGATGCCGACCACGGACACCACGAGCCCGGAGTCGCCCAGCCGGCGATAGGTCATCTCAGTCACGAGATCAACCCTATGCCGGCCACAAGCCGCACGCCGACGAGCGCGAAACCCGCCCGCCCCGGTCAGCCGAGCACGTCGGCGGTGAGGCGGCGGGCGTCCGCGAGCGTGGCGGCCAGTTCGTCCGGCGTCCGCCCGACCGCCGCGAGCAGCGCCTGCGCCCGCCGGGCGAAGTCGGGCGGGGCGTCCGGCAACCGCCCGGCGGAGGCGAGCATGCCCTTCTCGTTGACCAGCCACCGCCCGGCCCGGGCGTGCAGCACCTGGGCGAGCACCCCGACCACCCGGAACAGGCAGCCGGCCACGTAACCGCTGTCGCCGGCGGACGTCGCCTTGCCGGCGCCGTCGAGCAGCAGCCGGGCCTCCCAGCCGCCGTCGACCAGGGCCCCGGCCAGGGCTGGCGGGTAGCGGAGCGTCTCCTTCCGCAGCGCGGTCAGCTCGCCCGTCGGGTCGGCGAGCACGCGGCAGAACGCCACCTCCCCGGCGTAGGCGCACGAGTAGAAACCGAGCGGATGCCCGGCCTGCACGCCGACCTCGTAGCGGCCGGCCCGGCAGTCCGCCCAGATCCGGTGCACCCGGTCGAGGTCCCGGTAGATCCAGTCGACCGCCGCCCCGCCGACGCGCAGCCATCCGCCGCCGTCGATCCACGGCCCCCAGCCACCGGGCGGGGTCAGCTCGACCCCCTCGTCGGCGACCGCCGCGGCGACGGCCCGCAGCCCCGCCACGTCCAGCTCGCCCCGGTAGTAGAGGCCGAGGTCCCAGTCGGAGTCGGGCCGATGCTCGCCCCGGGCCCGGCTGCCGCCGAGCGCGACGGCGACGACCCCGTCGACCGCGCACAGGCGGTCGGCGAGGCCGGCGGGGATCACGCCACGTCCCAGACCGGTTCGGGGGTCTCCACCACCTCGTTGTCGCCGCGGAAGAGCACGAACCGGTCGAACGACCGGGTGAACCAGCGGTCGTGGGTCACCGCCACCACGGTCCCCTCGAACGCGTTCAGCCCGGCCTCCAGCGCCTCGGCGGAGGCCAGGTCGAGGTTGTCGGTGGGCTCGTCGAGCAGCAGGAGCGTCGCGCCGGACAGCTCCAGCAGCAGCACCAGGAAGCGTGCCTGCTGCCCGCCGGAGAGGGTGCCGAAGCGCTGGTCGCCCTGCCCGGCCAGCTCGTACCGGCTCAGTGCCGCCATCGCCGCGTGCCGGTCCATGCCGGCCCGGTGGTCGTCGCCCCGCCAGAGGATCTCGACGAGGGTCTTCGCCATCAGCTCCGGCCGGTCGTGGGTCTGCGAGAAGTGCCCGGGGCGCACCCGCGCGCCGAGCCGGGCCACCCCGGCGTGGGCCACCGGCGCCAGCGCCGCCGCCCCGTCGACCGGGCCGTTGGCGGGGTCGGGGTCGGTGCCGCCCCGGGCCAGCAGCCGCAGGAAGTGCGACTTGCCGGTGCCGTTGGCGCCGAGCACGGCGACCCGGTCGCCGTACCAGATCTCCAGGTCGAACGGGTAGGTCAGGCCGTCGAGTTCGAGCTGCTCGCAGACCACCGCGCGCTTGCCGGTCCGCCCGCCGGTCAGCCGCATCCGGATGTCCTGGTCCTTCGGGGGTACGGGCGGCGGCCCGGCCTCCTCGAACTTGCGCAGCCGGGTCTGCGCGGCCTGGTAGCGCGAGGCCATCCCGTCGTTGTACGCGGCCTTCTGCTTGTACATCAGCATCAGCTCGCGCAGCTTCTGGTGTTCCTCGTCCCAGCGTTTGCGCAGCTCGTCGAGGCGGGCGTGCCGGGCCACCCGGGCGGAGTGCCAGCTCGCGAAGCCGCTCGGGTGCACCCAGGCGCTGCCGCCCTCGACGGCGACCACCCGGTCGGCGGTGTGGGCGAGGAGTTCCCGGTCGTGCGAGACGTAGAGCACCGACTTGCCGGACTCCCGCAGCCGCCCCTCCAGCCACCGCTTGCCGGGCACGTCGAGGAAGTTGTCCGGCTCGTCGAGGAGCAGCACCTCGTCGGGGCCGCGCAGCAGCAGTTCGAGGGCGAATCGTTTCTGCTGGCCGCCGGAGAGGGTCCGCACCGGACGTTCCCGGGCGGCGTCCCACGGCAGGTCGAGCACGATCGTGGCGACGGTGTCGAAGAGCACCTCGGCGTCGTACCCGCCGACCTCGCCCCAGGCCGCGAGCGCGTCCGCGTACGCCAGCTGGGCCTTGCCGGCGGCGGTGCTGTACTTGCCGCGCACCTCGGCCGCCCGCATGGCCGCCTCGGTCGCGGCGAGCCGGCGGCCGGCGTCGCGCAGCGCCGGCGGGGCCAGCGACAACGCGAGGTCGGCCAGCGTGGACTCGTCGCCGATCATGCCGATGAACTGGCGCATGACGCCGAGCCCGCCGGCCCGCGCGATCGCGCCCGTCTTCACCGGCAGGTCGCCGGCGACCATGCGCAGCAGGGTCGTCTTGCCGGCGCCGTTCGGCCCGACGAGGGCCACCTTGGCGCCCTCACCGACCCGGAACGACACGTCGGCGAAGAGCTCCCGACCGTCGGGGAGGAGGTGCCCGACCGCTGCCACGTCCACGTATCCCACGTCGGCATCCTGCCCGAGCACCCGTCGTGCGGCCCAGCCAATTACCGGGTGACGCGGAGGACCCGGTAGCCCTTCTGGCTGGCGTGCCGCTCGACCTGCCAGCCCTGCTCGACCAGCCAGCGGTGCAGCGAGTCGCCGCCCAGGTGGCGGGCGACGACCAGCCAGGCCACGCCGTCGGGGGCGAGGCGGGGCAGCCAGCGCAGGAGCATCCGGTGCAGCTCGTCCTTGCCGACCCGGATCGGCGGGTTGGACCAGAGCTGGGCGAACGTGACGTCGGCGGGCACGTCGTCCGGTGCGGCGACGCGCACCCGGTCGGCCGCGCCGACCCGCGCCGCGTTGCCCGCGGTCAGCTCGCGGGCCCGCTCGTTGACGTCGACGGCCCACACGGTCGCCGTGGGTGCCGAGCTGGCCAGCACGCAGGTGATCGGCCCGAAGCCGCAGCCCAGGTCGAGCAGCGCGCCCGTGGTGCCGGCGGGCGGCAGTTCCGCCTTGCGCAGCAGCACCGCCGTGCCGGGGTCGAGGCGGGCTGCGGAGAACACCCCGCCGGCGGAGGTCAGGGTGTAGTCGCGGCCGGCGACGGAGAACTCGACCTCGCGCGGGTGGGCGGCCGTCGCGGGCTCAGCGGTGAAGTAGTGGTCGCCGGTCACGCCGGCAATTCTCGCACCGCCGTCGCGCCCGGCCGGCCCGGGTCCGGGGCGCGGGGCGCAGCACGACACGAAACGACCCGGCCGACAATTTCCAATTATTACCCCCTAAAGGGACAATGCCTCCTACTCTGGGCGACATGGTGTATCGGTACGAGTCCGATGAGGACGCATTCATGGAGTACCCGGAGCCCGGGTCCGACCGGTCGGTGCTCGGTGCCGGTCCGCCTCCCCCGGCCGGCCCCTCCCCGTCCCGCTTCCCGACGCCGTCGCTGCCGCGGGCCAACCGGGTCGTGCTGCCCTCCGCCGAGCCGGAGCCCGTCCGCGCGGCGGCACCGGCGTCGCCCCCGCCGCACGCGCAGCCGCCGTCGTCACCCCAGCCGTACACGCAGGTCCAGTCCCCGCCACCGGTCGAGCCGCCCGCGACTGTCGAGGCGACCGCGCCGGCCGGGCCGCCGCCGCCCCGGCGCGGCGGCGGGCGGCTGTGGCAGGTGCTGGTCGGCGGCGCGGCCGTGCTCGTGCTGCTCGCGCTCTGCGGCCTCGCCGCCGCCGCCCTGCTCGACGAGCGCGACCAGTCCCCGCAGGCCACGTCCACCGGCCGGCCCGAGGTCGCCGAGTCGGCCGGGGCCGAGGCGCACGACCTCGACTCCCGCGACACCGACCAGGCCCCGCTGACCGCCAAGGAGGTCTTCCCCGGCAAGCAGCTCGTCGTCGCCGACGGGCAACCCGCCTACCGGGTGCTGAAGACCCACTCCAGCGCGAGCTGCGCGGTGGCGGCCACCGGGGAGGTCGCCGACCTGCTGGTCCGCCTCGGCTGCAACCAGGTGGTCCGCGCCACGCTGCGGACGCCCGACGGCGACCTCCTGGTCACCACCGGCCTGTTCAACCTGACCGACCGGGCCAACGCCGAGCGCGCCCGCGACCGGATCCGGCTCATGCTCGACGAGCGGCAGGGTCGGTTCCGGGGCATGGCGGCCGACGACGACAGCGAGGCCGTCGCCACCGCGCCGGCCCGGGTCGGCTGGCAGGTGCGCGGCCACTACCTGGCGTACGCGGTGGTCGCCCGCGCCGACGGCGAGACCATCCGGTCCGGCGACATCAAGGCCCGCGAGGTCCTGTTCGACATGATCGAGCTGCACCTCAACCGGGGCGTGCTGGAGCGCCGGGCCGACGGCGGGACGGCCGGCCAGCCGACCGACGAGGGCGCGGACCGCACCGGCACGCAGGACGGCGGGGAACTGCCGGGCGAGTGACGGGCCTCCGGTGTGGACGGGTGCGTGGGCCACGGGGCCGCGCACCCGTTCCGCGCGACTCCGCCACCAGCTCTGCGGTTGGCAGGTCGGCGGGGCGGTCGTGGCGGCCACGGCGCCTGCCGATGCCCGCCGCGCCTCGCGATACGCCCACCAGTGGCGATCGGTGTCTCGCCGCCCCGCCTCGTGAACCGACCCGGGCGTACCCGCGCGGGGCGGCGGCCCCGCCTCACCCGCGCAGGTCGACGCGGTGCGTCCGCAGCAGGTGCCGCATCCGGTCGTGCGGGACGGCGTACTTGACCCGCCCGGCGAAGCCGACGGTGGTGCGCGCCGTGAACAGCGAGTTCAGCAGGGCCTCCTCCACCGCCTCCAGCACCGCCGCGAAGACCGGTTCCAGGTCGTGCTCGGGCGCCGCCGACGCCCCCGGATCCGCCGTGGAGAACGCCAGCGCGTAGTCGCCGCTGCCGCCGGCGAAGTCCGATCCGACCCGCGCCATCGCGAACACGGCCCGGCGGGCGATCCGGCCGAGCTGGCGCGCGTCGAACCGGCCGTCCGTGGCGACCACGATCACGCAGGAGTTCCCCCGGTGCTCCGGCCGCCCCGGGGCGACCGGCACGCCCACCTGCTCGCAGCGGATCGGCACCCCCAGCACCTGGAGCACGCCGGAGAAGTTGGCCTGCGCCAGCACGCCGACGGTGACCGCACCCCGCGACGTCGCGACCAGCCGCGAGGACGTGCCGACGCCGGCCTTGAAGCCCAGGGCCGCCGTGCCCGTACCCGCGCCGACGGCCCCCTCGGCGGGCAGCCCGCCGCGCGCCTCGCCCAGCGCCGCGAGCACGTGCTCCGCCCGCACCGGTCGCGCCCGGATGTCGGAGAGGAACCCGTCGTTGGTCTCGGCGACCACCGGGTTCAGCGACTCGACCGCCTCCCGGCCCGGCTGCCCGAGCATGTAGGTGAGCAGCGCGTCCGCGGCCCGGAACGTGGACAGCGTCGCGGTCAGCACCACGGGGGTCTCGATCTCGCCCAGCTCGGTCACCTGCGTGGAGCCGACCATCTTGCCGTGCCCGTTGCCGACGAACAGCCCGGCGGGCAGCGACCGGCGCTCGGTCAGCTGATCCGGGACGATCGCCGTCACCCCGGTCCGGATGCTGTCGCCCTCGACCAGGGTGGTGTGGCCCACCCGGACGCCGGGGACGTCGGTGACGGCGTTCACCGGCCCCGTCGGCAGCGTCCCCACGACGATGCCGAGTTCGCGGGCCCGCCGGGATTCCTGCACGACTCCGATCCCTTCTCGCTGCCGGCCGCGTGCGCCGTGCCGGGCCGCGCCCGCGCTACCAGCCGCGCCCACGCTACCGGCCGCGTCCCCGGTGCCGGCCGCGCCCGCGCTGCCGGGGGGCGTGCGCGCTGCCGGGGGGCGTGCGCGGCGCCGGGCCGTCGGCGGTGCCGCGCCGACGCCGTCAACCCTCCAGGGGTACGCGCAGCCGGCGGGTCGCCTCGGCGCGGCGGGCGTACTCGGCCGGGTCGTCGGGATAGCCCACGGCGACCAGGGTCAGCCCGTGCGCCGGGGCCACCGTCACCTCGCTGGAACGCTCCCGGCGGGCGAGCAGGCTGCCCGGCCACTCGACCGGCCGGCGCCCGTCCCCGGCCACGAGCATCGCCCCGACCAGGCTGCGCACCATCGCCTGGCAGAACGCGTCGGCCTGCACGGTGGCGACGAGGATCCCGTCGGGATCCCGCCGCCAGTCCAGCCTGGTCACCTCGCGCAGGGTGGTGGCGTTCTCCTTGCGCCGGCAGTACGCGGCGAAGTCGTGCTCCCCCACCAGGCCCGCCGCGGCGGCGTTGAGCGCGGCCAGGTCAAGCGGCTTCGGCCAGGCCAGCACCTCGTGCCGGCGCAGCGGCTCGGCGCCCCAGGGCGCGTCGGTCACCCGGTACTCGTAGCGGCGGAAGGTGGCCGAGAACCGGGCGTCGAAGTCCGCCGGCACCTCGGTCATCGCGCGTATCCGCACGTCGGTGGGGAGCAGCCGGGCCAGCCGGCGCAGCAGCCGCCCCTCGTGCTCCCGCCACACGGCGGCGGGCAGGTCGACGTGGCAGACCTGCCCGGTGGCGTGCACGCCCGCGTCGGTGCGTCCCGCCACGGTCAGCCCGGTCGCCGTCCCGGCGCCGAGCACCAGGTCGAGGGTCTCCACGAGCACCCCGGCGACGGTACGCCGGGTCGGCTGGGCGGCCCAGCCGGAGAAGCCGGTGCCGTCGTACGCGACGTCCAGCCGGAGCCGGGTGCGCTCGTCCACTCGTACCTCCGCCTCATGGATCGGGCCCGGCACCCCGTGGAGGGGTGCCGGGCCCGACGGTGGCCTCGATCAGGCCTTGTCGTTCTCGCCGGCCTCGTCGCTGTCCTCGCGGGCGGCGGCGGTGTCGCCGGACGCCGACACGGGCGGCTCGGCGTCCTGGTCGCCCGAGTTCGACTTCGGGGTCTCCTCCGCCGGGGCGAGCGCCTCGACCTTGTCCTGCTGCGCGGCCTTGCGGGCCGCGGTCTTCTTGTTCGCCTTCGGCTCGGCGACCTGAAGCTCCTCGACCAGCTCGATGATCGCCATCGGTGCGGCGTCACCCTTGCGCGGACCGGTCTTCACGATCCGGGTGTAGCCACCGTTGCGGTTGGCGTACCGGGGCGCGATCTGGTCGAACAGGGCGTAGACCACGTCCTTGTCCTTGACGACGCCCAGCACCCGCCGGCGGGACGCCAGGTCGCCGCGCTTGGCCTTGGTGATGAGCTGCTCGGCCAGCGGACGCAGCCGCCGGGCCTTCGTCTCGGTGGTCTGGATCTTGCCGTGCTGGAACAGCGCGGTGGCCAGGTTGGCCAGCATCAGCCGTTCGTGCGCGGGGCTGCCGCCGAGGCGGGGGCCCTTGGTGGGCGTGGGCATGCTTGGTGCTCCTCAGGTGTGGCGGCAGCGCGGACTAGAGCTGCTCGGTCTCGCGGTAGTCGTCGGTGTCGTAGTCGGCCTCGCCGAAGGCGTCCACGACGTGCGCCGGGTCGAAGTTCGGAGCCGAGTCCTTCAGCCCCAGACCCATCCCGGCGAGCTTCATCTTGACCTCGTCGATCGACTTCTGGCCGAAGTTGCGGATGTCGAGGAGGTCGGCCTCGGTACGCCCGATGAGCTCACCAACGGAGTTGATGCCCTCGCGCTTGAGGCAGTTGTAGGAGCGGACGGTCAGGTCCAGCTCCTCGATCGGCAGCGCCAGGTCCGCCGCGAGCTGGGCGTCCTGCGGGGACGGCCCGATGTCGATGCCCTCGGCGGTCTCGTCCAGCTCCCGGGCCAGACCGAACAGCTCCACCAGCGTCGAACCGGCCGAGGCCAGCGCCGTACGCGGGCCCATCGACGGCTTGGTCTCGACGTCGATGATCAGCCGGTCGAAGTCGGTCCGCTGCTCGACACGGGTCGCCTCGACGCGGTAGGTCACCTTGAGCACCGGCGAGTAGATCGAGTCGACCGGGATCCGGCCGATCTCCGCGCCCGCCTGCTTGTTCTGCGCCGCCGTGACGTAGCCGCGGCCCCGCTCGACGGTCAGCTCCATGTCGAGCCGGCCCTTGCCGTTGAGGGTGGCGAGCTTCAGGTCGGGGTTGTGCACCGAGACGCCGGCCGGCGGCTGGATGTCGCCCGCCGTCACGTCGCCCGGGCCCTGCTTGCGCAGGTACATGCTGACCGGCTCGTCGTGCTCGGAGCTGACGCAGAGCTCCTTGATGTTCATGACGAGCTCGACCACGTCCTCCTTGACACCGGGGATCGTGGTGAACTCGTGCAGCACACCGTCGATCTTGATCGAGGTGACCGCCGCACCCGGGATCGACGACAGCAGCGTACGCCGCAGCGAGTTGCCCAGGGTGTAGCCGAAGCCGGGCTCCAGCGGCTCGATGGTGAACCGGGACCGGGTCTCGTTGATCGACTCCTCGGAGAGGGTCGGTCGCTGGCTGATGAGCATGTCTTCTCTTCTCTTCCGGGGCGCCCGCCATATGACGCCCACGACAAACTGTTCCGGTGGCCCGCCCCCGTGAGGGCGGGCCACCGCAACGAGCTCCGACTACTTGGAGTAGAGCTCGACGATCAGCTGCTCCTGGACCTGCGTGTCGATGACCTGGCGGGCCGGGAGCGAGTGCACGAGCACCTTCATCTGGCTGGGGATAGCCTCCAGCCACGCCGGAACCGACTTCGAGCCGGCCTCGGCCTGCGCCACGACGAACGGGGTGAGCTCCTTGCTCTTGCCCCGGACCTCGATGATGTCGTGCTCCTTGACGCGGTACGACGGGATGTCGACCTTCTTGCCGTTCACGGTGAAGTGGCCGTGCTTGACCAGCTGGCGGGCCATGTCCCGGGACTTGGCGTAGCCGGCCCGGTAGACCACGTTGTCCAGCCGCGACTCGAGGATCTGCAGGAGGACCTCACCGGTCTTGGCCTGCTTGGCCACGGCCTCCTCGTAGTAACCGCGGAACTGCTTCTCCAGCACGCCGTAGACGCGGCGGGCCTTCTGCTTCTCGCGGAGCTGGAGCAGGTACTCCGTCTCCTTCGTGCGGCCGCGACCGTGCTGCCCGGGCGGGAACGGCCGGGACTCGAACGGGCACTTCGGGCCATCGCACTTGCTGCCCTTGAGGAACAGCTTCATCTTCTCCCGCCGGCAACGGCGGCAGTCAGCACCGGTGTAACGAGCCATCTCTCTCTAACCTCTCAGACCCGGCGACGCTTCGGCGGACGGCACCCGTTGTGCGGCTGCGGGGTCACGTCGGAGATCTGACCGACCTCCAGGCCCACGGCCTGCAGCGAACGAATGGCGGTCTCCCGGCCGGAGCCGGGGCCCTTGACGAACACGTCGACCTTGCGCATGCCGTGCTCCATCGCCCGGCGCGCGGCGGCCTCGGCGGCGAGCTGCGCGGCGAACGGGGTCGACTTGCGGGAGCCCTTGAAGCCCACCTGGCCCGCGGAGGCCCAGGAGATGACCGCACCGGTCGGGTCCGTGATGGACACGATGGTGTTGTTGAAGGTGCTCTTGATGTGCGCCTGCCCGTGGGCGACGTTCTTGCGTTCCTTGCGCCGGACCTTCTTGACGGCGGCTCCGGCACGAGCCTTCGGTGGCATAAGTCTGTGCGCTCCTAGTTGACTTACCGAAACGGGTTGGAGTCCGGCCTACCTCGGCCGACGCCGACCCGGATTCCGGTTTACGTCTTACTTCTTGCCGGGCTTCTTCTTGCCGGCGACGGTCCGCTTCGGGCCCTTGCGGGTGCGGGCGTTGGTCCGCGTCCGCTGGCCACGCACGGGGAGGCCCCGGCGGTGCCGGATACCGGCGTAGCAGCCGATCTCGACCTTGCGGCGGATGTCAGCGGCGACCTCGCGGCGCAGGTCGCCTTCAACCTTGTAGTTGGCCTCGATGTGGTCGCGGAGCTGGACAAGCTCCTCGTCCGTGAGGTCCCGGGCGCGCTTGTCCGGCGAGATGCCGGTGGCGGCGAGCGTCTCCAGAGCGCGGGTGCGACCCACGCCGAAGATGTAGGTGAGCGCGATCTCCATCCGCTTCTCGCGGGGGAGGTCGACGCCGACTAGACGTGCCATGTGCGGGCGTGCTCCTCGTGGTGTTCTGGCGGAGGTGTGGACCCGTCCCATCCCGCTACCGACCGTCCCTGTCCTTCCGGCGACTGCGCCGGCGACCGGGATCGGTCGCTGCCCGAGCGGGCCCCGGCCTCCGACCGGGGGTCAACCACGCACTGGTACGCGACGCGCACCGCCCGCGGCTGGGACGAGCATGTGATTCGTTGTCTGGATCCGCGGCCCGGACCGATTACGACCGACCGTTGTCGAACGGCCGGTCGGAACTGGTTCAGCCCTGGCGCTGCTTGTGGCGCGGGTCGGTGCAGATGACCATGACCCGGCCGTGCCGGCGGATGACCCGGCACTTGTTGCAGATCCTCTTGACGCTCGGCTTGACCTTCACGGTTGCCTTACTTCCCATCTGGCCCGAGGACGCGCCGAGGCGCGACACCGGACGTCGAAGACGGACACGGGGACGTCCCGGCCGTCGTCAGGCTTACTTGTAGCGGTAGACGATGCGCCCGCGGGTCAGGTCGTACGGCGAGAGTTCGACGACGACCCGGTCCTCCGGCAGGATGCGGATGTAGTGCTGCCGCATCTTGCCGCTGATGTGAGCCAGCACCTTGTGACCGTTCGCGAGCTCCACGCGGAACATTGCGTTCGGCAGGGGCTCGATGACCCGACCCTCGATCTCGATGGCTCCGTCTTTTTTCGGCATGTCCTCCGCTGTCCTGACGTCGGTTACTCCGGACGGCCCACAACGTCTTACACGGGTGACTGATCAAGATCAGAAAGCCCGCGCCAGCCGCGGCTCCGACTCCCGCCGAAGCGCTGGGCGGGCATGCCGGAGTGGACGCTGTGCGCCGATCAGAAAGTGTACGCCCGCCTGCACGCCGTCGCCAAACCGGCCGGGAATCGGTGCGTCGAACCGGACAGAAGGGCCCGTTCAGAGCTCGACGTCGCCGGTCAGGCGTTCCCTCCCGGCCGTCGGCGCCTCCCCCACCCGAAGCTCCCGCTCCCGGCGGTCCGCGTCGGCGGCCAACTCCCGCTCCCGCTCCCGCACGTCCGCGTCAGGGGCGGCAGCCAACTCGCGCTCCCGGCGGTCCGCGGCGGCGGCGGGCAACTCGCGCTCCCGGCGGTCGGCGGCGGCGGCCAACTCCCGCTTCCGCGCCCGCCTCGCCAGTCGGCGCGTGCGCCGCCGCTCCCGCTTCACCGCCCGCCGCTGCGGCTCTCCCCCGGTCAGGCCGGCGACCGTACGCACCACGAGCACAGCGCCCCACGGCCCCGCCACCCAGGCGGGCCAGAAGTAGAGCAGCTCGGCGGAGAGCGCGGAGGCCACCGCCCAGACGGTCACCACGATCGCGACCACCCGCAGGTACGGCAGCCAGACCTCGGCCAGCCACCGGGCGACCACCGCCGGGGTGGCCGGCGACCGGTCCCCCTCCGACGGCGGCGCGACGTCCTCCGGGGGCGTGGCGAGCTGCGACGCCGCCGGGGCGGCCGGCACCGGAAGGTGTCCGGTGACCGGCAGGTCGTTCACCAGCGCGTCCAGCTCGCCGTACGTGCGCGAGGCGTACGCCCGCTGGAGGCGCTCGTCGTACTCGTGCAGGTCCAGCCGGCCCTCGTCGACGGCCACCCGCAGCCGCTCCGCGACCGCGTGACGGTCGGCGTCGGCGGCCCGCATCCCGTCGCGTCCCTCCATGCCCGCAAGCATGACACCACCCCACCAGCCACCGCCCTCCCTGCACGGGCCGCCGGGACGGACGGACCGGCGGGCTCGCCGGGCCGGGAGCCAACGGGACCGGCGGGTAGCGGAGACCGACGGGTCAGCGGGGCCGACGGGCTCAGCGGGCCGGCTGGGTCAGCGGGCCGGCTGGGTCAGCGGGCCGGCTGGGTCAGCGGAGCCGGCGCCCACTGCGGGCCGACGGGCTCAGCGGGCCGACGGTCAGCGGAGCCGGCGGGCTCAGCGGGCCGACGAATCCGCGGGCTGGCGGGACGTGACCAGCTCGCCCAGGCGGGCGCGCCCGCCGTCCGGCGCCGTCAGCACCCAGACCCCGTCCGGGAGCAGAGCCATCGTGTGCTCCACGTGCACCGCCATCGACCGGTCCCGGGTGATCACGGTCCAGCCGTCGGAGAGCTCGACCGTCCGGGGCGAGCCCATCGTGATCATCGGCTCGATCGCCAGCGCCACGCCCGGCACGAGGCGCGGGCCCTTGCCCGGCCGCCCGTGGTTGAGCACGTGCGGGTCCTGGTGCATCTCGGTGCCGATGCCGTGCCCGCCGTAGCCGTCGACGATGCCGTACCGGCCGCCCTTGCGGACCGCGTTCTCCACCGCGTGCGAGATGTCGGTGAGCCGGCCCTTGCCGCTGGCCGCGCCCCGGGCGGCGGCGGCGATGCCCGCCCACATGGCGTCCTCGGCCACCTCGGCCATCTTCAGCAGCGCCGGGTCGACATCGCCCACCCCGACCGTGATGGCGGCGTCGCCGTGCCACCCGTCGAGCACCGCGCCGCAGTCGATCGAGATCAGGTCGCCGTCGCGGAGCACCTGCCCCGGCGACGGGATGGCGTGCACGACCTGCTCGTTGACCGACGAGCAGATCGACGCGGGGAAGCCGTGGTAGCCCTTGAACGAGGGGACCGCGCCTGCCTCGCGGATGGTCGACTCGGCGATGGCGTCCAGGTCGGCGGTGCTGACCCCGGGGGCGACCGCCTCCCGCATCCGACGCAGCGCCTCGGCGACCACCAGCCCGGCGGCCCGCATCTTCTCGATCTGGTCAGGGGTCTTCAGCTGGATGTCCAGCTGGGGACGACGCATGGAGCCGTTACCTTTCGTTGCCGAAGCCGAAGAGCGGGGCACGTCGGACGTACCCCGCTCTTCGCACTCTATCCGCCGGAGCCCGGCGGGACGTCAGCCGCCGTACGACCGCAGGGCGTCGATGGCCCGGACGGTGACGTCCTCCACCGGGCCGGTGGCGTCGATCCCGACCAGCTTGCCCTGGGCGCCGTAGTAGTCGACCAGCGGCGCGGTCTTGTCCGCGTACTCCCGCAGGCGGGTGGCGATGGTCTCCGGCTTGTCGTCGTCGCGCTGGAACAGCTCGGCGCCGCACCGGTCGCAGATGCCCTCGCGGGTGGTCGCGTCGAACTCGACGTGCCAGATCTTGCCGCAGCCCCGGCACGTGCGCCGGCCGGAGAGCCGCCGGATCACCTCGTCGTCGTCGACGACCAGCTCCAGCACCAGGTCGAGCGCGGTACCCAGGTCGGCGAGGAGCTTGTCCAGCGCGGCGGCCTGCGGCGTGGTCCGCGGGAAGCCGTCGAGCAGGAAGCCCTCCGAGGCGTCCGGCTCGGCGAGCCGGTCCCGCACCATGTTGATGGTGACCTCGTCGGGCACCAGCTCGCCGGCGTCCATGTAGCGCTTCGCCTCGACACCCAGCGGGGTGCCCTGCGAGACGTTCGACCGGAAGATGTCGCCGGTCGAGATCTTCGGGACCGAGAGGTGCGCGGCGACGAACTCGGCCTGCGTACCCTTGCCCGCGCCCGGCGGGCCAACCAGAACGAGTCTCATCTACCGCAGGAACCCTTCGTAGTTCCGCTGCATGAGTTGGCTCTCGATCTGCTTGGTGGTCTCCAGACCGACGCCGACCATGATCAGGACAGCGGTGCCGCCGAACGGGAAGTTGAGGTACTGCTGCTTGTCCAGCCAGATGAAGAAGAAGTTCGGCAGGATCGAGATGATGCCCAGGTAGAGGGCGCCCGGCAGCGTGATCCGGCTGAGGATGAAGTCCAGGTAGTCGGCGGTCGGCTTGCCGGGGCGGATGCCCGGCACGAAGCCGCCGTACTTCTTCATGTTGTCCGCGACCTCGGTCGGGTTGAACGTGATCGAGACGTAGAAGTACGTGAAGAAGATGATCAGCAGGAAGTAGACCGAGATGTAGATCGGGCTGGTCGGGTCGACCAGGTTGTTCTGGATCCACGTCTGGGTCTTGCCCGGGTTGGTCTGGTCGAAGAACTGCAGCGCCAGCTGGGGCAGGTAGAGCAGCGACGAGCCGAAGATGACCGGGATGACACCCGCCTGGTTGACCTTCAGCGGGATGTAGGTCGAGGTGCCGCCGTACATCCGCCGGCCGATCATGCGCTTGGCGTACTGCACCGGGATCCGGCGCTGCGACTGCTCGATGAAGGTCACGGCGGTGATGACCACCAGGACCAGCGCGATGACCAGGAGGAAGCGGCCCCAGCCGCCGGTCTGCTTGATCTGCCAGCCCTCGGCGGGGAGCCGGGCGGCGATCGAGGTGAAGATCAGGACGGACATGCCGTTGCCGACGCCCCGGTCGGTGATCAGCTCACCGAGCCACATCACCACGCCGGTGCCGGCGGTCATGGTCATGACCAGGATGGTCAGCGTCAGCCAGTCCGGGATCCCGGTGCCCTCGGGGATGATCGGGAACTGGTCGCACTGGTTCTGGAAGAGCTGCCCGGAGCGGGCCAGCGCCACGAACGCCGACGCCTGCAGGACACCCAGGCCCAGCGTCAGGTAGCGGGTGTACTGGGTGATCTTCGCCTGGCCGGCCTGGCCCTCCTTGCGGAGCTGCTCCAGCCGCGGGATGACCACCGTCAGCAGCTGCAGGATGATCGACGCGGTGATGTAGGGCATGATGCCCAGCGCGAAGACCGAGAGCTGCAGCAGCGCGCCGCCGGAGAAGAGGTTGAGCAGGTTCAACACCCCGGTGGAGCCGTTCTCCAGGGTGTCGAGGCACTTCTGGACGTTGCCGTACGAGACACCCGGGCTGGGCAGCGTCGCCCCGAGCCGGTAGACCGCGATGATGCCTACTGTGAACAGCAGCTTCTTGCGCAGGTCAGGCGTACGGAACGCACTGAGAAAGGCGGACAGCAACTTCTTCCTCCTGCGCGCGGCGGGCCGCCGGTGATCCCGGGCGGGTCGGGGTGGGTGCCGGGCGAACGCCCGATATCCATAGCTGGGAAGGGACTCTAACAGCCCGATCCCCGTCCGGGCAGATGTGCCCGGCTACATAAACCGAATCCGATGTTACCCGGCGCACACATGCCGGGGAGACCATGGCGCCCGCCCAGTTGAGTCAACTGAGCGGGCGCCACAGGTCGTACAGCCCTTACAGCTCGGTGACGGTGCCACCGGCGGCGGTGATCTTCTCCTTGGCCGACGCGCTGAACGCGTGCGCCGACACCTGGAGGGCGACCCCACCGAGGTCCCCGGTGCCGAGGACCTTGACCGGCTGGCCCTTGCGGACCGCGCCGGCCTCGACCAGCTCCAGCGGGCCGACCTGGCCGCCGTTCGGGAACAGCTCGGCGAGCCGGTCCAGGTTGACCACCTGGAAGACCACCTTGAACTTGTTCTTGAAGCCCTTCATCTTCGGCAGGCGCATGTGGATGGGCATCTGCCCACCCTCGAACGCCGCCGAGATGTTCTTGCGGGCCTTCGAACCCTTGGTACCGCGACCGGCGGTCTTGCCCTTCGAGCCCTCACCGCGACCCACACGGGTCTTCGCGGTCTTGGCACCGGGCGCCGGACGCAGGTGGTGGACCTTGATCGTCATTACTCGACCTCCTCGACCTTCACGAGGTGGTTGACCGCGAAGATCATGCCGCGAATCTCCGGACGGTCCTCCTTGACCACCACGTCGTTGATCCGCTTGAGACCGAGCGAGCGCAGCGAGTCACGCTGGTTCTGCTTGGTCCCGATCTCGGACCGGACCTGGGTGACCTTCAGGCGAGCCATCAGGAAGCCACCCCCGCCCGCGACGCCAGCATGGCGGCCGGCGCGACGTCCTCGACCGGCAGACCACGACGGGCGGCGACGGCCTCGGGGGACTCGAGCCCCTTCAGCGCCGCCACGGTGGCGTGCACGATGTTGATCGGGTTCGACGAACCGAGGCTCTTGGAGAGCACGTCGTGGATACCCGCGCACTCCAGCACGGCGCGCACCGGGCCACCGGCGATGACACCCGTACCGGCGGAGGCCGGCTTGAGCAGCACGACGCCGGCGGCGTCCTCGCCCTGCACCGGGTGCGGGATCGACTGACCGATCCGCGGCACCTTGAAGAAGTGCTTCTTGGCCTCCTCGACACCCTTGGCGATCGCCGCGGGCACCTCCTTGGCCTTTCCGTAGCCCACGCCGACGGTGCCGTCGCCGTCGCCCACGATCACCAGGGCGGTGAAGCTGAAGCGACGACCACCCTTCACGACCTTGGCGACGCGGTTGATCGCGACGACCCGCTCGAGGTGCGGGGTCTTCTCGACGGGCGCGTTTCCGCGGCCGCCCTCACGGCGGTTGTCGCGGCGACCACCCTCGTTGCCACCGGACCCGCCGCCACGGCGCTGTTGACCTGGCATCAGCAGCCTTCCTTCTCTCTCGTGACGGGGTTTCTAGAACTCGAGCCCGGCTTCGCGGGCGGCGTCGGCAAGCGCGGCGACCCGCCCCGCGTACCGGTTGCCACCGCGGTCGAAGACGACCTTGGAGATGCCGGCGGCCTTGGCCCGCTCGGCGAGCAGGGCGCCGACCTTGCCGGCCAGGGCGCTCTTGTCGCCCTCCGAACCGCGCAGCGACGCGTCCAGGGTCGAGGCCGACGCCAGGGTGTGACCCTTGGTGTCGTCCACGATCTGGGCGACGATGTGCCGCAGGGAGCGGGTGACCACGAGGCGGGGACGCTCGGCGGTGCCGCTGATGTTCTTGCGGACCCGGAAGTGCCGGCGCGCACGCCCGACGGCACGCTTGGCGGCGACGCCGCGGCGGCGCTTGAGCAGCGTGGCGCTCACTTCTTACCTGCCTTTCCAGCCTTGCGGCGGATGACCTCGCCCTGGTACTTCACGCCCTTGCCCTTGTAGGGCTCCGGCGGGCGGATCTTCCGGATGTTGGCGGCAACCTCACCGACCAGCTGCTTGTCGATGCCGGCCACGTGGAACAGCGTCGGCTTCTCCACCGTGAAGGTGATGCCCTCCGGCGCCGGCACCAGCACCGGGTGCGAGAACCCGAGCGCGAACTCCAGGTCCTTGCCCTTGGCGGTGACGCGGTAACCGGTACCGGCGATCTCCAGGCTCTTGCGGTAGCCCTCGGTGACGCCGACGATCATGTTGGCGACCAGGGTACGGCTCAGGCCGTGCAGTTCCTTGGCCTTGCGCTCGTCGTTCGGGCGGTTGACGTTCAGCTGCCCGTCCTCGGCCCGGTCGATCGTGATCGGCTCGGCCAGGGTGTGCGAGAGCTCGCCCTTCGGGCCCTTGACCTTGACGGTCTGCCCGTCGATCGTGATGTCGACGCCGGCTGGCACCGGGATCGACTTACGTCCAATACGCGACATTTCTACCTGTCTCCCGTTACCAGACGAAGGCGAGGACTTCCCCGCCAACGCTCCGCTTGCGGGCCTGCCGGTCGGTGAGCAGCCCCTGGGACGTCGAAATGATCGCCACGCCCAGCCCGCCGAGCACCCGCGGGAGCCCGTCCGACTTGGCGTAAACCCGCAGACCGGGCTTGGACACTCGCTTGATGCCGGCCAGGCTCCGCTCGCGGTTCTGGCCGTACTTCAGCTCGACGACCAGTCGCTTGCCGACGGCGCCCTCCTCGGGCTCCTCGACCGACCAGGTGGCGATGTAACCCTCGGCCTTGAGGACCTCGGCGATGTTCGCCTTGATCTTCGAGTAGGGCATCGTCACCCGGTCGTGGTACGCCTGGTTGGCGTTACGCAGACGCGTGAGCATGTCTGCGATCGGGTCGGTCATCGTCATGGAATTCGTCAGCCTTTCTCGCCGGGGTTCCCGGGGCGATGAGCCCCGGGCCTACGGCGAAGAGCAATAGCTATTACCAGGAAGCCTTGGACACGCCGGGCAGCTCACCGCGGTGGGCCATCTCCCGGATGCACACCCGGCAGAGACCGAACTTGCGGTAGACCGCCTTCGGACGCCCGCACCGCTGGCAGCGGGTGTACGCGCGAACCGAGAACTTCGGCTTCGCGGCCGCCTTGATGATCAGCGCCTTCTTGGCCATCTCAGTTCTCCTTGAACGGGAAGCCCAGGAGCTTGAGCAGCGCCCGGCCCTCGTCGTCGGTCGTGGCGGTCGTGACCACCGTGATGTCCATGCCCCGCTGCCGATCGATCTTGTCCTGGTCGATCTCGTGGAACACCGACTGCTCGGTCAGACCGAACGTGTAGTTGCCGTGCCCGTCGAGCTTGCGCCCGTCCAGACCGCGGAAGTCGCGGATACGCGGCAGGGCGATCGACAGCAGCCGGTCCAGGAACTCCCACATCCGGTCGCCGCGGAGGGTCACCTTCGCGCCGATCGGCATGCCCTCGCGGAGCTTGAACTGCGCGATGGACTTGGTCGCCCGCCGCACCTGCGGCTTCTGGCCGGTGATGGTGGCCAGGTCCCGGACCGCGCCGTCGATGAGCTTGGCGTCCCGGGCGGCCTCGCCGACACCCATGTTGACGACGATCTTGACCAACCGCGGCACCTGCATGGGGTTGCCGTAGTTGTGCTGCTTCTGCAGCTCGGCCACGATCTCGTTGCGGTACCGCTCCTTGAGGCGCGGCATGGTCTTGGTTTCGGTAGCCGTGGTCATCACAGGTCCTTACCGGTGCTACGCGCGATGCGGACCTTCTGGCCGTTGTCGTCGATCCGGTAACCGACGCGGGTCGGCTTGCCGTCGGAGTCCAGGACCATCACGTTCGAGACGTGGATCGGGGCCTCCTGGGTGACGATGCCACCGGTCTTGGCGCCACGCTGGGTGGTGCTGATGCGGGTGTGCTTCTTGACCCGGTTCACGCCCTCGACCAGGACCTTGTCCTGCCGCGGGTAGGCCGCGATGACCTTGCCCTTGGCACCCTTGTCCTTGCCGGCGATGACGACGACCGTGTCGCCCTTCTTGACCTTCACGGTCACAACACCTCCGGCGCGAGAGAGATGATCTTCATGAACCGCTTGTCCCGCAGCTCCCGGCCCACCGGGCCGAAGATACGGGTGCCGCGCGGGTCCCCGCCGTCCTTGATGATGACGGCGGCGTTCTCGTCGAAGCGGATGTACGAACCGTCCGGCCGCCGCTTCTCCTTGGCGGTGCGAACGACGACGGCCTTGACGACGTCGCCCTTCTTCACACCGGCACCCGGGATCGCGTCCTTGACGGTGGCCACGATGACGTCGCCGATGCTCGCGTAGCGCCGACCGGAGCCACCGAGAACCCGGATGCACAGGATCTCCCGAGCACCCGTGTTGTCGGCGACGCGCAGTCGCGACTCCTGCTGAATCACGTCTATCTCCTATGTCTGCCGGTTCTCCGGCCGCGCGAGGCGGCCGGAGCCTGGCGGAACCCGCGCCCGACTGACGCCGGGCGAGCTTGAGCCTTCGCTACTTGGCCTTTTCCAGGATCTCCACGAGCCGCCACCGCTTCGTGGCGGACAGCGGCCGGGTCTCCATGATCAGGACCCGGTCGCCGATGCCGGCGGTGTTCTGCTCGTCGTGCACCTTCAGCTTGCTGGTACGGCGCATGATCTTGCCGTACAGCGCGTGCTTGACCCGGTCCTCGACCTCGACGACGACGGTCTTTTCCATCTTGTCGCTGACCACGAGGCCCTCACGCACCTTGCGGCGGGCCCGCGCGGCGGCGGTGGTGTTCTCGCTCATGATGCAGTCACCTCAGTCGGCGCGGCCGAGAGACCCAGCTCGCGCTCACGCATGATCGTGTAGATCCGGGCGATCTCCCGACGGATGACCTGCAGCCGCCGGTTGTTGTCCAGCTGCCCGGTTGCGGCCTGCACGCGGAGGTTGAACAGCTCCGCCTTGGCCTCGCGCAGCTTCGTGACCAGCTCCTCCTCGGAGAGCTCACGCAGCTCGGAGGCCTTAACGCCCGCTGCCATCAGGATTCACCCACTTCGCGCGTAACAATGCGGCACTTCATCGGGAGCTTGTGGATCGCGCGACGCATCGCCTCTCGCGCGATCTGCTCGTTGGGGAAGGACATCTCGAAGAGAACCCGCCCCGGCTTCACGTTGGCGACCCACCACTCGGGCGAACCCTTACCGGAACCCATCCGGGTCTCGGCCGGCTTCTTGGTGAGGGCCTGGTCCGGGAAGATCGTGATCCAGACCTTGCCGCCACGCTTGATGTGGCGGGTCATCGCGATACGCGCCGACTCGATCTGGCGGTTGGTCACGTACGCCGGCTCGAGAGCCTGGATCCCGAACTCGCCGAACACCACCCGGTTACCACCCTTGGACGCGCCACTGCGGTCCGGGTGGTGCGGCTTGCGGAAGCCCTTCGGGGGCTTGCGCGGCATCAGCATCTGTCAGCCCTCCTGCTGCGTTTCTGCCGCGGCGGAGACGGCGGCGGGATCCACCGCGTCACCACTCGGCGTCTCGGCCTGCTGCGCGATGGTGGTCGCGGCGGCCCGGCCGGCCTCGGTGCCGCCGGCGGTCGTGCCGGACGAGCCGGACCGACCACGGCGCGGCCGCTCGGGGCGGTCGCCGCGCTCACGGCGCGGGCGCGACGGAGCCTCGGCCGGGGTCTCCCGACCCGGCACCGCGTCGCCCTTGTAGATCCAGACCTTCACGCCGATCCGGCCGAAGGTGGTACGGGCCTCGAAGAAGCCGTACTCGATGTTGGCCCGCAGCGTGTGCAGCGGGACCCGGCCCTCGCGGTAGAACTCGGTCCGGCTCATCTCGGCGCCGCCCAGACGGCCCGAGACCTGGACCCGGATGCCCTTGCAGACCGGGTTCTTCATCGCGGACTGCATGGCCTTGCGCATCGCCCGACGGAAGCTGACCCGGCTGGACAGCTGCTCGGCGACGCCCTGGGCGACGAGCTGCGCGTCCGACTCGGGGCTCTTCACCTCGATGATGTTCAGCTGGACCTGCTTGCCGGTCAGCTTCTCGAGCTCGCCGCGGATCCGGTCGGCCTCCGCACCCTTGCGGCCGATGACGATGCCCGGCCGGGCGGTGTGGATGTCGACGCGGACCCGGTCCCGGGTGCGCTCGATGTCGACCTTGGAGATGCCGGCGCGCTCGAGGCCCTTGGACATCATGCGGCGGATCTTGACGTCCTCGCCGATGTAGTCCTTGTAGAGCTTGTCCGCGAACCAGCGGGACTTCCAGTCGGTCGAGATGCCGAGCCGGAACCCGTGCGGGTGAACCTTCTGACCCATTACTCGGCGCCCTCCGTCTTGCTCTGCGTCTCAGCCGGCTCCGCCTGCTTCGCCGGGGCCGCCTTCTTCGCCGCGGCCTTCTTCGGCGCGGCCGGCGCCACGGCCTCGACCGCGACGGTGATGTGGCAGGTGCGCTTGCGGATCCGGTACGCCCGGCCCTGCGCCCGCGGCTGGAACCGCTTCATGGTCGGGCCCTCGTCCACGTACGCCTCGCTGACGAGCAGCGCGTCGGGGTCCAGCCGCTCGTTGTTCTCCGCGTTGGCGATCGCGCTCGCGAGCACCTTGTACACCTGCTCGCTCGCAGCCTGCGGCGCGAACTGCAGCACCGTGAGCGCCTCCTTCGCGGGCAGGCCGCGGACGAGGTTGACCACCCGGCGCGCCTTCATCGGCGAGATGCGCACGTGCCGCGCAACCGCCCGCGCGCCCGGAAGCACCGGAGCGTCGCCCTTTCCTGGCATCGCTGTAACCCCTTGTTCCTCTATCCGTATGCCCGCGGCGTCAGCGCCGACGGCTCTTCCGGTCGTCCTTCTCGTGACCCTTGAACGTGCGGGTCAGCGCGAACTCGCCGAGCTTGTGCCCGACCATCGCCTCGGTCACGAACACCGGGACGTGCTTGCGTCCGTCGTGCACGGCGATCGTGTGACCCAGCATCTCCGGGATGATCGTCGAGCGCCGCGACCAGGTCTTGATGACGTTCTTCGAGCCCTTGTCGTTCTGCGTCTCCACCTTCTTGAGCAGGTGGTCGTCGACGAACGGGCCCTTCTTCAGGCTGCGAGGCATGTCTTATCTCCCTCAGCCGCGCTTACGCGTGGCGTAGCGGCGGCGGACGATCAGCCGGTCACTCGGCTGGCCCTTACGACGGGTGCGGCCCTCGGGCTTACCCTGCGGGTTGACCGGGTGGCGACCGCCGGAGGTCTTACCCTCACCACCACCGTGCGGGTGGTCGACCGGGTTCATCGCGACACCACGGACGGTCGGGCGCTTGCCCTTCCACCGCATGCGGCCGGCCTTACCCCAGTTGATGTTCGACTGGTCGGCGTTGCCGATCTCGCCGACGCTGGCGCGGCAGCGCACGTCGACCCGCCGGATCTCACCGGACGGCATACGCAGGGTCGCGTACGCGCCCTCGCGGCCGAGCAGCTGGATGCCGACGCCGGCCGAGCGGGCCAGCTTGGCGCCGCCGCCCGGACGCAGCTCCACGTTGTGGATGGTGGTACCGACCGGGATGTTGCGCAGCGGCAGGTTGTTGCCCGGCTTGATGTCGGCGCCCGGACCGGACTCGACACGGTCGCCCTGCTTCAGGTCCTTCGGCGCGAGGATGTAGCGCTTCTCGCCGTCGGCGTAGTGCAGCAGCGCGATGCGCGCGGTGCGGTTCGGGTCGTACTCGATGTGGGCGACCTTCGCCGGCACGCCGTCCTTGTCGACCCGCTTGAAGTCGATCAGACGGTACTGGCGCTTGTGACCGCCACCGTGGTGCCGCGTGGTGATCCGGCCGTGGGCGTTACGCCCGCCCTTCTTCGGCAGCGGAGCCAGCAGCGACTTCTCGGGCGTCGACCGGGTGATCTCGGCGAAGTCGGCGACGCTCGAGCCACGCCGGCCCGGCGTCGTCGGCTTGTACTTACGGATAGCCATTGTCTACACCCCTCAGCTGACCGGGCCGCCGAAGGCCTCGATACGGTCACCGTCAGCCAGCTTCACCATCGCCCGCTTGGTGTCCTTGCGCTTGCCGAACCCGGTGCGGGTCCGCTTGCGCTTGCCCTCGCGGTTGAGCGTGTTGACCGTCAGGACGCGGACGTTGAAGATCTGCTGGATAGCGATCTTGATCTCGGTCTTGTTCGCGTCCGGGTGCACCAGGAAGGTGTACCAGTTGCGGTTCAGCTCGCTGTAGCTCTTCTCCGAGACGACCGGCGCCACGATGATGTCGCGCGGGTCGGCGATCGTGCTCACTTGCCACCCTCCTCGGTGGTCTCGGCGGGAACGCCGAGGAACTCGTCCAGGGCGTCCTTCGTGAAGACCACGTCGTCGGCCACCAGCACGTCGTACGTGTTGAGCTGGCCGGCCTCGATCAGGTGCACCCGCGGCTCGTTGCGCAGCGACACCCAGTTCAGCTCGTCGGTGCTGCTCAGCACGACCAGCACCCGGCGGGCGTCGGTCAGCTTGGCCAGCGTGGCCAGGGCGGCCTTGGTCGACGGCTTCTCGCCCGAGACGAACGCCTCGACGACGTGCACCTGCCCGGCGCGGGCCCGGTCCGACAGGGCGCCACGCAGGGCGGCGGCCTTCATCTTCTTCGGGGTGCGCTGGCTGTAGTCGCGCGGCACGGGACCGTGCACCACGCCACCGCCGGCGAACTGCGGAGCGCGGATCGAGCCCTGGCGGGCGCGACCGGTGCCCTTCTGCTTGTACGGCTTCTTGCCGCCGCCGGCGACCTCGCCGCGGGTCTTGGTCTTGTGCGTGCCCTGCCGGGCCGCCGCGAGCTGGGCCACCACGACCTGGTGCATCAGCGCGACGTTGGCCTGGACGTCGAAGATGTCGGCGGGCAGCTCGACGGAGCCGCTCTTGGTGCCTTCGACGGTGAGGACGTCAACGGTGGTCACTTGGCCACACCGCCCTTCTTCGCCTTGGTCTTGGCCGCGGTGCGGACCAGGACCAGCGCGCCCTTCGGGCCGGGAATGGCGCCGCGGACGAGCAGGAGGTTGTTCTCGGTGTCGACCGCCTGGACGGTCAGGTTCTGGACGGTGTAGCGCACGCCACCCATCCGGCCCGCCATCCGGGTGCCCTTGAAGACACGACCGGGGGTGGCGCAGGCGCCGATCGAGCCCGGCGAGCGGTGCTTGCGCTCGACACCGTGGCTGGCGCGCAGACCGTGGAAGCCGTGCCGCTTCATCGGGCCGGCGTAGCCCTTGCCCTTGGTCTTGCCGGTGACGTCGATCGAGACGCCGGCCGGGAACTCCTCGACCGTGATCTCCTGGCCGAGCGAGTAGTCCGCCGCGTCGGCGGTGCGCAGCTCGACGATGTGCCGCCGCGGCGCGACGTCGGCCTTCGCGTAGTGCCCGCTGATCGGCTTCTTGACCTTGCGCGGGTCGATCGTGCCGTACGCCAGCTGGACCGCGGAGTAACCGTCCTTCTCGGCGCTACGAACCTGGCTGATGACGCACGGGCCGGCCTGAACCACGGTCACCGGGACAACTCGGTTGTTGTCCCAGACCTGGGTCATGCCGAGCTTTGCGCCCAGGATCCCCTTGACTTGCCTGTCCATTTGTCCGGTCCCTACAGCTTGATCTCGATGTCGACGCCAGCCGGCAGGTCGAGGCGCATGAGCGAGTCGACCGTCTTCGGGGTCGGGTCGATGATGTCGATCAGCCGCTTGTGCGTGCGCATCTCGAAGTGCTCGCGCGAGTCCTTGTACTTGTGCGGCGAGCGGATAACGCAGAAACGGTTGATCTCCGTGGGCAGCGGCACCGGGCCCGCGACCTGCGCCCCGGTACGCGTCACCGTCTCGACGATCTTCCGAGCCGAGGAGTCGACGACCTCGTGGTCATAGGCCTTGAGCCGGATGCGGATCTTCTGTCCCGCCATGGTGGCTTCTGTTCCTTCTCTCGATGCCGCTGTGTTGCGGGCGCCTGTACCGGCTGGTACAGGCCCTCTTCGCCGACCCCCGCGGTCGGGCGTGTCGCGCTCCCGGGCCAGGCTCCGCCCCGGGACTCCGGAGCGATACTGACCGCGCGGTGGGTCAAGGCGCCGATCGCACTACCGCGACCTGAACGCCGTGCGAGGGTGGTTGGCGGACACGCCGCCAACCACCCTACGCCCGACTGTCCTGCAGCCCGGCGGTTCAGCCGAAGCCGAACACGGGCAGCGAACTGTCGTTACGCAACCTGACTAGTATGCCGCACGACCGGCGGCGGGTCTAATCGGGGTTACCTAGCTCACTTGATGATCTTGGTGACGAACCCGGCGCCGACGGTGCGGCCACCCTCGCGGATCGCGAACTTGAGGTTCTCCTCCATGGCGATGGGCTGGATCAGCTTCACCGTCATGGTGGTGTTGTCACCCGGCATGACCATCTCGGTGCCCTCGGGGAGCGTGACGACACCGGTGACGTCCGTGGTCCGGAAGTAGAACTGCGGACGGTAGTTCTGGAAGAACGGGGTGTGCCGGCCGCCCTCCTCCTTGGAGAGGATGTAGACCGTCGCCTCGAACTCCGTGTGCGGGGTCGTGGTGCCCGGCTTGATGACGACCATGCCGCGCTCGACGTCCTCGCGCTTGATGCCACGCAGCAGCAGACCGACGTTCTCGCCCGCACGGGCCTCGTCGAGCAGCTTGCGGAACATCTCGATGCCGGTGCAGGTGGTCTTCATCGACTTCTCGCGGATGCCGACGATCTCCACCTCCTCGTTCGGCTTGAGCACGCCGCGCTCCGCGCGACCGGTGACGACGGTGCCACGACCGGTGATCGTGAAGACGTCCTCGATCGGCATCAGGAACGGCTTGTCGGTCTCGCGCTCCGGCTGCGGGATCGCGGTGTCGACAGCGGTCATCAGGTCCAGCAGCTTCTGGGTCCACTCGGGGTCGCCCTCGAGGGCCTTCAGCGCCGAGACCCGGACGACCGGCAGGTCGTCACCCGGGTACTCCTGCGACGAGAGCAGCTCACGGACCTCGAGCTCGACGAGCTCCAGGAGCTCCTCGTCGTCGACCATGTCGCTCTTGTTGAGCGCCACGACGATGTACGGAACGCCGACCTGGCGGGCCAGCAGCACGTGCTCGCGGGTCTGCGGCATCGGGCCGTCGGTCGCCGCGACCACCAGGATCGCGCCGTCCATCTGCGCGGCACCGGTGATCATGTTCTTGATGTAGTCGGCGTGCCCGGGGCAGTCGACGTGCGCGTAGTGCCGAGCCTCGGTCTGGTACTCGACGTGCGCGATGGAGATCGTGATGCCGCGGGCCTTCTCCTCCGGCGCCTTGTCGATCTCGTCGAACGGCGTGTACGGGTTGAGGTCCGGGTACTGGTCGTGCAGGACCTTGGTGATGGCCGCCGTCAGCGTCGTCTTACCGTGGTCGATGTGACCAATGGTGCCGATGTTGACGTGCGGCTTAGTCCGCTCGAACTTCGCCTTCGCCACTGGTGTCCTCCTGTGGACTTCTTGGTTCGTTCGCCCCGGCGCGCCGGTCGGCGCTTAGGACTCTGTCGACAGCCTTTCCGACCTGACGGCCGGAGAGCCTTTGTGGGTTCTGCGGCGATGAAGCCTACAGGCCCGGATTCACACAATCCGACCGAGGTGGCCGCGGGCGGGATGCCCCTCCCGCGACCAGCCCCGGGTCACCGGATCAGCTCAGGTGAGCGTCACTCACCCGTCGCCTTGGCGATGATCTCCTTGGCGACCGAGGACGGAACCTCGGCGTAGGAGTCGAACTGCATGCTGTAGCTAGCCCGGCCCTGGGTCTTCGACCGCAGGTCGCCGACGTAGCCGAACATCTCCGACAACGGCACCAGAGCCTTGACGACGCGGGCGCCGCTGCGCTCCTCCATCGCCTGGATGATGCCGCGGCGGGAGTTGAGGTCGCCGATGACGTCACCCATGTTCTCCTCGGGAGTGGTGACCTCAACGGCCATCATCGGCTCGAGCAGCGCGGGGTCGGCCTTGCGAGCCGCCTCCTTCATCGCCATCGAGCCGGCGATCTTGAATGCCATTTCCGACGAGTCGACCTCGTGGTACTGGCCGTCCACCAGGGTGAGCTTGATGCCCACCAGGGGGAAGCCGGCGAGGATGCCGTACTGCATCGCG
Organism: Micromonospora citrea; assembly: GCF_900090315.1. Taxonomy (NCBI): domain Bacteria; kingdom Bacillati; phylum Actinomycetota; class Actinomycetes; order Micromonosporales; family Micromonosporaceae; genus Micromonospora; species Micromonospora citrea. The sequence goes on along the minus strand of NZ_FMHZ01000002.1, from coordinate 4,280,981 downwards.
TCCTGGGCGCCCGCGTCCACCGACGGGATGAACTCCCGGGGGATACGGCCACCGGTGACGGCGTTGGCGAACTCGTAGGTCGGGGCGTCGTTGCCCAGCGGCAGCGGCTCCAGGCTGATGATCACCCGGGCGTACTGGCCGGAACCACCGGTCTGCTTCTTGTGGGTGTACTCGACCTTCTCCACCTTGCGGCGGATGGTCTCGCGGTACGCCACCTGCGGCTTGCCGATGTTGGCCTCGACGTTGAACTCGCGGCGCATCCGGTCGACCAGGATGTCCAGGTGCAGCTCGCCCATGCCGGAGATGACCGTCTGGCCGGTCTGGTCGTCCAGCTTGACGCGGAAGGTCGGGTCCTCCTCGGCCAGCCGCTGGATGGCGGTGCTGAGCTTCTCCTGGTCGGCCTTGGTCTTCGGCTCGATGGCGACCTCGATGACCGGCTCCGGGAAGGTCATCGACTCCAGGATGACCGGGTTCGCCGGGTCGCACAGGGTGTCGCCGGTGGTGGTCTGCTTGAGACCCTGCACCGCGATGATGTCGCCAGCCTGGGCCGAGCTGCGCTCTTCCCGCTTGTTGGCGTGCATCTGGTAGATCTTGCCGATCCGCTCCTTGCGGTCCTTGGTGGAGTTGACCACCTGGGAGCCGGACTCGAGCGTGCCGGAGTAGATCCGGACGTAGGTGAGCTTGCCGAGGTGCTTGTCCGTCTGGATCTTGAAGGCGAGGCCCGAGAACGGCTCCGACTTCGACGGCTTGCGCTGCATCGGCGTCTCGCCGTCGGTGGCCGTGCCCTCGATCGCCGGGATGTCCAGCGGCGACGGCAGGTACGCGACGACGGCGTCCAGCATCGGCTGGATGCCCTTGTTCTTGAAGGCGGTACCGGTGAGGACCGGGTTGGCCTTGCCGGCGATGGTGGCCCGGCGGATGGCGGCCTTGATCTCCTCGACGGAGATCTCCTCGCCCTCCAGGTACTTCTCCATCACCGCGTCGTCGACGTCGGCCAGGGTCTCCATCAGCTTCTCGCGCCACTCCGCGGCGGAGTCGGCGAGGTCGGCCGGGATCTCCTCGATCGCGTAGTCCTCACCCTTCTGCGTCTCGCCGCGCCAGGTGAGGGCGCGCATCTCGACCAGGTCGACCACGCCGATGAAGTCGGACTCGGCGCCGATCGGGATCTGGAGCACCAGCGGGGTGGCGTTGAGCCGGTCGATCATCATCTGCACGCAGCGGAAGAAGTCGGCGCCGGTCCGGTCGAGCTTGTTGACGAAGCACATCCGGGGGACGTTGTACTTGTCCGCCTGCCGCCAGACGTTCTCCGTCTGCGGCTCGACGCCGGCGACACCGTCGTAGACCGCGACCGCGCCGTCCAGCACCCGCAGCGACCGCTCGACCTCGACCGTGAAGTCGACGTGGCCGGGCGTGTCGATGATCTGGATCGTGTGGCCCTTCCACTCACACTTGGTAGCAGCGGAGGTGATGGTGATACCACGCTCCTGCTCCTGCTCCATCCAGTCCATGACGGCACCGCCCTCGTGGACCTCACCGATCTTGTACGTGATGCCGGTGTAGAACAGGATCCGCTCGGTGGTGGTGGTCTTTCCGGCATCGATGTGGGCCATGATGCCGATGTTGCGTACGTTGGCGAGCGCGTCTGCGGCGGCCACTTCAATCCCTACTTATCGTCGTCTCGACACAACTGGTGGCGGTTCCGGCGCCGCCAGGGCGCCGGAACCAGGGTGTTACCAGCGGTAGTGCGCGAAGGCCTTGTTGGACTCGGCCATCTTGTGCGTGTCCTCGCGCCGCTTGACGGCGGCGCCGAGGCCGTTGCTCGCGTCCAGCAGCTCGTTCATCAGCCGCTCGACCATGGTCTTCTCGCGACGGGCGCGGGAGTAGGTGACCAGCCAGCGCAGGCCCAGGGTGGTCGCCCGGGCGGGGCGGACCTCGACCGGGACCTGGTAGGTGGCGCCACCGACGCGGCGGCTGCGCACCTCGAGGGTCGGCTTGACGTTGTCCATCGCCCGCTTGAGGGTGACGACCGGGTCGGTGCCGGACTTCTCGCGGCAGCCCTCGAGGGCGGCGTAGACGATGCGCTCGGCGAGCTGACGCTTACCGCGCAGCAGGATCTTGTTCACCAGCTGGGTGACCAGCGGCGAGTTGTACACCGGGTCAGCGACCAGCGGCTTCCGCGGAGCGGGTCCCTTACGCGGCATGTCAGCTCTTCTCCTTCTTCGCGCCGTAACGGCTGCGCGCCTGCTTGCGGTTGCGGACACCCTGGGTGTCCAGCGAACCGCGGACGATCTTGTAACGCACGCCGGGGAGATCCTTCACACGACCGCCGCGGACGAGCACGATCGAGTGCTCCTGCAGGTTGTGGCCGACGCCCGGGATGTAGGCGGTCACCTCGATCTGGCTGCTGAGCTTGACACGAGCGACCTTGCGCAGCGCCGAGTTCGGCTTCTTCGGGGTGGTGGTGTACACGCGGGTGCACACGCCGCGCCGCTGAGGGGAACCCTTCAGCGCCGGGGTCTTGGTCTTACTCGTCTTCGCCTGGCGGCCCTTTCGGACCAGCTGCTGGATCGTGGGCACCGGGTTTCTCCGCTCCCTTCGACCGCCGGGTGGCGGCCGCGCCGTCTGCCGTAGCCGGCCTGATGACCGGCTCTCCTACATTCCGACCAGGGCCACCTCGCGGCGGTCCCGGCACCCGCGGTCGGGCGTGTCGCCCAGATCACGGTCCCGGCGCCTACGCTCACGCGTGTCGACCGGGGTCTTTCGCCGACACACGGCAGGCCGCGTACCGGGTCTTTGGCTTTGTCGTGCTCCCACGGGATCTCCGGCTCGCCGGATCCAGCGCACGCACGAGTTGCCCGGGCTTGCCCGGGCACAAGGGGAAAGAGTACCTACCACAACCGCACAGGTCAAAACGGAGAGGCCGGCGTAGCGTCTCACCGCCCGCCGATCGAACCCGTCGCGCCCGCCCGCCCGTGATGGGCACCTACGGTCACAAGTGTACCGGCTCTCCCCCGGAGCGGCCCGTCGACCCCGGGCCGTCCACGCCGGCGCCGCAGCTGGCGGGCGCCCACGCCCCCGGTCGCCGCCGGGGCGTCACGCCAGCGCCACCAGCAACGCCAGCCCCAGGCCGAGCAGGCTGAGCAGCAGGCCCGCGCCGCCGCAGCTCACCCCCGCCACCGCCAGCCCACGGCCGGTGAACCGGACCGCGGGCGGTGGCGCCGCCCGCCGGATCTGCCGCAGCCCGAGCAGGCCCGCGGCGACCGCGCCCGCGCCCGCCAGCACGCCCAGCACCGTGAAGGCGCCGGCGGCCCACGCGCCGCCCATGGCCGCCACCGCGCCGAAGCAGATCACCAGCAGCGCGACGAGGATCGAGACGATCCCCGCCACCAGGGAGCCGACGGCGAGGCCGGAGGTGACCGGCGGCACGTCGAGGTGCACCACGCCGAAGGGCGTACCGGCGACGGCCTCGACCCGCTTCGGCGGCCGGGCCTCCTCCCGCGGCGGCGGAGGCACCGTGGGCGGCGCGGCCGGGCCCGCGCCCCAGCCGGCTCCCGGGCCGGCGGCTGGCCCCCAGCCCGCGGCGGCGGGGGCCGACGACGGCGCGTGCCCCGTCGGGGCGCCCGCGTCGGGGCGCGCCCACTGCCCCGCGCCCGGCGGTGCGGGGGCGGGGTGCGCGGCGGGGTGCGCCGCGGGATCGCTGCCCGGGTAGCGCGCCGGTTCCGTCACGGGTCCTCCTGTCGACTTCCTCGGCGTCCACCGCCACGCGACGGACACCGGGCCAGGCTACCGCCGACGGCCGGGCTCCCCGCCCCGGGCGGGACCGGCCGGGCGGGCGTTCAGTCCACGTTCGGCGCGAAGTCCTGCCCGTAGGGGGTGTCGGCGAGGCGAACCACCCCGATCACCACCGCGGCCACCACGGTGACCGCGAACAGGACCAGGCCCGTCCAGGCCAGCCGCTCCCCCTGGCGCAACCAGGCGGCGCCGGTCAGGAAGCCGCCCGAGGCGTACGCCTCGCGGCGCGCCTGCCGGGCGAGCTGGAGCGCCACCGTGGCGGGCACCACGCCGCCGACGAAGAGGCCGGTCAGCGCACCGATCAGGCCCAGCGCGAAGACCGCCTTCGCCTTGGTGGCCCGGGCCGGGTCCGGGTCGAGCGGGTGGCGCGGCGGCCCCGGCGGGGCGACGGGCGCCTGCCCGGGTGCGGTCGTCATGCCCACCATCATGCCCCGGCCGCGCCGGCGCGGACCGGCCGATCCCCGAGACGCGACGAGGCCCCCGGCGGGTGCCGGGGGCCTCGTCGTCGGTGCTGTTTAGCGGTACGACCCGAAGTCGAAGTCGTCCAGCGGAACCGCCTGGCCGCTGGCCGGCCCGAAGCCGTAGTCGGTCTCCGGGTAGCCGGTCATCGAGTAGACCTTGGCCTTCGCCTCCTCGGTCGGCTCGACCCGGACGTTGCGGTACTTGCTGATGCCCGTACCGGCCGGGATGAGCTTACCGATGATCACGTTCTCCTTGAGGCCGACGAGCGAGTCGCTGCGCGAGTTGATCGCCGCGTCGGTCAGCACCCGGGTGGTCTCCTGGAAGGAGGCCGCCGAGAGCCAGGAGTCGGTGGCCAGCGAGGCCTTGGTGATACCCATCAGCACCGGGCGACCGGCGGCGGGCTCGCCGCCCTCGGAGACGAGTCGACGGTTCTCCGACTCGAACAGCGCCCGGTCGACCAGCACGCCCGGCAGGAACTCGGTCGAGCCGGAGTCGATGACCGTCACCCGCTTGAGCATCTGGCGGATGATGATCTCGATGTGCTTGTCGTGGATGAGCACACCCTGCGAGCGGTAGACCTCCTGGACCTCCTGGGTCAGGTGGACCTGGACCGCGCGCGGGCCGAGGATGCGCAGCAGCTCGTGCGGGTCGATGGTGCCCTCGGTGAGCTTCTCGCCGACCTCGACGTGGTCGCCGTCGTGGGTCCGCAGCCGGACCCGCTTGGAGATCTTGTCGTAGACGATCTCGTCGCTGCCGTCGTCCGGCACCACGATGATCTTCCGCGATCGCTCGCCGTCCTCGATCCGGATCCGGCCGGGGGTGTCGGCGATCGGCGCCTTGCCCTTCGGCACCCGGGCCTCGAAGATCTCCTGGACACGGGGCAGACCCTGGGTGATGTCCTCACCCGCGACACCACCGGTGTGGAAGGTACGCATCGTCAGCTGCGTACCCGGCTCACCGATCGACTGGGCGGCGATGATGCCGACCGCCTCGCCGACGTCCACGGTCTTGCCGGTCGGCAGCGAGCGGCCGTAGCACGCACCGCAGACGCCCAGCTTCGACTCGCAGGTGAGCACGCTGCGCACCCGGACCGTCTCCACCCCGGCGGCGACGATCTTGTCGACCAGGATCGAGTTGATGTCCTGGCCCCGCTCGGCGACGACGGTGCCGTCCGGCCCCTTGATGTCGTCGGCCAGCGTCCGGGCGTGCACGCTGGTCTCGGCGTGCTCGTGCACGACCAGCCTGCCGTCGAGCCGCTCGCCGATCTGCATCGGGATGGCGCGGTCGGTGCCGCAGTCCTCCTCGCGGATGATGACGTCCTGCGAGACGTCCACCAGACGACGGGTCAGGTAACCCGAGTCGGCGGTACGCAGGGCGGTGTCCGCGAGACCCTTCCGGGCACCGTGCGTGGAGATGAAGTACTCCAGCACGGACAGACCCTCCCGGTAGCTGGCCTTGATGGGCCGCGGGATGATCTCACCCTTCGGGTTGGCCACCAGACCACGGATCGCCGCGATCTGCCGGAGCTGGAGCAGGTTACCGCGGGCACCCGAGTTGATCATCTTCCACAGCGGGTTCTCCTGCGGCAGCGCGGTGTCCATCTCCTTGGCGACCTCGTTGGTCGCCTTGGTCCAGATCTCGATGAGCTCGCCGCGGCGCTCCTCGGCGGTCATCAGACCACGCTGGTACTGCTTGTCGATCCGGTCGGCTTCCTTCTCGTACCGCTCCAGGATCTCCCGCTTGCGCGGCGGAGCAATGACGTCCTCCATGCCGATCGTCACGCCGGACCAGGTGGCCCAGTGGAAACCGGCCTCCTTGAGCCCGTCCAGGGTGGCCGCGAGGGCCACCTTGGGGAAGCGCTCGGCGAGGTCGTTGACGATCGCGGAGAGCTGACCCTTGCGGATCTCGTAGTTCACGAAGCGGTAGCCCTGCGGCAGCGTCTCGTTGAACAGCACCCGGCCGAGGGTGGTCTCCACGGTCAGCGGGTCGCCCTCGACCCAGCCCTCCGGGGCGGTCCACGGCTCGGCGCCGGCGCCGTTGTCGACCCCGACCACGCCCCGCAGCCGGATCTTCACCGGGGCCTGCAGGTGCAGCTCGCCGTTGTCGAACGCCATCCGGGCCTCGGCGTCCGAGCTGAACGCCCGGCCCTCGCCCTTCTCACCGGCGGTGAGGTGGGTGAGGTGGTAGAGGCCGATGACCATGTCCTGGGTGGGCATGGTGACGGGCTTGCCGTCGGCCGGCTTGAGGATGTTGTTCGACGACAGCATCAGGATCCGCGCCTCGGCCTGGGCCTCGGCGGACAGCGGCACGTGCACCGCCATCTGGTCACCGTCGAAGTCGGCGTTGAACGCGGTGCAGACCAGCGGGTGGATCTGGATGGCCTTGCCCTCGACCAGCTGCGGCTCGAAGGCCTGGATGCCCAGGCGGTGCAGGGTCGGCGCCCGGTTCAGCAGGACCGGGTGCTCGCCGATGACCTCTTCCAGCACGTCCCACACGACCGGCCGCTGCCGCTCGACCATCCGCTTGGCGGACTTGATGTTCTGCGCGTGGTTGAGGTCCACCAGCCGCTTCATCACGAACGGCTTGAACAGCTCCAGCGCCATCTGCTTGGGCAGGCCGCACTGGTGCAGCTTCAGCTTCGGGCCGACCACGATGACCGAACGGCCGGAGTAGTCGACGCGCTTGCCCAGCAGGTTCTGGCGGAACCGGCCCTGCTTGCCCTTGAGCATGTCGGACAGCGACTTGAGCGGGCGGTTACCCGGGCCGGTGACCGGCCGGCCGCGACGGCCGTTGTCGAACAGCGCGTCGACGGCCTCCTGGAGCATCCGCTTCTCGTTGTTGACGATGATCTCGGGCGCGCCGAGGTCGATCAGCCGCTTGAGGCGGTTGTTCCGGTTGATCACGCGGCGGTACAGGTCGTTCAGGTCGGAGGTCGCGAAGCGGCCACCGTCGAGCTGCACCATCGGGCGCAGGTCCGGCGGGATGACCGGGACGCAGTCCAGCACCATGCCGAGCGGCGAGTTGCGGGTGTTCAGGAACGCCGCGACGACCTTGAGCCGCTTGAGCGCCCGGATCTTCCGCTGGCCCTTGCCGGAGCGGATGGTCTCGCGCAGGCTCTCGGCCTCGGCGTCGAGGTCCATGTTCTGGACCAGCGCCTTGATGGCCTCGGCGCCCATGCCGCCGGTGAAGTACTCGCCGAAGCGGTCGCGCAGCTCGCGGTAGAGCAGTTCGTCGGTGACGAGCTGCTTCGGCTCCAGCTTGCGGAAGGTGTCCAGCACCTCGTCGAGGCGGTCGATCTCGCGCTGGGCCCGGTCGCGGATCTGGCGCATCTCGCGCTCTCCGCCCTCCTTGACCTTGCGCCGGACGTCCGCCTTGGCACCCTCGGCCTCCAGCTCGGCCAGGTCGGCCTCGAGCTTGGCGGCCCGCTTCTCGATCTCCGAGTCGCGGCTGTTCTCGGCCTGCCGCTTCTCGGCCAGGATCTCGTTCTCGATCGTCGAGAGGTCGCGGTGACGCGCCTCGGCGTCCACGCTCGTCACGACGTACGAGGCGAAGTAGATGATCTTCTCGAGGTCCTTGGGGGCGAGGTCCAGCAGGTAGCCCAGCCGGCTCGGCACGCCCTTGAAGTACCAGATGTGGGTCACCGGGGCGGCGAGCTCGATGTGGCCCATGCGCTCGCGGCGGACCTTCGACCGGGTCACCTCGACGCCGCAGCGCTCGCAGATGATGCCCTTGAAGCGGACCCGCTTGTACTTACCGCAGTAGCACTCCCAGTCCCGCTGCGGACCGAAGATCTTCTCGCAGAAGAGCCCGTCCTTTTCCGGCTTCAGGGTGCGGTAGTTGATCGTTTCAGGCTTCTTGACCTCGCCGTGCGACCACTGACGGATGTCGTCGGCGGTGGCGAGGCCAATGCGCAGCTCGTCGAAGAAGTTGACGTCGAGCACTATGTCCCCTATGTCGTCGTCTTTAAAGCTAGTTAATCCGGGGGGTTCGGGGCGAGGTGACCGGCGGAAGGATCAAGCCTGACCGCCTGGAGCCGGTCACCCCGCCCCGAACCACCACCTCACACCTCTTCGACCGAGCTCGGCTCGCGCCGGGACAGGTCGATGCCCAGCTCCTCCGCGGCCCGGAACACCTCGTCGTCGGTCTCGCGCATCTCGAGGGCCACACCGTCGCTGGAGAGCACCTCGACGTTGAGGCACAGCGACTGCAGCTCCTTGAGCAGCACCTTGAACGACTCGGGGATGCCCGGCTCGGGGATGTTCTCGCCCTTGACGATCGCCTCGTAGACCTTGACCCGGCCGAGGACGTCGTCGGACTTGATCGTCAGCAGCTCCTGCAGGGCGTACGCGGCGCCGTACGCCTGCATCGCCCAGCACTCCATCTCACCGAAGCGCTGGCCACCGAACTGCGCCTTACCACCCAGCGGCTGCTGCGTGATCATCGAGTACGGGCCGGTCGACCGTGCGTGGATCTTGTCGTCGACCAGGTGGTTGAGCTTCAGGATGTAGATGTAGCCGACCGCGATCGGGTCCGGCAGCGGCTCGCCGGAGCGGCCGTCGAACAGCTGCGCCTTGCCGCTGGAGCCGATCAGCTGCTTGCCGTCACGGTTGGGCAGGGTCGACGCCAGCAGACCGGAGATCTCCTCCTCGCGGGCGCCGTCGAAGACCGGCGTGGCCACGTTGGTGTCCGGCTCGGACTCGTGCGCCTCGATCGAGCGGAGCTGGCGCTTCCACTCGGCGTCGTCGCCGTCGACCTTCCAGCCGGTCTTGGCCACCCAGCCGAGGTGCGTCTCCAGCACCTGGCCGATGTTCATCCGGCTCGGCACACCCAGCGGGTTGAGCACGATGTCGACCGGGGTGCCGTCCTCGAGGAACGGCATGTCCTCGACCGGAAGGATCTTGGAGATGACGCCCTTGTTGCCGTGCCGGCCGGCGAGCTTGTCACCGTCCTGGATCTTCCGCTTCTGGGCGACGTAGACCCGGACCAGCTCGTTGACGCCCGGCGGCAGCTCGTCGCCGTCCTCGCGGGAGAAGGTACGCACACCGATGACCGTGCCGGTCTCTCCGTGCGGCACCTTCAGCGAGGTGTCGCGGACCTCGCGCGCCTTCTCACCGAAGATCGCGCGGAGCAGCCGCTCCTCCGGGGTCAGCTCGGTCTCGCCCTTGGGCGTGACCTTGCCGACCAGGATGTCGCCGGGGACGACCTCGGCGCCGATCCGGATGATGCCGCGCTCGTCGAGGTCGGCGAGCATCTCCTCGCTGACGTTCGGGATGTCGCGGGTGATCTCCTCCGGGCCCAGCTTGGTGTCCCGGGCGTCGACCTCGTGCTCCTCGATGTGGATCGAGGTGAGCACGTCCTGCTGCACGAGGCGCTGCGACAGGATGATCGCGTCCTCGTAGTTGTGGCCCTCCCAGCACATGAACGCCACGAGCAGGTTGCGCCCGAGCGCCATCTCGCCCTCGTCGGTGCAGGGACCGTCGGCGATGACCTGGCCGGCCTCGACGCGGTCGCCCTCGAAGACGACCGGCTTCTGGTTGACGCAGGAGCCGGCGTTGGAGCGGCGGAACTTGTGCAGCAGGTACGTGCGGCGGTGGCCGTCGTCCTGGTGGATGGTGATGTAGTCGGCGCAGAGGTCCTCGATGACGCCGCCGACCTCGGCGACGACCACGTCACCGGCGTCGACCGCGGCACGGTATTCCATGCCCGTGCCGACCAGCGGGGACTCGGCCTTGACCAGCGGCACCGCCTGGCGCTGCATGTTCGCGCCCATCAGCGCCCGGTTGGCGTCGTCGTGCTCGAGGAACGGGATCATCGCGGTCGCGACCGAGGTCATCTGCCGCGGCGACACGTCCATGTAGTCCACGGACGCCGGCGGGACGTCCTCGGTCTCGCCGCCCTTACGGCGGACCAGGACCCGGTCCTCGGCGAACGTGCCGTCGGCCCGCAGCGGCGCGTTGGCCTGCGCCTTGACGAACCGGTCCTCCTCGTCCGCGGTCAGGTAGTCGATCTGGTCGGTGACCCGACCGTCGACGACCTTCCGGTACGGCGTCTCGATGAAGCCGAACGGGTTGACCCGGGCGAAGGTGGACAGCGCGCCGATCAGACCGATGTTCGGGCCTTCCGGCGTCTCGATCGGGCACATCCGGCCGTAGTGGGACGGGTGCACGTCGCGGACCTCGAAGCCGGCCCGCTCCCGGGACAGACCACCCGGGCCGAGCGCGCTCAGCCGGCGCCGGTGGGTCAGGCCCGCCAGCGGGTTGGTCTGGTCCATGAACTGGGACAGCTGCGAGGTGCCGAAGAACTCCTTGATCGCCGCCACCACGGGGCGGATGTTGATCAGGGTCTGCGGCGTGATCGCCTCGACGTCCTGGGTGGTCATCCGCTCGCGGACGACGCGCTCCATCCGGGACAGACCGACCCGGACCTGGTTCTGGATCAGCTCGCCCACCGTACGCAGGCGCCGGTTGCCGAAGTGGTCGATGTCGTCGGCCTCGTAGCCCTCCTCACCGGCGTGCAGCCGGCAGAGGTATTCCACGGTGGCGACGATGTCGTCCTCGGTCAGCGTGCCGGTGGTGATCGGCACGTCCAGCTCGAGCTTCTTGTTGAACTTGTAGCGCCCGACCTTGGCGACGTCGTACCGCTTCGGGTTGAAGAAGAGGTTGTCGAGCAGGGTCTGGGCGTTCTCGCGGGTCGGCGGCTCGCCAGGGCGGAGCTTCCGGTAGATGTCGAGTAGCGCCTCGTCCTGGCCGGCGATGTGGTCCTTCTCGAGCGTGGTCATCATCAGCTCGGACCAGCCGAACCGCTCGCGGATCCGCTCGGCGGACCAGCCGATGGCCTTGAGCAGCACCGTGACGGCCTGCCGGCGCTTGCGGTCGATGCGAACGCCGACCGTCTCGCGCTTGTCGATGTCGAACTCCAGCCAGGCACCCCGGCTCGGGATGACCTTGACGCTGGAGAGGTCGCGGTCGGAGGTCTTGTCCGGCTGCTTGTCGAAGTAGACGCCCGGGGACCGGACGAGCTGGCTGACCACGACGCGCTCGGTGCCGTTGATGATGAAGGTGCCCTTCGGCGTCATCATCGGGAAGTCACCCATGAACACCGTCTGGCTCTTGATCTCGCCGGTGGTGTTGTTGGTGAACTCCGCGGTCACGAACAGCGGCGCGCAGTAGGTCAGGTCCTTCTCCTTGCACTCCTCGATCGAGGCCTTGACCTCGTCGAAGCGCGGAGCCGAGAAGGAGAGCGACATGGTGCCGGAGAAGTCCTCAATGGGACTGATCTCGTCGAGGATCTCCGCGAGACCCGAGCGTGCGTGCGGGTCGTCCGCCGACCGGCCCTGCCAAGCCTCGTTGCCGACGAGCCAGTCGAAGGACTCGTTCTGGATGGCGAGGAGGTTGGGGACCTCGAGGTGTTCGGTGATCCTGCCGAATGAAACTCGGCGGGGAGCGAATGCGCTCGACGTACGACTGGTCTTCGCAGGGCGGGAAGCTGCCAAGATGCGTCCTTCCGAGGACCGGTGCTGCAGAACGGCTGGTACGCGTGCACTCCAATGACCCCACCGGAATTATCCATAAACGGACATTTCCGAGCAGGGGTCAAGTCGGAAGGCAGCGCAAACTAGCAGTGTAGCCGAGAGGCTAACCGCTGTCCAGCCCACCCCGCAGGTCGTCGCGGAACGTGCCTCGGGACCCCTGGAACCGGGTCTCACCGGGCCGCTCGGAACGCGACGTTCCTGCCGGGCCGCTCGGGTGCCGCGGCCGATGGTGCTGCCGCTGCCATTACCCAAGTGGTGGCCGTTGCAAGCGCGGAAGGTCTTGCTGGTGTCAGCGTGCCTGTCAGCCCGGTGCCGCGTCAAGGGCCGGCATCCGGGTCGCCCCGTCTTTCCCACCCAAGGGCTACCGGCACGCGCCGCGCGGGCACCGCCGCCGGGCACGGACGCCCTGCTCACCGCGTTGACGCCGGGACCACCAAGACGGCGGGCGGCGATCCACTGTCGGATCACCGCCCGCCGTGACGCGGTGTGCCCCGGCTCACGTGAGCCGGACACGCGCCTGGTCGACCTCAGGTCACTTGAGGGTGACCTTGGCGCCCTCGCCCTCGAGCTTGGTCTTGGCCTTGTCGGCGGTCTCCTTGTTGGCCTTCTCCAGGACGGCCTTCGGAGCGGACTCGACCAGGTCCTTGGCCTCCTTGAGGCCCAGGCCGGTCAGCTCGCGCACGACCTTGATGACCTGGATCTTCTTGCCACCGTCAGCCTCGAGGATGACGTCGAACTCGTCCTTCTCCTCCTCGGCCGGGGCGGCGGCACCGCCGGCGGCCGGGGCACCCGCGGCCACGGCGACCGGGGCGGCGGCGGTGACCTCGAAGGTCTCCTCGAACTGCTTCACGAACTCGGAGAGCTCGATCAGCGTCATCTCCTTGAACGCGTCGAGCAGCTCGTCGGTGCTGAGCTTCGCCATGTCTGGCGTCCTTTCCTGAATCTGTTAGGTAAGAACTGGGTGCGCCGTGGGGCCTCAGGCCGCCTCGGCGCCCTCCTTCTCGCGCTTGTCCGCCAGGGCGGCCGCCGCACGGGCGGCCTTGGAGAGCGGAGCCTGGAACAGGGCCGCGGCCTTGCTCAGGTTGCCCTTCATCGCGCCGGCCAGCTTGGCCAGCAGCACCTCACGGGACTCCAGGTCGGCGAGCTTCGTGACCTCGGCCGCGGAAATGGCCTTGCCCTCGAAGACACCGCCCTTGATGACGAGCTTCGGGTTGGCCTTCGCGAAGTCGCGAAGCCCCTTCGCCGCCTCGACGACGTCGCCCGAAACGAAAGTCAGCGCGGTAGGACCGGTGAACATCTCGTCGAGACCGGAGATGCCAGCGTCCGACGCGGCACGCTTCGCGAGCGTGTTCTTCGCGACCGTGTAGCTGGTCTCCTTGCCGAGCGAGCGTCGCAGCTGGGTGAGCTGGGAAACCGTCAGACCGCGGTACTCGGTCAGCACCGTGGCGCCCGCGTTGCGGAAGCTCTCGGTCAGCTCAGCGACGGCCGTGGCCTTGTCGGCCCGGATCGGCTTGTCCGCCATGTCCCTCCTCTCTCGTTGCTCGAGGCTGGTCACCGTCGTCGGCCGGAGCTTTCGACGGGAGCGGAGGCATCACGAGAACGAGAAAGCCCCGGCGCAGGGCGCACGGGGCGAGGGCCGGGACACGAGGCACAGTCGGCGGACCGTGCTCAGCACCGAATTTCGCTTACCGCCCTGCGCGGGTCGCCCGTCGTCGCGGGACCTTCGACCGTGCCGGGGCACGGTGACCAGCGGTCTCTGGGTGGAACTTCGCGGCCAAGGTTACGCGAGGAGTGCCGCGAGCGCCAAATCGCCCCTGGTGTCCCGGGTCACGCCCCCCGGGACCAGTGGGCGGGCCGGGGGCGCCACCCACCCGAAATTGGTGGCGACCCCACGTCGGGCGGCGCGGCCGTGGCGGTCAGGGGCGGTGGCGACGCCGCCACAGGTAGGCCACGCCGGCGACCGCGCTCCAGGCGACCGCCCAGGCGGTCAGCAGCGCCACCGTCGACGCGCCCAGGTCGCCGGCGGCGGCCCGCGCGGTGGCCATCACCGGCGGCGCCAGCCACGGCCCCACCGAGCCGCTCAGGCCGAGCACGACCGCGCCGACGCCGCCGAGCGCGAGCACCGCGACGCCGTGGGCCGCACCGCCCGCCGACGCGCGGCTGGCCAGCGCCCCGAGCGCCACCGCCGCCGGTACGGCCAGCAGGTGCGCCCACAGCCCGACGGCGATGCCGAGGGGCACCGGGCGGTCGCCCGGCGCCACGGGACCGGTGACCCCGCCGACCAGCCACGGGAAGGCCAGCGCGACGGCCACCGTGCCCAGCCCCGCCACGCCGGCGGCGAGCAGCCCGGCGAGCCGCTCCCGGCGCGCGCCGACCAGGGCCTGGGCCAGCCGGCGCTGCACGTCGGGCTCGACGTCCAGCAGCACCTTGGTCTGCCAGGCCAGCACGGGGAAGAGCACCACCGCCGAGACGCCGTACGCCTCCCCCGCCTGCGCCCGGCCGCCGCCGTAGAGGACGCCGAGGGCCACCAGCCCGGTGAGCAGCGGCGCCAGCGCCCTTCCCGTACGCAGGAAGCCGGCCAGCCGCAGCCGGAGCAGCGCGGTCACCGCGCTCCCCCGCCGGCCGGCCCGATCGGCTCCGCCGCGCCGATCTCCACGGTCGCCGCCGACGTCCCCTCGGCGAGGTCGGGCGGTGCGGACGCGTCGGGGCGTACGCGAAGGATGTGATGGCCCTCGGCGCGCAGGCGGGCGACGGCGCCGGCGACCCGGGCGGCCGGCACCGCCACCTCGACCACGGCGACCGCCTCGTCGGCCGGCGGCGCGCCCTCGGTGACGACGCCGTCGGCCACCGTCCAGCGCCGGGCCCCGGGCAGCCGGGCGATCTCGCCGCGATGGTCGCTGACCAGCACCGACCCACCGGCGGCCGACACCTCGTCGATCACCGCGGGCACCAGTTCCCGGGTGGCGGCGTCCAGGCCCTCCCACGGCTCGTCGAGCACCAGCAGGCCGGGCGGGCGCAGCATCGCCTGGGCCAGGCCGACCTTCTGGGCGGTGCCCTTGGACAGCTCCGGCAGCCGCACCCGGCGGAAGCCGGCCAGGCCCAGCCGGTCGGTCCAGTGGTCGACGGCCCGGGCCGTCGCGAGCGGGTCGAGGCCGGCGACGCGCCCCATGGCGGCCAGGTAGCGCTCGACGGTGAAGGGCTGGTCGGCGGGGAAGCGCTCCGGGACCCACCCGACGTGCCGGGGCCGGTCGGTCACCCGCCCCCGGCTCGGCCGCAGCACCCCGGCCGCCACCTGGAGCAGGGTCGACTTGCCGACGCCGTTGCGGCCGAGCACGACAACGACCTCGCCGGGGCCGACGCGCACATCGGTTGCCCGCAGCACCCAGGGCCCACGCCGCCGGTACCGCAGCCAAACGTCTTCCAGCCGCACCGGTCGAGCATGCCACAGCGGACGCGGAACGGGGCGCCGCCACGGTGTGGCGACGCCCCGTCACGGGTGCGGGTGGGTGTGCTCAGCCCTCGGCCGAGGCCTCCTGCAGGTTCTTCACCAGGTTCGGGTCGACCGGGACGCCCGGGCCCATGGTGGTGGTGATGGTGACCTTCTTGAGGTACTTGCCCTTCGCGGCGGACGGCTTGGCCCGCAGGACCTCGTCGAGGACCGCCGCGTAGTTGTCGATCAGCTGGCCCTCGGAGAAGGACGCCTTGCCGATGATCAGGTGCAGGTTGGAGTGCTTGTCCACCCGGAAGGTGATCTTACCGCCCTTGATGTCCGAGACGGCCTTGGTGACGTCCATGGTCACCGTGCCGGTCTTCGGGTTCGGCATGAGACCGCGCGGGCCCAGGATCCGCGCGATCCGGCCGATCTTGGCCATCTGGTCCGGCGTGGCGATCGCCGCGTCGAAGTCGAGCCAACCGCCCTGGATCCGGGCGACCAGCTCATCGGTGCCCACCTCGTCCGCACCGGCGGCGGCGGCCTCCTCGGCCTTCGCGCCGGCGGCGAAGACGATCACGCGGGCGGTCTTACCGGTGCCGTGCGGCAGGTTGACGGTGCCGCGGACCATCTGGTCCGCCTTGCGGGGGTCGACGCCGAGGCGCATGGCGACCTCGACCGTGGCGTCGAACTTGGCGGTGGTGGTGTCCTTGGCCAGCTTCACGGCCTCGGCGGGGGTGTAGAGCTTCGACCGGTCGATGACCTCGGCGGCCTTGCGGTAGCTCTTGCTGCGCTGCATGTCCTGTGACTCCTGTGGTCTATGGCGGGCCGCGACTTCCGCGGGCCCTCCCACGAACTGGATCTGACGGTGACCGAGGTCAGTCGGTGACGTTGAGGCCCATCGACCGGGCGGTGCCGGCGATGATCTTCTCGGCCTGGTCGAGGTCGTTGGCGTTGAGGTCGGCCATCTTCTTCTCGGCGATCTCGCGAACCTGGGCGCGGGAGACCGAGCCGACCTTCTCCTTGTGCGGGACGCCCGAGCCCTTCTGCACGCCGGCGGCCTTGATCAGCAGCCGGGCGGCGGGCGGGGTCTTCAGCACGAACGTGAAGCTGCGGTCCTCGTAGACGCTGATCTCGGCGGGGACGATGTCGCCCCGCTGGGACTCGGTCTGCGCGTTGTAGGACTTGCAGAACTCCATGATGTTCACGCCGTGCTGGCCGAGCGCGGGGCCGACCGGCGGCGCCGGGGTGGCCTGGCCCGCCGGCAGCTGAAGCGTGAACGTCTTGACGAGCTTCTTCTTCGGAGGCATGTCTCTTCCTGGGGCTTGGAACTGGGAAAGGTGCCGGCCACGGGCGCGCACGGTCAGCGCGATTCGACAGCGGCGACGTTCTAGGGTAGCGCAGCGTCCCGGCGCCCCTCCCGCCGAGGTCGAGCGGGCCGGAACGAGTGCGCCGGCGGCGGGACGCTGCCCACCGCCGGCGACCGTACGTCAGATCTTGGTGACCTGGTTGAAGTTGAGCTCCACGGGCGTCTCGCGGCCGAAGATCGACACGAGCACCTTGAGCTTCTGCTGGTCGGCGTTGATCTCGCTGATCGTCGCCGGCAGCGAGGCGAAGGCGCCGTCGGTGACCGTGACCGAGTCGCCGACCTCGAAGTCGAGGACCTTGATCTCGGGCTTGGCCTTCTTCTGCTCGGTCTCGACGGCCGGCGCCAGCCACTTCAGCACCTCGTCGAGGGAGAGCGGAGCCGGCCGGTCGGCCCGGTCGGTCGCGCCGACGAAGCCCGTCACGCCCGGCGTGTTGCGCACGCAGGAGTAGGACTCCGCGGTCAGCTCCATCCGCACCAGGATGTAGCCCGGGAAGACCTTGGCCTGGACCTGCGACCGCTTCCCGTTCTTGACCTCGACCTCTTCCCGGGTCGGGACCTCGACCTGGTAGATGTAGTCCTCCATGTCGAGGCTCGTGATCCGGGTCTCGAGGTTGGTCTTGACCTTGTTCTCGTAGCCGGCGTACGAGTGCACCACGTACCAGTCGCCCGGCGCGTAGCGCAGCTTCTGCCGCAGCTCGGCGACCGGGTCGAAGTCCTCGTCCGGGGCGGGCTCGGTGGTGGGGAACTCCGGCTCGCTGGCGGCCTCGACCGACTCGTCACCAGCCGCCGTCGCCACCGTGGACTGCTCGTCCGTGGTCTCGGCGGTCTCGTCGTACTCAGGCACGCTCGCTCACTTCCGTCACTATCGGCTCAGTCGGCCGCTCAGCTGGGGTTGCCGAAGACCCACAGCACGCCCTTCGCGAAGGCGAAGTCCAGGCCGGCCACGATCGTCAGCATCACCGTGACGAAGGCGACCACCACGGCCGTGTAGGTCAGCAGCTCCTTGCGGGTCGGCCAGATGACCTTACGCAGCTCGGCCACGACCTCGCGGATGAATCGGGCGATGCGGCCGAACAGACCCACGCGATCGGTGTCCGTCTTGGTCTTCGGCCGGCTGTCGGCCGACTCGGCCTTCGCCCGCGACCGCGTCGCGGTGCCGCCGCGGGAAACCGGCTCCTCGGCGTCGGTGGCGTCGTCGTCGGCCACGTCGTCGACGATGTCGTCGTGCAGACGGTCGTCGCCGGCGTCCTCGCCGCGCCGCTTCTTGTCGGCCACTTCGCCCTCCGTCGCGGGATGTCGGGTCGCACGCCGGGGGCGTGCGCAGCGCTTGGTCACGCCGGCCGGACCAACCGTCCCGCGACGGGCCGCGGCCGGCGGATCGGCCGGACGGCCCGAGTGCCTCGGAACCACCCCGCCGATGCCACCACCACGGGCCGGACGCCGCCCTACGGCGGCGCGACCCACGGGAACGGTCAGGCCTGAGGCGCAGGGGTGACAGGACTTGAACCTGCAGCCTGCGGTTTTGGAGACCGCTGCTCTGCCAATTGAGCTACACCCCTGTGCGGCAACGCTCGCCCCGCCCGGTCACACGACCGCGCAGGGGTCACTTGCCCCACGGCGGACCAGTGTACGGGTAGTCGCGCGACTTTCCCAACCGGTCTGCCCATCGCGCGTCGCGGGCCTGGTCAGCCCGCTGTCCGGACGGTCGCCCGGGCCTGCGAGAGCACCTTCTCGCCGTGGCACGTCGCGGTCACGTCGAGCCTGGTCAGGCCCTCCTCGGTGACCTCACGGACCACCGCCGTGACCTCGATCTCGGTGCCCTCGTCGTCGTCCGGGACGACCACCGGCCGGGTGAAGCGGACGTTGTAGTCGACGACCGCGTCGGGCCGGCCGGCCCACTCGGTCAGCGCGCGACCGACCAGCGCCATGGTGAACATGCCGTGGGCGATCACGCCGGGCAGCCCCACCTTGGTGGCGAGCCGGTCGCTCCAGTGGATCGGGTTGAAGTCCCCCGAGGCGCCGGCGTAGCGGACCAGGTCCGCGCGCGTCACCCGGAACGTCTTGGCTGGCAGCTCCATCTCAGCCCTCCCCGCGTACGACGATCTTCGACCAGACGGTCACCACCGGCTCGCCGGCCGGCGTGCCGACCTCGGTCCGGGTGGTCAGGAAGTCGTGCCCACCGCGGCTGCTGACGTCCTCGACGACGCAGACGCAGACCAGCTCGTCGCCCGCCACCACCGGCCGGGTGTAGGCGAAGCGCTGGTCGCCGTGGACGACCCGGCTGTAGTCGACGCCCAGGGCCGGATCGTCGATGATCTGCTGGCTGGCGGCCATGCTGACCACCACGGGAAAGGTCGGCGGGGCGACCACGTCGGGGTGGCCGAGCGCGCGGGCGACCTCCGGGTCGTGGTGGGCCGGGTCGGTCGCGCCGATCGCCGTCGCGAACTCACGGATCTTTTCTCGGCCCACCTGGTAGGGGGCGGTCGGCGGATACGTCCGGCCGACGAAGGACGGGTCCAGGGACATGCCGCGAACCTACACGCAAAAAAAGATCGCCGATCCGTACGGGCGGCGGCGGCCGGAGCCGCGCCGTCCTCGCGGATCGGCGATCGGGAAGTGCCAGGGACCGGGCCGGCAGGGCCGGCCGCCGGTCAGCGGGTCTCGCGGTGGACCGTGTGCTTGCCGTCCCGCGGGCAGAACTTCTTCAGCTCGATGCGGTCCGGGTCGTTACGACGGTTCTTGCGCGTGATGTAGTTGCGCTCCTTGCACTCCACACACGCCAAAGTGATCTTCGGCCGGACATCGGTCGCCTTCGCCACGGCGGAGTGCCTTCCTCGCTAACGGGTAACAACTACGGCGCATCAGCCTACGCGCTGACGGCGCGGACATGCAAAGTGGGCGCCTGTGGCGCCCATCCCACCGGCCACCGGGAACCAGCCCGGAGGACGAGAGTAGCGGTGGCCGGACTTGAACCGGCGACACAGCGATTATGAGCCGCTTGCTCTGCCATCTGAGCTACACCGCCGTGGCGGGTCCAGCCGGACCCTCTGAGCCCCCTTACGGAATCGAACCGTAGACCTTCTCCTTACCATGGAGACGCTCTGCCGACTGAGCTAAGGGGGCCTGCGCGATCTCCCCGGGGGGTGACGCGCAGGGGATACATTACACGGCCCCGCGGCGGAGATGAAATCGGATCCCCCACCCGCGCATCCGCGCAGCTCAGGGCACGACCCGCAGCCGGGGCAGCTCCCCCGCGGTGATCGTCTCCGGGTCCACCTGGGCGCCGAACCAGGCCTCCAGCCGCTCGTACGGCAGCGGCCGGCTGAACAGGAAGCCCTGGCCGATCTCGCAGCCGATGTCCTGCAGCAGCTCGAGCGTCAGCTCGCTCTCCACGCCCTCGGCGACCACGGCCAGGCCGAACTGCTGGGAGAGGGTGACCACCGCGTTCACGATCGCCAGGTCGCCCGGATCCGTCGCCATGCCCTGCACGAAGGAACGGTCGACCTTCACCTCGTGCACGGGCAGCCGGCGCAGGTGGGCCAGGGAGGAGTCACCCGTGCCGAAGTCGTCGACCGAGAGCCGCACGCCGAGGTCGCGCAGCCGCCGCAGGGTCGGGATGGGCCGGTCGGTGCCGTCCAGCACCCCGGCCTCCTTTATCTCCAGCGTGAGCCGCTGCGGCGGTACGGCGTACTCGTCGAGCAGCTCCCCGACGCGGGCCGGGAAGTGCTGGTCGGTGAGCGTACGGGCGGAGAGGTTGACCGCGACGGCGAGCGGCTGGCCGGCGTGCGACCAGTCCCGGCTGCGCCGCAGCCCCTCCCGGAGCACGACCTCGGTGAGCCGGCCGAGCTGACCCGTGTGCTCGGCCACCGCGACGAAGTCCTCCGGGGCGACCGACCCGTGCGCCGGATGCTCCCACCGGGCCAGGCACTCGACGCCGACCAGCCGGCGGTCCCGCAGCGTCACCTTCGGCTGGAAGTAGACCTCCAGCTCGCCGTCGTCCAACGCCCGCCGCAGGTCGCCGGCGAGCCCGAGCCGCCGCAACGACCGGGACTCCAGCGCCGGGTTGAACAGCTGCACGCTGCCCGGCACGGACTTGGCCGCCGTCGCCGCCAGGTCGACCCGTTGCAGCAGGGAGGCGGCGTCGCTGCCGTGGTCCGGGTGCACGGCGACACCGACCGCCGTGTCCACGTCCAGGGTGAGCGCGTCGAAGACCATCTCGTCGCGGATCTGCTCGCGCAGCTGCGCGGCCAGCTCGACCGCCGCCTCCGCGCTCTCCAGCCGCAGCGTGACGAGGAACTCGTCGCCGCCGGCCCGACCCACCAGGGCCGACGACGGGGCGCAGGAGCGCAGCCGGTCGGCGACCTCGACCAGCACCTTGTCGCCGGCGGCGTGCCCGAGCGACTCGTTGACCTGACGCAGCCGGTCGACGTCGAAGAGGAGCAGCGCCACCACCTCGCCGGGCGCCCGGATCTTCACCGCCTCGTCCAGGGCGCCGCTGATCCGCCGCCGGTTCGGCAGCTTGGTCAGCGCGTCGTGGTAGGCGTCGTGCCGCAGCCGGTCGACCAGCCGGGAATTCTCCAGGGCCACCGCCGCGTGCGCCGCGACCGTCTCGAACAGGGGCACGTCGGCCCGGACGAAGTAGTTGCTGTCGCCCAGCCGGTTCGCCACCTCAAGCGTGCCGATGACCGCCTGGCCGGACCGCAGCGGGATCACGATCACGTCCTTGACGCGCTGCGCCGAGAGCGCCGCGCGCAGGTCGCCGTCGGTCGTCATGCCGCGCCCCACGGCGACCGTACGGCCCTCGTCGCGGGCGCGTTCCCGCAGCGCGGCCGGGGTCTTGGCGAAGTCGAGCAGGCCCGGGTCGTCGTTGCGCGCGGTCAGCAGCACCTCGGGGTGCCGCCCCTGGGCGGGCAGCCAGAGCGTGGCGTACTCCGCCTGCATCAGCGCCCGTACGCGCCCGAGGAGGGCGTCGGGCAGGGTGCCGTACTGGCCGCTCTCGCTCACCGCGCGGCTCAGCTCGTACATGTCGGCGAGGGTGCGGTGCTGCCGGAAGAACTGCGCGTAGGAGCGGTAGACGAGGGCCAGCGCCGCGACCAGGACCGCCAGGAGCAGCAGCGACCACCAGGTGGCGGCGATCAGGATCAGGATGATGATCCCGCAGACGATGTTGATCGCCGCGGCGAGGTGCCCGGGGACGGACTTGCGGAACACCTCCCGGCCGGCCTGCCAGCCCTGCAACAGCGTGTGCACGCCGGCGATGGCGGTCAGGCTGACGAGATTGACCATGCTCGCCGCGGCGAGCATGGTCAGCCAGGTGCGCGGGCCCACGCCCTGCAACGGCGGGAACGCCTGGAGCACCAGCACCGCCAGCGACGATCCCGCGGCCGCCCGGGCCACGTTGAACCAGAACTTGGTGGCGCCGAAGCGGTGTCGTGCGTGGGTGATGATCGCCGCGAGCGTGTAGATCGTGACGACGGTGAGCGGTCGGACGAGGAAGAACGCCAGGACGAGGGGGATCTCGTTCAGCGTCATGCCGATCGACTGCCGCCGAACCGTGAAGTTGAGCACCGGCAGGCCGGCAGCCACCATGGCCACCAGCAGCAGCGCCGCCAGTGGCCATTCGCCGAAGGGTTCCGGAGCGACCAGGCCGACGACCGTCGCGCAGACGACGGCGAGCAGCGCCAGCGGGCCGGTGATCAGCCAGGCGTACTCCGTCGAGCGGGGACCGGTGCGGCCTCGACCCGCCATGCCGCTCCCCTCACCGGTCGCGCCGGCTCACATCATCGAAGTCGTGGGTCGTCAGAGCGACGGCATGTTCCAGATCCAGTCCATCGTCCGCGCTTCTCCCAGAGTGGAGAGGTCGCCGACGACGACACCGCTGGCGAGGGCGGCGAGCACGAGAAGCGAGCCAAGCAGCCGGCCCGGCTTTCGACCAGACATGTTTGCTCCTGTCGAGAAGATGTCACGGGGATGGTGGAGGTTCCACGATCGTGCCACAAGGCAGGTACCCAGAAAAGCGGTGCGCGTACCGCCGAGCCGAGCGTCGGTGACGTTCCGCCGTTCGGACCACCGGCCTCGGCGTCCCGGGCCAGATCACGAGCCCTGTGGGCGTCACCGACCACTTCGTACAGTGCTGAATACGACCTTCGTCGCATTCCGCCGGCACCGGACCCGGCAGGGGGCGAGCCGCTCCCGCTGGCAGCATCCGTCAACCGCCCGGCGAGTCGCACCAACGTCCGGACACACATCCGGGCATCGACCACCATACCCGGTCTGAGCCATCGCGCCAGTGGCGGGACACCCCGCGTCCGATCGGCGGCGTCACCCTCGGCGGGATCGACCGATCAGGGCACGTCGATTTGCCGACGCGGACGGCGGGGCGATCGCGAGGAGTGTGACGGTCCCCGGGCCGGCCCACGCCCGGGACCGCACCGAGGGGTCGGCGCCTGCATACGATGGCCGCGTGACAGAGGACGCGGGGGAAGGGACGAAACAGCAGGCCAGGCAGGGGACGTACCCGCCGACCGGCGACGCCGCGGACCGGTCGGGTACGTCGGTCGGGCCGCTCCGCGCTGCGCCGCTCCGCTCCGTCGCGGTGGGATGCAGGGTGCTGGCCGCCGTGGTGGTCGCCGCGGGCTGGAGCGGGCTGCTGCTGGTGGTCGGCGGGCGCGTCGTACCCGGGTGGGCGCTGGGCGGCGTCCTGCTCGTCGCCTCGTGGACGCTCGCGCTGTTCCGGCGCCGCGTACGCGCGTCGGCGTCCGGCCCGGCCGCCCGGGCCCACCGATCCCGGTGGGCGCTGACGCTGCTGACCGTCCTGACGGCGGCGGGCAGTGCGCTCGGCGGGCTGAACGACCTCTCCACGACGTACCACGTCCTGACCCCGGACGGCCCGGGCGGCTGCCGGGCCGTGGCGCGGGAGACGGCGTTCCTCTTCGCCGGCAGCGGCGCGGTGTACGAGGTGGGTCGCGTCGGGATCGGCCGGCGGGTCGGTTCGTGGACCGCCGACGACGGCTACCGCCCCATCGCCGCGGGCACGTACGAACTGACGTGGGGTGCCGACAGCGGCGTGTTGAACGTCAGCGGCCGCAGCGGCGACCCGGTGTGGCCGGCGCTGCACAAGATCGGCTGCTGAGTCCGCCGGGTCCCGCCGACGGCAGCACCGTCGACGCCACCCCACCGGCAGGAAGCCCGCCGGGAAGGACACCGCCTTCGAGGCGGCGACCCTGGTAGCCGGAACCGGTCAGGAATCGAGAAGCGTCGGACACGGAGCTGTTCGTAGCGTGACCTTACGTGCATTCCTCGAATACAAGGAGACAAGGCATGAAGGCGAACGTGAGCTCGATCCTGCTCGGCGTGCGGGACATGGCCCGGTCGAAGCAGTTCTACGCGGAGGGGCTCGGCTGGAAAATCAAGGACGACTACGGCATCTCGGTGTTCTTCGAGTCGGACAACGGCTCGCTCGTCGGCTTCTACGGGCGGGAGGGCCTGGCCGAGCAGGTGGGCGCGAGCCCGGAGGGCAGCGGCTTCGGCGGCATGGTCCTCACCTACGTCGTCCGCAGCCAGGCGCGGGTCGACGAGATCATGGCGGAGGCCGAGAAGGCCGGCGCCACGATCCTCAAGCCCGCCGGTGCCCTGCCGTGGGGCGGGTACGGCGGCACCTTCGCCGACCCCGACGGCCACGTCTGGAGCCTCGGCTACAGCGACCAGGGCACCGACCAGCCCTACGCGGAGTAGCCGCGGGGCACTCGTCGCACCTGACGGCGACGCGGCCGTCGCCGGGCGCGTACGTCTCGGGGTGTCTGCTCCCCGCGCCCGCGTGACCGCCGCGGTGGCTCGGCGTCGACGCGGGATCGCGCCGACGCCGAACCACCGCGGATCCGACGTGTGCGAGGGACGCGCCTCGGCGTCGCTCAGCCGATGTACAGCGGTCGCCAGTGCAGGCCGTCGTCGGACAGGTACGCCGTCCGCTCGTCGTGGCGGACCCAGCGGTCCGAGGCCACGGCCCGCGGCGCGTCGTGGTGCACCGGCCCGTCGACCGCCAGTGGCGCGTAGGCCCGCCCGTCCCGGCTGGTCAACAGCCCGAAGCGGGACTCACGCTCCGCGAGCAGGACGTGCGTCCCGTCCACGGTGACCGTCGACCCCGCGTGCACCACCCAGCCGTCCGGCAGCCGCGGCTCCTCCGGCTTCCAGGTGACGGCGCCGTCGACGCTGCGGTACACCCGGCGCACGCCGCTCCGCTCGTCGGGCAGCGTCGCGAACAGCGTCCTGCCGTCGGTGGTGGCGAGGTCGAACTCGCAGCCGGTCGAACGGTCGTCCTCCGACTCCCGGTCCAGGACCGTCTTCTGCCAACTCCGGCCGCCGGTACGGCTCACCGCGACGGCTCTCCGCCCCGGTCGCCGGATCGCAGCCGCGTACCCAGAGTCCGGCCGCGGGCGGCGCGTCGACGGGCACGGCCGCGTCCAACGGTGGCTGCGTCGCCAGCGGCACGACGGCGGCGCGCTCCGGGTCGGGCACCACGATGTCGCAGCCCCGCGGGGCGTGGACCACGCAGCCCCAGAGCCGGGTGCCCGGGGCGGCGGCGACGCGCGGCGCGCCACCACGGCCGGCGTCCCGCCAGGTCGCGCCGCCGTCGGTGCTGATCCGCCGGACGCTCCCGCCCGCACCCTTGCCGGCCGACCCCGCCGGCACCTGCGCCACCAGGAACTGCGGGCCGAGCACGGTCACGGTGACGGGGTCGCCGCCGCCACGGGGCGGGAAGTCCGTGCGGCGGTCCCAGCTTCGTCCCCCGTCCGTCGAGGCGACCAGTCGCTGCGGGCAGGTCTCGCAGTCGGCCAGCACCGCGTACAGGTGGGCCCGGTCGCCGCCGCCGACCCACAGCACACGGGCCTCGCCGGCCGCCGGAGTGACGGGCGGCCGCAGGGACGGCAGCACGGCGGCCGCGCCGAGCGCGAGCGCGACCAGCGCCCCGAGGGCGCCGGTGGCCGACGCCTACGACTGAGCCGGGGCGCCGCGCCACGATCGGACCATCCATGGGTCGCGAGACCAGGCATGCCAACAACTCGTTGCAAAGATTCCTTTGCATAGTTATCTTGGCATCATGACCGTGGATCCTCACAAGCCTGGCTACGACTCCAAGCAGGACGTCGTTCTCGACGCGCGGACGCTGCGCGGCGTGGCCCATCCGCTACGCCTGCGGCTGCTCGGCTCGCTGCGTCACGACGGACCGCAGACCGCCACCCAGCTGGCCGCCCGGTTCGGCGAGTCCAGCGCGGCGACCAGCTACCACCTCCGCACACTGGCCGCTCACGGCTTCGTCGCCGACGCGCCGGAGCTGGGGCGGGGCCGGGAACGCTTCTGGCGCGCCGTGCACCGCTCGACCTGGTTCGAGGCTCCCGACCGGGACTCGCCGGAGCGCGAGCTCGGCGAGGCGTACCTGCGCACGGTCGCCCGGATATACGCGGAGAACGTCGAGCGGTCCATCACCGAGCTGGCCGACTGGCCGCAGGAGTGGGTACGGGCGACCAGCATGAGCGACCTCACGGTGAGCCTGAGCGCCGCCGAGGCGCAGCAGCTCGCCGACGACATGATGGCCCTGCTGGTGCGCTATCGGGACCAGGCGGCGGACCGGGCCGGTGACGGATCGGAGCGCGTCGCGATGAGCACGCAGTTCCAGATCTTTCCCCGGGGCGGCCAGCTCGACGCGCTGCTGGCGGCGCGAACGGCGACCGCCGACGGGCCCGCCACCGCGGGTGGCGAATCCTCCGGCACTCCGACCGATGAGCCCTCCCAAACCGCGGACGGAGACCGGCCGTGAGCCGGCGGTCCGCGTACGGGCTGCTCGTCGCCCAGGCGGTCTCGGTCACGGGCACCCGGATGTCGGTCGTGGCCGTGCCCTGGTTCGTGCTGGAGACCACCGGCGACGCCCTGCTGACCGGCGTCACCGCGTTCGTGGAGATGGGTGCCCTGGTCGCGGCGCGCATCCTCGGCGGACCGCTGGTGGACCGCATCGGGCCGCGGGTGGCCAGCGTCGGCGGCGACCTGATCGCCGGGCTCGTGCTCGGCGTGGTTCCCCTGCTGTACGCCGCCGGCCTACTCGCCTATCCGGTCCTGCTCGTGCTGGTCGGCCTGGTCGGGCTGTTCCGCGGCCCCTCCGACAACGCGAAGTACGCGATGGTGCCCGACGTCGCGGCCACCGCCGGCTGGAGCAACGAGCGCGCCGCCGGGCTGGCCGACAGCGTCCACCGCCTCGGGTCGCTGGTCGGGGCGCCGCTGGGCGCGGTGCTGATCGCCCTGGTCGGCGCGCCCGCGGTCATCGCGCTGGACGCGGCCACCTTCCTGCTCGCCGGCGCGCTGGTGGCGACACTGGTCCGGGTCCGGCGGGTCGAACCCGAACCGGCCGAGGCGGGCCACACCGGCGTCCGCGGCTACCTCGCCGACCTGGGGGCGGGGCTACGCTTCGTCCGGCGTGATCCGCTGCTCCGGGCGATCGTCGCCATGGTGCTGCTGACCAACCTGCTCGACCAGGCGATGACGGCGGTGCTGGTCCCGGTGTGGGCGGCCGAACGCTTCGACGACGCCGCACCCGTCGGGCTCGTGTTCGGCGCGCTGAGCGCCGGCGCCCTCGTCGGGTCGCTGCTCGTGTCGATGTACGGCGCGCGACTGCCGCGCTGGCGCACGTACACCGTGGCCTTCCTGCTCGGCGCCGTCCCGCGGATCTTCGTCTTGGCGCTGCCGGTCGGGCTGCCCGTCATCGCGGGCGTCGGGTTCGCCGGCGGGGTGCTGATCGGGGCCATCAACCCGCTGCTGTCCGCCGCGGAGTTCGAACGCATCCCGGCCGAGCTGCGGGCGCGTGTCCTCGGCGCGGTCGGCGGCCTGGCATGGGCCGGCATCCCGCTCGGCGGGCTCGTCGGCGGGGTGCTCGCCACGACGCTCGGCCCCACCGGCGGCATCCTCGTCGTGGGCGCGGCGTACCTGTTGGTCACCCTGGATCCGCTGGTCCGCCGGCGCACCTGGCGGCTGATGGACCGGCCGGCGCCGGCCCCCGCCCCGGTCTCCGTGCCAGCCTGATCCAGTGTCGACGCCGGAACGAGCGAGAGCGGCCCCGGGGCGCGTCTCCGCGGCTCACGGGGCCGTTCGTGCACCTGGTGGGGGCGAAGGATCCGAACCTGTGCGGCGGGGAAGGACGCCGCACCCGGGACGGTGGTCAGTCGGCCTGCTCGGGCGGAAAGTCGTCGGCGAAGGCGGCGTCGGCGGCTGCCGCAGGCATGCAATCGTGCTCGTGGGCCCACGTGCCCGCACCGTGCAGCACGGGATCGGGTCCGTCGTCGGTGACGAAGGTGAAGTCGACGCGTTGAGGCAGGGTGCGCAGCCCGCACTGCCCCTCGATCGGCTTGAGCGGCTCCCAGTCACAGTCCGTGGCGGCCAGGGCGTCGGCCACCTGTGCGAAGGTCAGTCGGGTGGGCAGGGCGACCACCTCGCCCGCCCGTGCGTCGTTCGGCAACTCGACCGTCCCCCGCCAGGTCTGGACCATCACTGAGGTGATGATCCGGCAGCGGCACACGACGAACTCGACGTCCCCGTAGGAGTACAGGTACGGCCACCTGCTGCGCCTGTCGATCCGCCCGATGCCCCACGGGAGGCCGTAAGCGGCGACGACATCTCGTAGCCCGGCGCCGGGATGGAGGAGGCCGACCCGGCCGGTCGCGCCGAACTCTGCCAGAACGTCGAGCGCCTTCATGTCCCCGACCCTCCCGTGATGACGATCTTCCCAGCTCAGCAAGTCACACGAAGCGCAACCGCACTACACAAGCAGTGGGCCCGCTACGAAAGTCGCCGCCCCGGCCTCCGTCGTGGTCAGAGCTTCCGGCTGCCGCGCCAGTCCAGCCCTCGGGACCGGCTTGCCCCGGCCTCCCTCCGCTGCCTCAAGCGCTACATCGTCCGCGACGTCTACACCGCCCTACGCGCAGGCTTCGCCACCCTCAGCAGCATCGGAGACCGCAGCAGAAGCGGGGCTCAGGTCACGCCGGGCGTCGACGCACGCCGCGGGCGACTCGGACAGCGAGCCAGATGCCGCCGGCCAGGAGACTCAGACCGAACAAGGCGATGACAGCCTCATAGGTCCGAGAAGCATCGCCGAGAGGCGGCCCATCCGGCGGCAGATCGTCCCAAGCGTTCCAGGAGCCGTAGACGAACAGTGCACCGACGACTGCCAACGCGAGCGCCATGAGCAGAGACGCGGCCCGTCCGATCCACATCAACATCGCAGGAGTATCGCAACAAAGCTGCCTCCGGCGGGGGCCCGAAGGTGTCTGCCAGGCACAAGCGGCTGCAATAGACATGCACCGAACAACGAAGCGCCGACCTTCGGTGCAAGATCGACCCGCCCACAACCAGTCGTCGACGGCTGGACGCAGCCGGACAGACGACAACGGCCCCCGATCAGCATTCCTGCTGGTCAGGGGCCGTTGGTGCTCCTGGTGGCGGGTAGAGGATTCGAACCTCTGTAGCTTTCGCGACGGATTTACAGTCCGCTCCCATTGGCCGCTCGGGCAACCCGCCAGGGCACCCCACCGCGTCGTAACGCGGCAGCGGAAGCAAGGATAGCGGCTCCCCCCGGCGTGGGTGCAACCGGGTACCGTCAGGGGGTCGTACCGCTGGTCAGCGGGGGACACACGACAACAAACCGCCGGACAGCAGGAGCATGAGCATGGCAGCCAACCCGTCGTTCGACATCGTGAGCAAGGTCGACCGCCAGGAGGTCGACAACGCCCTCCGCCAGGCGGAGAAGGAGCTCGCGACGCGGTTCGACTTCCGGGGCACCGGCGCCGAGATTTCCTGGTCGGGCGAGGAGGCGATCAGCCTCCAGGCGGAGACCGAGGAGCGGGTGCGGGCGGCGCTGGAGGTGTTCAAGGAGAAGCTGGTCAAGCGGAACATCTCGCTGAAGTCGCTGGACGCCGGCGACCCGCGCTCGTCGGGCAAGACGTTCAAGATCGACTGCAAGGTGATCCAGGGCATCGACTCCGACAAGGCCAAGGCGATCAGCAAGAAGATCCGCGACGAGGGCCCGAAGGGCGTCCAGGCGCAGATTCAGGGCGACCAGCTCCGGGTCACCGGCAAGAAGAAGGACGACCTCCAGACCGTGATCGCGCTGCTCAAGGGCGAGGACTTCGGCGTCGCCCTGCAGTTCACCAACTACAGGTAACGCAGGCCCCAGCCGGCCTGGTCATCGCGTCGGCCACGCCGCTTAACCTGGTCAGGCGTCGTCACCAGTAGTCGTCCTTCCACGTTCCGGATCGGCTTTCGACGGCGTGGTGACGGCCTGGCCAGGCATTCAGCGAACCGTGACGAGAGCGCCGGCTACCACCAAAATCGATGGTGCCAGGCCGCTTTCTCGGGTTGGGTGCACGCATGAGCATCAGTGTGAGCACCCCGAGCGTCGATGAGATGTCAGCAGTGGTGGACGCGCTCAAGGGGTGGCAGCACGACGGGGGACCGCTGCATCTGCACTCCGGCGATCTCGGGTGGCACTCGTTACATGGTGCCGAGGCTACGGCGGCTGCCATCCGGATGTGGTCGCGCGACGGGGAGGTTCTCGCGATCGGGCTGCTGGACGGCCCTGAACTGGCGCGCATGGCCGTCGCTCCCGACTGGCGTGATGACGAGGCACTGAACCGCCGGCTCGCCGCTGATCTGGACGCCCCAGGACGCGTCCTGGATGCCGACGGTGCGACGGTCGAAGCCCGAGGTGCGGAGCGTCTGACCCAGCTGCTGCTGGAGCGGGGTTGGGAGCCGGATGAGCCGTGGACGACGTTCCACCGCAGTCTCTCGGACCCGGTACAGGACTGCGGTCTTCGCATCGAGACGATCGAGCCCGATCGCGCCGAGGTGTGGGTCAGCGTCCACTGGTCCGCGTTCCGCGGCTCACCCTTCACTGATGCCGACCGGCGCAGCAGGGTTGGGGGTTGGCTCGCCATGGCCGGCGGCCCGTTCTACGCTGACGCACGCTGCCTCGCCGCATTCGATCACAACGACGAGGCCGTGGCAGTTACGGCTGTGTGGTCAGCCGGCCCGGGTCGGCCAGGACTGCTGGAACCGGTGGGTGTTCACCGCAGTCACCGAGGCCATGGTTACGGCACGGCGATCACGCTTGCCGCCGCTGCGGCCCTTCGCGACATGGGTTCGTCCAGCGCGAGTGTGTGCGTGGAGAGTTCCAACGTCGGCGCCGTAGCTACCTACGCCTCGGCCGGCTTCACGCCGTCACCTGAGGTGGCCGATCTGCGCCGCGGTTCCCGGTGAACACCGGACGAAGGTCGATACCCCTCCGTGCAGGTAGTCGTAGCGCACGGCCGCGCTGGTCGACAGTCGTGTCAAGGTCGCCCTGACATACGGTTCGCGCACGCCGGGACAGGGCGGTGCCGCGACGAGGCCGTGGTGGGGATGCGGCGCGAACTACACGGGCAGGCCTCCGCTGCCGGCCTCGCCGGCCCGAAGGGCGGGAGGCAGCGGTGCGGGTGCGTCTTCGCGCTCGTACGCACCGGGCGGGTGGAGGCGTGGCGATCCGCCAGCGCCCGCGCGCAGCAGGGGAAACCGGCCTGCGTGTCGACGGTGAGCCTCGTCGGGCACGGTTCGCAACCCCAGAGGTTGGGCGACCACGAGCAGGCCCGGACGGGTCCGGCTGCCTCCGGACTGTCGGGGGTTGCTGCCAGAATGGCCGCCGCTCGACCGACCGACCGACCGACGCGAGGATGGTGGACCCATGGGCAGTGTGCTGTCGTTCACCCGGGTCACCCCTGAGGAGCTGACCCGGGCGATGGCCGACCCGGAGTGGGCGATGGAGCACGTGGTCGACGACGAGGACCGGCCCGGCTGCTTCCTGGAGAAGGCCTGGGCCGGCATCCAGTTCCTGCTGGACGAGGCCGAGGTGCGGGTCGATCTCTACGAGGACGGCGACGCGATCGACGAGGAGTGTCTCCTCTTCGCGTGGGACGACGCCCTGGTCGCCCACGCCGCCAAGGCGCTGAGCGCGGCGCCGTTCGAGGCGCTGGCCCGTCACTACGACCCGAAACGCATGATCGAGCGAAACGTCTACCCCACCGTCTGGGGCGACGACGACCTCGGCTACCTCGAATTCCACCACGCCGGGCTGGTCGAGTTCTTCGTGGCGACGGCTGCGGCGGGCGACGCCGCGATCCGGGACTTCAACTTCTGACGCCACCGACGCGAGCGGCGCGACGTCCCCGACCTGGGCCGGGGTGGCCGACCGGGGCGGGCGGGCCAGGGTGAGGACGACGGCGAGGGAGAGGTCGCTGAGCGGGCCGGTGACCAGTTGGCCGAGCGCCATGCCGATCAGCCAGGTGGTCAGGCACGACCTGCTCGGCGCCGCGCTCGCCGAACTCGACGCCCCGGACCGGGCGACGCTGCTCACCGCCGCCCCGGCGCTGCGCCGCCTCGCCGACCTGATGACGCGCCAGCGCTGATCAGGCGGGCACGAGCTCCTCGGCGCGTACGGCGGTGGCCTCCGCGCGGGCGATGGGCCCGGCGGGCAGGGCCGCGATCCCGGCCCCGACGGCGACCGCCGCCCCGGCGAAGAGGAACGCCCAGGGCACCCCACCGGCATGGTCGATGATCAGGCCGGCCACCGCGCCGCCCCCGGCGCTGGCGCCCACCGACATGGTGACGACCCAGGTGTACGCCTCGTTGAGCATGCTCGTCGGGGCGACCCGACCGACCAGGGTGTTCTCCAGGGTGAGCGCGGGCGCGATGGTCGCGCCGCCGATCACCAGGGCGGTGCCCAGCGCCAGCGGGGTGGGCATCACCGCGAAGACGGCGAAGCTGGCGGCCACCCCGGTGAGCAGCAGCGCGAACTGCCGGGTCATGTTCCGGGCCGGCTTGCGGACGCCGAACCAGAAGCCGCCGATCGCGCTGCCGACTCCCCAGACGGCCAGCAGCACGCCGGCGAGGCTGTCCGGGTCGTCCGAGGTGTAGGCGGTCGCGAAGGCCGGCACGGTGACGCCGGCCGCGCCGAAGGCGATGCCGAGGCTGCCCACGCAGAGCAGCAGCGCCGGGAAGCCGGGAACGCGCAGCGGCCCCAGCCCTCGGGTGTGGTGCTCGCGCGGGTGCGGCCGCCAGCCCCGCATCACCCGGCCGAGCGCGACCGCGATGGTGCCGACGAGGGTGACGACGGCCGAACCGATCAGGGCCGCGCCGGCGTCGGCGACCAGGATGAAGCCGGCGACCAGCAGCGGGCCGAGCACGAAGACGATCTCGAAGAGGGTGGTCTCGGCGGCGAGCGCGGTGTTGCGCAGGTGGCGCCGGCCGGACGCGGGCGAGGTGAGGTCGTTCCACGCGCCCCGGATGGCGGCGGTCAGCGGCGGGTACGTCGCCCCGGCGACGCCGGAGGCCACGAAGACCAGCGCCAGGCTGCCCGCGCCGGAGCGGGCCGACCAGAGCAGGCCGAGCAGGGCGACCGGGTGCGCGACGGCGGTGCCGACGAGCACCGGGGTGGGGCCGATCCGGTCGGCGATCCGGCCGGCGACGGGGCTGAGCGCGGCCCCGGCCAGGGCGTAGATGCCCCCGGCGACGGCCGCCAGCGAGTAGCGCCCGGTGACCTGCTCCACGACCAGCAGCAGCGCCAGCGGCGTCATCCCGATCCCGAGCCGTCCGATGATGCCGGTGACCAGCAGCATCGGTGCCCCGGGGATCCGCCAGACGCCCAGGTACTGGCGCACGGCCACGGTCGACCTCCAGGGGATGTAATGAGCGGGGAACCTTCGGACCCTAACGCCGGCGGCGGCGGGAGCGGAACGGTTAACGCGCTCACACGGCGTTCCGCCCGTGTCCGGCGCACCGGACACGGGCGGAACGGTGATCAGCGCCTCAGCGCTGGAACTGCACGGGGCCGCCGCTCGCGGCCATCCGCTCCAGCCGGGCGACCCGCTCCTCCATCTTCGGGTGGGTGGAGAAGAGCGCCGCCACGCCGCCGCCCCTGAACGGGTTGGCGATCATCAGGTGGGCGGTGCTGGTGAGCTGTCCCTGGGCCGGCAGCGGGCGGCGCTGGGCGCCCATGTGGATCTTCCGCAGGGCGCTGGCCAGGGCCAGCGGGTCCCGGGTGAGCTGGGCGCCGGACGCGTCTGCCTGGAACTCGCGGCTGCGGCTGATCGCCAACTGGATGACCGTCGCGGCGATCGGGCCCAGGATGATGGTGAGCAGCAGCACCACCGGGTTCGGGGAATCCTCGTCGTCGCCCCCGCCCAGCGGGATGAACCAGGCGATGTTCGCCAGCATGGTGATGATGCCGGCCAGACCGGCCGCCACGCTGGAGATGAGGATGTCCCGGTTGTAGACGTGCGACAGCTCGTGCCCGATCACGCCCCGCAGCTCGCGGTAGTCGAGGATCTCGGTGATCCCCTGGGTGACGCAGACGGCCGCGTGCTGCGGGTTACGACCCGTGGCGAACGCGTTGGGCTGCGACGTCGGGCTGACATAGAGGCGCGGCATGGGCTGCCCGGCCTCGGTGGCCAGCTCGCGGACCATCCGGTACAGCTCGGGGAACTGTGCCTCGCTGACCGGTTGCGCCCGCATCGAGCGCAGCGCGAGCTTGTCGGAGTAGAAATAGGTGAGGCCGTTCATCGCCAGCGAGACGACGACGGCGATGACCAGCCCGCCACTGCCGCCGAACCAGTAGCCCACCGCCAGGATCAGCGAGGTGAGCAGGCCGAGCAGCGCGGCGGTCTTCAGACGGTTGTGGTGCACGATCACTCCTTCGGTGCACGGATCACGCGGGATCCGCTGACCGGTTCAACAACCCGGTACCCGTCAACCATCCGTCTCATGGCTGTGAGTTGCCTGGGATGTCCGGAGTGCCCGCCCCGATTGCCGCCGTCGAGAGCGGGAATCCTGGCGCGGGAGCCGGCTGCCGAGGGGCGCCTGGGAGGGCGCCTCAGCGGGTGGCGGCGTCGAGCACGAGCTGCGGGGCGCAGCCGATCACCACGGCCACCACGGTCGCCACGACCAGCACCGCGCCGACCGTCCGCGCCCGCACGACGGGAACCTCCCCGGCCGGGGCGGCGGCAGCAGCGGCGGCGGGACCGGTCGGGCCGGCATCGGCGGCCGAGAGTGCGGCGGCGGCATCGGTGGTCGGGGCGGCCCAGAGGGTCGCGGTGAGGCGCAGGTAGTAGGCGAGACCGATCACCGCGTTGACGGCCACCACCACGGCCAGCCAGCCCGCGCCGCCGTCCAGCAGCGACCGGACCACCGTCACCTTCGCGAACAGACCGGCCAGGCCCGGCGGCAGGCCGGCGAGCCCGACCAGCGCCAGGCCGAGCGCCGCCGCCCGCCACGGGTGCCGCCGGCCCGCGCCGCGCAGGTCGTCCAGCGTGCCGCCGTCCGCGCCCGCCGGGCGCAGCGCCACCACGGCCGCGAAGGCCGCCAGCTCCAGCACCACGAAGAAGACGGCGTACGCGACGGCGGCCGCGTACGCGGCGGTGCGGGCGTCGGCGCTTCGCCCGGCCGCCAGCGCCAACGCGCCGAGCGGGGCGAGGATGTAACCGGCCTGGGCCACCGAGGACCAGGCGAGCAGCCGGACCGTACGCCGCTGGCGCAGCGCCACCAGGTTGCCGACGGTCATCGTCAGCACCGCCAGCAGGGCGAGCACCGGGCCGGTCACGTCGGCCGGCAGCGCGTACTGCACCACGGCGAGCAGGGCCACCACGCCGCCCAGCTTCGAGGCGGTGGACAGGTACGCCGCCACCGGCAGCGGCGCGCCGTCGTAGGTGGCCGGTGCCCAGGCGTGGAACGGCACCGCCGCCACCTTGAACGCCAGCCCCAGCACCACCAGTGCCACGGCGGCGGTGGTGAGCGGCAGGTCCAGCAGGTCCGGCCGGTCGGCGAGGAGCGCGCCGATCCGGCCCAGGTGCAGCCCGCCGGTGGCCGCGTAGAGCAGCGCCGCCCCGAGCAGCGTCAGCGTGGTGGCGACCACGCTCACCACGAAGAAGGTGACCGCCGCCTCGGCGCTGGCCAGGCTGCCGCGCCGCAGCCCGACGAGCACGTAGAGCGGCAGGGTCAGCGTCTCCAGCGCCACGATCAGGGTGATCAGGTCGCCGGCCGCGCCGAGCACGACGCCGCCCGTCATCGAGCAGGCGAGCAGGAAGGCGTACTCCCCCGTCGGCGACTGCCCCGCCCGCAGCAGCGGCCCCGACAGCGCGAGCACGCCGAGGGTGAGCAGGGCGACGACGACGGCGACCAGGGCGGCGCGCCCGCCGAAGACGTACGAGCAGTCGGCGCCGACGCAGAACGTCCGCCGCTCGCCCCCGGCGCCGACCACGACCGCGCCGAGCACCGTGGCGAGCGCACCGGCCGCCGCCGTGACCAGCGTGACCCGGCCCCGAGCCACCAGCAGGTCGGCGAGCAGCACCAGCACGGCCGTCCCGGCGGCCAGGTACGCCGGGAGCAGCGCCACGTTGTCGACACTCTGCACAAGGCTCATGCCGGCACTCCGCTCCGCTGCGTGCCGCCACGAGGCACCAAAGCACTGAGCCCGATGATTCGCTCACTCCGCTCGCTCATGCCGGCACTCCGCTCCGCTGCGTGCCGCCACGAGACACCAAGGCACTGAGCCCGACGATTCGCTCACTCCGCTCGCTCATGCCGATGTCCCGTCACGTCCGTGCCGCCGGGCCGGGTCGCTCATCGCAGCACCTCCACCAGGGCGCCGACCGGGGCCTCGGCGACGCCGAGCACCAGGGTCGGGGCCAGACCGACCGCGAGGGCCAGCAGCACCAGCGGCGCCCACGCGACCAGTTCGGCGCGGGCCAGGCCGGGGGCGAGCCGCCCGACCGCCGGGCTGGGCCGCCCGTGCGTCACCCGACGCAGCAGCCGTAGGAAGTACGCCGCGGTGAGCGCCCCGCCGACCGCCGCGAGCACGCCCAGGGTGGTCCAGAGCGCCCCGCCGGCCTGAACGGCGGCGACCACCGCGAACGCCTCGCCCCAGAAGCCGGCCAGTCCGGGCAGGCCGAGCGAGGCGACGGCGGCGAAGCCGAGCAGCCCGGCGAGCCGGGGGGCGGTCTCCCGCAGCCCGGACAGCTCGTCCAGGGACCCGGTGTGCGTGCGGTCCTTGACCGCGCCGGCGAGGAAGAAGAGCAGGCCGGTGATCACCCCGTGCGCGACGTTGCCGATCAGGGCGGCCTGGATGCCGGTGGTGGTGAGCGTGGCGACCCCGAGCAGCACGAAGCCCATGTGCCCGACGCTGGAGTAGGCGATCAGCCGCTTCAGCTCGCGCTGCGCGAGGCAGACCAGCGACCCGACCAGGATCGCCGCGACGGCCAGCACGCCGAGCACCGGGGCGGCCCAGCGGGCGCCCTCCGGGGCCACGCCGACCGCGATCCGGATCAGCCCGTACGTGCCCATCTTGAGCAGCACCCCGGCGAGGACGACGCTGCCGACGGTGGGCGCCTGGGTGTGCGCGTCGGGCAGCCAGGAGTGCAGCGGCCAGAGCGGACTCTTCACCGCGAAGGCGAGCGCGAGCAGCGTGAACGCGGCAAGCTGGGTGCCCCGGGACAGCCCCGCCCCGCCGGTGAGCACCACGATGTCGGCCGTCCCGGCGGCGGCGACCACCACGTAGACGCCGACGAGCAGGAGGACCGAGCCGAACAGCGTGTAGAGGGCGAACTTCGCCGCCGCCCGCCGCCGGTCCGCGCCGCCCCAGCCGGCGATGATCGCGTACATCGGAAGCAGGACGACCTCGAAGAAGACGAAGAAGAGCACGAGGTCGAGGGCGAGGAAGGTGCCGAGGATGCCGACCTCGACGACCAGCAGCAGCGCCACCAGCGCCCGGCCGCTGCCGCCGCCGTCGGGGACCTTCCACAGCGTGTACGCGCAGCAGAGCAGGGTGAGCAGGGCGGTCAGCACCACCAGCGGCCAGGAGATGCCGTCCACCCCGAGGTGGAACCGCAGGTCGAGGCCCGGCACCCAGGGCAGGTCGAGCCGGTGCCACGGGCGCACGGCGGGGACGCCGGCCGTGTAGGTCATCCAGCCGCGGTCTTCGAGGACGAGCAGCGCGGCGGCCACCAGGGTCAGCGCGGCGACGAGCGTGCCGACCGCGCGGGCCGCCCGGTCCCGGGGCGTCGCCGCCACCGCCAACGCGCCGAGCGCCGGCAGCACCAGCACCGCCACCAGCAGGAACTCCCCGAACCGGACGTCACTCACGGCGTCACCCCGGTTCGTGGCCGTGGGGCGCGCAGCACCGGCCCACTCCTCGCGGTCATGCGGAAACTCCGATCAGGACGGCCGCCAGGCCGATCAGCAGCGCCCCGGCCAGCACGCCGGCCGCCGCGCGCGGCAGCGCGGCCCGGTGCAACGCCGCCAGGCCGCCGCCGAGGCCGAGCGCGGCCCGGCCGCTGCCCTCGACCGCGCCGTCCACCACCACCTCGTCGGCCGTACGCGCCGCGCGGGCCAGCGCCTCCGTCGGGCGTACGACCAGGGCGCGCTGGACGTCGTCGAGCCGGAACGCGGCGGCGAAGACCGGCCGCAGCGGGCCCAGCGCGGTCGCCGGGTCGGCGGCCGGGTCCCGCCGCCAGCGCAGCCAGGCCAGCCCCGCCCCGACGGCGAGCAGCGCCAAGGGCAGCAGCAGTTCGGGGCCCACGTGGATCAGGGCCTGCTCGCCGGCCGGCTCGCCGACGGTGGACGTGAGCAGCAGCCGGCGGGCGAAGGCCCGGTCGAAGCCGGCGAGACCGAGCAGGGCGGCGGGCACAGCGAGCAGCAGCACCGGCCAGCGCATCACGGCGGGCGGGTCGTGCGGGCGGGCCAGCGGGGTGCGCGTCTCGCCGAAGAAGGTGCGCAGCAGCAGGCGGGTGGCGTACCAGGCGGTGACCGCGACACCGACGAGCCCGGCCAGCCACACCAGCCAGCCCACCCAGGTCGGGGCCGGGCCGGTGCCGTGCAGGGCGGCCTCCTGGGCGACGGTGAGCACGCCGTCCTTGCTCCAGAAGCCCGCCAGCGGCGGCACCCCGGCCAGCGCCCCGAGCCCGACCACCGTGCACCAGAAGGTGACCGGCATGCCGCGGCGCAGCCCGCCCATGCGGGACATCAGCGTGGTGCCGACGGCGTGGATGACCGCGCCGGCGGCGAGGAACAGCAGCGCCTTGAACGCGGCGTGGGTGAGCAGGTGGAACAGCGCGGCCGGGGTGGAGCCGACCGCCAGCGCGCCCGTCATGTAGCCGATCTGGGACACCGTCGACCAGGCCAGCACGCGCTTGAGGTCGTCCTGGGCGGTGGCGGCGAACGCGCCGAGCAGCAGGGTGACCGAGGCCATGACGCCGAGCACGGCCAGCGCGGCCGGCGTCGCCTCGAACAGCGGGTAGAGCCGGGTGACGGCGTACACGCCGGCGGCGACCATGGTGGCGGCGTGGATCAGCGCCGAGATCGGCGTCGGGCCGGCCATCGCGTCGGGCAGCCAGGTGTGCAGCGGGAACTGTGCGCTCTTGCCGGCCACCCCGGCGAGCAGCAGCAGGCAGGCGACGGTCAGCGTACCGGTGGCGTGGTCGTGGGCGAGCACGTCGGCGATCCGGAAGCTGCCGGCCGAGACGCCGAGCAGCGCGATGCCGAGCAGGAAGCCGACGTCGCCGACCCGGGTCACCAGGAACGCCTTCATGGCGGCGGCCGGCGCCTCGGGCAGCCGGCGGTCGTGGGCGATGAGCAGGTAGGAGCAGATGCCCATCACCTCCCAGCCGACCAGGAGCAGGATCAGGTCGCCGGCGACCACCACCAGCAGCATGGCGGCGGTGAAGAGGCTGATCTGCGCCGCGTACGGCGGGTAGCGGTGGTCGGTGTCGACGTCGTCGTGCGGGCCCCGGCGCAGGTAGCCGATCGAGTAGACCTGCACGGCGAGGGCCACCGCGGCGACCGCGACGGCGACCAGCGCGGCGGCCGGGTCGAGCCGGACGCCGAGCGTCACCGTCAGCCCGCCCAGGTCGACCCAGGTGGTGGACGCCTCCGCCGGCCGGTCGAGGCTGACCAGCAGGGCCACGGCGAGCGCCAGCGCGCCCGCCGCCCCGGCCACGCCGAGCGCGATCGCCGCCCGCCGCGCCCGGTCCTCGCCGGTCCGTGCGCCGCGCGGCGAGGGCGGCAGCAGCAGGCCCAGCAGGCCCGCCGCCAGCGGTACGGCCGGCAGCAGCGCGCCGAGCAGGGTGGTCGTGCTCACCGCTGTCCCTCCGGGCGGTCGGCGGACCCGGGCCGGACGTCCGTCCCGGCGCCGCTCCCGGGGTCGTCCCCGGCAGCGGCGGCGCTCCCAGGGTCGGCCCCGACGCCGGAGGTGCTCGCGGGGGCGGGCCCGGCGCTGGCGGCGACGGTGACCGGCGCGGCCGGAGGCGCGCCGGACGCGGGCTCGGTCAGCGGGACCTCGTCGACGGCGACGCTGGCCCGCAGCCGGTAGAGCTGGAGCACGATCGCCAGGCCGACCCCGATCTCGGCCGCGGCCAGCACGATCACGAAGAGCGCGAACACCTGCCCGCCGTGCGGCAACTGCGCGCGCACGGTGGTGTCGGCGGTGACCAGGATCAGGTTGACCGCGTTGAGCATCAGCTCGACGGCCATCAGCACCAGCACCGCGTTGCGCCGGCGCAGCACGCCGTAGACGCCGAGGCCGAACAGCAGCGCGGCGGTGACGTACGGGATGACGGGTCTCACCGCGACCGCCCGCCGCCGTCGCCCGGACCGTTCCCGGTGACCGTCGCACCCGGCCGGCCTACGCCGGGCCGCTCGCTGCCGGAGGCGGCCTTCGGACGCCTGCCGCCGACGGGCCCGTCGGTGTCGGGCCGGGCGGCGTCGGGGGTCGCCTTCGGGCGGCCGATGTCGGGGCGGGAGAGCACGA
Organism: Micromonospora citrea; assembly: GCF_900090315.1. Taxonomy (NCBI): domain Bacteria; kingdom Bacillati; phylum Actinomycetota; class Actinomycetes; order Micromonosporales; family Micromonosporaceae; genus Micromonospora; species Micromonospora citrea. Next base: position 4,240,534 of record NZ_FMHZ01000002.1, on the reverse strand, counting down.
TCGCGCCGACCAGGGCGGCCAGCAGCAGCACCGAGAGCACCTCGAACGGGAGCACCCAGCTCCGGAAGATCTGATCGCCCAGGCGTTCCGCGGTGCCCGCGTCGGGCAGCTTGACGGCTGTCCAGCGGTAGGCGTCGACCAGCAGGGCGGCCAGCCCGAGCCCGGTGCCGCCGCCGATCAGCGCCGCCGCCCAGCCGGGCCGGTCCAGGTCGTCGGAGGCGCCGATCGGGGCGCGGGTGAGCATCACCGCGAAGAGCAGCAGCACCACCACCGCGCCGACGTAGATCAGCACCTGCACCCAGGCCACCAGCTCGGCGGTGAGCACCAGGTACATCCCGGCCAGCGCCCCGAGACAGACCACCAGGTAGAGGCCGGCCCGGACCAGGTGCCGGGTCGCCACCACCAGCACCCCAGAGCCGACCGCCACCGCGCCGAGGGCGAGCAGCAGCACGTCCGCACCGGTCATGCGCCGGCCTCGGGCTCGGGGCGTACGGCCGGGGCGGCGGGACGGGCGGCGGGCGCGGCCGGGACCGCGGCCTTGCGCGCGGCGGCGGTCTCCTCCTTCGCCGGCTCGCCGTTCGGGTCGTGCGCGGGCGGCGGTGGCACGGTGCCCATCCACTGCCCGAGGTGGTCCTTGTCGTGCAGCAGGTCCTTGATGTCGTACTCGGCGTATTCGAACTCGGGCGACCAGTAGAGCGCGTCGAAGGGGCAGACCTCCACGCAGATGCCGCAGTACATGCAGAGCGAGAAGTCGATGTCGAACCGGTCGAGCACGTTGCGCTGGCGGGGGCGGGCGGCGCCGGGCACCGCCACCTCCTCCTTGTGCGAGTCGATGTAGATGCACCAGTCCGGGCACTCCCGGGCGCAGAGCATGCAGACCGTGCAGTTCTCCTCCAGCAGCGCGATCACCCCTCGCGAGCGGGGCGGCAGCTCGGGAGCGACGTCCGGGTACTGCTGGGTGGTCGAGCGGCGGGTCATCGTCTTCAACGTGACCGCGAGCCCCTTTACCAGGCCCGCGCCGGGCAGGCCACGGTCTCCGCCGGCGCCGCCCGGCTCGCTGCGCTCGCTGCGGTCGGTCATGCCGACCATCCTGCCCTGTGGCCCCGGCGCGCGCGACCACCACCCGGGGTCTGCCGGCGGTACCGTGACCGTGGGGAGAACGACGCACCGGAAAGGGCTCGCCATGACCGCCGCGCTGCAGGGCGACTTTCCGCCGCCGGGCGGGTGGACGGTCGACGACCTCGACCGCCTGCCCGACGACGGCCGCTGTCATGAACTCCTGGACGGCAGCCTCATCGTGTCGCCCTCCCCCACGCGACTCCACCAGTCGATCGCACTGATGCTCGGTGCGGCTCTTCAGGAAAGCTGCCCCGCCGACCTCGACGTCACGCAGGGCGTCGAGGTGCGGCTCTCCCGCACCCGGGCCTTCATCCCCGACGTGCTGGTCACGGAGCTGGGCGCGGCCTCGCGCAACCCCTCGCACTACCGGCCCCACGAGGTGATGCTGATGGTCGAGATCGTCTCCGAGGGGTCGCGCAGCATCGACCGGGTGCTCAAGCCAGCGCTCTACGCCGAGGCCGACATCCCCTATTTCTGGCGGATCGAGACCGAGTCGGGGATCGTCGTGCACACCCACAAGCTCGACCCGGCGAAGCGCGTCTACGTCGAGCAGGCCCGGATGACCGACGGCATCCTCGTCCCGGAGCCGTGGGAGATCGACATTCCGCTGAGCAGGATCACGCCCCGGTCCCGCTGAGCCCGCCGGGCGCGGGCGGGAGCATCTCGACGCCCAGCTGCTGGAGGAGCTGGAACAGCTCGTTGCAGCTCCACACGTCGACGATCCGGCCGGCGTCGTCGAAGCGCAGGAACGTCGCCCCCGAGTAGCTGACCACCTGCCCGGTCGGCGGCACCGGCCCGAACTGGCCGGCCTGGGTGCCCGCCGCCCGCCAGTGCACCGCCACCCGGTCCCCGGCGGCCACCACGTCCACGATCTTGTAGCGCAGGTCCGGGAAGGCGGCGCGGCGTTCCCGGTGCCACGCCAGCGTCGCCTCCGGGCCGGCCCCACCCAACCCCGGGCACTCCGGCGACACCAGCTCGTACGCCGATTCCTCCCGCGCGCCGTTCCACACGTCGGCGATGAAGCGTCGGGCCGCCGCCTCCACATCGGTCATCGCGGCAGCGTAACCGCCGACCGGCCGCCCCGCCCCGTGCGCCGGCGGGCCCAGGCCAGCGGGCCCAGGCCAGCGGGCCCAGGCCAGCGGGCGCAGATCGACGGCTCAGGCCGGCGCGGGCGGGTCGGCGGGGCGGGCAGGTCCGCGCTCGGGGCGCCGCCGGGCGGCGGAGCCGCCATGATGGGACGAGCGACCAAGGCGACGGCGGAGGGGGCGGGGCGTGAACGGCACGACCGAGGACGGCACGTCGGGCGGCGGCCCGGCGACCAGCGCCGACGAGGTGCTGCTGCGGACCGGCGGCAAGTACGTCGAGCCGGGCGGCGAGTTCACCCGGGACCAGCGCTACATCACCACCCGGATCACCGCCGACGCCCGGGACGGTTGGCCGGTGGAGGCCGGCCGGTACCGGCTGGCGGTCAGCCGCGCCTGCCCGTGGGCGAACCGGCTGATCATCGTCCGCCGGCTGCTCGGGCTGGAGGACGCGATCTCGATGGCGGTGGCCGGCCCGACCCACGACAAGCGGAGCTGGACGTTCGACCTGGACCCGGGCGGGCGCGACCCGGTGCTCGGCATCGAACGGCTGGCCGAGGCGTACTTCGCCCGGTTCCCCGGGTACGAGCGGGGCATCACCGTGCCCGCGATCGTGGACGTGCCGACCGGGCAGGTGGTCACCAACGACTTCGGGCAGATGAGCCTCGACCTCTCCACCGAGTGGACGGCGTACCACCGGGCGGGCGCGCCCGACCTCTACCCGGAGCGGCTGCGCGACGAGATCGACGAGGTGAGCACGCTGCTCTTCCGGGACGTCAACAACGGCGTCTACCGGTGCGGCTTCGCCGGCGACCAGGCGGCGTACGAGGAGGCGTACCACCGGCTCTTCGACCGGCTGGATTGGCTGGGCGAGCGGCTGGCCGGGCAGCGCTACCTGGTCGGGGACACCATCACCGAGGCGGACATCCGGCTGTTCACCACCCTGGTCCGCTTCGACCCGGTCTACCACGGCCACTTCAAGTGCAACCGGAGCAAGCTGACCGAGATGCCGGTGCTCTGGGCGTACGTCCGGGACCTGTTCCAGACGCCCGGCTTCGGCGACACGGTCGACTTCGACCACATCAAGCGGCACTACTACGAGGTGCACCGCGACATCAACCCGACCGGCGTGGTGCCGCTCGGCCCGGACCTGACGAACTGGCTCACCCCGCACGGCCGGGAGGCCCTCGGCGGCCGCCCCTTCGGCGACGGCACCCCGCCCCCGCCACCCCCGCCCGCCGAACGCGTCGACCCCGCCCACACCCCGCTGCCCTGACCCACCCACCCCCACCCCGCCCCCGCACCCCCCACCCCCGCGATCTTGCACTTTGTGCCCGCGATTCGCGCACTTTGCCCGATGTGCCGGGGCAGGAAATGCAAGATCCACGCGAGTCAGGGGGCGGGACGAGGGCGGGGAGGACGGGAGGGATTACAGGGCGACGCGGACGGCGGCGGTGAGGACGAGCTGGCCGAGGGAGACGGGGACGAGCACCAGCCAGCAGAGGCGCTGGAGCTGGTCCTCGCGCAGCCGGGGATAGGAGACCCGGAGCCAGATGATCAGGAACGAGACGGCGAAGACCTTGAGCAGGGTCCACAGCCAGCCGAGCTGCGCGTCGGCGAACGGCCCCTGCCAGCCGCCGAGGAAGAGCACGGTGGTGAGCGCGGCGATCACCACGATGCCGACGTACTCGGCGAGCAGGAAGAACGCGAACCGCAGGCCCGTGTACTCCGTCATGTAGCCGAAGACCAGCTCCGAGTCGGCGACCGGCATGTCGAACGGCGGGCGGCGGATCTCGGCGAGCCCGGCGAGGAAGAAGACGACCATGGCCGGGGCCTGCCAGAGCAGCCACCACGGCTGCCACGCCTCGACGATGCCGGAGAGGCTGAGCGTGCCGGCCGCCATCGCCACCGACGCGGCGGCCAGCACCAGCGGCAGCTCGTAGCCGAGCAGCTGGGCGGCGCCGCGCAGGCCGCCGAGGAGGCTGTACTTGTTGGCCGACGCCCACGCCGACATCAGCACCGCCACGACGCCCACGCCCACGACGGCCAGCACGAAGAACAGGCCGATGTCCAGCGGCTGCCCGACCAGGTCGTCCGGGCCGAGCGGGATCACCAGCAGGACCAGCAGATAGGGCACGAGCGCGACGACCGGGGCGAGCCGGAAGACGGCCCGGTCCGCCTCCCGGGGCGTGACGTCCTCCTTCTGCACGAACTTCACGCCGTCGGCGATCAGCTGGGCCCAGCCGTGGAAGCCGCCCGCGTACATCGGGCCGAGCCGGCCCTGCATGTGCGCCATCACCTTGTGCTCGACCTGACCGACCACCAGCGGCAGGGTGAGGAACGCGACCAGCACGCCGCCCACCCGGATCACCAGCTCCAACCACAGCGGCATCAGGGCGTACCTCCGTCGTCGGCCCGCTCGGTCGCGGCCGGCCCCTCCCGCGACGGCCGGTCGGCCGGCGGACCGGAGCGGGCGGTCCCCGCGCCGCGACCGCCGGGCGCACCCGGCAGCGGACCGGCCTCGGCGGCGGTCGGCTCGGCGGGCGCCGCGCCGCCCGGGGCCGCCGGGCCGGCGGGCCGGGCCGGGCGGGCTCCCGGGGCCGGCCGGGCGGGCCGCTCCCGGGCGGGGCGGGCCGGGACGCCGCCGCGCGGACCCTCGCCGGCGCCGCCCGCGCCGGCCGGGGTCGGCGTGGTGCCCCACTCCCCCGGCGCGGGCACGCCCGGCGGGCGGATCGGGCGGCGCCCCCCGCCGGCCTCGGACTCACCCGGCTCCTTGGCGCCCGGCCAGGGCTTGGCCACCCGGGAGGCGAGCACGAACTCCTTGCGCAGCGGATGCCCCTCGAACTCGGGCGGCAGCAGCAGCGGCGCCAGCCCGGCATGGCCGGGAAAGTCGATGCCGAACATCTCGTGCGTCTCCCGCTCGTGCCAGGCGGCGCCCGGGTAGACGTCGACCACCGACGCGACGGCCGGCGCCTCGCGGGGCACCCGGGTGCGCAGCAGCAGCCCGTGCCGGTGAGTGGTGGACCAGAGGTGCGCCACCACGTCGAAGCCGCCCGCCAGCTCGTCCACCGCGGAGAGCCAGTCGAAGAAGTCGCAGGCCAGCTCCGCGTCGTCGCGCGCGGCGCGGAGCGCGTCCGGCCAGGCCGCCAGGGGTACGTCGACGGTGGCGCGGGCGTGCGCCTGACCGCCGGAGACCGACGGGGTCGCCTCGGCGGGCGCGAGCAGCGCGACCATCCGCTGGCCGACCTCTTCCGGAGTCATGCCGCTGATCCTAGGTGTTCCGCCGGCAGGGGTCAGGGACGCGGCCGGCCGGCGGGTGACCGCCGCCCCGGCCGACTTCCGCCGACGGGAGCAGCGGTACGCCGGCCGGCCCGGGGTGGTCGCGTCATCTGGCCGGTTCGCCGGGCGGTGGGCGGGGCGGCGGGGAAAGATGAGGTCGTGCGCGCTGTGACTGTCACCCCGGGTGTCGCCGACTCCCTGCGGCTCGTGGAGGACCATCCCGAGCCGCCGCCCGAGGAGGGCGCGATCCTGGTCGAGGCGCTGTCGGTCGGGATCTGCGGCACCGACCACGAGATCATCGCTGGCCACTACGGCGAGGCGCCGCCCGGCGTGGACCGGCTGGTGCTGGGGCACGAGTCGCTGGGCCGGGTGCTGGAGGACCCGTCGGGCACCCTGCAACCCGGCGACCTGGTGGCCGGGATCGTCCGGCACCCCGACCCGGTGCCCTGCCCGAACTGCGCGGTCGGCGAGTGGGACATGTGCCGCAACGGGCGGTTCACCGAGCACGGCATCAAGGCGTTGCCCGGCTTCGCCCGGGACCGGTGGCGGCTGCAACCCCGGTTCGCCGTCGGGCTGGACCGGGCCCTCGCCCCGGTCGGCATGCTGCTGGAGCCGGCCAGCGTGGTGGCCAAGGCGTGGGACCACATCGAGCGGATCGGCGCCCGTGCCGAGTGGCAGCCGCAGACCGTGCTGGTCACCGGCGCCGGGCCGATCGGCCTGCTGGCGGCGCTGCTGGCGACGCAGCGCGGGCTCGCCGTGCACGTGCTGGACCGCAACACCACCGGGCCGAAGCCGGAGCTGGTCCGGGCGCTCGGAGCGACCTACCACACCGTGCCGGTCAGCGAGCTGGACTTCGAGCCGGACGTGGTGCTGGAGTGCACCGGGGCGCCGGCCGTCGTCCTCGACGTGATGTGCAAGGCCGGCCCGACCGGCATCGTCTGCCTCACCGGGGTCTCCAGCGGCGGGCGGACCATCGACTTCGACGCGGGCGCCCTCAACCGTTCCCTGGTGCTGGAGAACAACGTCGTGTTCGGTTCCGTCAACGCCAACCGGCGGCACTGGGACCTGGCCGCCGAGGCGCTGACCCGGGCCGACCAGTCGTGGCTCGGCTCGCTGATCACCCGCCGGGTGCCGGTGGAGGCGTACGCGCGGGCGTACGCCCCCGAGCCGGACGACATCAAGGTGGTGCTGGACTTCGGCTCCTGACCTCGGGTCAGAGGCCGGGCAGCCGGCCGTTGCGGAACAGGTCGACGAAGAGCTGGTGGTCCTGTCGGGTCCGCACCCCGTACGCGTGGGCGAAGTCGACCAGGTGGGCCACGAAGCCCGCCTCGTCGGCGTCCACCGCCGCCACGATCGCCTCCTCGGTGGAGTGGTCCACGAGGTCGTGGCTCGACTCGTCGTCGGCGACCGAGTGCATCCGGGCGACCGCCCGGCCCAGGTCGGCCAGCACCCCGGCCAGTTCCTCCGGCTCGTTCACCTCGGCCCAGTCCAGGTCGGCCGCGTACGGGGAGACCTCGGCGACGAGCTGACCGACCCCGTCCAGCTCGGTGAAGCCCAGCCACGGGTCGGCGTGCGCCTGGAGCGCCCGCTGCGACTCGGCGGTGCGGTGCCCCTGGTGCCGGAAGTAGCCGGCGATCGCCTCGTCGGCGATGTGCCGGGCCACCGCCGGCACCTGGGCCTGCTTCATGTAGATGACGACGTCGTTCTCCAGCGCCTCGGTGTGCCCCTCCAGCAGCAGGTTGTACGACGGCAGCCCGGCCGAGCCGATGCCCACGCCCTTGCGCAGCACCACGTCCTTGATGCGGGTCGCCACCGGGCGGAGCCGCGCCGAGGAGACCGGCAGCGTGCCGAGGTAGTCGTCGAACGCGGCGCAGACCTTCTCCCGGGTCTCGTCGTCGACCGCGAAGACCCCGTCGCCGAGGGAGAACCGGCGCTCGTGGTTGTCGACGGTGGTCTGCGCGGCGAGCAGGTCGACCCGGGTGTTGAGCCGGGCCTGCTGGAGCACCCGGCGCAGCACGCCGTCGGCGTTGTCCAGGGTGATCGAGCCGATGGCGTCGTCGCCGCCCGCGGCGATCGCCCGCAGTTCGGTCAGGTACGACCCGGCGAAGCCGGCGACCAGGTCGCTGATCGCCCGGTCGGAGAGCGCCTTGGCGTAGCCGAGCAGGGCCACGCTGGCCGCCAGGCGCCTGAGGTCCCAGCTGAACGGCCCGACGTACGCCTCGTCGAAGTCGTTGACGTTGAACACCAGCCGCCCGGACGCGTTCATGTACGTGCCGAAGTTCTCCGCGTGCAGGTCGCCGTGGATCCACACCCGGCTGGTCCGGTCGTCGAGGAACCGGTCGTCGGCGAAGTCGCCGAGCTGGTCGGCGTAGAACAGGGAGGCGCTGCCCCGGTAGAAGGCGAACGGCGAGGCGGCCATCTTGCGGAACTTGCGCCGGAAGGCGGCCGGGTCGAGCGCCATCGACTCGCCGAACTCCTCGGTGAGCACGTGGACGATGTGGGCGGAACGCTGGTCCGCGGACTGGGTCATGGCCCGCACGCTAACCCTCGGTCGCCACCCGCCGGCCCGACCGGCCCACCGCCCCTGCCGCGACCGGACTGCAAACGGTTGCATGTGCGCGGAGATCGATCGTCTGCCACAGTCGTCCCGTCGAACCCGGGAGGCGATGACGATGCCCGTGAACCCTGTTCAACCGACCGAGACCGTCGTGCCGTTGCTGCCCTGCGTCGATGCCGACGCGACACTGGCCTTCTGGCGTGCGCTGGGCTTCGCGGTGACCTACGAACAGAAGAAACCCTATCTGTCCCTGGCGTTCCGGTGGAGCGGGTTCGAGCTGCAGTACAAGGCCGCGTCAGGCAACGTGGACACCGCGCTCGAGAACACCGGCGGATGCCTGGTGATGGTCGACGACGTCGCGCCCTACCACGCGGCGTTCACCGAGGCGATGCGTCGCGCGTACGGCGAGGTGCTCGCCGAGGGGCTGCCTCGGATGACCCGGTACCGGCCGGGCGCGTCCCGGTTCACCGTCCTGGATCCGTCCGGCAACTCGATCGTCTTCATCCAGCGGGACGAGCCGATGGAGCTGGAGTACGGCGGCTCCAAGCGACTCGAAGGGCTGGCCCGGGTCCTGGACAACGCGCGGATCCTGCGGGAGTTCAAGAACGACGACCGGGCCGCCTTCCGGGCGTTGAACTCCGGGCTGCGCCGCCACGGCGACAGCGCGCCCGTCGTGCAGCGGGCGACGGCGCTGGCCGCGCTCATCGAGCTGTCCACGGCGCTCGGGGAGCCGGAGCGGGTGGCGGAGTGGGGAGCCCGCCTCCGAGAGCTGACCCTGACGGCGGAGGAGCGTCGTCAGGTCGAGTCCGCCGTCGCCGACCCCACCGCGCTCAGGCCGTGGTGGCCCGCCGGATCCTGACGCCCCGGTGCCGCGCTTCCGGGGCGCCGCGGTCACGCCGCGGCCCCGCGCCGCGGGCCTGCGACCGCCCTCGGCGGTCGGGGCCTGCGGCCGCCTCGGCGGTCGAGGTCACGGCCGGTCGCCCGGCGCCGTTCAGCCGGCCGGGGGACGCACCGGTGGCGCGGTGAGGGACTCCACCGGGCGGGGCGGGGCGTCGGCCGGCGGGGCGAGCGCGTCCGGCCGGGACACCCCGCCGACCCCGGACTGCTCGGCGGCGATCTTCTCCTGAAGGCGGAGGATGCCGTGCAGCAGCGCCTCCGGCCGGGGCGGGCAGCCCGGCACGTAGACGTCGACCGGGATGAGCTGGTCGACGCCCTTGGTCACCGAGTAGGAGTCCCAGTAGGGGCCGCCGCAGTTGGAGCACGCGCCGAACGAGATGACGTACTTCGGCTCGGGCATCTGGTCGTAGAGCCGCTTGATGGCGGGGGCCATCTTGTCGGTGACCGTGCCGGAGACCACCATCAGGTCGGCCTGCCGGGGGCCGTGCGCGAAGGGGATCACGCCCAGCCGGATGAAGTCGTGCCGGCCCATGCTGGTGGCGATGAACTCGATCGCGCAGCAGGCCAGGCCGAAGTTGAAGACCCAGAGCGAGTAGCGGCGGCCCCAGTTCAGCACGAACCGGATCGGCTCACCGAGCACTCCCGGCACCTGCACGACCGCCCCCTTCCCCGGACCCCGCACCAAGTCAACCACAGCCGCCGGCGGCGCCGACCGGTCCCTCGACGCCGACCGGTCCCTCGACGCCGACCGCGCGCTCGGCGCCGACCGGTCGCTCGACACCAGCCGCGCGCTCGACACCGGCCGCGCGCTCGGCCGCCGGCGCCCCGGTCGCACCACTGTCGGTTACGTGACCCCGATCCGCGCCGTCGCCGCGCAACCCGCCTCCCGGCCCGTGGGTGTCTGTCCCGTGACACCCGCCCGACGGCGAGAGGCCGCGGGCGGCACAACGGGGATCTGGAGGACAGACATGACCGGAACCATCACCCGTCGGCTCGTCGCCGGCGTCCTGGGGGCGGGACTCGCCCTGCTCGGCGCGGCGACGCCCGCCGCGCAGGCCGCCGCCCCGGCCGACACCTCGGTGTCGACCGGCCGGCTGGTGCTCGAACCGACCGACCGGGGGTACGCCGGAAGCCTGGCGGTGACCGTCACCTACCGAGGTACGCGGGCGTCCTACGTGAACATGACGATCACCGAGCCGGTGCCGGGCGCGTTCGCCGGCACGAACCCGGACGAGCCCTGCATGTACGGGGCCCCGAAGCCGGTGCGGACGATCTACTGCTACGTGCCGGGCGGCGCGCTCCAGCCCGGCGAGCGACGTCGGTTCACGGTCGACTTCCAGGTGTTGACGACCCCGCGGGCGTACGCGATGTCCGCGACCGGCGGTCGGGTGACGGTCGAGACCGGTGACGCGAACCCGGCCAACGACACCCGGGCGTTCGACACGCTGTTCCGCTCCACCACCGGCTCGCTGCGCGACGCCCGGCCGTACGTCTGGGACACCGCGACCGACGCGTCGCTGACGGTCGGGTCCGCCACCCTGACCCGGCAGGAGGACGGGAGCTGGCTGGGCCGGCTGCCGGTGACCGTGCGGGTGGCGGGCGACGCGGCGCACGACGCCTACTGGCTGGAGCCGACGCTGCCGTCGGGGGTGCGCCTCGCCGGCAGCGAGCCGCAGGAGCCGTGCACGGCCGCCTGCCCGGTCGCCGGCGGGCCGTTCATGCCGGGTGAGGAGCGGTCCCTGGCGCTGCTGTTCCGGGCGCCCGCCGAGATGGGCCCGGGCGACCTCGGCACCGGCTCGGTGCGGCTGTACGGGATCTTCGGCTGGGGCGGCGAGCTCACCGACGTCGACCCGGTCGACAACACCGCCACCTTCGCCGTCACCGCCGTCGCCGGCGACTGACGACGATCGACGGGCGTGCGGCCGTGGTGCGCCCACGGCCGCACGTCCGTGTTCGGGGTGCCCCTCGGCGCACGGCGCGGCGCCGCCGGCCCGTGGGGCACCCCGGCGGCCGCCGACGCGACGACGATCGGGGTGGCGGGAACGGCCCGCGCCGTCGGATGCCCGACGGCGCGGTGCCGCAACCCGTCGTCTGCCGGCGGGGTGTTACCGGCGCCAGACACCAGAGTGGCCCGACGGGGAGGGGCAGTGACAGTGACGATGGGGGCCCGCGCGAACGAACCACCGCCGGTCGAGAAGCGGGACGACTCCCCGCTCGTCTTCGACGCCTTCTACCACGCGCACTTCGGGAGCGTGACCGCGCAACTCTGCGCGTACACCGGGGACCTGGGCCAGGCCCAGGACCTGGCGCAGGAGGCGTTCTGCCGGGCGTTGGCGCGGTGGAACCGGCTGGTCCACTACGACGACCCGGTGGCCTGGGTGCGGCGGGTGGCCTGGAACCTCGCCCGCAGCCGGTGGCGGCGGCTGCGGACCGCCCGCGACCACCTGCTCCGGCAGCGGCGGGTGGAGGCGCAGGTGGCGGGCCCGACGCCGGACCGGGTGGCGCTGGAGGCGGCGTTGGCGTTGCTGCCGCCCCGGCAGCGCCGGGCGGTGGTGCTGCACTACCTCGCCGACCTGACCGTCGCCGAGATCGCCGCGCAGGAACACGTCGCCGAGGGGACGGTCAAGTCCTGGCTGCACCGGGGGCGGGCCTCGCTCGCCGCTTCCCTGCGGGACACCGAGGAGGCACAGGATGTCTGAACACGAGGCAGTGGTCTTCGCCGAGCGCTTCGCCCGGTACCGCACGGAGGTGTTGGCCGAGGTCGAGCCGCCCGGCCCGGCGGCCGTCCGCCGGCGCGTGCGGCAGCGCCGGCGCCGGACACTCGGCACGGCCGTCGCGGCGGCCCTGGCGCTGGGGACCGGCCCCGTCGTCGGGTACGCGGCGCTGACCGATCCGGCTCCCCCGCCGGGACCGGTGCAGCCCACCGGAACCCCGTCCGGCTCCCCGGCGCCCAGCACCTCGGCCGGTTCGTCGGCGCCGCCGACACCGACCGGCGCCGGCTCCTCTCCGGCGGCCCCCAACGGCCGGATCAGCCGGGCACAACTGCTCGCCACACCGGTGTCGCTGCCGGAGTGGCGGCCCGGCTCGGCCTGCCCGACCAAAGGCGCCCGACTGGTGGGCGAGGCGACCCGGGACGAGACGAACGTGCTGTTGGGGCTCGCGTACGGCGACGTCGACCGAGACGGCGCGACCGAGACGGTCGCGTTGACGCAATGTCTGCGCGGCACCGGCGGGCCGATGCAGGTGGTCGCGTTCGACCGCGATCCGGCCGGCGGGATCGTCACCCTGGGCCGGGTGGCGACCACCGCGCGCGAGACACCGCAGTGGATCACCGACCTGGAGGTCACCCCCGGCGGCCTGGTGCGGGTGCAGGTGGCCGACCTCGCCCCGGGCGGCGGCTGGCCGCTCGACTGGTCGCAGCGGCAGTGGCGCGGCTACCGCTGGGGCGACGGGCGGTTCACGCAGGTGGAGGGGCCGACCACGTTCGGCCCGAACCCGTACTTCGCCGACCTCGCGGTCTCCGCGACGGACCTCACGCTCAGCACGGCCGAGGACGGCTCACGGTCGGGCACCGTGGAGGTGCTGGTCCGGCACCTGCGTGGCCGGGAGGTGACCAGGGCGGTCCTCGACCTCGACCTGCCGGGGCAACTGCGGCTCGTCGGGGGCTCGACGGCCTGCGCCGACGACACCGGGCTGAGGGCCGCCCCGCTCGTCTGCCGGCTCGGCCCGATCGCGCCGGGCAGCGAGGTCCGCCTCCGGCTGGAGCTGCGGGTGCCACCGGGGTCGGCCCTCGCCGCGGGCTCGGCGCAGGTGAGCGTGGTCCCGTACGGACCGGGCGGCCACCACCTGATCGAACCCGACCGCGACAACAACACCGCCACGATCAACTGGCGGTGACCGGGCCCGGCGCGGTGTCCGCCACCCCGCCGGGCCTCAGTACGTCGGGCGTTGCAGCAGGCCGACGAACTCCACGAGGAGGCGTTCCCGCAGCGCGGGCGGCGCGGCGTCGAGCAGGGTGTTCACCGCCGCCATCCGGTCCGGTGCCGGGCCGGCCCCGGCGGCCGGCCCGCCCAGTCCCAGCCCGGCCGCGAGGCCGGCGACCAGGTCCGGGGTGAGCGCGTCGGCGGTCAGCGTGCCGGCGAGGGCGAGCAGGTCACCGGGGAGCGCGACCGGCCCGGCCGCCCGCGCGGCGGCCACCGCCTCGGCGAGGGCCGGACCGAACTCCGCCACCCGTGGCGCCACCGCGGCGGTCACCGTCAGGTGCACGCTGCGCGGCAGGTCGGCGTACGCGAGCTGGGGCTGGGTGTGCCAGCCCCGGGCGGTCAGCTCGTCGACCAGCACGAAGAGGTCCAGCCCCGGATCGCTGGCGGTGAAGCAGACGACCGTCGACTCCGGCTCCGCCACCAGCCGCAGCCCGTCGACCGCGCGGACGGCGTCCGCCAGCCCGGCCACGGCGTCCCGCGTCGCCGCCGCGAGCCGCAGGTAACCGTCGTCGCCGAGGTGCCGCAGGGTCGCGTACGCGGCGGCGATCGGGCCGCCGGAGCGGGTGGAGGCGATGACCGGGTTGACCATCGTGTAGCCGGGCCAGTCCGCGTACGCGAAGTACTGCGGGGCGCGCAGCGCCGCGTCGCGGTGCAGCAGCACCGAGACGCCCTTCGGGGCGTACGCGTACTTGTGCAGGTCGACCGAGATCGAGGTGACCCCGGCGACGGCGAAGTCGAACGGCGGCACGTCCGCCCCGAGCCGGCGCAGGTACGGCAGGGTCCAGCCGCCGAAGCAGGCGTCGACGTGGCAGCGCACTCCGGCCTCGGCGGCCGCCCCGGCGATCCCGGCGACCGGGTCGACGACGCCGTGCGCGTACGAGGGGGCGGAGCAGGCCACCAGCACGGTCTCCGGGCCGATGGCGGCGGCCACGTCGGTGACGGCCGGCCGCAGCGTGGACGCGGACACGGGCACCGTGTCCACGGCGACCCGCAGGTAGTGGGCCGCCTTCGCGAACGCGGCGTGCGCGCTGGCCGGCACCACGATCCGGGGCGCGGCGATCTCGGGGTGGGCGTCGCGGGCGGCCTTCACGGCCAGGATCAGCGACTCCGTGCCGCCGCTGGTGACGCTGCCGACCGCGTCCGGCGCGGCGCTGCCGGGGCCGCCGCCGAGCAGCCGGGCGGCCGCGCCGACCAGCGCGTTCTCCATCGCCAGCAGCGACGGGAAGGCGGTCGGGTCGAGCCCGTTGACGTGCGCGCTCTCGGCGTGCGCGGCGGCGGCCAGGTCGTCCAGGCCCGGCACGGCGGGGTCGTACACGTACGCGAAGAGCCGCCCCCCGTGGGTGGGCCGGTCGGCGGCCCGCAGCGCGCGCACCTCGGCCAGCACCCGCTCGGCGGGCAGCCCGGTCCCGGGCAGCGCGCTGCCGCCCGGCCTCTCGTCGGTCATGGAGTCGTGACGCCCTTTCCGTGGGTGCGGTGGCTGTCGTCCCCGGCCGCGGGGGCGGCGGGGGCGGGCCCGGCGGCGGCGAGGCGGGCCGGGGTCAGGTCGTAGGGGCGCAGGAGGAGGGTGGCCAGGGCGACCAGGAGGGCGGGCAGCACGGTGAAGCCGAGCAGGATGCCGAGGCGGGCGGTGTCGGGCTGGGCGGCGGCGGTGCCGGTGTCGGAGGAGACGTAGCCGCCGAGCTGGAGCACCAGCCCGAAGATGCCCGGCCCGAGGGCCAGCCCGAGGGTCTCCCCCGCCGTCCAGAGGCCGGTGAACACGCCGGCCTGCCGCCGGCCGGTGCGCGCCGTGTCGTACGCGATGCAGTCCGGGAGCATGGCGAGGGCGAAGACCTGCTGGCCGGCGTATCCGACGCCGACCAGCGCGACCAGGAGGTAGACCACCACCGCGGGCAGCACCGGCGCGGCGACCAGGCCCAGCGCGCCCGCCGCGAAGATCAGCGACGCGGCGACCAGCGCGGCGAGCTTGCCGACCCGGGCGCCGACCCGGGTCCAGAGGGGCATCACCAGCAGCGCCGGCCCGACGAAGCAGACGAAGAGCAACGTCGGCCCGCCCTCGGGGTCGCGCAGGATCTGGTCGGCGAAGTAGTTGACCCCGGCGAGGATGGTGGCCACCCCGGCGGACTGCACCACGAAGCAGGCCAGCAGCGCCCGGAACGGCCGGTTGCGACCGGCGACGGCGAGCTGGGCGCGCAGCGTCGGCTCGCTCTCCCCCACCGCGCCCTCCCCGGCGGCGCGGGTGCCGAGGAACGCGCCGACCGCGCCGAGCACGATCAGCCCGGCGACGAAGATTCCCATCCAGCGGTGCCCCGGGACGCCCCCGCCGCCCGCGTCGCGCACCAGCGGGGCGACCGCGCCGGAGACCAGGATGGCCAGCGCCAGCACCGCGATCCGCCAGCTCATCAGGCGGGTACGTTCGGCGTAGTCGCCGGTCAGCTCGGCCGGCATCGCCACGTACGGCACCTGGAAGAAGGCGAACGCGGTGGCGGTGGCGAGGAAGGCGACGGCGACGTACGCCCCGGCGGCCGGCCCGGCCCCGAACGGCGCGGCGAAGATGGCGGCGAAGAGCACGCCGAGGGCCGTCCCGGCGCCCAGCAGGTACGGCCGGCGGGCGCCCCAGCGCGACCGGGTGCGGTCGGAGATCCGGCCGGCGACGGGGTTGACCAGCACGTCCCACGCCTTCGGCAGGAGCACCAGCAGGGCGGCAGCGCCCGCCGCGACGCCGAGGGTGTCGGTCAGGTACGGCAGCAGGAGCAGCCCGGGCACGGTGCCGAACGCGCCCGTGGCCAGCGACCCCAGCGCGTATCCCGCGTGCACCCGGCGGGGCAGCGCGCCGGCGGCGCTCGGCGGGGTGGTGGCGGCCGGCGCGGCGGCGCTCGGCGAGCCGGCTCCACCCGGCGGCGCGTCCATGGGGCCGAATGTTACTCACGTTATGGCCCTCGTCACATCCCCTCTTCCGGGGACCAGCTCGCCGCCGCCATGTCCACCCCGTCGCCGCGCAGCGGCGTCCCCTCGGCCCGCAGCCGCGCCCGCGCCTCCCGCTCGTGACCGGGTGGCAGGCGGCCCGCCGAGTTCACCACCCGGTGCCAGGGCACGCCCCCGCCGTGCCGAGCCATGATCGAGCCGACCAGCCGGGCCGACGCCCGCCCCGAGCGTTCGGCGAGCGCGTCGGCGACCGCCCCGTACGACATCACCCGGCCGGGCGGGATCCGCTCGACCAGTTCCAGCACCGCCTCGACGTACTCGTCAGGTCTCACGACCGGCCACGATATGAGAAGGCGCCGGAGTCCGCCGGGACCGACCGCGCAGAATGGGCGGGTGCGCGACGCAGTCACGGCGGCCCGGCGGGTCGTCGTCAAGATCGGATCCTCCTCGTTGACCACCGCCGCCGGCGGGCTGGACGACGAGCGGGTCGACGCGCTCGTCGGCACCCTGGGCGCGCTCGCCGCCGAGGGCCGGGAGGTCGTGCTGGTCAGCTCCGGCGCGATCGCCGCCGGCCTCGCGCCGCTGGGGCTGTCCCGACGCCCGCGCGACCTGGCCACCCAGCAGGCCGCCGCCAGCGTCGGGCAGGGCCTGCTGATCGGCCGGTACGCCGCCGCCTTCGCCCGGCACGGGCTCACCGTCGGGCAGGTGCTGCTCACCGTCGACGACGTGACCCGGCGGGCGCACTACCGCAACGCCTACCGCACCCTGCGCAAGCTGCTCGACCTGCGGGCGGTGCCGATCGTCAACGAGAACGACACGGTGGCCACCGAGGAGATCCGGTTCGGCGACAACGACCGGCTGGCCGCCCTCGTCGCCGCCCTGGTCCACGCCGACCTGCTGGTGCTCCTGTCGGACGTGGACGCCCTCTGGACCGGCGACCCCACCCGCCCCGGCTCGAGCCGGATCAGCGAGGTGCACGACGAGCGCGACCTGACCGGGGTCGACATCGGCGGGGCGGGCCGGGCCGGGGTGGGCACCGGCGGCATGGTGACGAAGGTGGAGGCGGCCCGGATCGCCACCGGCTTCGGCATCCCGGTGGTGCTGACCGCCGCCCCGCTGGCCGCCCCGGCGCTGGCCGGCGAGCCGGTCGGCACCCTGTTCCATCCGAGCCGCCGACGCCCGGCGGCCCGGCTCTTCTGGCTGGCCCACGCCACCTCGCCCCGGGGGCGGTTGCACCTCGACCCGGGCGCCGTCGACGCGGTGGTGGGCCGGCGCAAGTCGCTGCTGCCCGCCGGGATCACGGCCGTGGACGGCGCGTTCACCGCCGGCGACCCGGTCGACCTGGTGGACGCCGGGGGCGCGCCGGTCGCCCGGGGCCTGGTCAACTACGACGCGGTGGAGCTGCCCGGGCTGCTCGGCCGGTCCACCACGGAACTCGCCGCGGCGCTCGGCCCGGCGTACGAACGGGAGGTCGTCCACCGCGACGACCTCGTGCTGCTGTGAGGAGTGCGCGATGAGCGTGAGCGAGCAGGCCCGGCGGGCGCGTACGGCGGCGGAGGCGCTGGCCGTCGCCACGCGTACGGCCAAGGACGCCGCGCTGGTGGCGATGGCCGACGCGCTGGTGGCGCGTACGCCGGAGATCCTGGCCGCGAACTCGGCGGACCTGGCGGCCGGGCGCGAGGCCGGGCTGAGCGCGGCCGTGCTGGACCGGCTGGCCCTCGACGCGGGGCGGGTGGCGGGCATCGCCGACGCGCTGCGGCAGATGGCGGCGCTGCCGGACCCGGTGGGCGAGGTGGTCCGGGGCTCGACCCTGCCCAACGGGCTGGAGCTGCGCCAGATCCGGGTGCCGTTCGGCGTGGTGGGCATCATCTACGAGGCCCGCCCGAACGTGACCGTCGACGCCGCCGGCATCTGCCTGAAGTCGGGCAACGCGGCGCTGCTGCGCGGCTCCTCGTCGGCGGCCAGGTCCAACGCCGCCCTGGTCGCCGTGCTGCGCGACGCGGTGGGCGACGCCGGCCTGCCGGCGGACGCGGTGCAGCTGCTCGACGCCGGCAGCCGCGACTCGGTCAAGGAGCTGATGCGCGCCCGGGGGCTGGTCGACGTGCTGATCCCGCGCGGCGGCGCGTCCCTGATCCGCACGGTGGTCGAGGAGTCCACCGTGCCGGTCATCGAGACCGGCGTGGGCAACTGCCACGTCTACGTCGACGCCGCCGCCGACCTGGCGAAGGCCGTCGCGATCGCGCTCAACGCGAAGACCCAGCGGCTGTCCACCTGCAACACCGCCGAGTCGCTGCTGGTGCACGCGGCGGTCGCCGACGCCTTCCTGCCGCCGATGCTGGCCGCCTTCGCCGAGGCGGGCGTCACCGTGCACGGCGACGAGCGGGTCGCCGCCCACGCGGCGGCGGTGGTGCCGGCCACCGACGAGGACTTCGCCACCGAGTACCTCTCCGCCGACATCGCCGTCGCCGTCGTCGACTCGCTCGACGCGGCGGTCGCGCACATCCGGCGGTACGGCACGGGCCACACCGAGGCGATCGTCACCGACTCGGCCACGGCGGCCCGGGAGTTCGTGGCCCGGGTGGACGCGGCGGTCGTGATGGTCAACGCCTCGACCCGGTTCACCGACGGCGGCGAGTTCGGCTTCGGCGCCGAGATCGGCATCTCCACGCAGAAGCTGCACGCGCGCGGGCCGATGGGCCTGCCCGAGCTGACCTCCACCAAGTACGTGGTGACCGGCGACGGCCACCTGCGAGGCTGACCGGCGGGGGCGGCGTCGGCCACACCGGACGGTGGGGCGGCGGTCGGGGACGCGCGGCACCGATAGCGTGGGTCGGGGCCGGCACGGCTTGTCCTGGGGCAGGCGGCGTGCTGGGCGAGAGCGCCCTGGAAGAGCAACTGGCACAGGCGCGGGCCGCGACAGCAACAAGGTCCACGACCCGTCGACCGGCAAGCGGCGGCTTCAACTGGACGGAACGGACACGTACGATAACCTCAGGCCGATGGACGCCTGGACGAACCGCGAACTCGGCAGGGAGATCTCCGTCGCGCTGCGGGACGTTCCCGAGGGCACGCCGGTCATCGTGAAGGTGATCCCGTGAGCAGCCCGCAGGATCCCGCCCGCCTCGACCGGATCCGGGAGAAGCTCGCGCTGCTGCGGCGCCTGGAGGCCGAGCGGGGCCTCGGCGTCGTCATCGGCGAGCCCACCCCGTTGGAGCCGATCCCCGACCTGCCCGGCGTCGCCGAGGTCTACGGCCTGTTCGGGCACGTGGCCGGCGACAACTTCCGGTTCGAGCCGCCCGACGAGATCCGCACTCCGGCGGCGTGGGCGGCCCGCACGGTGAACGAGAACGACCCGATGGGCAGCCCGTTGTCGGTCGGCCACGAGGTGCACAGCATCCCGCCCCGGCTGCGCGGCGAGATCAGGGCCGGGTCGCCGATCTACCTCGACACCGAGAACCTCGACGTGTACTGGATGGAGCCGGACGACTACGTCTTCCAGTACGAGCACCCCGACGAGGACGTGGAGTTCACCGTCATCGCCCCCGACGTCGCCACGTTCTTCGACGAGCACGTGTTCGGCCCCGGCTACCCGGAGCTGGTGGCCACGGTCCTCGGTCCCGGTGTCCGCGACGAGCGGCTGCGCAGGGGCCGGCACGCCGGTGAGTACGCCGACAACTGGCGGCGCCTGCTGATCGCCGCGGACCTGTCGTCCTGACGCTTTTCCGCCACCCGAGTCGCGAAGGGACCACCGATGGCCGTTGACCCCCGGTTCCGCTCACTGTGGAGCGAGGACGAGCTGATCCCGTACCCCCGGGAGGCGTGGCTGGAGGGGGGCTTCAGCCCCGACATGCTCCCCGCCGGCGACGAGATCCCGCTCGACGTGGAGGTCGTCTACACCGCCTTCCTCGAAGGCGACATCGAGCTGTTCGACACGATCCAGCTCAGCACCGAGGACGGCTCGCTCGACGTCAGGCTGATCGTGGTCGGCGCGGTCGCCGACAATCCCGACCTGCTCTACGTGCTCGACCCGAAGACCGGCGAGATCCTCCAGTTCGACCTGCAACAGCAGGACGTCCAGGCGGTCAACAGCAACTTCCGGACGTTCGTCGAGTTCCTCTACCAGTTCGCGCTCTTCGTGGAGGCCGACGAGGGAAAGGCGGGCCGGGCCGAGCGGGCCGAGACGCTGCGCACCGTGCTGGAGAGCATCGACCGCCCCGCCTTCGCCCCGGACGCCTGGTGGCCGCTGGTGCTCAGCCAGCTCCGCTGAGCCGGTCCCTCCGCCCCGACGACTCCGACACCCGCCTCCGCGACCACCGTCCCGGCGGCGGGCCCGGATCGCGCCGCCGTCGCCGGTGGGCCCGGCCGCCCCGGGCCGCCGGGCCCGGATCGCGCCGCCGTCAGCGGCAGGCCCGGATGGCGCTCAGCGTGGTGTGCACATCGAACTGGTGCCCGTCCTCGCTGTCCCAGCCGCCGTCGCTGCGTTGGGTCTCCGCCAGCCGCCGGCGCGCCCGCACCAGCAGCCAGTCCTGCTCGTCGATGCCGACGCGGCGCAGCGTCGCGGCCAGCCAGGCCGCGTCGCCCGGCGACAGCTCCGGCACCCGGTCGGCGAGCCGCACCTGGATCCGCGTCGCCTCGTGGAACATCTCCTGCCGGTGCAGGACGGCCGCGCCGAGCCAGCCGGCGGGCAGGAACGACGGCCAGCCGCCGTCCGGGCGCAGCCGGGCGACGAGCGACTGCGCGGCGGCGTGGACGACGCCCGCGTACGCCCCGCCGACCCGGTGGTCAAGCGGGCCGGCGGCCCGGGCGTCCAGGCCCGCGACGGTCAGCCAGAACCCGGCGTTGGCGGTCAGGTGGAACCCCGCCTCGGGATCGCCCGGCCGGGCCCACTCGGGGGCGACGTCGGCCAGCGCGGGGTCCTCCTCCCAGCCGCCGTCGGGCAACTGCCGGGCGGCCAGCCAGTCCAGCGCCCGGCGGGCCGCCGGGCGGCCCAGCGCGCCGAGGTCGTCCAACTCCGACAGGCGGAAGCAGGTGGCGTCGACCGACGCGACGTCCCCGCCCAGCGTCGCCGGCCAGCCGCCGCCGGGCGTCTGACCGACCTCGGCCGCGTCGAGCAGTTCGGGCGGCGGCGGCGCGCCGCTGCGCAGGTGGGAGAGCCGGGCACGGTCCACCTCGTCCCCGTGCGCCACGACGAACCCGACCGCGGCATCGATGTCGACCACGGCGGCAACGCTACCTGCGCGGATGTGATCGCGCCTCGGCGAATCGGCCGAGGTCGCGGGGGTCGGGAGGGCCCGCCGCGACCTCGGCCGACCCGTCAGTACGCGGGCAGCGACGGGTCGATCTGCTTGATCCAGGAGAGCACGCCGCCCTGCACGTGCACCGCGTCGCGGAACCCGGCCGCCTTCAGCGCGGCGAGCGCCTCGGCGGAGCGGACCCCGGACTTGCAGTGCAGCACGATCTGCCGGTCCTGCGGCAGCCTGGCCAGCGCCTCCCCCGAGATGATCTCGCCCTTGGGGATGAGCGTCGCGCCGGGGATCCGGACGATCTCGTACTCGGCCGGCTCGCGCACGTCGACGAGGAAGACGTCCTTGCCGGCGTCCTGCCACTCCTTCAGCTCCAGCGCGGTGATGGTCGCGTCGACCACCGCCTCCTGGGCCTCCACCGACACCGCGCCGCAGAAGTCCTCGTAGTCCTCCAGCAGGTCGGTGACCGTGGGGTTCTCGCCGCAGAGCACGCAGTCCGGGTCCTTCCGGACCTTGATCTTGCGGTAGCTCATCTCCAGGGCGTCGTAGACCATCAGCCGGCCGACCAGCGGCTCGCCGATGCCGGCGAGCAGCTTGATCGCCTCGTTGACCTGGATCGAGCCGATCGACGCGCAGAGCACACCGAGCACGCCCCCCTCGGCGCAGGACGGCACCATGCCGGGCGGCGGGGGCTCCGGGTAGAGGCAGCGGTAGCAGGGGCCGTGCTCGGCCCAGAAGACCGACGCCTGGCCGTCGAAGCGGTAGATCGACCCCCAGACGTACGGCTTGCCGAGCAGCACCGCCGCGTCGTTGACCATGTAGCGGGTGGCGAAGTTGTCCGTGCCGTCGACGATCAGGTCGTAGCGGGAGAAGATGTCCCGCACGTTCTCCCGGTCCAGTGCGGTGTTGTGGATCTCGACGTGCACCAGCGGGTTGATCTCGCGGATCGAGGCGGCGGCCGACTCGGCCTTGGAGCGGCCCACGTCGGAGACGCCGTGGATGATCTGGCGCTGGAGGTTGGACTCGTCGACGGTGTCGAAGTCGATGATGCCGAGGGTGCCGACGCCGGCGGCGGCCAGGTACATCAGGGCCGGCGAGCCGAGGCCGCCGGCGCCGACGCAGAGCACCCGGGCGTTCTTCAGCCGCTTCTGCCCCTCGACCCCGACGTCCGGGATGATCAGGTGGCGCGAGTAGCGGCGGATCTCGTCAACGGTCAGCTCGGCGGCGGGCTCGACGAGCGGGGGCAACGACACGGTGGACTCCCCGGGATCGGCTGAAGGCGAACCGGGTCATTGTCGCTCGCACGCACCTCGATCGGCCATGAGGAGTGACACGTCGCCCGAACTGCGGGAACGGGAATAACTCAGATGCCGGGAACGACCTCGCCCTCGTAGCGGGAGCCGTCGACGTAGGGCCAGGCGTTGGCGGCGCAGCCGTCCAGGCCGTACGTCTGCTGCTGCATCACCGGCGCCGGCTCGCCGGGCGCCGGGCAGGCCTGGTGCACCTCGCCGAACTCGTGGCCCACCTCGTGGTTGACCACGTAGGCCCGGTAGACCTCCAGCGGCGCGCCGTAGTCCGGTACCGCCTCCAGCCAGCGGGCCAGGTTGATGATCACCTGCCCGGGGAGTCGGCAGGAGGTGTAGCCCTCGGTGCTCAGCCCGCCCTCGGCGCACATCCGCTCCGAGGTCCCCGGCGTGGCGAGGTAGACGGTGAAGTCGGCGTCGGCGGCCTCGGCCACCCGCTGCACCCGCAACTCCTCCGAGGCGGTCCAGCCGCGCGGGTCGGCCAGCACCTCGTCGACGGTGGCGGCGAAGGCGGCGACGTCCTGCCCGATGTCCGACTCCACGGCCACCCGGTAGCGCCACACCGGCCCGGCCACGCCCCGCACCGGGGAGTCCCCGGTCGCGGTGGTGAAGCCGCCCGCGCCCTCCCATGGATAACGGGTCTGCCGCTCCCGCTCGCCCGCCCCGGCCCCGTGGGCCGCCCGGCCCCGGCCGTCCGTGGGCTCCCCGGCCGGGTCGCCCGCCAGGGGCAGCGCGGCCGTGACGGCCGCCGCGAGGAGCAGCGCCAGGGCGGGCCCGAGGACGCGCCGGTCGCGGAGCAGGGCCGCCGGCGATCGCGGCCGCGACGGCGGGCGCGGACGCGGCGACGGCGACGAGTGGGGCGGCGGTGGACCAGGTGGGCCGCAAGGGGACGACGACGTCATGGTCCGAGCGTCGCACGCCAATCCGGGCGTTTCCGCGCCTTCAACGCAATTCGGAAGGCGAGTTCGGTCCCTTTCGTGGCGACCTCTCCCCGCCTGGGCGCCGATGCGCCGAGTGTCCGTAGCCCCGCCAACCTGCGGGGCTACGGGCCAGCGCCGACCACCGGGACCACCGGTCGCGGCGCCGCCCGCCCACCGGCTACAGGGGCGGGCCGGCGTAGCGGCGACCGTCGCGGTACGGCCAGGGGTTGGCGACGCAGCCGTTGAGGAAGAGCGTCTGCTGCATCATCACCGGCGCCGGCCGGCCCTTGCCGGGGCAGCGCTCGTGCCGGTGGCCCAGCTGGTGCCCGACCTCGTGGTTGACCACGTACGTGCGGTAGACCGACAGCGGCACCCGACCGCTGACGTAGTGCGGCACCGAGAGCCGCCAGCGCTCCAGGTTGATGATCACCTTTCCGGGCGCCCGGCACGAGGTGTAGGGCCGCCCGCCGACCCGGATGTCGACCCCGCCGACCGCGCACATCCGGCCCGCCGTGGCGGGGGTGGCGAGGTAGACCGTGAAGTCGTGCCGGGCGTCGGCGCCCACCTGCTGCAACCGCAGCCCGCCGTCGACCCAGCTTCCCGGCCCGGCGAGCGCCTTCCCGACGGCGGTCGCGAATTCTCCCGCGTCCTCGCCGGAGCCGTCCTCCACCGCGACCCGGTAGCGGCGCAGCGTGCCGGTCTCCCCCAGCACCGGGCCTGTCCGGTCGTCGTAGCCGAAGTCGCCCCGGCCCCGCGACGGCACCGGCCCGGTCAGCCGCAGCACCGACGGCGGGGACGTCGAGGCGCTGGTGGAGGGCGTCGGCGTGACCGGTGCGGCGGAGACCGACCCGAGCGCCGGCCGGGAAGCCATCTCCTCGGCGGTGAGCACCTCCGCGCCGACGTCGGCGCCGCGCCAGTCGGCGACCACCGCCACCGCCGCGCCGACCGCCAGCACCAGCGCGACCAACTCGACCAGACGACGACGCCCGCCCGGACGGCGGTGCCGTGGCCGCGTCAGGTCGGGGCCGCCGGGCCGGGCCTGGGCTGTCGGTCTGCGGCGCCCCGCGGGGGAGGCGTGGGCACGGTGGCCCCCGGTCGAGGGCGTGGCGGGGCGGCGGCGAGCGGAGGGCATCCCGGTCAGCCTGCCATGTCGGACCGCCTGGCGGTGTCCCCCGTTTCGGCGAGCAGCCCCAGCACGGCACGGGCGACCAGGCGCGGCACCTCCACCTGCGCGACGTGACCGACCCCGTCGAGCATCAGCAGCCGGCTGTCCGGGACTGCCCGGGCGGTCTGCGGTGCCACCCGGACGTCCACCAGCCGGTCGTGCCGCCCGCCGACGACCAGCGTGGGCGCCCGGACGGCGCCGGCCAGCCGCCACAGCGACCCCGCCCCCGGCAGGTACGACCGCAGGAAGCTGGAGACCAGCCCGCGGAACGTCCGGACGTACGCGGCGGCGTAGTGCTCGGCCTCGTAGCGCACCCGGATCTCCTCCAGCGCCTCCTGCCGGCGCTGCTCGCAGATCCGACTGAGGTCGGCGACGCACGCCTCCAGCACCTGCTGCGCCATCGCCTCGGGGGCGAGTTGGGCGAGCCGCCACGCGGCCAGCCGCTCCCCCCGGGGGATCGCCAGCAGCGGCAGCATCCGCCCCTGCAACGAGCGCCGGAAGTCGAGGAACGGCAGGGCCGGCGAGACCAGCGTCAGGGTCCGCACCAGGTCCGGCCGCAGCGCCGCCACCTGCACCGACACCGCCCCGCCGAGCGAGTTGCCGAACAGGTGCACCGGCCCTCGGCCGGAGTGCTCGATCCAGCGGACCACCCGCTGCGCGAACGCCGGGATCGTGTAGCTGCGCCCCGGCTCGCTGCGACCGAACCCGGGCAGGTCGATGGCCTGCCCGTCGAGGCGGTCGGCGAGCAGGCCGGCCAGGTCCGTCCAGTTCTGCGACGAGCCGCCCAGGCCGTGCACGTAGAGCGCCGGCTCCGCGCCGGAGGCGGTCGCCGGAGTGTCCCGGACGTACGTCACCGTGCCGTCGAGGCGCACCTCGCGCCCCGGCCAGGGCGGCGGGACGGAGTGCTCGGGGAGGAGATGATCCGGCCATAGGGTGGCGCGCTTCATCCCTCCAGTCTGCCCGCGCCCGCGTCCGACGGCAGCACGCCGTACGCGCCCCGGCGCTCAGGCCAGCAACGCCTCGATCCGACGGTTGACGGCGGCCAGGGTGGCGCGGACGACCGCCTGCCGGGGGTCACCGGCGACCAGCGCCGAGCCCACGAGCTGCTCCACCCAGCCGTCACAGACCAGCAGCACGACGACCGTGGCCACCTCGCAGTTGCCGAACGGCACCACCGCGGCGTGCTCGACGAAGCAGCGTCCCCGGTCCGACCCGGGCTCCCCGCCCCGGAGCAGCTCGTCGACCGCCGCCGCGGCGGCCACCGCGCAGAGCCGCAGCACGTACCCGTCGACGGCCGGGCCCGTCGAGTAGCCGGCGGCGCTCTCGCCACCGGCGACGAGGCGCACCTCCACGGTGGCGTCGAGCCCGAAGGTGCTCACCTGGACGTGGTCGATCACCACGCGGGGGCCGGCCACGCCGCCGGTGTCCAGCGGCCGGGACGGCGCGCTCTCCGTGGTGGTCACCTGCCCACCCGAGTACGACGTGCCGACGGTCGCCGGGCTGCCGGGCGGAGCGCCGGCCGGGGCGGCGGAGACCGAGCCCGGCTCCTCGACCGTGGCCCGACCCCGGTGCGGGGTGACGGACTGCCGACGGCGGCGCGGGGTCTCCGGCGCCGCCTCGGGACGCTGCTCGGCGCGGGCCTGCGGGACCTCGGTCGGGCCACCGGCCCGCCGGCTGCCGGACACGCGGGTCTCGGCGGACGCCGGCTCGCCGCCCCGGGGCGGGGCGGAGCCCGGCGACCTCGGCTCGGCCGCGCGCGGCTCGACCGAGCGGCGGCGCACCGGCGCGGCGGGCATGCCCGGCACGTTCTGCGGCGCGGCGGCCAGCCCCATCCGCTCCTGGAGCAGGCGGGCGACCAGCCGGCTGACCTCGGCCGGGTCGGCCCCGTCGGCCAGGTCGAGCCGCAGGCTGTGCGCGCCGGCCGGGGTGCGGCGCAGCGCCGCGTCGCGGACGCCGGCCACGCCCCGTACGGCGTCGAGGATCGCGTTGACGTCGAAGCCCTCCGGCCGTTCCCGCAGCGGCGCGGGCTCGTCGTCCCGGCGCAGGTGGGTGGCGATGCGGGCGAGTTCCGGGGTTTCGGCGGGTGGTTCCACGGCGGGCGGCTCCGGCACGACGGGCACGTCCGGTTCGGCGGGGACGCGCTGCGGCAACGCCGCCGACGGATGCTCCAAGAGCCCGTCACCGCCGGCCGGCTCGGCCGCCGGCACCGGCTCGGGGGCGGACCGGCGGGCCGCGTAGGGAGGCGCGCTCGCCGGGGCGGGCGCGGACGGTGCGCGGTCGCGTCGCCCGAGCCCGCTCGCGGCGGCGGAGCCGGTGGCGGCCGGCCCCTCCGGCGTCGCCGGGGGCCGCTCCTCGCCGACCGGCCGGAGCCGGAACGGCCGGGCGGCCCGGCCGGCATCCTCGTCCGCGCCAGAGGGGGTGGCGGCCTCCGGGCCGGCCAGGTCGTACGGGCGCGGGGGCGCGCTCACGGGCGCGCCGGCAGGCTCCCCACCCGCCCAGGCCGGCCGCTCCATCGGTACCGGGACGGCCCGGTCCGCCGCGGACGACGTGGCCCGGCCGGCGGGACCGGTCGCCGGCTCGTACGCCGCGCGGGCTGCGGCACCGGCCCAGCCGGCCTCCTGGCCGTGCCCCGGTTCGGCGCGCGACGGCTCGTGGTAGCGGGGTGGCTCGGCGCGCGACGGCTCGTGGTGGCCGGGTGGCTCGGCGGCCCAGGCCGGCGGCTGCTCCTCGCGGGAGCGGCGGCCCGTGGGTTCGTCCTCCTCGCGGAAGCGGCGGCCCACGGCATCCTCCTCGCGCGAGCGGCGGCCCACGGGTTCGTCCTCCTCGCGGGAGCGGCGGGCGATCGGCGCGGGCTCGTCGCGGGACCGGCGGTCCGGAGGCTCGTCCCCGCGCGACCGGCGGCCGGACGGCTCGGGCTCATCCCAGGGCCGGCCGACCGGCTCGGGCTCCTTCCGGGCCCAGGGGGGCGCCCAGGCGTTGCCCCAGCTCGGCCGGTTCCAGTTCGGGCCCGACCAGTCCGGCTCGGCCGCCGGGGGCCGTCCGGCGCCGCCCGGCTCGCGCTCGACGCCCGGCCCACGGTCGGCACCGGGCGTCTGCTCCACGCCGGCCGCCCGGTCGAGGCCCGGCGCACCCTCCACGCCCGACGGCCGGTCGAGGCCCGGCGCCCGCTCCGCGCCGGCCGCCTGGTCGAAGCCGGGGGCGCGGTCCGTGCCCGCCGTGCGATCGAGGCCCGGCCCGCGCTCCGCGCCCGCCACCAGGTCGGGGCCCGGGGCACGGGCGACCTCCGAGGCGTGCGGGAGGCCGGCCGCCCGGTCCAGGCCCGAGGTGCGGGCCGCGTCCGACGGGCGGTCCCGCCCCGCGAGGGTCGCCGGATCCTGCCCGACCACCGGGCCGCGGTCGACGTCGGCGCCGCGCTCCTCGGGGAACGCCCGGGCCTCGTGCTCCGGACGGAAGGGGACGGCGTCGTGGTCGGCGCGAAAGGGGGCGGAGCGGGGCTCCTCGCCGAACCGGCCGGCGCCGTGCTCCCCACCGAAGGGACGGTCCGCGTCGAGCGCGCGGTCGACGCCGGAGCGGCGGTCATCGCCCGCCGACACCTCCGCCTCGGACGGACGCTCGCCGGCCGGCGGGAACGGGCGGGGGGCGAGGGACGGCGGCTCCGGCGGGAACTGGTCGGCCCAACCGTGCGCGCCGGCGGCCGTGGCGGCCTCCTCGGCGGCGCGGTCGGCGGTCGGCGCGTAGAAGCCGGGCGGCACCTCGAAGCCGCTGGCCGCCGTGCCGACGGGCGGGACCTGCACGGCCGGCGGGGCGGAGGTCGGCAGCCCCGGCTCCGCCCAGCGCGCCCGACGGCCGGTCGACGGCTCGTCCGGGGCGGGCCGGGTCGACCCGGCCTCTGGCTCGGCGGGCCCGGGCTGCGGGAGCGACGGCTGCTCGGCCGCCGGCGCCGGCCGCTGCGCGGGCACCATCAGCCGGTCGCCTCCCGGGTCGCGGCGCTGCTCGCCGAGCGTGCCGGGCGGGGCGCTCACGGGCGCCTGGCGGCCGGCGGGCGCGTCGTCGGGGTGCCCGACGCCGTTGACGTGGTGCCCGTTGGCCCGGGCGGGCGGCTCGGCCCCGGCCGGCGGGCCGGGCAGCGGCGACGGCAGGTCTCCGTGTCGGGGTGACGAGACGGCCCAACCGGTCTCGGGCGGCCCCCAGGCCGGAGGGTGCTCGTGGGCTCCGGCGGCCTCCTGGCTCCGGGACCAACCGGTCGCCGGGGGCGCCCACCCGCTGCCGGCCCGGCCCAGGTCGTCCTGCCGACCCGTCCCGTCGCCGTGCTCTCCCGGGGTGGCGGCACCGGGTTGCCCTGTTTCACTCACCGCGCGCTCCTTGGTCGCCCCCGCTGAGGCTACCGTGTGGTGACAGTGGCGATAAGTTACAGCGGCGGGCCAATTCCGCGACGGGCGACGAGCCCCGACCGGTTCGGGTGAAATGCCGGCTCGTACGAAGAACTCGGAGGTTCCCATGACCGCTGTGGGGAACGGTGCTCAGACCGCCGGCCGGCCCACCCGCCTGCCCCGTTCCGCGCGCCGCAAGCAACTGCTCGCCGCAGCCCAGGAGGTGTTCGTCGCCCAGGGTTACCACGCGGCGGCGATGGACGACATCGCCGAGCGCGCGGGAGTCTCCAAGCCGGTGCTCTACCAGCACTTCCCCGGCAAGATGGAGCTCTACCTCGCCCTGCTCGACACGCACTGCGACGCGATCGTCGACAAGGTGCACGAGGCCATGCGCGGCACCAACGACAACAAGGAGCGGGTCGGCGCGTCGGTGCGCGCGTACTTCGACTTCGTCGACCACGAGAGCGAGGCGTTCCGCCTCGTCTTCGAGTCGGACCTGCGCAACGACCCGGCGGTGCGGCAGCGCGTCGAGCGGGTCGAGCAGGGCTGCATCGCGGCGATCACCGACACCATCATCTCCGACACGGGCGTCAGCCGGGCACACGCCGAACTGCTCGCCTCCGGCCTGGTCGGCGCGGCCGAGACCGCCGCGCAGTTCTGGCTCGCCGGTGGCCGGCTGGTGCCGAAGGCGGAGGCGGAGGCACTGGTCGCCGCGCTCTCCTGGCGGGGCATCGCCAGCTTCCCGCTGCAAGGTGAGTCAGCCTGAGCATCGGGCCGCGAGATCGGATAGCCTTCCCCTCGGCGGCTCTTTCGCGCCCGAACGAGGAGGCACTGTGGAGGTCAAGATCGGCGTGCAGTACGCGCCCCGCGAGCTGGTGCTGGAGAGCGCGCAGTCGCCGGCCGAGATCGAGCAGATCGTGACCGACGCCATGGCCAAGGACGAAGGCACCCTCTCGCTGACCGACGAGAAGGGCCGCCGGGTGATCGTTCCGGTCAACAAGGTCGCCTACGTCGAGATCGCCGAGGCGTCGCCGCGGGCGGTCGGCTTCACCGTCCGCTGACCAGGCCGGCCGGCCGCGACGGGTGACCCGGTCACCCGTCGCGGGCCACGGCGCATCCTGCCGAGGCGTCGCTGCCCGGCCCCGGGGCGTCGATCTTCCGCCCCGGGTGCCGGCCCCCGCCGCGTCAGTTGTTGAGTCCGGCGGCGGCCATCCGCGTGGTGTGTGCCGCGGTGAGCCGTCGGAACAGTTCCTGCACGTCCACCCGGTCGCTGCCCGCGATCAGGGCGGTCAACGCGCCCCGGTCGGCGGCCGCGACCCGGCCGGCCTGCGACAGCGCCTCACCGACCAGCCGCCGCGCCCACATCGACAGCCGGCCGGCCACCTTCGGGTCGGCGGCGATCGCGGCCCGGATCTCGGCGACGGCGAAGTCGGCGTACGTGGAGTCGTGCACCACGTCGAGGACCAGCCGGCGGTCCGGCTCGTCCAGCCCCGCGGCGATCTCCCGGACGAAGTCGTC
This sequence comes from Micromonospora citrea, assembly GCF_900090315.1. NCBI lineage: Bacteria > Bacillati > Actinomycetota > Actinomycetes > Micromonosporales > Micromonosporaceae > Micromonospora > Micromonospora citrea. Next base: position 4,210,175 of record NZ_FMHZ01000002.1, on the reverse strand, counting down.
GGTCACGGCGTCGCCCACGTACGCCTTGGTGACCGCCTCCGCCCAGTCCCGCGGCTCGGTCGAGTCGTGGTACGCCTGCAACGGCGCGACATAGGGCGCCATCGCGTCGTCGGGGAGCACGCCCAGCGCGGTCAGCCGGTCGGCCAGCCGCCGGTAGTTGCCGATCTCGGCGGCGGCCATCTCGCTCAGGGCCGCCCGGCGACGCACGTCGGGGGCGAGCCGGGCGTCGGCGGCCATCCGCTCGAAGGCGAGCAGCTCGCCGAAGGCCACCAGGCCGAGCAGGTCGACGACGGCACGGCCGGGCGCGGGATCGGGAGCGGGCACGAGCGCAGGCTACCGCCCGTCCGCGCGCCACGGGTAAAGTGAGGCAGGTCACAACATGCAACCCCGGGCGCGTCTCCCGCTCCCGGAATCAGGACGGCCACCATGCGGTTCAGGTAGCATGGAGCAGTTGCCGTGGGCGCCGAGCTGGCCAGCCTGGTCTCAACCGACCGGTCGGTCCTGTCGAAGTCCGAGCCCACGGCGCGCGTGCGGCCCGGTCCGGCCCGGCAGTTCTGCCGCCGACCGTGTGGCCCGCGCCACACCGATCGCGCCCTGAGGACATGACGGGGCGCACCCACGAGAGGGCACCCCCAGATCCATATGAGCGAGCTGACCCAAGATCTGATGGACGGCCAGGAACTGGCCCCCACCGCCCCGGTGCGACCGGAGGCACCCACCTTCGCCGAGCTGGGCGCGCGTCAGGAGACCGTCGACGCGCTGGCCGCGGCCGGCATCACCCGCGCGTTCGCCATCCAGGAATACGCGCTGCCGATCGCGCTGCGCGGCACCGACCTGATCGGCCAGGCGCCCACCGGCACCGGCAAGACCCTCGGCTTCGGCGTGCCGCTGCTGGAGCGGGTCTTCGCGCCCGCCGAGGGCGGCGACGGCGTGCCGCAGGCGCTTGTCGTCGTACCCACCCGTGAGCTGGGCATCCAGGTCGCGAAGGACCTCGCCGCCGCGGGCCGGACCCGGGGCGTCCGGGTGCTGCCGATCTACGGCGGCGTGGCGTACGAGCCGCAGGTCGACGCGCTACGCAAGGGCGTCGAGATCCTGGTCGGCACGCCCGGCCGGCTGCTCGACCTGGCCAAGCAGAAGCACCTGCGCCTGGACCGGGTGCACGCGCTGGTCCTCGACGAGGCCGACCGGATGCTCGACCTGGGCTTCCTCGACGACGTCGAGCGGATCCTGGCGATGCTGCCGGAGGACCGCCAGACCATGCTCTTCTCGGCGACCATGCCGGACCCGATCGTCACCCTCTCCCGGCGCTTCCTGCGCCACCCGGTGACGATCCACGCCGGGCACACCGCCGAGACCGGCCCGTCGCCGCAGACCGAGCAGCTGGCCTACCGCACCCACTCGATGAACAAGATCGAGATCGTGGCCCGCATCCTTCAGGCCGAGGGGCGCGGGCTGACCATGATCTTCACCCGCACCAAGCGGGCCGCCGACCGGGTCGCCGAGGACCTCGACTTCCGGGGCTTCGCGGTCGCCGCCGTGCACGGTGACCTCGGGCAGGGCGCGCGGGAGCGGGCGCTGCGGGCGTTCCGGGCCGGCAAGATCGACACCCTGGTCGCCACCGACGTGGCCGCGCGCGGCATCGACGTCAGCGGCGTCACCCACGTCATCAACTACGACTGCCCGGAGGACCAGGACACCTACACGCACCGGATCGGCCGCACCGGCCGGGCCGGGGCGAGCGGCGTCGCGGTGACCTTCGTCGACTGGGACGACATGCCCCGCTGGCGGATCATCGACAAGACGCTGGGCCTGGACATGCCGGAGCCGCCGGAGACCTACCACACGTCTCCGCACCTCTACACGGACCTGCACATCTCCCCCGATGTCTCCGGCACCCTGCCGACCGCCGAGCGCACCCGCGCCGGGCTGTCGGCCGAGGTGGAGGAGGACCTGGGCGGCGGCCGGTCCCGCCGGGGCGAGAGCCGCGGCTCCCGGCGCGGCGAGGGTCGCGGTCGCGGCGAGCGCCGCCAGGACCACGGCGCCGGGCCGGACGCCGAGGTGCCGGCCGAGGAGGGCACCCGCACCCCGCGTCGCCGCCGGCGCCGCCGGGCCGGCGAGACGGTCTCGGGCGAGCCGACCGCGGTGATCACCGCCGAGGCCGCTCCCGCCGACGCCCCCGCCGCCGTCGAGGGCGAGGCTCCGAAGCCGCGCCGCCGCCGGCGCCGTCGTGGTGGCGGTGGCGCCGCAGCCGGTACGCCGGCCGAGGCGACCGCCGACTGACCCGAGTGCTTCCCGACGTCCCCGTACCGGTCTCCGGTGCGGGGACGTCCGTCTGGTGGCCCCCGCCACGCCACGCACGCCCTGCGCCGCCTCGCCCGACCGAGCAGGAAGATGGAGCAATGCCGGAACCACTGGACGCCGCCCTGACCGAGGTCCGGGCCCTGCTGCTCGACCCCGCGCTGACCCGGGCGGTCGCCGCCGGACGCAGACGCGGCCAGCGCCCCTCGGTGGTCCGGGCCGAGCTGAGGCCGGTCGCGCTCAAGGCCGGCCCCCGGATCCAGATCTCCACCTCCGACGGATCCCGGCCGTACACCCGTAACGTCGCCCCGGGCGCGGAGGCCGATGCGGCGGTGGACGCGCTGCTGGCCGAGCCGTTCGGCAACTGGCACGTGGAGACGGCCGACGCGACGCTGCAACTGCGGGTGACGAAGTCGGGCGAGGCGCAGGTGCACCGGGCCGCGGCAGCCCGGCCGGCCGCCGAGCCGGGTGGGCACGACCGGGCGAAGGAGTACCTGCTCGACCCGGGCGACCCGATCTTCGCCGAGATCGGCGGCTCGGCGGCGAAGCGGCGCCAGGTCGACGCCTTCCTGCGCGCCCTGGCGGCCACGCTCCCCGACGACCTGACCGGCCCGCTGCGGGTGGTCGACCTGGGTTGCGGCAACGCCTACCTGACCTTCGCCGCGTACCGGTGGCTGGCGCAGCGGGGGCTCGACGTCGAACTGGTCGGCGTGGACGTGCGGGAGGACCAGCGCCGACGCAACACCGAGCTGGCCGAGCGGCTCGGCTGGGACGAGCGGGTCAGCTTCGTGGCCGGCACGATCGCCGACGCCGTCGTCACGCCCGCCCCCGACCTGGTGCTGGCGCTGCACGCCTGCGACACCGCCACCGACGAGGCGCTGGCCCGGGCGGTGCGCTGGCGGGCCCGCTGGGTGCTCGCCGCGCCGTGCTGCCACCACGACGTCGCGGCCCAACTGCGGGCGCGGCCGGCCCCGGCGCCGTACGAGCTGCTGACCCGGCAGGGCATTCTCCGCGAACGCTTCGCGGACGTCCTCACCGACGCGCTGCGGGCCGGGCTGCTCCGGCTGCACGGCTACCGGGCCGAGGTGGTGGAGTTCGTCGACTCCCGGCACACGCCGCGCAACCTGCTGATCCGGGCCCGGCGCACCGGCGCCCCGCCGACCGAGGGCCAGCGGGCGGAATACCGGGAACTGGTCGACCAGTGGGGCGTCACCCCGCGGCTGGAGACGCTGCTCCGCCCGGCCGACGACGCCCCCGCCGGCAACGACGATTCGCGCCCGCCGATCACCCGCGCGCCGGTCGACGGACGGGCACCGAACCTGGATCAGGAAGGGCGGACAACGCTCGGGGGCGCGTGATCCGCGCCATGGGTCCGGCAGAAAGTCCCGTCGGCGGGACGGTCTGGTCGGTCAGTCAATTGTTTCCTTACCTTTCCGTACTACCCTCGGAGGCGCACCGCCGGGTGCCGGTCGGGAGGGAAGACCCGCAGGGATGGGTTCGGTAGAGGTATCGCCGCAGATGGCCTTCGCACGCTTCGTGCGGCGCGCCATCGACGACGCCCGCGAGGAGCGCGGGTGGACCGTGACGGACCTGGCGTCCCACACCGGCGTCGGTCGTTCCACCGTGTTCCGCTGGCTCGCCGGCGACTGGCAGGACTATCCGGAACTCGCCAAGGTGCGGGGCTTCTGCGCCGCGCTGGACCTGCCGGTAGCGGCCGCCTTCCGCGCGCTCGGCCTGCCCGACGCCGGCCCCACCCCGCGCCGCCGCCTCGACGACGGCCCGGTCGAGGCCGACGTCCGGGTGATCCTGCAACGGCTGGCCGACCCGACCGTGCCGGCCGAGGAGAAGCACCACATCCGCGACCTGCTGCGCTACCTGGCCCGCCGCCCGATCCGCCGCGCCGGCTGACCCACCACGCACCGCCGGCCGATCCGCCGCGCCGGCTGACCCGCCACGCGGCACCGCCGGGCGACGGTCGGCGCGCCGGGCCGACGGGTCAGGGCACGGCCAGCGTGAACTCGGCGGTGCGCACCACGCCGCCGACCTGGAAGTCCAGGTAGAGCCGGTAACGGCCCGGGCCCGGCGTGGTCACCCAGAACGTCACCGCCCCGTCGACCACCTGCGGCTCCGGGTGGACGTGCAGGTAGCCCAGGTCGCCCTCGCGCAGCGCCACCAGGTGCCCGTACGCGCCGAGGTAGCGCTCCAGCGCCGGAGTGCCGCCGGCCGCGTCGAAGCGGAAGGTCAGCGGCACGGTCAGGCCGGTCTGCGGCGTGCCCTGGTAGCTGACGGTGAAACCCTCCACCGTGGCCGAGGTCGCCGGCGCCGGCAGCGGTCGCGGCTGGTAACCGCCGGGCGCGACCAGGTCGACCCCGAGGGTCACCGCCGACTGCCGGCCGTCGTCGGCGAGGGCGGTGAAGTCGGCGTACGCCCGCCAGACACCCGGCTGTGGCAGGGTCAGCGGCACCGACCACGTGCCGTCGGCGGCCATGGTCGGGTGCAGGTGCTGGTAGCCGGTCAGGTCGCGACGCACCACGATCAGGTGCATCGGCTTGTCGTGCACGACGGCGAACCGCGTCACCGGGCGGCGCTGCGCGTCGCGCACCTGGAAGCGCAGCTCGCCCGGCCGACCGGCGGCGAACGCCGACGTCACCGGGGCGAGCGTGTAGCCGGCCGAGGTGACCGACAGGCCGGCCGCCTCCGCCGCCGCGCCCTGGTCGCCGCCGTGCTCGTGGGCGCCGGTGCCCGGAGCGTGGGTGTGCTGGGCGAGGGCGCTGTCGAGCCGTCCCGACGCGGACGGGCCACCGCCGTTCAGCCGGCCCAGGCCGAAGCCGAGCAGCACCGCGAGCACCAGTCCGCCGACCACCAGCGCCAGCCGGAGCGTGCTGCGGTCCGGCACGGCCGATGCCGATGCCCCGCGAGACTCCACGGCGGCCTCGTCCGGCCCGGCCGGGAGCTGGTCCGGCGCGGCGCGGTCGGACGCCGCCGACGCCCGGTCAGCAACGGCCGGGGACTGGCCGGGCAGGGCCGGGGACTGGCCGGGTGCCGCCGACGCCTGGTCGGGCACGGCCGGGGACTGGTCAGGCACGGCCGCCGTCCCGCTGGTGGCCGGGCTGCTGATCGGTCATGCCGCTCACGTTACCCTCCGTCACGGTCGCGCCCGCCCGGCGGCGGGGCGGCGTGGCGACGGTCGCACTCCCGCCCGGCCGGGAACTTTCCCGCCCCGTACGGGACGGACCCCGCACGGCCCGGCCACCCGCCGGGCCGGCCACCGGCCGACCGACAGACAGCCGGCGACCAGCGCGGGCGGCGGCTCAGCCCGGCCGACAGGTGGCGGGCGGCGGGTCAACACGGCAGCCAGCGCGGGCAGCAGGTCAGCCCGGCCGACAGGCGCGGGCGGCGGCTCAGCATGGCAGCCAGCGCGGGCAGCAGGTCGGCCCGGCCGACAGGCGCGGGCGGCGGGTCAGCCGGCGACGGCCAGCGCCAGCGGCAGCACGCCGGGCGCGCCGGCGCGGCGCAGTTCCCGGGCGGCCAGCGTCATCGTCCAGCCCGAGTCGACCAGGTCGTCGACGAGGAGCACCGGCCCGTCCAGCCCGGCGAGGGCGTCGACCACGTCCGCAGGCACGACGAGGGCGCCGTGCAGGGCGCGTACCCGCTGGGCGCTGTTGCCGCGCGGGCCGTCGCCGGCGGCCGGGCCGGTCGGCGTCACCTGGCCGAGCAGCGGCAGCCGGCCGACGCCGGCGATCCGCTCGGCGAGCGAGCCGACCAGCCGGGGCCGGCGGCGCGAGCCGACCGCGACCACGCCCACCGGGCGGGCCGGCCACGGGTCGTCGCCGTGCGCCCACGCCTTCAGCACCTCGACCACGGCGGCGGCCACGTCGTCCGGCACCGGTCCGTCGGGCGCCTCCGGCCCGACCAGGCCGCGCAGCCGGCCGCCCCACCCCAGGTCGGACAGCCGCCCCACCGCGCGCCCCGGCAGCGCCTGCTCCGCCGGGGCGATCCGCCCCTTCAGGGGTACGCCCACCGCCTCCAGCCCGGTCGGCCAGAGCTTCTTCGGCGCGATCTCCACCCCGGGCCGCCCCAGGAAGGTCTGCGCGGCGGTCAGCGCGACGTCCGACACGTCGGGCGCGAACAGCGGGCCGGCGCAGCGGTCGCACCGGCCGCAGTCGGCGGCACCCGCGTCGTCCAGGCACTCGCGCAGGTAGCGCAGCCGGCAGTCGGCGGTGGCCGCGTACTCCCGCATGGCCTGCTGCTCGGCGGTGCGTGCCTCGGCGACGCGGCGCAACCGGGCCTCGTCGTAGACCCAGGGCTCGCCGGTGGCGAGCCAGCCGCCGCGCACCCGGCGGACCGCGCCGTCGACGTCGAGCACCTTGAGCATCAGTTCCAGCCGGGCCCGGCGCAGGTCGACGATCGGCTCCAGGGCCTGCGTGGAGAGGGGGCGGTCGGTGTGCAGGGCGGCCAGCACCGCGCGGACCTGCTCCTCGGGCGGGAAGGCGAGCGAGGCGAAGTAGCGCCAGATGGCGGCGTCCTCGGCGCCGGGCAGCAGCAGCACCTCGGCGTGCGCGACGGCGCGGCCGGCGCGGCCGACCTGCTGGTAGTACGCGATCGGCGAGGGCGGCGCGCCGAGGTGCACCACGAAGCCGAGGTCGGGCTTGTCGAAGCCCATGCCCAGGGCGCTCGTGGCGACCAGCGCCTTGATCTTGTTGTCCAGCAGGTCCTGCTCGGCCGCCCGCCGGTCGGCGTCCTCGGCCTGGCCGGTGTAGGAGGCGACGGCGTAGTCCCGGGACCGCAGGAACTCGGCGGTCTCCCCCGCCGCGGCGACGGTGAGCGTGTAGACGATGCCCGAGCCGGGCAGCCGGTCCAGGTGGTCGGCGAGCCATGCCAGCCGGTGCGCGGGGCTCGGCAGCTCGACCACGCCGAGGCGCAGCGACTCCCGGTCGAGGCTGCCGCGCAGCACGAGGGCGTCGCCGAGCTGCTCCGCCACGTCGGCGGTGACCCGGGCGTTGGCGGTGGCCGTGGTCGCCAGTACCGGGGTGTGCTCGGGCAGGTTGCCGAGGAAGGTACGCAGCCGGCGGTAGTCCGGCCGGAAGTCGTGCCCCCAGTCGGAGACGCAGTGCGCCTCGTCGACCACCAGCAGGCCGGTGGTGGCCGCCAGCTTCGGCAGCACGGTGTCCCGGAAGTCGGGGTTGTTGAGCCGCTCCGGGCTGATCAGCAGCACGTCCACGGCGCCGGTGTGGATCTCGGCGGTGATCTCGTCCCACTCGTCCAGGTTGGCGGAGTTGATGGTGCGGGCCCGGATGCCGGCCCGGGCCGCCGACTCGACCTGGTTGCGCATGAGCGCCAGCAGCGGCGAAACGATCACCGTCGGGCCGGTCGGGCCGGTCGAGCCGGTGGGGCTGCCAGGGCCGGTCGGGCCGGTCGAGCCGGTGGGGCTGCCGGGGCCGGTCGGGCCGGGGCCGCCGTCGCCCTGCCGCTCCCGGTCGCGCTCGCGCAGCAGGGCGGTGGCCACGAAGTAGACGGCCGACTTGCCCCACCCGGTGCGCTGCACGCAGAGCACCCGGCGGCGGTCGACCACCAGCGCCTCGATCGCCCGCCACTGGTCCTCGCGGAGTCGGGCGTGCTCGCCGGCCAACCGCCGCAGCACCGCCTCGGCCCGCTCCCGTACCGCCGTCCGATCCTGACCCATCCGGCATTTCTACCAGCGTCGGCGGACCGGGCGGTCGCCCGTGTTCCCTACCTCCGGGATGTAGTGGCCTCGCCGGGTGTGGAAGGGACCACATCCCGGAAGTAGCGAGCCGGGCTCCGGCCCCGACGGAGCCGGGGCCGGAGGCGTCAGGTGCGGCGGCTCGCGGGGCGTAGGGAGTGCCGCAGCAGTGCCAGGCGCGGGGCGAGGCTGGCCAGGCCGCCGGGGAAGAAGTAGACGGCCAGGATGAAGACGGTGCCGAGCACGAAGAGCGGCTGGGACAGCGGGTTGCTCAGGAACGCCGGCAGGGCCTCCACCGCGTCGGACGTGCCGAACGCGACCAGCCGGTGGTCCAGGTACATGTAGAGGATGCCGCCGATCACCGGACCCCACCGGGTGCCCGGCCCACCGAGCACCACCATGACCAGCAGCGCCAGGGTCCACTCGGAGGAGGTGATGTGCGGCGAGGCACCGCCGACGATCAGGACGTAGACCACGCCGCCGGCCGCCGCGAGCCCACCCGCCAGGGTGAACGCCACCAGCTTGAACCGGTACGGGTCGAGCCCCAGCACCCCGATCCGCCGCTCGTCGTCGCGCAGGCCGGCGAGCACGCGCCCGGTCGGCGAGCCCGACACCCGGTGCACCACGAAGACCACCACGACCAGGTACGCCAGCGCCAGCCAGTAGAGGTTGACGGTGTTGGTGACCCCGACCAGCCCCTCGGGCAGCCCGGAGACGTCCAGCGGCAGCCCCTCCTCGCCGCCGGTGAGCCCGCCGAAGTCGCGGGCCACCAGGATCGCCCCGACCTGGGCGAAGGCGAGCGTCACCATGGCGAACGCGATGCCGACGGTACGCAGTGCCACCGCCCCGAGCAGCGCGGCGAGGATCGTCCCGCCGGTGATCGCGAGCAGCCCGGCCTGCCACAGCGGCAGTCCCGCCTTGGTGACCAGGATGTCGGTGCCGTACACGCCGGCGGCGAAGTAGAGGGCGTGTCCGAAGGAGAGCATGCCGGTCCGCCCGAACAGCAGGTCGTACCCGGCGGCCAGGCCCCCGAAGACCAGGCAGACGGCGAGCAGTTGCAGGGTGCCCGGGGAGTTCAGCGCCCCCTCGAAGACGCCCGGCAGGTGCAGCGTCGAGTACGGCAGGATCAGCGCCACCACCAGCGCGACCAACGGCAGGTACGGGCGGATGCGGTGCAGTCGCCCGTCGCCCGGCGTCAGCTCGTCGGGCACCGCCGCCGGCGGCGCCGGAACCTCGGGGCTCTTGACCTCGGTCATGCCGTTGCCACCTTTCCGGCGATGCCCTGCGGGCGCAGCAGCAGCACCACGGCCAGCAGCGCGACCACGCAGATGTCGCCCAGCCCGGAGGTGCCGTAGTAGTTGACGAACTGTTGGGTCAGGCCGACGGCGACGGCCGCGTACGCGGACCCGGTCACCGAGCCCATCCCGCCGATGACCACCACGATGAACGCGAAGATCAGCAGCGAGCCGCCCTGGCCGGGCGAGACGGTGCCGAAGTAGACGCCGCCGAGCGCGCCGGCCAGCGCCGCCGCCGCCCCGCCGATCGCGAAGACCAGGGTGAACGCCTTGCGCACGTCGATGCCGAGCGCGGTGACCATCTCCCGGTTCTCCACCCCGGCCCGGATGATCAGGCCGTAGCGGGTCCAGCGGAGGAAGGCGAGGATCGCGCCGAGCACCAGCACCGCCGCGATGATCAGCAGCAGGCCGCCGTTGGGCACGTTCGCGCCGAGGATCGAGGTGACCTGCCGGGTCCACTCGGGGCGCGGGAACGGCCGGGCGTCCGCGCCCCAGGTGGCCTGGAGCAGGGCGACGCCGGCCAGCGAGAGGCCGACGGTGACCAGCACCTGCTCGATGGTGCGGGAGTAGAGCGGCCGGATCAGCACCAGCTCGACGAGCACCGCGACCAGCGTCCCGGCGGCCACCCCGAAGGCGACCGCGAGCACGAAGCCGAAGCCGTCCGAGCCGGCGCCGGGCAGGTTGTGCGCCGCCCACCAGGTCCCGTACGCGCCGACGCCGAGGAAGACGCCGTGCGCGAAGTTGAGCACGTCGGCCAGGCCGAAGACCAGGGAGAGCCCGCTGGCGACCAGGAAGTAGAGCGCCGCCAGGCCGAGCCCGGTCAGCGTCAACAGGATGACGGTGTCCATCAGCGCTCGTCCTTCCGCGCGCCGGCCGGCGTACCGGCGGGGTGGTGCCCCTCCGCCGAGCCGACGCCCAGCAGCGACTTGGTCAGGGCGGTCTCCAGCAGCAGTTCCCGCGCGTCGCCGGTCCAGGCGACCCGGCCGGCGGCGAGCACGACCGCGTCCCGGGCGAGCCGCCGGACCACGGCCAGGTTCTGCTCGACCAGCAGCACCGGCACGGACTCGGCGACCCGTTCCAGCACCTCGGCCACCTCGGTCACCACCTTCGGCGCGAGCCCCTTGGTCGGCTCGTCGACCAGCAGCAGCCGGTTGTCGTTGAGCAGCACCCGGCCGATCGCGAGCATCTGTTGCTGCCCGCCGGAGAGCGAGCCGGCCCGTTGCCGTCCGCGCCGGTCCAGCTCCGGGAAGAGCGCGAACACCTTGTCGTACGCCGGGGAGGTGCCGCGCCGCTCGGCGAGCCGGAGGTTCTCGGCCACGGTGAGCCCGGCGAAGACGCAGCGGTCCTCCGGCACGTAGCCGAGCCCGCCGCGGATCAGCCGGTGGGTCGGGCGGGCCAGCAGGCTCTGCGCGCCCATCCGGATCGCGCCCCGCACCTCGCCGCCGCGCGGCGTGAGGCCGACGATCGCGCGCAGCGTGGTCGTCTTGCCGACGCCGTTGCGCCCGAGCAGGACGGTGACGCCGGTCGGGGCGACCGTGAAGGACACCCCTTGGAGGATGTGCAGCCCGGCGATGCGGACCGACAGGTTCTCCACGCTGAGAATGGGTTCCACTAGAGCGACTCCCCCAGGTAGGCCTCTTGCACGGTGGGGTTGGCCATCACCGTCTCCGGGGTGTCGCAGGCCAGCAGCGCGCCATGGTGCATGACGGCGATCCGGTCGGCCAGCTCCAGGATGACGTCCATGTGGTGCTCGACCATCAGCACCGACCGGCCGGTGTCGCCGGTGAGCGAGCGGATCACGGCGACCAGCTCGGGCACGTCCTCGGCGCTGACGCCGGCCATCGGCTCGTCGAGCAGCATGACCCGGGGCTCCCCGGCGAGCAGCAGGGCGATCTCCAGCTTCCGCTTCTCGCCGTGTGCGAGGGTGCCGGCCAGCGCCGTACCCCGGTGGGCGAGGCCGACCCGGTCGAGCGCCGCGTCGGCGGCGGCGGCGACCTCCCGGTCGGCCGCCGCCCGCCGCCACAGCTTCATCGAGCCCCCGCGGTGCGCCTGCACGGCGAGCCGGACGTTCTCCCGCACGCTGAGCGAGCCGAAGACCGAGGATGCCTGGAAGGTGCGGCCGAGGCCGAGACGGGCCCGCTTGTGCGGCGGCAGGTCGCCGATGTCCTGCCCGTCGAGGGTGATCCGTCCTTCCGTGGCCCGGCGTACGCCGGTGATCAGGTTGAACAGTGAGGTCTTGCCGGCGCCGTTGGGCCCGATGACGCCGAGGAACTCCCCGGGCGCCAGGTCGAGGTAGACGCTGTCGACGATGGCGACCTCACCGATCCGCCAGGTCAGACCGCGGGTGGCGAGCATCTGTTGTCAGCCCTTCATCGCCACGGCCGGCGGCGCGGTCTCGTCCCCGGTCAGCGCCTTCTGGGCGGTGGCGGTGAACGTGGTGCCGCTGCCGGTCAGCTTGGCCTGGAACATCGGCTGGAGCAGGGCGTGGTCCTCGGGGCGGATGGTCATCTTGCCCTTGACCCCGTCGAAGCTCCAGCCCTCCAGGGCCTTGACCATCTTCTCGACGTCGTCGCCACCCTCGGAGGCGGCGCGGACGACCATCTGCGCGGCGGCGAAGCCGTCCGGGTGGAACAGGTCGACGGTGCCCACCTTGGCCTTGAGCGCCTTGGTGGCCTCGTTGTCGGAGGCGCCGTCGAAGTAGTGCGACAGGAAGGAGATCTTGCTGCCGGCGGCGCCGAAGGTCGGCCACGAGGCGCGGATGTCCAGGCCGGTGACGACCGTGGTGGAGGAGAGCACGCCCTGCTGGTCGAGGGTCTGCCACATGGCGGGGGCGGTGGTGCCGGCCCAGGCGACGAAGAGCAGGTCCGGCTTGGCGGACTTGATCTGGCTCGCGAACGGGGTGAACTCGGTGGCGCTGGCCGGGGCCCGGACGCTGCTGACGGTCGCGCCCGCACCGCCGATGACGGTCTTGACGGCGGCCTCGTTGGCGTCGCCGAAGGCACCGTCCTGGGCGAAGACCACGACCTTCTTGCCGGCCGGGTCGCCGATGAACGACTTGGCGGTCACCACGTCCTGGTACGACTGCCGCCCGGAGCGGAACGTGTACTTGTTCGCGCCGGTCACCGCGTCGGTGGCGGCCGGGCCGGAGATGAAGAGGACCTTGTTCTGCGCGGCGATCGGGGCGACCTGGAGCGCCACGCCGGACGCCGTCGAGCCGGCGATGATCTTGTTGCCCTTGCCGATCAGGTCCTTGGCCGCGGAGACCGCCTTCGCCGGGTCACCGGCGTCGTCGACCTCGGTGATCTCGATCGTCCGGTCGCCGACCTTGTTGGTGCCTTTGGTGGCGAAGTCGAGGCCGGCCTTGAACCCCTCGATGTACTGCTTGCCGTAGCTGGCGAGGGCTCCCGACTGGGAATACACCAGGCCAACCTTGACCGGGGCGGTGCTGTCGCCGCCGCCGGAGGCGGTTTCCTGCGGGCTGCCACAGGCCGTGGCGGCAAGCGCCGCGGCCATCATCGTGGCGGCGGAGAGGAACACCCGCCGCGTCGTCCGGACCGTCATTGCGACTCCACGTGAGGACTCGGAGGTAGGGAACTCGTTTGACGGCTCACGCTAGGAGTGACGTCACCCACGGGCTATGTGGGCGCAACACACAAGTAACAGAGGTGGGGTGGCCGGGGATTACAGCGGTAACGGCCAGGTGGCGACGGCGGGCGTCCGCGATGGGTGTTCCGGCCATCGATGGAAGCGCTCCTGTGTCGCCCCGCGCCACCGACACCCACCGAATGCCGTATTCGTCCCGCCGCCTCACCGGCCGGACGCACCCGTCGGGCCGGCGCCGCCCCGCCCGTTCGGCCGACTCGCTCGCGGCGCCCTCGACGCCACCCCTCACTGCTGGTCGAGCGGGACGCAGGGGCCGTCGTGGTCGGCCGTCCGGCCGCAGCGGTGGCCGCCGTCGAGCAGGCTGTCGCAGAAGACCCGATGGCGTACGAACTGGGCGTCCTCCGCCGAGACGGTGGTCTCGCCGCGGTCGACGTCGGGGAGGAAGCCCACCGCCCGGGTGATCGCCCGCGCGAACCGCCTCGCGGTGGCCAGGTCGGCGGCGAGCACCGGCAGGTGCACCACGAACCGCTCCCGGCTCACGGCCGCCCGCCCGGCGCACGGAACAGATTCAGCACGTTACGCACGAACGCCTCCTCGTCGCTGCCCTGCGCACTCCCCGGAACAGAACCTGAGCGCCGCCGGCACAGCACCAACCCGCCGGAACAGTGGTGGGCTGCTGCGAACGCTGTCGAACTGATGTCGTAGACGATTCACTCCTGCGACCGGGGGCCGGTCCTGCAAACGCTGTCGAACTGCCTGCCCCGTGGATGGGGCGGTGCAGCACTGATGACAGCGCCCGCCCCGCCAACGACTCGGCGGGGCGGTGAGCGCGCGAGATCTTGGCAGGAAACGGCCCTTCCAGGGGCCGTTTCCTGCCAAGATCTCGCAGATGCTGTGCCGGAGGTGCTGTGCCGGCAGCGATCGGGGGCCGGGCCGGCGGCGAGCGCCCCAGAAGCGAATCGTCTACGACATCAGCTCCATAGCGCCCGCAGGACCCGACCCCGGCGCAGGGTGAATCGTCTACGACATCAGCTCCACAGCGCCCGCGCAGACCTCGGTCGCCCCGGCACAGGACCCCGACAAGGGCCAGCCCGACAACGGTGGTCGCCGACACCCGCACCAGGCCGGCGAAGAGGCGACAGCACCGGCCCGCCACCCGAAGATGACAGCACCGGCCCGCCACCCGAAGATGACAGCACCGACCCGCCACCCGGGACATGACAGCACCGGCCAGGCACCCAGGGGATGACGCGCCGGCCCGGCACCCCGGGACAGGGGTGCCGGGCCGGCGTCGGTGCGGCGAGCGAGGATCAGCGCCGGGCAAGGATCAGCGGCGGGCGAGGCCCTCCCGGGCGGCGACGGCGGTGTCCGGGTGGTCGGTGAAGACGCCGTCGAGGCCGAGGCCGAGGAAGAGTTCGTACTCGGACTGGATGTCGCCGCGGGCGTTCGGGTCGCTCCCGATCCGGAGATCGGCCGGCAGGAACTGGTTCTCGGCCCGGAACGTCCAGGCGTGCACGATCAGCCGCTCCCGGTGCGCGTCCCGGACCAGGGTGGTCGGGGCGAGCAGCCGGCCGGCGGCGTCACGCGGGACGATCAGGTTCTTGTTCGCGCCGACGCCGTCGGCGTACGAGGCGATCCACCTCAGGCCGGCCGGGGCGGCCATGTCCCGGTAGGTGCGGGCGTCGCCGGCGACGGTGAAGTCGTACGGCCGGCCGGCGGCGTCGAGGAGCTGCGCGAGCCTGACGTCGATCATCCGGTCGAGCTTGCGCAGGTTCGCCGTCTCGAACGACTGGATGATGACGGGCGAGTTCCGGTGGGTGAGCTTGTTGCGCCGCAGCACCTCGACAAGCGGCTCCTCCAGCGGCAGCCCGATGGAGGCGAAGTAGGTCGGGTGCTTGGTCTCCGGGTAGACGCCGATGGTGCGCCCGCGCGCCCGCCCCTCGGCGCGGGCCAGGTCGACGACCTCCTGGAGGGTGGGCACCTCGAACCGGCCGTCGAAGGCGGTGTTGGCGACCCGCACCTGCGGCAGCCGCTCCTTGGCCCGCAGCGTCTTCAGCTCGGCGAGGGTGAAGTCCTCGGTGAACCAGCCGGTGACCGCGACGCCGTCGATGGTCTTCGTGGCCCGACGGCCGGCGAACTCGGGGCGGGCGGCCACGTCGGTCGTACCGCTGATCTCGTTCTCGTGCCGGGCGACCAGCGCGCCGTCGCGGGTGACGACCAGGTCCGGCTCGATGTAGTCCGCGCCCTGCCGGATCGCCAGCCGGTAGGCCTCCAGGGTGTGCTCGGGCCGGTAGCCGCTGGCGCCGCGGTGGCCGATCACGAGGGGACGGTCGGTCGCCCGGGCCCGCTCGGCGGCGGGCGTCGGGGCGGCCGACGCGGCCACGGTCGGCACGGCCACGGCGGCCACGAGCAGGGCCCCGGCCACGCCGAGGGCGGAAAGGGTGCGTCGCAACGCCGTCTCCTGTCGTCGTCGAGGAATCGGCCTCAGCAGACCGGGCGGGGTTGACGGCGAGTTGGTCGGCGCCTGACGCGGGGATGAATCCTCGGGATGCCGGTTTCCACACCCGACTCACGGTGGAAAAGGAAGATTGTCTGATGCGCCGGCTTCTTCGTCACCCCGTGCGGCTGGTGCCGTTCGGCTTCCTGGTGACGATCCTGCTCGGCACCGGGCTGCTGATGCTGCCCTGGACGACCAGCCAGCACCAGTACACGCCCTTCCTGACCGCCCTGTTCACCGCGACCTCGGCGGTCTCGGTGACCGGCATGTCGGTGGTGGACACCCCGAACTACTGGAACGAGTTCGGGCTGCTGATGATCACCGTGCTCACGCAGGTCGGCGGCATCGGCATCGTCACCGGGGCGACCATGGTGATCCTGGTGGTGGCCCGCCGGCTCGGGCTGCGCAGCCGGCTGCTGGTGCAGGCCGAGACGGCCGAGTTCGGCATCGGCGACCTACGCCGGCTGCTGCTGCGCATCGCCGGCCTCGCGCTGGTCTGCGAGTCGATCATCACGGTCGTCATGACGGCCCGGTTGTGGCTCACCTACGACTACCCGTTCGCCCGGGCCCTCTGGATCAGCGTCTTCCACGCCGTCCAGGCCTTCAACAACGGCGGGTTCGCCCTCTACACCGAGAGCCTGATCGGCTTCTCCACCGACGCCTGGGTCATCGTGCCCCTGGCGATCGGCACCGTCGTCGGCGGCCTGGGCTTCCCGGCCCTGTTCGAGGCCGCCCGGGAGTGGCGCCGCCCGAGCCGCTGGGGAGTGGCCACCAAGCTGACCGTCTGGGGCAGCCTGACGCTGCTGGTGGCGGGCTTCCTGGGGATGCTCGTCATCGAGTGGGCGAACCCGCGTACCCTGGGCATCTACGCCTGGCACGACAAGCTCCTCGTGGCGTTCGCCCAGGACGCGTTCATCCGCACCGGCGGCTTCAACGTCGTCGACGTCGAGGGCCTGGAGGAGGAGAGCTACCCGCTGGTCATCGCGCTGATGTTCATCGGCGGCGGCAGCGCCAGCACGGCCGGCGGGATCAAGGTGACGACCTTCTTCCTGCTCGCATTCGTCATCTGGGCGGAGCTGCGGGGCGAGCCGGACGTGACGGTCGGGCACCGCCGGGTGGCCACCGCCAGCCAGCGGCAGGCGGTCACCGTCGCCCTGCTCAGCGTGGCGCTGGTCGCCTGCGGCACGGTCCTGCTGATCCTGCTCACCGAGGGGGTCCCCCTCTACGCGGCGCTGTTCGAGGTGACCTCCGCGCTCACCACCACCGGGCTCAGCGTCGGGGTCGCCGCGTCGCTGCCCGAGAGCGGACAGTTCGCTCTGATCGTCCTCATGTTCGTCGGCCGGATCGGGCCGCTGACCCTCGGGTCGGCGATCGCCCTCAACACCCGCCGGCGGCTGTACCGCTACCCGGAGGAGCAACCCATTGTCGGCTAGGAAGACGGGCGGAGGCGGCGTCGTGGTGATCGGGCTGGGGCGGTTCGGTTGCCACCTGTCCGGCGCGCTGGCCGCGCTCAACCACGAGGTGCTGGCCATCGACCGCAGCCCGGACCAGGTGCAGCGCTGGTCGGCCCAGCTCGACCGGGTCGTGCAGGCCGACGCCACCGAGGAGGGGGCGCTGCGCCAGCTCGGCGTGGCCGACTTCGCCCGGGCGGTGGTCGCGATCGGCGCCTCGGTGGAGGCCAGCGTGCTGACCGTGCTGGCGCTTGCCGAGCTGGGCGTACCGCAGATCTGGGCGCGGGCCACCTCGGAGAAGCACGCCAAGATCCTCGGCTCGGTCGGCGCGCACCACGTGATCTTCCCCGAGGCGGAGACCGGCGTACGGGTGGCCCACCTGATCGTCAGCAGGATGCTCGACTTCATCGAGTTCGGCGACGACTTCGCCATCGCCAAGGTGTGCACCCCCGAGGCGATGGTGGGCCGGCCGCTCGCGGACCTGGCCCCCACCGAGCGCTACGGGGTGCGGGTCGTCGGGGTGAAGCTGCCCGGCGAGCGCTTCCGGTACGCCACCGACGCCACCGTCGTGGCGGCCGGCAGCATGCTGATCGTCGAGGGGAACATCGAGCAGGTGCAGCGCTTCGCGGCGCTCAGCTGAGCTGGGCGGAATCAGTCGTCGTCGCCGTCGTCATCGTCCTCGCCCCTTTCCGGGCTTACCGCTTTTTTTCCACCACCCGGCCCCTTGCCCTTGCCGGAGTTGTCGGGCTTGGCCTTCGACCCGCCGGAGCCGCTCCCGGAGGTGCCGGCCTTCGCCGTCGGCGCCTTGACGGCCGGGGCCTTGACCGGGGCCTTGACCGGGGCCTTCGTGGTGGGCGCGGCGCTCGGCGTCGAACCGGCCACCCCGGCCACCTCCACCCCGCAGGTCTCGTCGCCGAGGTGGAACTCCACCGGCAGCGGGTTGGCCCCGGTGTGGCGGCCGGTCAGGGTGAGCTTCTCCGACGCGCCGGGGGCCAGCCCGTGCTCCGGGGCCTGCTCCACCAGCACCGTGCGGCCCTCCTGGCGTACGGGCACGGGCACCGACTTCGTCACGGTCTGCTGACCCGGGAAGGTGAAGCTCATCCGCCAGCCGCGCAGCTCCCGCTGGCCGGTGTTGGTCAGCGTCAGCTCGGCGGCGAAGTCCCTGCCCGAGTCCTTACGCAGCGTGTACGCGACCCGGCACGGCGCCGGCTGCTCCGCGCCCATCCGCGCCTGCGTCGGCTGGTCGATGCCGCCGCTGGCCGGGCTGCGGGAGGTCACCCCCCACAGCGCCGCGGTCACCGCCACCAGCCCGGCGGCGGCCACCCCCGCCTCGACACGCCGGCGCCGGGCCGCCGCCCGCCGGTTGCGCGTGCCCGAGAACGGCAGCGCGTCGGTGGCGGCCGACCAGGGCAGGATGGTGGTGCCGGCGCTGGCCAGGTCGGCCGGGTCCACGGGCCCGGCGGCCGGGGAGACGGGCACCGCCGCGGTCATGCCGGCCGCCTCGGCGAGCGTCCGGGCGACCTCGGCGGTGCCGGGCCGGTCCACGGGCCGCTTCGCCAGGCAGCGGTGCACCAGCTCGCGCACCTCGCCGGGCAGCCCCGCGACCGGGGGCATCGGCTCCGGTTCGTTGTACATGTGCGCGCGCAGCATCTGGGTGGTGGTGCTCGCCTGCCAGGGCAGCCGGCCGGTGAGCATCCGGTAGAGCAGCAGGCCCACCGCGTAGACGTCGGTGGCCGGGGAGACCTGACCGTTGTCGAGCCGCTCCGGAGCGAGGTAGGCGGGCGTGCCGAGCAGGGCGCCGTCCGGGCCCTTCTCCTTCTCCCCCACCAGGGCGGAGATGCCGAAGTCGACGACCTTCACGCCGGTGGCGGTCAGCATGATGTTGCCCGGGGTGACGTCCCGGTGCACCACGCCGCGGGCGTGCGCGGTGGCCAGCGCCGAGGTCACCTCCGCGCCGATCGTCACCGCCTCCCGCCACGGCAGGCTGCCCCGGCGCAGCCGCCCGGTCAGCGACTCGCCGTCGACCAGCTCCATGACGACGTACGGCACGGTCAAACCGACCTGCTCGGACTCGCCGTAGTCGTAGACGTTGGTGATGTTGGGGTGGCACAGCCGGGCGGCGGCCTGCGCCTCGATCCGGATGCGGTGCCGGAACGCGCGGTCGCTGGCCAGCCGGGACGCGAGCACCTTGACCGCCACCTGGCGGCCGAGCACCTCGTCGTAGCCCCGCCACACGACGGACATGCCGCCCGCGCCGAGCTGCTCGATCAGCCGGTACCGCTCACCCAGCAGTTGCGCGCCGTCCCTGATCGCTCCACCCATGAGGGTCGTTGTTGCCCGCGACCGCCCCGGCTACACCTCGGCGGTCGGAATCGGTCAGCGATGTCACCCGATCAGGCGGTGGCGAGGAGTTGGTCCACGGGCGCGTAGTCGTCGGTCAGCACCAGCGCGTCGCCCACGAAGGCGGTCAGCTCGGCACCCGCGAGCAGGCCGACCTGCTCCCGCCGGTCGGCCAGCCGGGCGCGGATCGCGTCCAGCGGCAGCGGGGCGTCGGAGGCGACGATGAGGAAGTTGGCGCCTTGCCGCCCGGCGAGCGCCGCGGCGGGCGCGACCAGCGCGACGTGCCGGAACTCGGCGGCCACGGTGGCCAGCTCGCTGCGGATGAAGCGCAGCGGCGGGTAGTCGATGACGTTCTGCACGTAGACGCCGCCGGGCCGGGTCACCCGGCGGACCTCGGCGGCCATCTCCCGGGTGGCGAGGTGCCACGGCACCACCAGGTGCCCGAAGGCGTCGCCGACGACGAGGTCGCGGCTGTCGGTGGCCTCCCCGGCGACCAGCATCCGGGCGTCACCCACCACCGCCCGCAGGTCGGGCCCCTGGCGTACGCCGAGCTGGCGCTCGCCCAGCTCGACCAGCCCGCCGTCGATCTCGAACACGACGTTGTCGGTGCCGGGGCGGGTGGCGGTCAGGTAGCGGGGCACGGTGAACCCGCCGCCGCCCAGGTGCAGCGCGTCCAGCCGCTGCCCCTTCGGGGCCGTCACGTCGGCCACCGCCCCGATCCACCGGGTGTACGCGTATTCCAGGTGGGTGGGATCGGCGAGGTCCACGTACGAGTGCTGGGCCGAGTTGAGCAGCAGGGTACGCCCGGACTTCCGGCCGGGGTCGGCCTCGACGCTGGCGCAGTGGTAGGCCGTCTCGATGTCGCACGGGTCGGGGGCGACGGTGGTCAGCCCGGCACCGACGAGACCGAGCACCGCCAGCGCCGCCCGGGCGCGGGCCGGGCCGGGCAGCTCCGCGCGGTCCCGGCGGCGCAGCCACACCCCGAGGCCGAGCCCGGTGAGCCCGAGCGCGGCGGCCAGCGCGAAGAGGATGACCGTGCTGGGCAGCGCCGCCACCAGCACGAACCCGGTGCCCAGGGTGGCGGTGATCCCGCCGAGCGTGCCGATGCCGGAGAGCCGCCCGACCACCTGGCCGGTGCGCCGCAGGTCGGCGAGCTGGAGCTTGACCACCAGCGGGGTGACCGCCGCGAGCAGGGCCGCCGGCACGAAGACGGCGAGCGCGACGAGCAGCAGGATGGCCGTCGCCGCGCCGCCACGCAGCACCTCGCCGGCGTACCGGACGACGGGCAGGGTGACCGCGGTGGCGATGCCGGCCAGCACCAGCGCCGGGGCCAGCAGGGTGCGCGGGTCGCGCCGGTCGGCCAGCCAGCCGCCCGACCACGCCCCGTACGCGATGGCCGCCAGCGCGATGCCGATGACCGAGCTGGTCACCTGGAGGGTCACCCCGACGTACGGGCCGACCAGCCGCAGGGCGACGGTCTCCAGCACCAGGACGGCACCGCTGGAGAAGAAGACCAGGAACGCGGCGAGCCCGTTGGGCAGGGCCCGTGCGGCCGACGGCGTCGGTGGGGCCGGCGGGACGGTGACGTCGGGCGATGGGGAACTCACCCGCGCGATGGTACGCAGGAAAACTGGGGTCGCGGGTCAGTACATCGAGAGATGAACATGGTTCGTATGGTCGGCGGCGGGGCTGCCGCTGCCGCTGTACGCCCGCCAACCGGTGCCCGGGTGCCAGATCTGGCGGTACCAGATCACGTAGAGCACGCCGAGCCGGCTCGCGTTGCGCACGTGCCAGGCGGCGAGGCTGTCCCCGTACGCCTTGTCCCCGCCGGTGGCGGTCTTGTCCTCGAACCCGCCGGCGGCGGCCGAGAAGTCGCAGGCCCGGCCCTTGGGGTGCTCGCCGGAGCCGCCGCTGCGGTAGCAGGAGACGTACCGCTTGTAGCCGGCCGCCTGGGTCTGCTGGAGGGCGTTGAGCGTACGCGCGGTGATGCAGCCGGAGGTGGTCGGGTCGTTGACCGTGCAGGACTCCGAGGGCCAGGAACCGTCCGGGTTGCGCGGGGCCGGCCTGGCCGAGGAGGAACTCCCGCCGCTGAAGCCGCCGCTGCTGCCCGAGCTGACCTCGGCGAGGGCCGCCTCGGCCTCCTTCTTCTTCTTCGCGATCACCGCGAGCTGCTTCTGCTGCTCGCGGACCTCGGCGTCGAGGGCGATCTTGGCCTGCCGCGCCTGCTCGCGCGCCTCGGTGAGGTCGCGCAGCCGCCGGCCGTCGCGCTGCGCCATCATGTCGAGGCTGGCCGCCCGCTCCAGGAAGGCCTCCGGCGAGGCGCTGTTGAGCAGCATCGCCGTGGGCGTGAGCCGGCCCACCCGGTAGGACTGGGCGGCCACCTCGCCGACCTGGGTGGTCAGGTCGACCAGCCGCACCTCCAGCGCGGCCACCTCCCCCGTCAGCTTCTTCTGCCGGCGCTTGGAGTTGTCGAGCTTCGCCTTGGCCTCCAGGTGCGCCTTTGCGGTGGCCGCCAGGGCGTCCCGGAGCTTCTTGGTGCCGCCCTCGTTGGGCTCCGCGTACGCGGGAACGGCGCCGCCGCCGAGGAGCAGCGCCACCGCGGCGAGCAGGGCGGTCACCGCGCGGCCGACGCGCCGCGCCGACAGGGCGGCCACCGCGCGGCCGACAGGCCGCGCCGACAGGGCGGTCAACGGGCGGCGGGCGGCCCGGGCCGACAGGGCGGTCAGCGGCCGACGGCCGCGCCGCCCGACGGGCATGGTCCTGCGCACGAAAGCATCCTTTCGTCGGCCGCCGGGGGACAGCGCTGCGCGGCGGCGGCTTCCGCCGGGCGCCGGTCGGCGGCCTGCTGGCGGAGACCGGCGGTCAGGATACCGGACCGCGCGCCCCGGACCGGGCCCGCGACCGCCCTCCCCGTCGAGAATCGACGCAGCGTCGCATCGACGTCACTCAGCGCCCAGCAGTGCCTCGCGCACCTGCGTCCACACCTGCTCGCTCGCCGCGACGAGCAGGCCGTTGCCCTCGTCCGCCGGGTGGTAGTCCGTGCCGTCGAAGCGGCGGGCCACCCCACCGGCAGCCCGGACGAGCAGCGCGCCGGGGGCGTGGTCCCACGGCAGGGTGCGCCAGAACAGCACGAACTGCTGCTCGCCGGTGAGCACGTCCAGGTATTCCCGACCCGCGCAGTGCTGGCCGGGAAGCAGCTCGCCGAGCCGGGCGCCACCCGCCTCGACCCGTGCCTTCGACGCCGCCGGCAGGAACCGCGACATCGCGGCGCCGCGCAGCGCGCCCACGGCCGGCGTGTCGCCGGTCGTCCGCACCGGTCGGCCGTCCAGCCACGTCCCCTCGCCCGCCCGCGCGACGGCCAGCGTGCCGGCGAGCGGGTCGAGCACCCAGGCGGCGGCCGGCTCGCCGTCGGTCAGCAGCGCGACCATCAGCGCGAACGGTCGCCGGCCGGCCGCGAAGTTCGAGGTGCCGTCGACCGGGTCGACCAGCCAGACGTCGCCGGTGCCGCGCAGGTGGCGCAGCAGGGCCGGGTCGTCGGCGACCCCCTCCTCGCCGACCACCACCGAGCCGGGGCGCAGCCGGCGCAGGCTCGCCGAGATCATCTCCTCGGCGCGGCGGTCGGCGACGGTGACCAGCTCGCCCGGCACCTTCTCGGTGACGTCGTCGTCGTCCAGCTTGCGGAACAGCGGCAGCACGACCTGGTCGGCGGTCTCGCGCAGCAGCCCGCCGACGTCGTCGAGGAGGGTGTCAGCCACGCGGCGGCAACTTGACCACGCTGACGAAGAACTCGTCGATCTGCCGGACCACCGAGATGAACCGCTCGAAGTCCACCGGCTTGGTCACGTACGCGTTGGCGTGCAGCTGGTAGCTGCGCAGGATGTCCTCGTCGGCCTGGGAGGTGGTCAGCACCACGACGGGGATCCGGCAGAGCTGCTCGTCCTTCTTGATCTCCTCCAGCACCTCCCGCCCGTCCCGGCGGGGCAGGTTCAGGTCGAGCAGGACCAGGTCCGGCGTCACCGCGTCCGCGTACTGGCCCTCGCGCCGCAGGTAGGCCAGCGCCTCGGCGCCGTCGGAGACCACCGTCAGCCGGTTGCGGAGCTTGTGCTCCTCGAACGCCTCCTGGGTCATCAACACGTCACCCGGATCGTCCTCGACCAGCAGGACCTCGATCGGGCTCTTGCCGTCCGCCGGCGCGGTCATCCCACCGTCTCCCTCATGTCACCCGTTCTACCGCCTCCCGGCGCCCGGTCGGGCCCATCCGGGGCGTCCGCCGTGTCGGGGCCACCGGCCTGCTCCGGCGCGCCCGCCCCGGCGGCCGTCGGCTCGTCGTCGTCGCCGGTCGCCGGGCCGTCGCCGGTCTCGGGGCCGTCGCCGTCGCCGGCCGCCTCGTGCTGCGCTGCCGCCGCGGCGGCCTCGACGTCCTCGGGCAGCGCGGGGAGGGTGAAGCGGATCGCCGTACCCACCTCGGTGCCGGTGTCCACCCAGACGCGACCGCCGTGGTATTCCACGATCTTCTTGACGATCGCCAGGCCGATCCCGGTGCCCGGGTACGCGTCCTTGGCGTGCAGCCGCTGGAAGATCACGAAGATCTTGTCGGCGAACTCCGGCTCGATGCCGATGCCGTTGTCCTGGCAGCTGATCTCCCACTCGTCGCCCACCAGCCGGGCCGACACGTGCACCTTCGGCGGCACGTCGGGGCGGCGGAACTTGATCGAGTTGCTGACCAGGTTGGCCAGCAGGTTGGTCAGCAGCGGCTCCTCGCCGCGGATGACCGGCATCTCGCCCCAGGTCAGCTCGGCGTCGGCGTACTGCCGGGCCGCCTCGGTCTGGCCGGCCACGTCGCCCATGACCTTGTTCATGTCCACCTCGGTGAAGCCGGTGGTGAGCCGGCCGATCCGGGAGAACGCGAGCAGGTCGTTGATCAGGCGCTGCATCCGCTGGGCGCCGTCCACCGCGAACGCGATGTACTGGTCGGCCCGCTCGTCGAGCTGCCCCGCGTAGCGGCGCTGGAGGAGCTGGCAGAAGCTCGCCACCTTGCGCAGCGGCTCCTGCAGGTCGTGCGAGGCGACGTACGCGAACTGCTCCAGGTCGCGGTTGGATCGGGTGAGCTCCTCGGCCTGCTTCTGGAGCTGGCTGTTGACCCACTCGATCCGCTCGCGGGCCTCCCGTACCTCGTCCAGGTCCTTGGCGATCTTGCGCCGCATGGCGTCCACGTCGTCGGCGAGCCGGACGAACTCGGGCGGGCCGTCGCCGGTGATGCCGTGCCGGTAGTCGCCCTCGGCGACCTCGCGGACCTGGTCGGCGAGCCCGGTCAGCGGGCGGATGACCATCTTGTCCAGGGAGACCAGCAGCATGCTGCCGGCGATGACCACCACGGCGAGGGCGGTGATCAGCAGGACGACCAGCAGGTTGCTCGTCCGCCGGACGTCCTCGGCGCTCTGCTGCCGGACCTCGAAGATCTCGAGCTGAAGATTGTCCAGCGACGTGCGGACCTCGTCGAACCGCTGGCGCGCCTGGTCGGTGATCAGCGCCTGACCGGCGGCGGTGCCGCTCTGCTCGGTCGTGGTGATCACCGGCACGGCCACCGCCTGACGCCAGGCCTCGGCCCGCTCCTCCACGCCCCGCAGCCCCTCCCGGATCCCCGGGTAGTCGCCGAGCAGCCGCTGCATCGAGGCCACCAGGTCGCGCTCCCGCGCCCGGCCGGCGTCGTACGGGGCCAGGTCGGCCGGGTCGCCGCTGACCGCGAAGCCGCGTACGGCGTTCTCCTGGTCCAGCAGCGCGTTCTGCACCTCCTGCGCCTGCACGCGCAGCGGGCCGGTCCGGTTCAGGATCGCGTCGATGTGGGTGCGGTTCTTCGCCGCCACGGCGACCGCGCCGCCGGCCAGACCGACCAGGAGCACGGCGACGATCACGAGCAGCGTGACGACCCGCTGGCGCAGGGTCCACCCGCGTACGCCGATCACCGGCCACCGCCCCGGCTGACCAGCAGCATGGCGACGTCGTCGGCCAGCGGCCCGCCGTTGATCTGCTCGGCGCTGCCGACCAGCCAGGCCGGCAGCTCCGCCAGCGGCACCTCCTGGCTCGCCGGGTCGGCCAGCAGGCCGCTCAGGCCGGGCACGTCGAGGCGCTCGTCGCCCTCGCCGACCCGTCCCTCGATCACGCCGTCGGTGTACATCAGCAGGGACCAGTCATCGGTGTCGAACTCCAGGTCGTAGGCCACGGGCCGGCGGGGTCGTACGCCGAGCAGCAGGCCGCCGGGCGCCGGGACCGGCACCACCTTGCCCCCGGCGAGCAGCAGCGGCGGCGGGTGCCCGGCCAGCCGGACGGTGGCCCGGTTGGCGTCGAGGTCCAGCCGCGCGGTGGCGACGGTCGCGAAGATCTCCTGGAGCCGGCGCTCGCTCATCAGCACCTGCTCCAACGCCGGCAGCACCTCGTCGTCGGGTACGCCGGCGAGGATCAGCGCCCGCCAGGCGACCCGGAGTTCCACGCCGAGGGCCGCCTCGTCGGCGCCGTGCCCGCAGACGTCCCCGACGATCAGCTCCAGCCGGTCGGGGCGGGTCTGCACCACGTCGAAGAAGTCGCCGCCGATCAGGGCGGCGTGCCGGCCGGGCCGGTAGAAGGTGTGCACCGCGACCTCGTCGGTGGTCATCAGCGGCTGCGGCAGCAGGCCCCGTTCGAGGCGGGCGGACTCGGCCTGGCGCAGCTCGACCTCGCGCAGCCGCCGCGCGTTCTCGTCGGCCCGCTTGCGCTCGACCGCGTAGCGCAGCGCCCGGGTCAGCAGCACCCCGTCGACCTGGCCCTTGACCAGGTAGTCCTGCGCGCCCTCGGCGACCGCGACGATGCCGAGGTGCTCGTCGGAGCGGCCGGTCAGCACGCAGACGGCGGCCCCGCTGGCCATCTCCAGCACCTGGCGCAGGCCGTCGAGGCCCTGCGCGTCGGGCAGCCCGAGGTCGAGCAGGACGCAGTCGACGCCCGTCACCCGCTGCCGGGCCTCGCTGAGGCTGGTCGCCACCAGCAGGTCGATCATCGAGTTGGTCTCGGCGAGCAGCTCGCCGACCAGGAAGGCGTCGCCCTCGTCGTCCTCGACCAGCAGCACCCGCAGCCGCTCGCCCGGAGGCAGGTTGGGGTGCCTCCCCATGCCGCCGTGCGGGTACGGCACGACAGGGGAACCGGCCGTGCCGGTCCCCCGTAGCGGCCGGGTCACCGCCGCGAGGCGCGGGAGATCACTGGTGATGTCGGGCTCCTTCCGAGTGCCCTGCTGATCCTGTATTAGACAACGTTCGCACACAACACGACGGGCTCCGGCGGCGCGGGCATGGGCCGCATCACTGCCGGCGGGGACGGCGCCGCCCGGCCCGCCCGTCCGGGGGAGTCCCCGGGACGGCCGGCCCGGTGCAGGATGGTGCCACCCCTGGCCCCACCCCCGAGGAGTCTCCGTGGGCGCACCCCCCACCCGCGCCGCCGACCGTGCGCTGGCCCGGCCCCGCCGCCGGCTGGCCGCCGCCGCGGCGGCGCTCGCCGCGCTCGCCGCCGTCGGCGCCGGCACCCTGTTCGACCTGCGCACCCCCGCGCCGCGGCCGGCCGACGCGCCGCCGGGCGAGTTCAGCGCCGACCGGGCGTACGCGCACGTCGAGGTGGTCGCCGCGCGGACGCACGTGGCCGGCAGCCCGGCCAACGACCAGGTCCGTGCCCACGTCGAGGGGGTGCTGCGGGGGCTGGGCCTGGAGACCGAGGTGCAGGACACCGTCGCGTCCGAGGCCGGCCAGCTCAGCGGGGCGGCCGGCGGGGCGACCCTGGCCCGGGTCCGCAACGTGGTGGCCCGGCTGCCCGGCACCGATCCCACCGGCAAGGTGTTCCTCGTCGCGCACCACGACTCGGTGCAGACCGGGCCGGGCGGCAACGACGACGCCGCCGGCACCTCGGCGATCCTGGAGGTGGCCCGCGCGCTGGCTGCCGGTCCCCGGCCCCGCAACGACATCGTCTTCGTGCTCACCGACGCGGAGGAGGCGTGCCTGTGCGGGGCGTCCGCCTTCGCGTCCGGCCACCCGCTCGCGGCCGACGGCGGCGTGGTGCTCAACCTGGAGGCGCGCGGCTCCACCGGCCCGGTGATCATGTTCGAGACGTCGCGGAACAACGCCGCGCTGGTGGACGCCTTCGGCCGGGCCGCGCCGCACCCCGTGGGCACCTCGTTCGCCGTGGAGATCTACCGCGCGCTGCCCAACGACACCGACTTCACCGCCTTCCTCGACCACGACTTCGTCGGGCTGAACTCGGCGTACATCGACGGCGGCGCGATCTACCACACCCCGCTGGACACCCCGGCCGCGATGGACCGGGCCAGCCTCCAGCACCACGGCGACAACGCCCTCGGCCTCGCCCGCGAGTTCGGCCGGGTCGACCTGACGGCCCTGGGCTCCGGACACGACGCCACCTACTTCCCCGTCCCCGGCGGGCTGGTCCGCTACCCCGGCTGGCTGGTGCTGCCGCTGGCGCTGCTGGCGTTGGCCGCCGTGGCGGTCCTCGGTTGGCTCGCCCGGCGGCGGGGCCGCGTCACCGCCGGCCGACTCGCCGCCGGGTTCGGGCTGGCGCTGGTGCCGATCGTGGCCGCCCCGCTCGCCGCCCAACTGCTCTGGGCCGTGGTCACCGCGCTGCGCCCCGGCTACGCCGAGCTGCTCGACCCGTACCGGCCGAGCTGGTACCGGCTGGCCGTCGTGGCGCTCGCCGCCGCCGTCCTGTTCACCTGGTACGCGCTGACCCGCCGCCCGGTCGGCCCCGCCGCGCTCGCGATCGGCGGGCTGGGCTGGCTGGCCGTGCTCGGGGTGCTGCTCGCCGTGCTGGTGCCCGGCGGGGCGTACCTGGTCACCCTGCCGGCCCTGGCCGGCGCGCTGGCCGGGTTGGCCGCGCTGGGCGCGCGGATCGACGGGCCGTGGCCGGTGGTCGCGACGACCCTGGCCGCCGCGGTGGCCGTGGTGATCCTGCTGCCCACGGTCGTCCTGCTCTTCCCGGCGCTCGGCATGGCGATGGGCGGGGTCGCGGCGCTGGTCGCGGTGCTGCTCGGCCTGGCCGCGCTGCCGGTGGTGGACCTGCTGCACCCGCGGGCCGGCGGCCAGCGGGGCCTGGTCGCCCTGCGCGCGCGCCGGCTGGGCGCGCTGCCCGCCGGGGCCGCCGCGCTGGCCACGGCGGTGTTCGCCGCGACCGGGCTGGCCGTCGACCGCTTCGACGCCGCGCACCCCGCGCCCACCCACCTGATGTACGCCCTCGACGCCGGCACCGGGCAGGCCCGCTGGCTCAGCCACGAGGAGGACCCACAGCCCTGGACCGACGGCTACGTCGACGGGGTCGTCGAGGTCACCGACTTCCCCGGCCTGGGCGACGCCGAGCTGCGCGCCGGCCCGGCGCAGGCGGCGAACCTGCCCGCCCCGAAGCTGGAGGTGCTCGCGGACAGCACCGCCGGCGCCGAGCGCACCCTGCGCCTGCGGCTCGTCCCGCAGCGCCAGGCCCGCCTGGCCACCCTGCACGTGGAGGCGGCGACGGCGACGGTGCTGCGGGCGGAGGTGGCCGGCCGGCCGGTGCCGGCGGAGGCCGGGGAGGGCCGCTGGAGCTTCGGCCTGGTCTTCCACGCCCCGCCTCCGGAGGGGATCGAGGTGACGCTGACGCTCGCGCCGAAGGCGGGGCAGGTGGCGCTGCGGGCGATGGACGCCAGCGACGGCCTGGACGCGCTGCCGGGCTTCCGGCCCCGCCCGCCCGGCGTGGGCGTCGTCGGATCGCACAGCTCGGAGATGCTGGCCGTCGCCCGCACCTATCCGCTGTGACGCGCCCGCCGGTGGCCGCCCAGGCGGGCGGCCACCGGCGGGATCCCGATTCCGGCGGTGCCGGGCGCTGCCGGACGGACCGACGGATCGGTCGACCGGTCCTGCGGGATCGGTCAACCGGACTTGCGGAGGCCGGCGTACTGCAGTGCGGTGAAGCCGGCGACCACGACCGCCTGCGCGATCACCAGCGCGGTGCCGAGGCCGGTCAACGGGAACCAGCCCGCGACGAGCAACTCCACGCTCGCGGCCACCCAGGCGATGTTGACCGCCATCACGACGATTACGGCGGCCGTGTTGACCGTCGGGCGCGAGGCGAGGAGGAGCAGGGCCGCGGCGAAGACGACCAGGAACGCACCGACCGGGTAGAGGAAGGCGGCGGGAAGGCCGAACATCTCGCCGAAGATCGCCGCGGCGAGGACGTAGACGACGCCGTTGGCGCCGGAGCCCACGGCGTCCTGCTTGAGGGCGAAACGGAGCAGCTTGGCGTCGGCGGCGGCGGTCTGCACGGTGCTCGCGATGGTGGCCATCGGATGTCCCTTCGTGGGGCTGACGATCTGTCACCACGACGCTAGGCAGGTCCGCTCCCGGCCGAATCAGTCATCGTGACGGTAGGTTCCTGACGTGCTGCACGGACGAGCCGAGGAACAGGCGGAGATCGAACGGCTCCTCGCGGCCGCCCGGGCCGGCCGGAGCGGGGCCCTGGTCGTCCGGGGCCCGGCGGGGATCGGCAAATCCGCGCTCCTCGACCACGCCGCCGAGGCGGCAGAGGGCATGCGGGTGCTGCGCGGCGTCGGTGTCGAGTCCGAGGCCACCCTGCCCTACGCCGCCCTCCACCTGCTGCTGCGCGCCGGGCTGGAGCGGATCCACGCGCTGCCCGACGCGCAGGCCAGCGCCCTCAACGGCGCCCTGGGGCTGGGCGACGTCGCTCCGGAGAGCCGGTTCCTGGTCGGGCTGGCCACGCTGAGCCTGCTCGCCGAACTCGCCGGGGACGGCGCGCTGCTCTGCCTCGTCGACGACGCACAGTGGTTCGACCAGGCGTCCGTCGATGCGCTGCTGTTCGCGGCCCGTCGACTGGAGGTCGAGGGCGTCGTCATGATCTTCGGTGCCCGCGCGGGCTTTCAGGCCGCGGGGCTGCCCGAGCTCCGGCTCGGCGGGCTGGACAACGACGCCGCCGCCGCGTTGCTGCCCGCCGACCTTCCCCCACAGGTGCGGGAACGCCTCGTCGAGGAGTCGGACGGCAACCCCCTGGCGCTCATCGAGCTGCCCGCCGCGCTAACCGCCGAGCAGCGGGCGGGACGGCTGTCACCGGTGGGCGCGATGCCCGTCGCCGACCGGGTCCAGGAGGCGTTCCAGGCACGGATCGCCGCGCTTCCCGAGGCCGCGCGGACCGCGCTGCTCATCGCGGCGGCGGACGGCTCCGGCGAGTTGGAGACGCTGGTGGGCGCGGGCGCCTCCCTCGACGCCCTGGAGACGGCCGAGCGCGCGCGGCTGATCGAGGTGCGAGGCAGAAGTGTGGGCTTCCGCCATCCCCTGATCAGGGCTGCCGCCTACCAGAGCGCGCCGGTCACCCGCCGCCTCGCCGTACACCGGGCCCTCGCGGACGCCCTGACCCGCTCGGCGGCCACGGACGCGGCCGACCGGCGGGCGTGGCACCTGGCCGCCGCCGCGATCGGTCCCGACGAGGACGTGGCACGGGAGTTGGAGGAGGCGGCGGAGCGGGCACGCACCCGCGGCGGACACGTCGCGGTGGCGGACGCCTACGAGCGGGCCGCCGAACTCACCGTCGATCCGGTGCGACGGTCCAGCCAGCTGGCCAACGCCGCGGTGGCCGCGAGCGACGCCGGCCTGATGGGTCGTGCCGCCGCGCTCGCCGACAGCGCCACGCCGGACGCGGACGACCCCGACATGATCACCGCGCTGATCCAGGTACGCGCCCATCGCGAATTCGAGCTGGGCACACCGCTCGCGGCGGGCAGGATCATCCTCGACGGCGTCCCCCGCGTGGCGGCCCGCTCCACCGAATGGGCCACCTGGCTGCTGGTGGAGGCCGTCCGCTGCTCCTGGTTCGCCGGTGACAGCCGGCTGGCGGAGGAGGCCGCGGCGAGCCTCCGCGCGCTCCCCGAGATCGATTCGCCGCTGGTCGGCGGGGCGCTCGGGCTGGCCCGCCTGCTGCACGGCGACGTCGGCGGTGGAATCAGGCTCATGGACGAAGCGGTCGACGTACCCGCGCTCGGCGGACTGGCGGTACCCGGACTGACCTTCGCTTCCGCCCTGTGCCTCCCGCTGGGCCGCGTCAGCCGGTACGAGGAGATCACCGAGGGCGTCGTGGCGGACTGCCAGCGGAGCGGGATGATGGGTTGGCTCGCCATCGCGCTGCGGGACCACGGCTTCGCCCAGGGGCTGCTCTGCCGCTACGGCCAGGCCAGGGCGACCCTGAGCGCCGGGCTGCGGCTGGCGACGGAGCTGGGTCACGAGCACGCGGTACGCCACCTCACCTCCTCCCTGGCGTGGGTGCTCGCCCACCAGGGCGACGCGCGGGGGTGGCGGACGAAGGCCGAAGAGAGTGTGGCGAGGGCCGACCGCCAGGGACAGGTTCTCGCGGCGGCCATCGGGCGCTGGGCACTCGGGCTGCTCGAACTCGGCCTGGGCCGGCCGGACGCCGCCCTTGAGCAGCTGTCGGCCATCCCGCCGACGGGCGTCGGCGCCATCTCGGCCGCGGACCAGGTCGAGGCGGCCGTCCGCAGCGGCCGGCCCGAGCGGGCGAAGGAGCCACTCGACCGCTACCTGACCTGGGCACGGCACGTCCGGCAGCCGTCGTCGGACGCCGTCGCCCTGCGCTGCCGCGCCCTCGTCGAGGAGGACGAGGCGCACTTCGCGGATGCCGTACGCCTCCACGAGCAGGGCCCCCAGCCGTACGAGCAGGCGAGGACGCAGCTCGCGTACGGCGAGTGGCTACGACGGGCGCGGCGGCGGGCGGACGCCCGCGCGCAACTGCGGGGCGCGCTGGACACCTTCGACCGCCTCGGTGCGGAACTGTGGGCCGAGCGCGCCCGCGCGGAGTTGCGCGCGACGGGAGACGTGCCGGCGGCCCCGCGCAGGTCCGACGACCCGCTCAGCGTGCTCACCCCGCAGGAACGCCAGGTCGTCCTGTTGGCGGCGAACGGCGCCTCCAACCGCGACATCGCCGCGCAGCTCTTCCTCAGCCCACGCACGGTCGGCTACCACCTCTACAAGGCGTTCCCCAAGCTGGGGGTCACCTCCCGTGCCCAACTGGCCGCAATCGCCCCGCCTTCGTAACGGCGGCCGGCCGGGCTAGCGACGGGCCGGGCCGGCCGCATCCACCGGGACCCGGTCGGCGCCGATGCGCCGGATCCGGTCGGTGCCCCACTCGCCCAGGGGCGCCAGGGCGGCGTTGAGGGAGACGCCGTGCTCGGTGAGGGAGTATTCGACCTTGGGCGGCACCTCGCGGTAGACCTCGCGGTGCACCAGCCCGTCCTCCTCCATCTCCCGCAGGTGCTGGATCAGCATCTTCTCGCTGACGCCCGGCAGGCCGCGCCGCAGCTCGGCGAAGCGCCGGATCCCGTGGTGGTGCAGCTCCCAGAGGATCAGCGACTTCCACTTGCCGCTGACCACGTCCATCGCCGCGTCGATGCCGCAGATGTAGGGACCGCGTCGCCCCGACGTCGCCATCCGCCCTCCCCGCCTTACTTACCTGAAGGTGAGTACCTGAGTAAATAGTCGGTACTGGCGCACCTTACCCCGCGCCGGCGACGATCCTCCCGTACCACCAATCACGAGGGGGATCGACGATGACGACGAACGACGGCGTACGGGTGAGCGTGCTCGGGCTGGGCGCGATGGGCAGCGCCCTCGCCGCCGCCCTGGTGCGCGCCGGACACGAGACGACGGTCTGGAACCGCTCGCCGGGCAGGGCGGACGACCTCGTCGCGCAGGGGGCCCGGGTCGCCGCCACGGCGGCCGACGCGGTCCGGGCCAGCCCGCTGGTGATCGCCTGCCTGCTGGATCACGCGTCGGTCCACGAGGTGCTCGATCCGCTCGCCGGAGACCTGGCCGGCCGGACGCTGGTCAACGTGACCACCACGTCGCCGGAGCAGTCGCGCGAGCTGGCGGCCTGGGCCGCCGAGGCGGGCGTCGCCTACCTGGACGGCGGCATCATGGCCGTTCCGCAGATGATCGGCCAGCCCGGCTCGTCGATCCTCTACAGCGGGTCGGCGGACGCCTTCGAGGAGCACCGGGCGGTGCTCGACCTCTGGGGCGACAGCACCTGGTTCGGCGAGGACCCCGGGCTCGCGTCCCTCTACGACCTCGCCCTGCTCGCCGGCATGTATGTCATGTTCGCCGGGTTCATGCACGGCGCCGCGATGGTCGCCCCGGCCGGCGTGTCGGCGACGAGGTTCGCGGCCATGGCCGCGCCCTGGCTGACCGCCATGACCGGCGGCTTCCACGAGTTCGCCAAGGTCATCGACGGTGGGGACTACACCGTCGAGGGGCAGCAGAGCCTGGAGTTCTCCGACCTGCGCGACATCCTGACCGCGAGCGTCGAGCAGGGCGTCAGCACGGAGGTCGTCGACATGGTCC
The DNA here is from genome assembly GCF_900090315.1 of Micromonospora citrea. NCBI lineage: Bacteria > Bacillati > Actinomycetota > Actinomycetes > Micromonosporales > Micromonosporaceae > Micromonospora > Micromonospora citrea. The sequence continues at coordinate 4,176,579 of NZ_FMHZ01000002.1, read as the reverse complement.
AGCGCCTCATCCGGCGCCAGATCGACGCCGGCCACGGGAAGGAGGGCTTCGCCCGGATCGTCGAGAGCATCCGGCACCCCGGCTGACGACGCCGACGAACGGCGATCCCGGCAGGACTGCGGGCCCGTCGAGCGGGGATCCCGTCGGACAGCGGACCCGTCGGGCGGGCTATCCGTGACGCGAGAGCCGATTCAGTCTGTGCGGGTAGCGTCTGTCCGTGCGTCAATCGCTTGACATGGCGGGCCGGGCGGCGGCCGCTCCCCTGGCGGCGGGTCGGCGGCAGACAGTAAGGATGGTGGGGTTGGGTCCGCCGGGTTGGTCTGACTCACCGGCAGACCGACGGTTGCTGTCCTGATCCCGATTCGTCGGCCGGTTCGGTGGCCCCGACATCTGCATGTCACCGGCCAGGCGTCGTGACTTGATAGCAGCCTGTGCAAGAGGCGCCCACCACTAACCACGACCCATGCACCGCGTACCAGCAACGACGCATCACCGGCCTCAGCAAGCAAGAATCATCCGCTGCCTCAAGCGCTACATCGTCCGCGACGTCTACACCGCCCTACGAGCCGACTTCGCCGCCCTCACCCCTTGACCTCCATAGGAGAATCGGGATGGGAAGTGTCCCGGTCACTGGAAGCCACTTCCCTCAAGTCACTGAGAGTGGTCGTCGGCTATTCGACCCGGCGTTTGAAAGTGAACCTGACCCTCACTGGCACGCCAACTTCCAGCCAACCATCCTTTTGGCCGACGACAGTAGTGTCTACGGTGGATTCCGAAATTAGCTCCCAGCCCTGGGATCCGAACTCGTTAAGCAGGCCCGCCCATGTTACTGAATCGGCCGAGCGAATTCCCGTCCTATTTGGCTCTGGGTGGAAGACATGGTAGACGTGCTTCCATGTCTGCTGGCCCATCGAGCCTCGCTGGGTCGATGTCTCATAAATAACGACCAGGTATTCCCAACGTGGGTTCATCGACGCAGAAGCAGTAGATGACGTAGGACCGCCTTACGTTGTCGCATGCCAGCGGCTTGTGCTTGCATGGCAGCAATCTGGCCGGGATGCGGGCCGCCCGGCCATGCCTGCTGAGGTTGGATCACACATCCTCCCTTGCGCTAGCCAGAAATGGCAGTGGCGGCACCATATCGTCTCGCCGCACCCCTTGCCACACTGCTGTCCTGGATCGGACAAAATGATCACAGGTGGCATGCCGGAACGGCGGACTTCCTACTACCGCAGCACAGCGTCTAGTCGGAGAATCAGGTGGTGCGGCTGCCGAGTGAGTGCGTGACTAACTGGGTGACGGCTCCGAGGGCGCAGCCGTTGCCGAACACATGCGAACGCGACGCACAGAGCTTGTAAGCAAAGCGTCAATTTGCGATTGGCCCGTCGCCCGCAGCCTGCCTGCATACCGGGCACCAGCGACCGCCTCGCTGGCAATCCCCGGGCTCAGGTCCAGGCACCGATCCGGCACAACCGAGCGCGAGTAGCGACGGAAGACGCCGGAAACTGCGGAAGACGTTTCAAAAGGTCAGAAGCCGCGTCAGGGAGCGCACGGGAGGCTGGGAGGCCGCCGGTCTTACTTCCAGCGGAAGTGCACGAAGAGGCGGCCGAAGTTCTTCGAGTCCTTCTCGACGCGGTGGTAGAGCTGCTTGACGTCCTTCTGGTCGAGGAAGCGCAGCACCCGCTTCTTGAGCTGGCCGGAGCCCTTGCCGGGGATGATCTCGACCAGGGTGGCCTTCTTCGCCACCGCCTCGTCCATGACCCCGCGCAGGGCCCGGTCGATGTCGTGGCCCTTGTTGAAGATGTCGTGCAGGTCCAGCTTCAGCTTCATCGCACACCCGCCGTCCGGTCCCGTCCCATGACGCCGATGGTAGGCGGCGCGGCTCCGACGGAGCCGCGCCGTCCCCTCTCAGCGCCCGCCCGCGACCCGGCTCTGCACCCGGTCCAGGGCGGTGCGGTAGTCGTCGTTGGCGCTGTGCATCGCCGCCGCGATGCGCAGGTGCCGCAGCGCGTCGACGTGCCGGTTGAGCCGCTCCAGCGTCCGGCCCAGCACGTGGTGGGCGTAGTGGTCGCTGGGGTCCCGGTCGACGAGCTCCCGAAGCTGCTCCTCGGCCCGGTTGAGCTGGGCCGACTGGAAGTACGCCCGGGCCAGCAACTGCCGCACGGAGGCGTTGCCGGGCTCGGCCTCGACGATCGGTTCGAGCAGCCGGGCCGCTCCGGTCGGGTCACCGGCCTCGAAGAACATGGTCGCCCGCCGGTACTCGGCCAGAAGATCCATTCGACCCACCCCCTCGTGTCGCGCCGCCACTTCTACCGACGCTGGCACAACACCCGCCGCACCGCGACTGTTCCCCGCGCCGGGACGCGCGGCCGGCGGTCAGGTGGCGGCGCGTGCCGACCGGCGGTCAGGTGGCGGCGCCGTGCCGGCCGGCGACCAGCTCCCAGGCGCGTACGCCGCCGACGATGCCGGCGGTGTTGGGCACCACCACCACGTCGTCGCCCATCCGGGCGAGCTGCTCTGGCCGGATCAAGCGGGAGTTGCCGCCGCCCAGGTAGAGCCGGTCCCAGCGGAAGACCGGGCGCAGCCCGTCCACGACCTGCCGGATCCGGCGGGACCAGAACGCGTCCCCGAGGCGGCGCCGCTCCGGCTCGCCCACGTACGTGTCGTAGGTGGTGCCCCAGCGCACCGGGGCGTGGGACAGCTCCAGGTGCGGGGCGAGCAGCCCGCCGTCGAAGAGCGCGCTGCCCAGCCCCGTACCGAGGGTCAGCACCAGTTCGCAGCCGGTCCCGGCGACCACCCCGGCGCCGTGCACCTCGGCGTCGTTGAGCACCAGCGCCGGCACCCCGAACGCCTCGGCTAGCGCCGTCCGCGCGTCGTACCCGGACCACTCGGCGACGAGGGCCGGGTCGACCTTCGACCGGGGCCCGGACCGGGTCACGTAGTGCGGGGTGGCGACCACCACGCCGTGCCGGATCATCCCCGGCATGCCCACGGTCAGCCGGTCCGCCGCGGGCAGCCGGCCACCCAGGTCGAGCAGCGTCTTGACGAACAGCGCCGGCGGCAGCGGGTACGGCGTGGGCACCCGCAGCGGCCGGGCGCGCATCGTGCCGGCCTCGTCCAGCACGGACGCCTTGATCCCGCCGCCGCCGCAGTCGATCGCCAGAGTGGTCACCACCCCAGCAGTGTGCCGCGCACCACCCGGCCCCCGTCCCCCACCTCCCGAACCCCGCCCCGACGTCCCGCCACCACCCCGCGATCTTGCACTTTCGGCCCGTCATTCGCGGCTTTCGCGCTTTTCGCCGGGGCAGAAAGTACAAGATCGCCGCGAGGGTGGGGGGCGGGATAGGGTCGGGGCTGATGAGCGCGACGATGATCGTCAAAGGGCTGGCCGCGGGGCACGGGGACCGGGCGCTGTTCTCCGGGCTGGACCTCGTGGTGGCGCCGGGGGACGTGGTGGGGCTGGTCGGGCCGAACGGGGCCGGCAAGTCGACGCTGCTGCGTACCCTCGCCGGGTTGTTGCCGGTGGAGGCCGGCAGCGTCGCGCTCAGCCCGCCCACGGCGAGCGTCGGGCACCTGCCGCAGGAGCCGGAGCGGCGGGCCGGCGAGACCGTCCGCGACTTCCTGGCCCGGCGCACCGGGGTCTGCTCCGCGCAGGCCGCCCTGGACTCGGCCACCGTGGCGCTCACCGACGGCGCGCCGGGCGCCGACGACGCCTACGCCGAGGCGCTGGAGCGCTGGCTCGGCCTGGGCGGGGCGGACCTGGAGGAGCGCGCCGAGCAGGTCGCCGCCGAACTGGGCCTCACCGTCGACCTGGACCACCCGATGACCGGGCTCTCCGGCGGTCAGGCCGCCCGGGCCGGGCTGGCGTCGCTGCTGCTCAGCCGCTACGACGTCTTCCTCCTCGACGAGCCGACCAACGACCTGGACCTGGCCGGCCTGGAGCGGCTGGAGGAGTTCGTGACCGGGCTGCGGGCCGGCACGGTGCTGGTCAGCCACGACCGCGAGTTCCTCGCCCGCACGGTCACCCGCGTGCTGGAACTGGACCTGCCCCAGCAGCAGGTCCGGCACTACGGCGGCGGCTACGCGGGCTACCTGGAGGAGCGCGAGGTGGCCCGCCGGCACGCCAGGGAGAACTACGAGGAGTACGCCGAGACCCGGGCCGAGCTGGAGGCGCGCGGCCGGATGCAGCGGGCCTGGATGGAGAAGGGCGTGCGCAACGCACGCCGCAAGGCCAGCGACAACGACAAGCACGTGAAGAACTTCCGCGGCCAGACCTCCGAGAAGCAGGCCGCCAAGGCGAAGCAGACCGAGCGGCTGATCGAGCGGCTGGAGGTGGTCGAGGAGCCGCGCAAGGAGTGGGAGCTGCGGATGGAGATCGCCGCCGCGCCCCGCGCCGGCGCCGTCGTGGCCTCGCTGCGCGACGCCGTCGTACGCCGGGGCGGCTTCACCCTCGGCCCGGTGACCCTCCAGGTCGACTGGGCCGACCGGGTGGCGGTGACCGGGGCGAACGGGTCGGGCAAGTCGACCCTGCTCGCCGCCCTGCTGGGCCGGCTCCCCCTCGACTCCGGGCACGCCGCGCTCGGCCCGGGCGTGGTGGTCGGCGAGGTGGACCAGGCCCGGGGGCTCTTCCTCGGCGACGCGCCCCTGATCGACGCGTTCCGCGCCGCCGTACCGGATCTGTCGCCGGCGGACACGCGGACGCTGCTGGCCAAGTTCGGCCTGCGGGCGGGGCACGTGCTGCGGCCGGCGGCGACCCTGTCGCCGGGCGAGCGGACCAGGGCGGCGCTGGCGCTGTTGCAGGGGCGCGGGGTGAACCTGCTGGTGCTGGACGAGCCGACGAACCACCTGGACCTGCCGGCCATCGAGCAGTTGGAGTCGGCCCTGGCGAGCTACCCGGGCACGCTGCTGCTGGTGACCCACGACCGGCGGATGCTCGACGCGGTGACCACCAACCGGCGGCTGCGGGTGGACGCCGGACGGATCGCCGAGGATTGATCCGTGCCGACCCGCTCGCGCCGGGTGACAATGACCCCATGCTCAAGTGGGAGTACGCGCTGCTGGTCCGCCGCCGCCAGGCGGCCACCAACGACATCGGCTGGGAGGTCGTCTTCGTCTGGTACGGCCCGGACGGCTCCATGGTCGACGTGACGCCCTACGGCGACACCGCGCTGGCCCACCTCAACCGGGCCGGTGACCAGGGCTGGGAGCTGGTCGCGATGAGCGAGGACCCGTCCCTGCCCGGCAACAACGAGCTGCACCGCTACCACCTCAAGCGGCCCAGGCCGGCCGACCCGCCGCCCCGGCAGCGGATGCGCGGCGGGCGTCCCCGGCGGACGCTCACCGGCTGACCCGGCCGTCGCCCCGAGCCGGCCGGATCGCCTGCGACGTCAGCTCCGAAGGTCGCCGAGCGAAATGCCCGACTGCCGCTCAGGCCGCGTACGTCACCGGAGTGGGGCATATCCGGCGGCGATGCGGGTATCGGGCGGCCGGAGGTGCCCCATGGTCCCGTTGACCCAGATCGCGCCGTCGGCAGACCGGCTGCGGGCGATCGACGAGTTCCTCGCCGAGGCGTGGGCGGATCAGGCCGGCCACGACGACCGGCTGCGTGGCCTCGCCGTCGAGGTGCGCTTCGACCGGGGCGTCGCGCACGTGACCGGGGAGGTGGCCGACCCGGCCGAACTGCGGCTGGTCCGGGAGCGGATCGGCCGGCTGGCCGGGGTGTTCGGCGTCTGGTGCCGGGTGCGGGTCGCCGGCCGGGATCCCGTGGTGGTCGACCTGGGCTGCGGGGCGACCAAACAGTGGCCGGGCAACCTGGGGCTGGACATCTTCCCGGCCCCGGCGGTCGACGCGGTGGCGGACCTCTCGGGCTCGCTGCCGCTGGCCGACGAGTCGGTCGACGTACTCTTCGCGGTGCACATCCTGGAGCACCTGATCGACTTCCTGCCCCTGGTGGACGAGTGCCACCGGGTGCTCCGGCCGGGCGGCGTGCTGCACGTCATGAGCCCCTGGTGGGGGCACGTGAACGCGGTGGCCGACCCGACCCACGTACGGCTGCTGGACGTGCAGACGATCAAGGGGATCTGCGTGCAGCGCCCGCCGGGCACCCCGCGCTGGCACCCCCTGCACGCCGGCTGCGACGGCGCCTCCATCTTCGCGGACCTGACACCGATCCCCCCGGACGCCGATCCACCCACCCCGACCCACCTGGCCCGGTTCTTCGCCTGACCCCACCCGCTCAGCGGCCCAGGGTGCTCTCGCGGAGGGCCAGGCGGTAGGGGGCCGAGAGCTCGCGGGCCGGGGCGGTGCGGTCGCCGTCGATGCGGCCGGCGAGCATTTCCACGGCCAGCCGGGCGATGCGCTCCTTGTCGGGGGCGATCGTGCTCAGCGTGGGCACGGAGAAGCGGCCGTCCTCGATGTCGTCGAAGCCGGCCACCGCGACGTCCTCGGGAACCCGCAGGCCCGCCTCGTGCAGGGCGCGCAGGGCGCCCAGGGCCAGGGTGTCGTTGAAGCAGAAGACCGCCTCGGGGCGTACGCCGGAGGCCAGCAGCGCGCGCATCGCGGCGGCGCCGTCCGCGCGGTGCCAGGCCGCCGCGGGCGCCACCAGCCGCTCGTCGTACGCGATGCCGGCGTCGGCGAGCGCGGCGCCGTAGCCGGCGAGCCGGAGCCGGGCGCTGGCCCCCTCGGCGGTGCGCTGCGCGCCGATGGCGGCGATCCGGCTGCGGCCGAGCCCGACGAGGTGGGCGGTGATCTCACGGGCCGCGCCCACGTTGTCGATGCCGACGTGGTCGGCGGGCCCGTGGTCGACCCGCTCGCCGAGCAGCACCATCGGGGTGCCGTCGAGGCCGGTCAGGTCCTCGGCGGTGAGCGCCAGCGGGCTGAAGATCAGCCCGTCGATCAGGTGCTCGGTGATGCCGGAGGCGACCACCCGTTCCTGCTCGCGGCCGCCGCCGGTCTGGTCGATCAGCACCGTCCAGCCCAGCTCGGCGGCGGCCGTGACGACGTGCCGGGCCAGCTCGGCGAAGTACGGGATGTCCAGCTCGGGCACGGCCAGCGCGATCACCCCGGTGCGGCCCTTGCGCAGGTTGCGCGCGGAGAGGTTGGGCCGGTAGTTCAGCTCGGCGATGGCCTCCTCGACCCGGGCCCGGGTGTCGGGCCGGACGTGCGCGTAGCCGTTGACCACGTTGGAGACGGTCTTGACCGACACGCCGGCCCGCTCCGCAACGTCCTTGAGCCTGTGTCGCACCGCGCCACCTCCCGCCATGACTGCGCACTTTACCGCGCAACCGGCTCTTTACAACGTTGCTTACAACGTTGTAGAAACCAGGGACGGCGGGTGACCGGGGTCACCCGGAGACCGGTGACAGGAAGGTGGCATCCCTTGCGGACCGCGCAGCTCACGATCGACCCGGCCTTCGCGATCGGACCGGCCGACCGGCGACTCTTCGGCTCCTTCGTCGAGCACATGGGCCGCTGCGTCTACGGCGGAGTCTACGAACCCGGGCACCCGAGCGCCGACCCGCGCGGCCTGCGCGGCGACGTGCTGGAGCTGACCCGCGAGCTGGGCGTGTCGGTCGTCCGCTACCCCGGCGGCAACTTCGTCTCCGGCTACCGCTGGGAGGACGGCGTCGGCCCCGCCGGCGACCGCCCCCGCCGCCTCGACCTGGCCTGGAAGACGATCGAGACCAACGCCTTCGGGCTCGACGAGTTCATGACCTGGGCCACGGCGGCCGAGGTCGAGCCGATGATGGCCGTCAACCTCGGCACGCGGGGCGTGCAGGAGGCCTGCGACCTGCTCGAATACACCAACCACCCGGGCGGGACCCAGCTGTCCGACCTGCGCCGCAAGCACGGCGCCGAGAAGCCGTACGGGGTGCGGCTCTGGTGCCTCGGCAACGAACTGGACGGCCCGTGGCAGGTCGGCCACAAGACCGCCGACGAATACGGCCGGCTCGCCGCCGAGACCGCCCGCGCCATGAAGATGATCGACCCGTCGATCAGCCTCGTCGCCTGCGGCAGCTCCAACCGGACGATGTCCACGTTCGCCTCGTGGGAGGCGACCGTGCTGGAGCACACCTACGAGCACGTCGACTACATCTCCGCGCACACCTACTACGACCCGTCAGACGGCGACCGGGCCAGCATCCTCGCCTCCGCCGTCGACATGGACAACTTCATCCGCGAGGTCGTCGCCACCGCCGACCACGTGGCCGCCAAGCAGCGGCACCGGCGCAAGCTCAGGATCTCCTTCGACGAGTGGAACGTCTGGTACCAGTCGCGCCTCCAGGCCGACCTGGACCGGCGCGGCTGGGTGGAGGCCCCGGCGCTGATCGAGGACGACTTCACCGCCGTCGACGCGGTGGTGGTCGGCGACCTCCTGATCACCCTGCTCCGGCACGCCGACCGGGTCGGGGTGGCCTGCCAGGCCCAGCTCGCCAACGTCATCGCCCCGATCCGCACCCGCACCGGCGGTCCGGCCTGGCGGCAGAGCATCTTCCACCCGTTCGCGCTGACCGCCCGGCACGCCCGGGGCACCGTGCTGCGCACCGAGCCGGTCGGCCCGACCTACGTCACGAAGCGGTACGGCGAGGTCCCGGTGCTCGACACGGTCGCCGTGCACGACGAGGAGACGGGCGAGCTGACCGTCTTCGCGGTCAACCGGGGCAACACGGACCTGGAGCTGCACCTCGACCTGCGCGGCCTCGCAGGACTGTCCGCTTCATCGCACGTGAGCCTCGCCGCCGGGGACGACCCGACGGCGACGAACACCGAGGCGGAGCCCGAGCGGGTGACGCCCCGGCCGCAACCCACCCCCACCATCGACGGCGGCCGGTGCTCCCTGCGCCTGCCCGCCGTCTCCTGGAACGTGCTGCGCTTCTCCCCCGCCGGCCGCTGACGCCGGGCAGGCACAGTTCATCCCCGTCCCCAAGGAGTGGATCCCAATGACGCAGAACGAGATGAGCCGGCGCCGACTGCTCGGCCTCGGCCTCGGGCTCGGCGCCGCCGCCTCGCTGACCCTCGCCGGATGCGGCGGCGACGACGACAGCTCGGGCCCGACGGCCGGCAACGGCGGCAAGGACTACACCGGCCCCAAGGTGGACCTGAAGCTCTGGAACGGGTTCACCGGCGGCGACGGCGACATCTTCAAGGCGCTGGTGACCCGGTTCAACAGCGAGCACCAGAACATCGCCGTCACGACCGCGACGTACGAGTGGGTGGACTACTACGCCAAGCTTCCCGGCGCCGCCTCCAGCGGCAGCGGGCCGGACATCGCGGTCATGCACATGGACCAGCTCGCCACCTTCGCCGCACGCGGCGTCATCACCGAACTCGACGACGTGGCCAGGGCGCTCGAGCTGAGCGAGGGCGACTTCGCCCCCACCGTCTGGAAGGGCGGGCTCTACAACGACAAGCGGTACGGCATCCCGCTGGACATGCACCCGCTCGGCTTCTACTACAACAAGGCGGTCATGGCGAAGGCCGGACTGGACCCGAACAGGCCGCCGACGACGAAGGACGACTACGCCGCCGCGCTGGCCGAGCTGAAGAAGTCCGGCGTGCAGGGCTTCTGGGTCAGCCCGTTCCAGTTCACCGGCGGCATGACCTTCTACTCCCTGCTGCACCAGTGGGGCGGCAGCGTCTTCGACGCCGAGGCCACCAGGGCCACCTTCAACTCCGACCAGGCCGTCGAGGCGTGCACCTGGCTGACCGACATGGTCAGGCAGGGCCACTCCCCGGCCAACGTCGGCCAGGACGCCGACTACCTGGCCTTCAAGAGCGGCAGGAACGCCTTCAACTGGAACGGCATCTGGCAGGTCAACGACCTGAAGAAGAGCCCGGGCATCCAGTGGGGCGTCGCGCCCCTGCCGCAGATCGGCACGCAGCCGGCCGCCTGGGCCAACTCGCACAACTTCACGATCGTCAAGCAGCGGGCCGGCGACGCCAACAAGGTCTCGGCGGCGAAGGTCTTCATCAACTGGCTCAGCCAGCACTCCCTCGACTGGGCCAAGGGCGGCCAGGTCCCGGCCCGCAAGACCGTCCGGGACAGCGCCGACTTCAAGGCGCTGGCCGAGGTCAACGCGCTCGCCCCCGAGCTGGAGTACGCGGCCTTCCCGCCGGCCACCCCCGGCCTCGGCGAGGTCATGACGACCTTCTACAACTCGTTCAACGAGGCCGCGCTGGGCAAGAAGTCGCCGAAGCAGGCGCTGGACGACGGGGTCGCCAAGGCCAACAAGCAGCTGGAGGACAACCGCAAGAAGTACGGGAGCTGAGTCCCCGTGGCGGACGTGATCGAGGTCGGGGCGGCGCGGGGCGACGCGCCGCCCCCGGCGGCCGGCGCCGCCCGCCGGGGCGCCCCGTCGGGCCGGTCGGGGCGGCTGACGCCGTACCTCTTCCTCGCCCCGTACCTGGTCCTGTTCGGGCTCTTCGGCCTCCTGCCGATCCTGCTCGGCCTCTGGCTCAGCGTGCACCAGTGGGACTTCCAGCTGCCCAACCGACCCTTCGTCGGGCTGGACAACTACCGGGAGCTCTTCTCCAGCGACTCGGCCGTCCACGGCGACTGGTGGCAGAGCGTCCGGGCCACCGCGATCTTCACCGTGTTCGCGGTGCCGCTGCTGGTGGTGGTCCCGCTCGGGCTGGCGCTGCTGCTGAACCGCTCGTTCCCGGGCCGGACCTTCTTCCGGGCGGTCTACTTCGCGCCGTACGTGCTGGGCGTGGCGGTGATCGGCCTGCTCTGGCGGTTCCTGCTCGACGCCAACCTGGGCCTGGTCAACCGGCTCGCCGGGGCGGTCGGGCTGCCGGCCGACACCCCCTGGGTGACGGACGTGCCGTGGGCCTGGGTGTCGCTGGTCGGGGTGACCGTCTGGTGGACCTCCGGCTTCAACGCCGTGATCTACCTGGCCGGGCTCCAGGACATCCCGCAGGAGCTGTACGAGGCGGCGAGGGTCGACGGCGCGAGCGCCTGGGAACGGTTCCGGCACGTGACGCTGCCCGGGCTGCGTCCGGTGCTGCTGTTCGTGATCACCACGACCGTGCTCGCCTCGGCCAACGTGTTCGGGCAGTCGTTCCTGATCACCCAGGGCGCACCGGGCACGGAGACCCGCACGGTGGTCTGGTTCATCGTCGACGAGGGGCTGCGGGACAACGACGCGGGCCGCGCCGCCGCGATGAGCATCGTGTTCGCCCTGATGCTGGCGGTGGTGAGCATCGCCAACTTCCGCCTCTTCCGCTACCGGGAAGACTGAGGGGACCGCCATGACGACGTCCACGCCCACGTCCACGCCCGCCCCCGCGCCGAGCCGGACCGGCGCCCCGGCGGCCCGCCGCGCCCCCGGGACCGCGCTGCGCCGCGCCGCGCTCTACGCCGCCCTGGTGGCCCTCGCCCTGGTCTTCCTGACGCCGCTGGTGTGGATGGTCGTCACCTCGCTGAAGACCTACACCGGGGCCCAGCGGATCCCGCCGACCTGGCTGCCGAGCCCCGTCTCCGGGTACGGCTACGAACAGATCCTGAACAACTCCGCCAACCCCGTGCTGCGCTGGTTCCTCAACAGCATGCTGGCCGCCACGCTGCACGCGCTGCTGGTGCTGGCGACCGCCTCGATGGCCGCGTACGCCCTGGCCAGGATGCGGTTCCGCGGCCGCAGGGTGCTCTTCGCGCTGATCGTCGGGACGCTGTTCGTCCCGCCGACCTCGCTGATCATCCCGAACTTCCTGATCGTCGACGAGCTGAACTGGGTCGACACCCTGGCCGTGGTGGTCGTCCCCGGGGCGGCGAGCGCGTTCGGGGTGTTCTTCCTGCGGCAGTTCTTCCTCAGCCTGCCCCGCGAGCTGGAGGAGGCCGCGGTGCTCGACGGGGCCGGCCAGTGGCAGATCTTCTGGAAGGTGGTGCTGCCGCTGTCGAAGCCGGCGCTCGCCACCCTCGCCGTGCTGTCGTTCCTGACCAACTGGAACGACTTCCTCTGGCCGATCTTCGTGCTGTTCAGCCCGGAGATGCTCACCCTGCCGCCGGGGCTGGGCCTGCTCCAGGGCGCCTACAACACGGACTATCCGGTGATCATGGCGGGTGCGGTGCTGGCCAGCGTGCCGGTGCTGATCCTCTTCGTGCTCGCCCAGCGGCACATCATCCAGGGCGTCTCCCGCAGCGGCCTCAAGGGATGACGCCCGGCCGCTGCCGGATCAGACGGGAGCCGGATCCCGGGAACCGGCGGCAGGGGAGCCCTGGGCGAGCCGGTTGTTCCGGTAGCCGTAGCCGACGTAGATCAGCACGCCGAGCAGCATCCACGCGCCGAACCGCAGCCAGGTCTCCACCGACAGGTTCAGCATCAGGTAGAGGCAGGCCAGCGCCGACCCGATCGGCAGCACGGGGGAGAACGGCACCCGGAACGGCCGGTCCAGGTCGGGGCGCTTGCGCCGCAGGATCGGCACGGCGACCGAGACCAGCACGAACGCGGCGAGCGCGCCGATGCTGACCAGATCCGCCAGGGCGGAGAGGGGCAGGAAGCCCGCGAGCAGCGCGACCGCCACCGTCATGACCGCCGAGATCCGGTACGGGGTGCCCCAGCGCGGGTGCACCTTGGCGACCGACGGCGGGATCAGCCCGTCCCGGCCGAGGGCGAAGCCGATCCGGCCCATGGCGACCAGGTCGACGAGGATCACGCTGGTCAGGCCGGCGACGGCGGCGATGGAGACCAGGATGCCGGCCCACTCGGCGCCGACCGCGTTGAAGGCCGCCGCGATCGGGGCGCCCCGGTCGATCTCGGTGTACGGCACCATGCCCACCACGACCAGCGAGACGCCGATGTACAGCACGGTCGAGATCAGCAGGGTGCCGAGCAGACCGAGGGTGAGGTCCCGGCGGGGTCGTCTCGCCTCCTCGCCGAGGTTGGCGACCGCCTCGAAGCCGGTGTACGCGAAGAAGACCACGGCGGCGGCGCTGAGTACGCCCACGAAGCCGAACACCGAGGGCTCCAGGCCGAAGAGCGCCTGGGTGACGGGCTGCCTGACGCCGTCCTCGCCGCCGTCGGCGGGCCGGGCCGGCGGGATGAACGGGGTGAGGTTGGCGGCCTTCACGAAGAACAGGCCGGCGACCACGATGAAGACGCAGATGGCGACCTTGACCAGCACCAGCAGGTTGGTGACCCGGGCGGACTCGCGTACGCCGACGATCGCCACGACGCCGAGCAGCAGCACGATGCCGATGGCGCCGACGTTGACGACGCTGCCCTCCTCGCCGAACCAGGCGGTGGGCAGGCCGACGAGTTCGGCGAGGTAGCCGGACCAACCGCGCGCCACCACGGCCGCGCCGAGGGCGAACTCCAGCAGCAGGTCCCAGCCGATGATCCAGGCGACGATCTCGCCCATCGTCGCGTACGCGTAGGTGTAGGCGCTGCCGGCGGTCGGGACGCTGGAGGCCAGTTCGGCGTAACAGAGGGCGGCCAGCAGGGCGACCAGGCCGGCGATGGCGAACGAGATCACCACGCCCGGCCCGGCGCTGTCGCGGGCCTCGATGCCGGTGAGGGTGAAGATGCCGGTGCCGATCACGATGCCGATGCCGAAGCCGGTGAGGTCGCGGGCGCGCAGCCGCCGCCGCAGGCCCGGCCCGCCGTCGCCGCCGTCGGACTCGCCCTGGGCCAGCACGTCCCCGATCGGCTTGGTACGCAGCACAGACACCGCGCGTCACCCCCTTATCGCCGCCGGACCGCCCCACGGCGGGCCGGTGACCGGCGTTGCTACCCGGGGCGAACCCGTCCCAATCGCTGCGGCCATCGCATTCCGGTCACAACCGCGGGTGTGCGCGGCGTCACGGACCGCGTCGTGATCCCGGCCACCCGGGCGAGCCGAACCCGACGGACGGACCTATCCGGCGCAGACCCTTGCGCCGAACCCAGGAGGTGTGAAAATTTTCTACCAAGCGGCAGATAGCCGACGGCGAATCTTGCCGGTAACCGCCGCGACGAACCCCCTGACACGGGAGCCCCAACGAAGGGACACACCGCATGAAGGCAACTCGGCTCGGAGCCGCCGGGCTGGCCGCCGCACTGCTCGGCGCACTCGTCGCCGCCACCCCCGCGGGCGCGGCGCCCGACGCGGCGACCACCGCCTCCACCACCACCTGCGTCACCGACCCGGCCACGCCGAAGCGGCAGTTCCGGGCCATGTGGATCTCCTCGGTCGTCAACATCGACTGGCCGACCAAGGCGTCCCAGACCGCACCCGACCGCATCGCCACCCAGAAGGCCGAATACCGCGAACTGCTCGACCTCGCCGAGCGGCTCAACCACAACGCCGTGGTCGTCCAGGTCCGGCCGACCGCCGACGCGTTCTGGCCCTCGCCGCACGAGCCGTGGTCGGAGTACCTGACCGGGGTCCGTGGCGAGAACCCGGGCTGGGACCCGCTGGCCTTCCTGGTCGCCGAGGCGCACGAGCGGAACCTGGAGTTCCACGCCTGGTTCAACCCGTACCGCGTCTCCATGCCCGCCCCGGGCGGCGCCGGCGCCGACATCAGCAAGCTCGCGCCCAACCACCCGGCGCGCGAGCACCCCGAGTGGACCTTCGCCTACCCGCCGGCCGGGGTCGCCGGCAGCCGGCTCTACTACAACCCCGGCATCCCGGAGGTCCGCGAGTTCGTCCAGACCGCGATGATGGACGCGGTCAAGCGGTACGACGTCGACGGCGTGCACTTCGACGACTACTTCTACCCCTACCCGAGCGGCACCCACCAGGTGCCCGACGACGCCACCTTCGCGGCGCACAACCGGGGCTTCACCGACAAGGCCGACTGGCGGCGGGACAACATCAACCTGCTGATCCAGGAGATGAACGCCAAGATCAAGGCCGCGAAGCCGTGGGTGAAGTTCGGCGTCAGCCCGTTCGGCATCTGGCGTAACCAGTCGGCCGACCCGCTGGGCTCGGACACCACCGGCAGCCAGTCGTACGACATCATCTCCGCCGACACCCGCAAGTGGGTCAAGGAGGAGTGGATCGACTACATCGTGCCGCAGCTCTACTGGTACATCGGCCAGTACCCGGCCGCCGACTACGCCCGGCTGGTGCCGTGGTGGGCGGACGTGGTCAAGGGCACCCGGGTGCAGCTCTACATCGGGCAGGCCGACTACAAGAGCGGCGAACCGGTCTACGGCTCGTTCTGGATGAACCCGCGGGAGCTGACCAACCACCTGACGCTGAACCGGCAGTACCCGGAGGTGCTGGGCAACGTCCACTTCTCGGCGGTGCAGGTCCGGGCCAACCGGCTCGGCGCGACCGACATCTACGCCGCGGAGCACTACTCGCGGCCGGCGCTGGTCCCGACCATGACGCACCTGCCGAAGAAGCCGCTGCTCATGCCCGTGGTCACCAAGGCCGCGCGGCAGGAGGACGGGGTCCGGCTGAACTGGCTCCAGCCGGCCGACGGCGTGAGCCCGCTCGGCACCGCCGCGTCGTACGCGATCTACCGCTTCGACGGGGTGGGCCTGGCGGACCGGTGCGACTTCGCCGACGCGGCACACCTGGTCGACACGGTCCGCGCCGACGGTGACCTCCGGACGCAGTCCTGGGTGGACACCACCGCCGAGGCGGGCAAGCGGTACACGTACTACGTGACCGCGCTCGACCGGCTGGCGAACGAGAGCCCGGCCAGCCCGCCGGCGTTCGTGCGCTGACGTTCCACCGAATGCCCCGGGTGCCCCTGGCGCCCGGGGCATTCGCCTGCCTCGGCAAGCGTGCGCGGTGCACCGGCCACGGTCAGGCGTGCTCGGTGTGCCGGTCCGGCGTGACCGGCCGGCGGGCCGGGCGGGCCGAATCCACGCCGAACCGGGTCGAGTCGGCGGCCAGGTCCGGATGCTCGACGCCCAGCGCCAGCGCCGCCGCCTCCTCCAGGCCCAACTCCGCGCCCTCGCCGTACGCGTCGTCGAAGGCGGCGTCGCCCAGCACCCGGCGCAGCTCCACCTGCCACCGCGCCCAGTACGTCCCGTAGATGCCGGGGGCGCACCGCATGCTCGCCCGGATCGCGCCCGCCGCGCCGAACAGCCGGGCGGCCGTCAGCCCGTCGCCGCCGGCGGCGCAGCGCACCGCGAGCGCGTGCAGCGTGTCGCAGGCCCGGCCGTGGAAGCCGTGACTCATCCGGGAGCGGAGCGCCACCTGAAGGTGCTCGTGCGCCGCGATCAGGTCGCCGCGGGCCAGGGCCACCATCCCGAGCAGCATGTCGACCGAGCGCCGTCCCCGCTCGACCGGACGGGCCGCCTCGACCGGCCGGGCCGCGCCCAGCAGCTCGGCGGCCTCGTCCAGGGCGCCCCGCCGCCAGAGCAGGCCGGCGAGGCTGAACACGGCGAACAGCGCGTCGCCCACCACGTCCTCGTCGTGCGCCCAGTCGATGACCTCCCGGCAGACCCGCTCGGCCTCCGCGAACTGTCCCATGTCGACCAGCGGGGCGGCCCGCCCGGCGAGCACCCGCGCGAGCAGCGCCGCGTCGCCGGCCTGCCGGGCCGCCGCCTCCGCCCGTTGGGAGAAGCGCAGCTCCTCGGCGAACTCGCCGTCCGCGCCGGCGTGCAGCGAGTGCATGTGGTACGCCGCCGCCAGCTCGGCCTCCGGAATCCGCTCGCCGGTCTCGGCGATCCGCCCGTACAGCCGGAACAGCCAGAGCCGCCCCTCCCGGGCCAGGCCCCGCTCCCGCCACCACTGGTCCAGGCCACCGGCCAGCCGCAGGCCCGCCCGGGCGCTGCCGCCGGTCGCGCACCAGCGCAGCGCGGCGCGCAACTCCCCGGCGAGCGGGTCGAGGGCGTAGAGCGAGAGCGTGACCGGTCGACCGTCCGGGCCGAGGTGTGCCCGCTCCAGCGCGTGCGTCGACCAGGCGACGTGCCGGTCCCGGGCGGCCTGCTCCTCCCCCGCCTCCGCCAGCCGCCGGGCCGCGTACGCCCGGATCGGGTCGAGCATCCGGTAGGTGCTGCCCGAAGCGTGCGGCTCGGCCAGCACCATCGACTTGTCGACCAGCACGGAGAGCGGGTCGAGCGGATCGGTGCCGAGCAGCCATTCCACCGCCGCCAGGTCCACCGGACCGGCAAAGACCGCCAGCCAGCGCAGCAACCGGGCGGCGCGTGGCCCCAGCGTCCGGTACGACCAGGTGACCGTGGCCTGCATCGTGAGGTGCCGTTCGGTGGCGGACCGCTGCACCGCCCGGGTCGCCGGAGTGGGCGGCGACACTCCGACGGCCGCCGCGACCAGGTCCACCGTGTCCTGCTGGTTGCCCGTCCAGCCGCGCTCCACCGGGGGCGGCTCCGGGTCCTCCCGGCCCGCGTCCAGCGTGCCGAGCACGTCGTCGAGGCGCTCGGCGAGCTGGCCGACGGAGAGCACCCGCAGCCGGGCGGCGGCCAGCTCGATGGCGAGCGGCAGCCCGTCCAGCCGCCGCACCACCCGGCGCAGGTCCGACGACTCGGCCGGGTCCGGCGGCCGACCGCCCCGGGCCGCCGCCGTCCGGGCCAGCAGCAGCGCGACCGCGTCGCTCTCCGCCCCGTCCGGCGGCGGGTCGACCGACAGCGGCGGGATCCGCCAGACCACCTCGCCGGGCAGGCCGAACGACTCCCGGCTGGTGGCCAGCACCTGGACGCCCACACCGCCGGCGAGCAGCCGCGAGATCACGTCGGCCGAGGCGGCCGGCTGGGCGTCGCAGGTGTCCAGGACCACCAGCATCCGGCGCGCGGCGGCGTACTCCACCAGGGTCTCGACCATCGGGCGGCCGGGCTCGGGGCGCAGGCCGAGCACGGCGGCGACGGCGAACGCCACCAGACCCGGGTCGGTGACCGCGGCGATGTCGACGAACCAGACGCCGTCCGGGTACGCCTCCACGAGGTCGCCGGCGAGTTCCACGGCGAGCCGGGTCTTGCCGGCGCCGCCCGCGCCCAGCACGGTGACCAGCCGGTGCGCCTCGACCAGCCGCCTCAGCTCGGCGCGCTCGGCCTGCCGGCCGACGAACGAGGTGACCTGGGTGGGCAGGTTGTGCGCGATCGCGTCGGCGGTACGCGGGCGCGGGAACTGACGCTCCAGACCCGGGGCGACCAGTTGGAAGAGGCGTTCCCGGTCGTCGAAGCCGCGCAGCCGGTGCAGGCCCAGGTCCAGCAGGGACGCGCCGGCCGGCAGCGGGTCGGCGTGCCGCGCGGTCGACGCCGAGCAGAGCACCTGCCCGCCGTGCGCGGCGGCGGCGACGCGGGCCGCGCGGTGCACCTCGGGGCTGGCGTACTCGCCGTCGCGCGGCTCGGCCCGCCCGGTGTGCAGGCCCATCCGGACCCGGGGCACGGCGTCCGGGGTGGGCCAGTCGTGGCTGGCCAGCGCGCGCTGGGCGGTCAGGCACGCGGTCAGGGCGGCGGTCGCGTCGCCGAAGGCGAGGAAGAACGAGTCGCCCTCGGTCAGCAGTTCCGCGCCCTCGGTCGCGGCGATCGTCCGGCGCAACAGGCGCCGGTGCTCCCGCAGCACCGGCCGGTAGTCCGGGCCGAGCATCTGGGCCAGCCGGGTCGACCCCTCGATGTCGGTGAAGACGAAGGTCACCCACCCGCTCGGGAGGTGGATCCGTGGCGACATGCGTGGGACCTCCCCCGTGACGTCGGACTCATGCTGCCTGATACCGGGCCGTCACGCATCGTGAGAACGGTCGACCGGGTCGGACTCACGGTGCCCGACGGTCGCGGCGCGGACGGGCGGGACCGGCCCGACGGTCGGCGGACGCGACGCGTCAGCAGCCGCAGGCGCCGCCGCAGCAGCCGCCTCCGCCCACGGCGGGCGCGCCGCCGGCCGCGCCGGCGCCCCGGCTGGTGACGGCGACCGTGGAGAGGAGCTTGACCGTGTCGGTGTGTCCCCACGGGCAGGGCGCCGGCTCGCCGGCCTGCGCCATCGGACGGTTGACCTCGAAGGTGTCGCCGCACGCGCGGCAACGGAACTCGTACCGGGGCATGACATCAGGGTACGGCCGAGCCTGACTCCCGAGGAGACATGGGTGATACTCAACTTGTGGTGGACGGCGAGGACAGATCGAACCTTCGGCCCCTGCGACCGGCCGTGCCGCCCGACGGGCCGCTCCCCGGCTCCGGGGCGGCGTCCGGGCCGCCGGCACGGCTGCCCCGTCCCCGCCGTCCGTGGCTGAGGTCCGAGGCCCCCGCCGACGCCCCGAGGCCCGCCGAGCCGTCGACCCCGCCCGCCCCACCGTCCGGTCAGGACGCCCCGGCGCCCGGGCCCGCGCCAGCGGCGGCCACCCCCGGGCGGGCCGCCGACGAGGCGAAACCCGCCGGCACGCCCACCGACACGGCGAAGACCGCCGGCACGCCCGCCGACACGGCGAAGACCGCCGACGCACCCGCCGACACGGCGAAGACCGCCGACGCACCCGCCGACACGGCGAAGACCGCCGACGCACCCGCCGACACGGCGAAGACCGCCGACGCACCCGCCGACACGGCGAAGACCGCCGACGCACCCGCCGACACGGCGAAGGCCGCCGACGCACCCGCCGACACGGCGAAGACGGGCGACGCACCCAGCGACACGGCGAAGACCGGCGACACGGCGAAGACCGGCGACGCACCCAGCGACACGGCGAAGGCCGCCGGCGACGCGGGGAAGCCCGCCGGCTCAGGTGCCGGGGGCGGGGGCGGTTCCGCCGGGGCGTCGGCGGGCGGTACCGACCTCACCACGACGAAGGTCGACGCGCCCGTCGACGGAGCGGCCGGGCGGGCGCGGCGGCACCGGGTGCCGTTCGCGCACGCCGTACGCCTGCGGCCGCGCAAGGTGGCGGCGACCGCGGTCCGCGCGACCCGGGACTGGTCGCGGCGGCCCAGCGGGCGGCTGACCCTGCCCGGAGTGTTCCTGCTGGCCCTGGTCGCGGCGACCGCCGCGGCGGGGGCGCTGCTGGTGCCCGCCACGGTCCGCGCGCCCCGCCCGGTCGCCGACGCCGCCTCCGTCGCGCCGACGGCGGCCCCGCAGGATCCGTTGCCCGGCGGGCTGCCGCTGCCCACCCAGACGGTGCCGCCGCTCGGCACGCTGCCGACCGGTCCCGCCGTCGGCGGGGTGACCACCGGCCGGCCCTCCGACGCCCTCGCCGGCTGGGCCGCCGAGTTCGGCCCGAAGGTCGGCATCTCGCCGGTCGCCATGCAGGCGTACGGCTACGCCGAGCTGGTGCTCGCCCAGACCAACCGCAGTTGCGGCCTGAGCTGGACCACGCTGGCGGCGATCGGCTTCGTCGAGTCCGGGCACGGGCAGGCCAACAACGCCCGGCTCGGCCAGGACGGCAAGGCGCTCCCGGAGATCATCGGTCTGCCGTTGGACGGGCAGGGCAACCGGATGCGGATCGCCGACACCGACGGCGGCCGGCTGGACAAGGACACCACCTTCGACCGGGCCGTCGGGCCGATGCAGTTCATCCCGACCACCTGGCAGGAGATCGGGGCGGACGCCGACAACGACGGCGTCAAGGACCCGCACGACCTGGACGACGCCGCCCTCGCCGCCGGCAACTACCTCTGCAAGGGCGGGCGGAACCTGACCATCCCGGCCGACTGGTGGAACGCCATCCTGTCCTACAACGACGTCCGCCGTTACGCCCAGGACGTCTTCGACACCGCCAACCGCTACGGGCAGGCCAGCCGCACGTGAAGTGATCGTCCGCGCACATTGGAGAACTGGACACTTCCCCCGGGCAGCCGTTACCGGCAAGCTAGACAGGTGATGGTGCGCGAGTGGGACCCCAGGACCGCCTCGTCCGCCGAGATCGCGTCGCTGCTGGGCACGCTGAACGCGGTCCTGGCGGCCGATCTGCCGCAGGATCCGCCGTGGCGGGAGAGTTCCCTGCGGGAATACCTCTCCGAGGTCATGCCCGGCGAGCGGCGGATCTGCTGGGTCGCCCAGGCGGGGCCGGCCGCCGACGGGGCGCCGGGGCCGATCCTCGGCCAGGTCAACGTGCTCCTGCTCGGCGACATCGGCGTGCTGGAGGTGCTGGTGCACCCCTCGCAGCGGCGCAGCGGGCTCGGCCGTGACCTCGTCCTGGTCGCCGCCCGCCGCGTCTACCAGGAGGGCTTCCAGTCGATCGGGGTGGAGGTGGTCGGCGACACGCCGGCCGTCGCCTTCTTCGAGTCGCTCGGCTTCTCCAAGGAGTACGTCGAGACCCGCAGCGTGCTGGACCTGTCCGGGGTGGACTGGGCCGAGCTGGCCGAGATGGCCACCGGCATCGGTGCGGGCTACCACCTGGAGTTCTGTCCCGGCGGCCCGCCGGACGAGCTGATCGAGGCGTACGCCCGGGCCAAGGCCGAGGTGCGCGACGTCGACGACGGCGACCTGCGCCCCAGCTCTTACGACCCGCAGCGGCTGCGGGACAGCCTGGACTGCCTGCACCGGCGGGGCATGAAGCCCTACATCGTGCTCGCCCTCCACGAGCAGACCGGGGAGGTGGCCGGCCTGACCGAGGTGGTGGTGCCGGCCCAGCATCCCACCCGGGCCGACCAGTACGACACCATCGTCGTGCAGGACCACCGGGGCTACGGCATCGACCGGGCGATCAAGGCCCGGATGCTGCTGGAGCTGCGCTCGGCGGCACCGGAGCTGACCGAGGTGCAGACCTGGAACGCGCAGGCCAACGAGGCCATGCTCAAGGTCAACGCCGAGCTCGGCTACCGTCCGGACCGCGAGTGGTGCGAATACAGCGTCGACGTGGCCGAACTGGTGCACCGTCTCGACGCCGGACGTTGACCGGGAGGTTCACCAATCGCCTCCGGTGGGGGATGGACGAGGGTCAGCAACGCCCCTTAACGTGCGTTAGTTCCCCGTCCACCCATCGTGGAGGCCTCATGCGCCCGCGCCGCACTCTTGCCGCGCTCGCGACCGCCACCGCCGCCGTGACCGCGGCGGCAGTCGGCGTCGCACCCACCGCGGCCAGCGCCGCGCCCACCGACCTGTTCATCTCCGAGTACGTCGAAGGCTCGTCGAACAACAAGGCGATCGAGCTGTTCAACGGCACCGGCGCCGCCGTCGACCTGGCCGCCGGCGGATACCAGCTCCAGCTGCACTTCAACGGCTCCACCAACCCGACGAACCTGGCGCTGACCGGGACCGTCGCGGCCGGCGACACCTTCGTCCTCGCCTCCGCCTCGGCCGCGGCCGGGATCCTCGACCGGGCCGACCAGACCACCACCGCCAGCCTGTTCAACGGCGACGACGCGATCGTGCTGCGCCGGGGCGGCACCGTGCTCGACTCGATCGGCCAGGTCGGCGTCGACCCGGGCACCGAGTGGGGCGCCGGCGTCACCAGCACCGCCGACAACACGCTGCGCCGGTCGGCCGCCGTCACCGCCGGCGACACCGACCCGTCCGACGCGTTCGACCCGGCCGCCCAGTGGGCCGGCTTCCCCGTCGACACGTTCGACGGGCTCGGCACGCACACCGTCGACGGCGGTGGGCCGGTCGACGCGCCGGCGACGCTCACCTGCGGCCCGGCCCTGGTGACCCCGGCCGGCACGGCGGCGACCCGGGAGGTCACCGCCGTCGACCCCGACGACCGGATCGTCGACGTGGCGCTCACCTCGGTCAGCCCGACCCCTGCCGCCGGCTCCGTCGCGCGTACGGCCGTCACCCCGGCCGACGCGGTCGGCGGCACCGCCCGCGCCACGGTTCGCGCGAGCGCCGACCTGGCCGCCGGGGCGTACACCGTGGTGCTGACCGCGACCGACGCGGACGGCGGCACGGCCACCTGCACCCTGGCCGTGCAGGTCACCCGCGAGCTGACCGTCGGCGAGGTGCAGGGCCCGACCACCGCCGGCGAGGCCGGGCCGGCCGACCGGTCCCCGCTCGCGCCGGCCTCCGGCAACGGGACCAGCAGCACGCTGTACGACGTGCGCGGCGTGATCACCCAGCTGACCCTGGCGCGCGACTCGTCGGGCCGCGACCAGCGCGGCTTCTTCCTGCAGAGCCGCAAGGACGCCACCGACGGCGACCCCACCAGCTCGGACGGCATCTTCGTCTTCATGGGCGGGTTCACCTCGCTGATCGGCGGCTACGTGCCGACGGTCGGAGACGAGGTCGTGCTCCGGGCGCGGGTCTCGGAGTACTTCAACTTCACCCAGCTCTCCGGCGCGTCGCTGGTCCGCAAGCTCGCCTCCGGCGTCGACGTGAACGCCGAGGTCGAGGTGGCCGACGCGGTGCCGCCGGTCGAGCTGGCCGACGCGCAACGGTTCTGGGAGCGGCACGAGGGCGCCCGGCTGCGGGTGCGGGCCGGCTCCGGCGCGGTGAGCGGGCGGAACGTCTTCGCCTCCACCGCCGACGGCGAGGTCTTCGTGATCGACCGGGACGACCCGCTGCTGGACCGCGCCGACCCGTACGCCCGCCGGGTGTTCCGGGACGCGCACCCGCTGGACAACGACCCGACCCGCCGCTTCGACGACGGCAACGGCCAGCGCATCCTGCTCGGCAGCATGGGCGTCAAGGGCGCCACGGGCGACAGCGGCGCGCTGCTTCCGCCCGCCCGCACGTTCGACACGCTGACCGCCGACGCCATCGGCGGCCTCTACTACTCGTTCGAGAAGTACGGCGTGCAGGTCGAGCAGGCCGCGTTCACCGGCGGGACCGACCCGTCGACGAACCACCCGCCGCAGCCGGCCAACCGGTCGGAGGAGCTCGCGGTCGCGACCTACAACGTCGAGAACCTGTACGACCACCGTGACGACCCGTTCGACGGCTGCGACTTCGCCGGCAACGCCGGCTGCACCGGGGTACGCCCGCCGTTCGACTACGTGCCGGGCAGTGAGCAGGAGTACCGCGAGCAGCTCGCCGCGCTGGCCGATCAGATCACCACCGACCTGCACTCGCCGGACCTGATCCTGGTGCAGGAGGCCGAGGACCAGGACATCTGCTCGGTCTCGGACGGTCGGCTGGTCTGCGGCACCACCGACAACGCGGACGGCGCGCCGGACAGCCTGCAGGACCTGGCGCTGACCATCGCGGCCAACGGCGGCCCGGCCTACGCCGCCGCGTACGACCGCAGCGGCGCGGACGCGCGGGGCATCACCGCGGCCTTCCTGTACCGCACCGACCGGGTCTCGCTGGCCGAGGCGACCGCCGACGACCCGCTGCTGGGTTCGGCGCCGACGGTGGCCTACCGGGGCGCGGGCCTGCCGGGCAACGCCGACGTGCAGAACCCGAAGGCGCTCAACGCCGTGCTCCCCGCCGACGTGGACACGTCCACCGGCAAGGACGGCGACAACGTCTTCACCCGCGCTCCGCAGCTCGGCAAGTTCACCGTCGCCGCGGCACCCGGCTCCACCGAGCGGTACACGCTGTGGGCCGCCAGCAACCACTACTCGTCCGGGCCGGACAGCCGGGTCGGGCAGCGCCGGGAGCAGGCCGCGTACGGCGCCGCGATCGTCGCCGCCGTCGAGGCGTCAGACCCGCACGCACGGGTGGTGTACGGCGGGGACCTGAACGTCTTCCCCCGCCCCGACGACCCGATCGCCACGGCGGCGGAGCCGATCCCGTCGGACCAGCTCGGGCCGCTGTACGCCGCCGGCATGCGCAACCTCTGGGACGACCTGCTCGCCGACGCGCCGTCGTCCGCCTACTCGTACAGCTTCGAAGGGCAGGCGCAGACGCTGGACCACCTGTTCGTCAACGGCGCGCTGCACCGGGACCTGGTGCAGATGCGGGCGGCGCACATCAACGCCGACTGGCCCGCCGACCACGCCGCCGACGGCACTCGCGGCTCCAGCGACCACGACCCGCAGGTGGCCCGGTTCCGCTCGCGGGCCGCGCTGAGCGTCGCCGACGTCTCGGTGGTCGAGGGCGACAAGGGCACCCGGCAGCTCGACTTCACCGCCACGGTGTCCCGGCCGCTGTCCCAGCCCGTGCTGCTCTGCGCCACCACGTACGGCACCACGGCCCAGGCCGGCGCCGACTACGAGCCGTACGTCGGCTGCAAGGTCCTCGCGGCCGGGCAGACGTCGGTGGTGTTCCCGGTGACCGTGCGCGGCGACCGCAAGCCGGAGGCCGACGAGAGGCTGACGCTGCTGGTGGCCGGCGTGCCGGGGCTGCGCCTCGCCGACCCGGTCGCGGTGGGCACCATCACCGACGACGACTGACGTCGCTCGACGGCCCGTTCCGACGGTCCGCTGGCCGGGGAGCACCCGGCCAGCGGACCGTCGGCCGTTCACGGCCCCGGCTCCGACTCCGGCTTCGGTCCTGACCTCGGTTCCGGGTCCGGTTCCCGCCCCACGGTGGCGTGGTGCACCCCCGCCCATCGGGCCAGTTCACGTTGGCTGAGGTCGGCCCGGCGCCGGACCGCCCGGACGATGCCGGCGGCGGGCCACGGAACGTCGAACGGCTTGGTCAACAGCACCGGCCAATCCGCGTCCGGCTGGTCACGGACACCGGGCTGACGACCGGGACCCGGCTGCGCCCCCGAGTCGCGCTGCTCGCCGCAGCCGGTTCGGTGGTCGTAACCGGCCCCATCGCCGCAGCCGGTCTGGTCGTCGCAGCCGGCCCTGTTGTCGCAGCCGGCCCTGTTGTCGCAGCCAGCGTGGTTGTCGCAGCCGGCGTGGTCGTCGTTCTCCGGTTCGGCGGAGGAAGCGTCGGTCATCCCGTCACCCGTCGCGGCCGGCGCGCCCCGCCCGCAATCCTGCCCGCTCGACCTGTGGAAAACACATCCGCCTGTGGAAAACGTAAGGGCGCTCAATCGGGACGAGCAGCCGGTCACCCAGCGCCCGAAATGACTCTGCGTGACATCAGCGCGAAGAGCGCCCGACGGTCACTCTCCGTACCGGCACGAGCGTCACTAAACGGCTTACGGGGAGCCGGCCAGGGCGGACACCCTCCTGAACAGCACATTCATGGGTCGGCGCGGAGCCGGCCAGGAACTCGCCGCGCGCCCTTTGCTCTGCACCCACATCCGCACCGGGCACCCTCGGTTACCGGTGCGGGTATGGGTGCA
The DNA here is from genome assembly GCF_900090315.1 of Micromonospora citrea. Lineage (NCBI taxonomy): Bacteria > Bacillati > Actinomycetota > Actinomycetes > Micromonosporales > Micromonosporaceae > Micromonospora > Micromonospora citrea. The sequence goes on along the minus strand of NZ_FMHZ01000002.1, from coordinate 4,150,640 downwards.
GAGCAAAGCGTGTGAGGAAAAGGTACGGGGATCGCAGCCATGAACACGATGAGTGACGATCATGCGTGGCTTGCCGGCGCCTGATCGCGATGATGCTGGCCGGCACCCCGCCGGCTGTGGCGAAATGGTTCGCCGACGCGGCGTCCGGCACGAGCGAGCGCTTACCGGCACGACCGGACACCGGCGCGACCGGGCGCTGCCGGGCGGTCGGGACCAGGACGCGGTGTCGGGACCGGTCAGTAGCGCTGGCGGAGGAGCTGGGCGGCCTCGACCGCCCAGTAGGTGAGGATGATCTGCGCGCCGGCACGCCGGATCGAGGTGAGCGTCTCCAGCATGACCCGCTCGCGGTCGATCCAGCCGTTCGCGGCGGCCGCCTCGACCATCGCGTACTCGCCGGAGACCTGGTAGGCGGCGACCGGGACGTCGACCGCCGCGCGGACCGCCGACACCACGTCGAGGTACGGCAGCGCCGGCTTCACCATCACCATGTCGGCGCCCTCGGCGACGTCCAGCTCGACCTCGCGCAGCGACTCCCGCAGGTTCGTCGGATCCTGCTGGTAGGTGCGCCGGTCGCCCTCCAGCGCCGACTCCACCGCGTCACGGAAGGGGCCGTAGAAGGCCGAGGCGTACTTGACGGCGTACGCCAGCACCGCCACGTCCTGGTGGCCCGCGGCGTCGAGCGCCCTGCGCACCACGCCGACCTGGCCGTCCATCATCCCGGACGGCCCGACCACGCCGACCCCGGCGGTGGCCTGGGCCACGGCCATCTCGGCGTACGAAGCCAGCGTGGCGTCGTTGTCCACCTCGCCGCCGGGGGTGAGCAGGCCGCAGTGCCCGTGCGAGGTGAACTCGTCGAGGCAGAGGTCGCTCATGACGACCGTGGCGTCGCCCACCTCGGCCACGACGTCGCGGATCGCGACGTTGAGGATGCCGCCCGGGTCGATGCCGCCGGAGCCGGTGGCGTCCCGCCGCTCCGGCACCCCGAAGAGCATGATGCCGCCCACGCCCGCCTCGACCGCCTCGGCCGCTGCCTTGCGGAGCGAGTCCCGGGAGTGCTGGAGCACCCCCGGGAGCGACGCGATCGTCCGCGGCTCAGTCAGCCCCTCCTTGACGAACATCGGCACGACCAGATTGGCCGGGTCGACGCGGGTCTCGGACACCAGCCGCCGGACTGCCGCGTTGCGGCGCAGCCGGCGGGGCCGGATCTCGGGGTACGGCATCACGGGCCTCCTGCTACGACGACTACCGGAACCTCAGGGCGGTCGGCCCCTGCACCTTCGAACCGCGGCGCTGCTTCGCCGGCATGGCGGCGAGCTTCTCGCGCAGCTCGACGGCGTAGGCGGCGAGCGACTCCACCAGGTCGGGGACCGAGGCGTGCGGCGGCTGGACGTCGACCCGCAGGCCGAACTCCGTCGCGGTCTCCGCCGTCTTGGGCCCGATCACCGCAACAACGGTACGCGCGTGCGGCTTCCCCGCGATGCCGACCAGGTTCCGGACGGTGGAGGACGAGGTGAAGAGCACCGCGTCGAAGCCACCGGACTTGATCGCGTCCCGGATCTCGGCGGGCGGCGGAGCGGCGCGCACCGTGCGGTAGGCGGTCACGTCGTCGACCTCCCACCCGCGCTCGGTGAGCCCGGCGGCGAGGGTCTCGGTGGCGATGTCGGCGCGCGGCAACAGCACCCGGCCGACCGGGTCGAGGATCTCGTCGTGCGGCGAGAACTCGGCCAGCAGCCCCTCGGAGGACTGCTCCCCCGACGGGATCAGCTCGGGCTGGATGCCGAACGCGCGGACCGCGTCGGCGGTCGCCTCGCCGATGCAGGCGATCTTGACGCCGCCGAAGTGCCGGGCGTCCAGGCCGTGCTCGGCGAACTTCTCCCAGACCGCGCGGACCGCGTTCACCGAGGTGAAGATCACCCAGGCGTACCGGCCGTCGACCAGGCCCTTGACCGCCCGCTCCATCTGGGCCGGGGTGCGCGGCGGCTCGACCGCGATCGTCGGCACCTCGCACGGGATGGCCCCGTACGCGCGCAGCCGGGCGCTCATCACGCCGGCCTGCTCCTTCGTGCGGGGCACGAGGACCTTCCACCCGTACAGCGGGCGGTTCTCCCACCAGCTCAGCTTGTCCCGCTGGCCCACGCCCTCGCCGACGGTGAGCACCACCCGGCCGGTGAAGCCGAGCGCCGCCGCGACGAAGGAGTCCACGGTCGACGTGGTGGTGTACTGCGTCTCGCCGGTGCCGTCCCCGGTCACGCCGACGCCGGTGGCACCGTCCACCCCGGCGGCGAGCAGCCCGTCCCGGATCGCGGCGAGGTCGCCGGCGTCCACGGCCAGCGCGAGCGAGCCCCGGCCGACGGCCGCGGCCAGCGCGTCGAAGTCGAGCGTGCTGACGTCCTCGACGTCGGCCGCCGTGCGTACGCCCGGCAGCGGTACGCCGGCGTAGGTCGCCACGCCCTCGGCCTGGCCGACGCCCGGCACCACCTCGAAGTGCGCGGCGGTACGCGCCACCGCCTGCACCTCCCGGACCACCGACTCGTGGCCGAACGGGTCGCCTGCGACCAGGTGCACCGCGTTCAGCCCGGAGCGGGCCGCCGAGATCAGCACCTTCGCCACGTCACCCGGCGCGCCCTCGGCCGGGGTGAACTGGGCGTCGGACCTGGCCTGGGCACGGACGGCGTCGAGCAGCGACTCGGGGACTCCCCGGTCGTACACCACCTGGTCGGCGTCGACCAGGGCGTCGTGCGCCCGGCGGGTCAGCAGGCCCGGGTCGCCGGGACCGGCCCCGACGAACGCGATACGGCCTACGGGCTTACGGGTGCGGGTCATTCTGTGCTCCCAAATTGCTGGGTCCCCGGGCCGGCGTGTCCTTCTTGGCCGAGGATCGAGTCGGCGCCGAGGTCGAGGAGTTCGGCGGCGAGTGCCTTGCCGATCTCCGCCGCGTCGGCGGGCGTACCGGTGCGGGACAGCCGGATGTCTCTCGTGCCGTCCGGGCTGATCACCGCCCCGCGCAGGTAGATCTCCTCACCGGCGTCGCCTTCGGCGTTCGAGCCGGTTGGCTCGCCTTCGGCGATGACGGCGTAGGCGGCGACCGGAGCGGAGCATCCGGCCTCCAGGGTGGCCAACAGCGCCCGCTCCGCGACGACCGCGGCGCGGGACGGTGCGTGGTCGAGCACGGCGAGCAGCTCCACCATGTCGGTGTCGTCGACCCGGCACTCCACCGCCAGCGCGCCCTGGGCGGGGGCGGGCAGCATCAGCATCGGGTCGAGCGTCTCGGTGATCACGTCGGTCCGCCCGAGCCGGGCCAGCCCGGCCCGGGCCAGGACGACGGCGTCCAGGTCGGCCTCCGGCCCGAGCACCCGCGCGAGGCGGCTGTCGACGTTGCCGCGGATCGGGGTGACCTGGAGCTGCATCCCGAGGGCGTGCAGCTGGGCGACGCGGCGCAGCGCGCCGGTGCCCACGCCCGCGCCGGGCGGCAGCTCGGCGAGCGTCCGGCCGTCGCGGGCGACCAGCGCGTCGCGCGGGTCCTGCCGCGGCGGCACCGCCGCGACGTGCAGCCCGGGGGCCGCCGCGGTGGGCAGGTCCTTGTAGGAGTGCACCGCGAAGTCGATCGTGCCGGCGGTCAGCGCGTCGCGCAGCGCGGAGACGAAGACGCCGACGCCGAGCCGGTGCACCGGCGCGGAGGAGCGGTCGCCGGCGGTGACCACCTCGACCAGCTCGACCGGGCGGCCGGTGGCCGCCGTCAGTGCCTCGGCGACGTGGCCGGACTGGGCCATCGCCAGTTTGCTGCCCCGGGTACCGAGGCGCAGGGGCGTGCTCATCGCTCACCTCCGGTGGGCGGGACGTCGGCCGGGACGGACGACGGCGGGAAGTCGGCGAGACCGAGCAGGGGCGCGACGTCGCTGTCCACGATGTCGGGGACGCTGTCGACCGGTGACGTCTGCGGCACCTGGAGGTCGAACAGCTCGCGCAGCAGGGCCGCGTACTGGTCGCCGCCGGGCTCCGCGGCGAGCTGCCGGACCCGCACGGTGGGCTGGTGCAACAGGCGCTGGACCACCCGGTGCACCGTCCGGGCGACCTCGGCGCGCTGGTCGTCGGTGAGGTCCGGGCGGCGCTGGGCGAGCCGGCGCAGCTCGGCGGTGACCACGTCGTCGGCGCGGCCGCGCAGGGCGGCCACGGTCGGCGCCACGTCGGACCCGCGCAGCCAGGTGAGGAAGGCGTCGACCTCGCCGACCACGATCCGCTCGACGGCGGCGGCGTCGGTGGCGGCGGGGCCGTCGGCGAGCAGCGTCGCCATCCTGTCGATGTCGATCACCTCGACGCCGGGCAGCTCGGCGACTCCGGCCTCCACGTCGCGCGGCACCGCGAGGTCGAGCAGGACCAGCGGCCCCCGGCCGGGGTCGCGCCCGGCGAGCGCCCGGCTGACCACCTCGCGGGTGAGGACCGCCTCCGTGGCCGCCGTGGCGGCCACTACTATGTCCACTGTGGAGAGCGCCGCGGTCAGTTCCGCCATGGGCGTCGCGCTGGCGCCGTACGCCTCGGCCAGCCGGACGGCCCGGTCGGCGCCCCGGTTGGTCACGGTGAGCGGCCCGGCGCCCAGCCGGGACAGCGTGGCGACGCCCAGCGAGCCCATCGCCCCCGCCCCGACGACGAGGGCCGGGCGGCCGGCCAGGTCACCGTCGAGGTGGCCGGCGGCCAGTTCCAGCGCCGCGGTCACCACGCTCTGACCGGCCCGGTCGATGCCCGTCTCCGCGTGGGCCCGCTTGCCGACCCGCAGCGCCTGCTGCATCAGCTCGTGCAGCAGCCGACCGGCCGTGTCGGCCCCGGTCGCCGAGTGGTAGGCGTCGCGGAGCTGGCCGAGGATCTGCGCCTCGCCCACCACCATCGAGTCGAGCCCGGCGGCGACCCGGAAGACGTGGTCGACCGCGGCGGCGTCGAAGTGCACGTAGAGGTGGTTGGCGAGCGCGGCGGGCTGGCAGCCGGCCTGGTCGGCCAGCACCGCGCAGATGTCACCGAGGCCGCCGTGGAAACCGGAGACGGCGGCGTAGACCTCCACCCGGTTGCAGGTGGAGACGAGCACGGCCTCGGTCACGTACGGCTGGGCGACCAGGCGGTCCAGAGTGCGGGTGAGGTCGGCCGGCGGGACCGCGAGCTGCTCCAGCGTGGCGACGGGAGCGGTGCGGTAGGACGCACCGACGACGAGCAGTTTCACGTGCCGATCGCCTCCTGGGTGTCGGTGACCGCGAGGCCGCCGGGCAGGGCGGTGAGGGCGGACCCACCGGTGGCGGGGAGCGCGGTCAGCGATGCCTTGCGGTGCTCGTGGAAGGACAGGATCTGCAGCTCGATGGCGAGATCGACCTTGCGCACGTCGACCCCCTCCGGGACCGAGAGTACGCACGGGGCGAAGTTCAGGATGCTCGTCACACCGACGGCCACGAGCTGGTCGGCGACGGCCTGGGCGGCCGGGGCCGGGGTGGCGATCACGCCGATGGCGATGGCCTCCTCGGCGGCGACCCGGGGCAGCTCGTCGACGTGCCGGACGACCAGCCCGTTGATCTCCTCGCCGACCCGGTCCGGGTCGGCGTCGAAGAGGGCGGCGATGCGGAAGCCGCGGCTGGCGAAGCCGTCGTAGCCGGCCAGGGCGTGACCGAGATTACCCACGCCGACCAGGGCGACCGCCCGGCGCTGGGTGAGCCCGAGCACGAACTCGATCTGGTCGATCAGCAGGGCCACGTCGTAGCCGACGCCCCGGGTGCCGTACGACCCGAGGTGCGAGAGATCCTTGCGCAACTTGGCGGAGTTGACGCCCGCGGCGCTGGCCAGGCCCTCGCTGGAGACGGTCTCGTGGCCGGTCTCGGCGAGGTTGTGCAGGGCACGGAGGTATTCGGGGAGCCGCGCGACGGTCGCCTCGGGCAGGTCCGGGAGCGCCGGTACGGCACCGGCGCGACCGGGCGCGCCAGGGTGACGGTGCTGACTCATGAGACTCCGTGCGGTGCGATCCTCGGCCAGCTCCAGCGGCCGGCCGTTTCGGGACTCCCGCTGGCGACCGAGAATGCCGGCTGTGCTAGCAGGGCGCGTCGGAACTACAGAGTAGGCGCTTGTGAAGGCGTGCACAAATCGCGATCTTGACAGCTCGCGACGCGGCTTCACCTGGCCCTCCATTCCGCAAGATCGATCCAGCGGCCTCCGCCGGCGCCGCTCGGCGATTATTGCTCAATTACGACTTCTCTGACCAATCGCGCGAGCGCGGCTCGCCGCCGATTACGTCACGCCGGACCGACCCGGCTCCCGCCGGCGCCCGGGCGGCGCGACTCGACACCCTCGGCCGGGCGCGCCGGCGCGGTAGGGACAGCCCTACGCCGGAGAGGCGGGCCGACGGGATGGGTCCGACACCCCCGTGCTGCCTAGCCTCGTGGCATGACCGCCGTACCCGCCGCCGTCGACCAGCCCGTGCCGGCGCCGACCATCTCCCGACAGCTCCTCCTGGACTCCGGCTACGTGCTGCTCGGCCTCCCGCTGGCCCTGGCCAGCTTCGTGGTCCTGATCGTCGGCCTCGCGGCCGGACTCGGGCTGATGGTGACGGTGATCGGCCTGCCCGTCCTCAGCGGCACCCTGTACGCCGCCCGAGGACTGGCCGACATCGAGCGGCTCCGCCTCCCCGCCGTCCTGCGCCAGTCCCGGATCCGCCCGCAGTACCGGCTCCCCGAGCCCGGGGCGAGCGCCTGGCGGCGGATCTTCGTGCCGATGGGGGACGCGCAGTCCTGGCTCGACCTGGCGCACGGCATCCTCAAGCTGATCGTGGCCATCGTCACCTTCGTGGTCACGCTGGTCTGGTGGGCCGGCGCCGTCGCCGGCACGCTCTACTGGGCGTACGACTGGGCGCTGCCGCACGGCGACCCGGAGGACGTGGACCTCCCCCAGCTCCTCGGGCTGGGCACCTCGACCGTCGCCCGGATCGGGCTGCACACCGCGATCGGGCTGTTCTTCCTGATCACCCTGCCGATCGTGGCCCGCGGCTGCGCGCTGCTCCAGGCCGGCTTCGGCCGGGCCATGCTCACCGGGGTGGCCGAGATGCGCAACCGGATCACCGTGCTGGAGGAGCAGAAGCGGGCCGCGGTCTCGGCCGAGGCGAGCGCGCTGCGCCGCCTGGAGCGGGACATCCACGACGGCCCGCAGCAGCGCCTGGTCCGCCTCGCCATGGACCTCAGCCGGGCCCGCCAGCAGCTCGCCACCGACCCGGACGCCGCCGGGCGCACCCTGGACGAGGCGGTCACCCAGACCCGGGAGACGCTCGCCGAGCTGCGCGCCCTGTCCCGGGGCATCGCGCCGCCGATCCTGGTCGACCGGGGCCTGCCCAGCGCCCTGGCGGCGCTGGCCGGGCGCGGCCTGATCCCGATCGAGCTGCGGGTCGACCCGGAGCTGTCCAGCCCCGCCGGCCGGCTCGACCCGGCCGTGGAGAGCACCGCGTACTTCGTCGTCGCCGAGGCGCTGACCAACGTCGCGAAGCACAGCCGGGCGACCGAGTGCCAGGTCACCGTGGCCCGCCGCGACGGGCGGCTGGAGGTCGGCGTCGGCGACGACGGTCAGGGCGGCGCGCACCTGGCCAAGGGGCACGGGCTGGTCGGCATCGCCGACCGGGTCCGCGCCGCCGGTGGCCGGCTCTCGGTGACGAGCCCGACGGGCGGGCCCACCGAGATCCGCGCGGAACTCCCGCTGTGATCCGGACGTGGTAGACATTCCGATCATGCGGATCGTGATCGCGGACGACGCCGTCCTGCTCCGGGAAGGGCTGGTCCGGCTGCTCAGCGAGGGGGGCCACGAGGTGGTGGCCGCCGTCGCCGACGGCGAGGCGCTGGTGGCGGCGGTGGTGACGCACCGGCCGGACGTGTCGATCGTCGACGTCCGGATGCCGCCCTCGCACACCGACGAGGGGCTGCGCGCGGCGGTGGAGGCGCGCCGGCTGGTGCCCCGCACCCCGATCCTGGTCCTCTCCCAGTACGTCGAGGTGTCGTACGCCGACGACCTGCTCGCCACGACCGGCGGCGGCGGGGGCGGGATCGGCTACCTGCTCAAGGACCGGGTGGCCGCGATCGACGAGTTCCTCGACGCGCTGGACCGGGTGGCCGCCGGCGGGACGGTGCTCGACCCGGAGGTGGTCGGCCAGCTCTTCGCCCGGCGCCGCCGCGACGATCCGCTGCGCGAGCTCACCCCCCGCGAACGCGAGGTGCTCGGCCTGATGGCCGAGGGCCGCTCGAACACGGCGATCGCGCGGACCCTGGTCGTCACCGACGGCGCCGTCGAGAAGCACGTGCGGAACATCTTCACCAAGCTCCAGCTGCCGCCCGACACGGAACAGCACCGCCGAGTGCTGGCCGTCCTGGCCTACCTGCGCAACTGACCCCGCCCGGCGTCGCGGTCCCGGGGCGGGCGTCCCCCGGCCCCGAAGCGGCACCCGGCCCCGCGGCCCGTCCAGCCCGGCCCGGCGGCCCGTCCAACCCAGCCCGGCGGCCCGTCCAACCCAGCCCGGCGGCCCGTCCAACCCAGCCCGGCGGCCCGTCCAACCCGGCCCGACGGCCCGGCCTCGGGCGGCGTCGCCAGACCCCGGGACGGCCGAGGGTCAGGACACGGCGGCGGCGAGCGTCACCGCCTCGGTGAGCGTGTCGGCGACCGGGTGGCCGGAGGCGCGCAGGCGGGCCGGATCGGTGAACCCGCCGGTGTAGAGGACCGCCCGGCCGCCGACGGAGAGGGCGGCGTCGGCGTCGTCGATGGAGTCGCCGATCAGCACCACGTCCCGACCGTCCACGCCCAGCTCGGCCAGGTGTGCCCGGAGGGACTCGGCCTTGCGGTCGCCGCCGACGGTCGCGCGCAGCCCGTCCACCCGGACGAAGTGCCCGCCAAGCCCGTACGTGCGCACGGTCGGCACCAGCTCCTCGTGGAACCACATCGACAGCAGGGACTGGCTGCCCGGCCACGCCGCCATCGCCACCGTGGCGTCGTGCGCCAGCTCGCAGGTGGTCAGCCCGTTCCGGTACGCGTCGTGGAAGATCCGGTCCAGCCGGCCGAACTCGTCGTCGTCGACGGCCTGGCCGAGCACCTCGGCGTAGTAGTCGGCGATCGGGCGGCGGAACCTGACCCGGTGTTCGTCGGCGGTCACCGACGGACCGCCGACGCTGGCGAAGGCCGCGTTGGTGGAGGCGACCACCAGGTCGAGATCGTTGAGCAGGGTGCCGTTCCAGTCCCAGACCAGGTGGGGGCGAGCAGAGGTCATCGCAGCACCATAACGGGCGGCCCTACAGCTGCGGGGTGGTCAGGTCCCGCAGCAGCCGCTCCTCCTCCACCCGCCAGTAGCCGTGCTCCTTGCCGTCGAGCAGCACCACCGGCAGGCGGTCGCCGTACTCGCGCTCCAGCTCGATGTCGTCGGTGACGTCCTTCTCGGTCCACCGGTCCCCGGTGACCGCCACCACCCGGTCCAGCGCGACCCTGGCGTCCTCGCAGAGGTGGCAGCCGGGTCGGGTGATCAGGGTGAGTCGGGGCTCACGCATCGGTCTCCTCCGTCGTGCTGGTGCCGGCCGGCGCCGGCGGGCGGTTCTCCGGCGACGCCGTCGGGGACGGCACCGGGGCCGCCGGGGGCGACGCCGGCCGGAGCAGGGTCTTGCGTACCTTGCCGATCACCGAGTGCGGCAGCTCGTCGACGAACTCGACGGCCGTCGGGCACTTGAACCGGGCCAGGTTGCGGGCGCAGTGGGCGAGCAGTTCCTCGCCGGTGACCGGACGCCCCGGCGCCCGCACCACGTACGCCCGGACAGTCTCGCCGGTCCGCGGATGCGGCACACCCAGTACCGCCGACTCGGCCACGCCCGGGTGGGCGGAGAGCACCAGCTCCACCTCGCGCGGGTAGACGTTGAACCCGTTGACGATGATCAGCTCGCCGATCCGGTCGACCAGGAAGAGGTCGCCGTCGGAGTCCGCGTACCCGACGTCGCCGGTGGCCCACCAGCCGTCCGCGTCCGGGCCACCCCGGCCGTCGGGCCAGTAGCCGGCGAAGAGGTTCGCGCCGCGCACCACGATCTGTCCCGGGTCGGTGCCGGGCGCGAGGTCGGAGAGGTCCAGCTCGTCGGCGTCGTCGTCCGGCTCGGCCACGCCGTCGCGCCACAGGTCGGCCCCGTCCGTCCCGACCAGGCGCAGCTCGACGCCGGGCAGCGGGCGGCCGATCGAGCCGGGCTTCGGCTCGCCGCCGACCAGGGTGGAGGTGAGCACCGGCGCGGTCTCGGTCAGGCCGTACCCGACGTGCACGGGGTGGCCGGTGGCCTCGGTGAAGCGCGCCGCGACGGCCGGCTCCAGGGGCGCCGCGCCGCAGACCACCAGGCGTACCGACGCCATCGCCGTGGCGACCGTTCCGGCGTCCGCCGTGGACCAGGCGGCGACCATCGACGGTACGCCCACCAGCACGCCGGCCCGGCGGCGGGCGATCTCGGCCAGCCCGGCGTCGGGACCGGGGTCGTCGACCAGCAGCCCGGTCGCGCCGTGGTGGACGACCGCCCCGAGCCCGGAGTTGAGCCCGTACGCGTGGAACAGCGGCAGCGCGAGCAGCACGGTGTCGTCCGGGCCGACGACCGGCGGGTCGATGCGGCCCACCTGCTCGTGGTTGGCCGCCAGCGCCCGGTGCGTGAGCATCGCGCCCTTCGGCCGCCCCTCGGTGCCGGAGGTGTAGAGCAGCACCGCGAGGTCGTCGCCGCCCCGAACGGGGAACGGGCCTCCGCCGTCGGCCGTCGGCGGGGCCTCGTGCACGGCGGTGAGCGCGGGCAGTTCCCCGGCGACGCCGGCCACGAGGTCCCGGACCCGCCGCGTGCCGATCAGCACCGAGGCGCCGGAGTCGGCCAGCACGTGCCGCAGCTCGGGGGCGGTGAGGCCGGGGTTCACCGGCACCGCCACCAGCCCGGCGCGCAGCGCGGCCAGGTAGCCGACCACGAAGTCCGGCGTGTTGCCCAGCGCGATCGCGACCCGGGGCGGATGCCGGTCGGCGGTGGCGGGCCGCTGCACCCCAACGGCGGGCGGGGTGCCGGTCAGGTCCGCCAGGGCCCGGGCGGCGGCCGTCACCGAGGCGTCCAGTTCGGACCAGGTCACCGTCCGCTCGCGCCAGTGCAGCGCGGGCCGGTCGCCGTGGGCGGCGGCCGCCCGGCGGAGCCGGTCGGCGAGGTTCGACGCGGTGTTGTCGGTTGCGTCCTGCACGGTGGCTGAGTCTGGCACAGCACCGGGTCGCGGGCCATGCCCCGACGGCGTTCCTGCGGCGGTGGGAGGCGGCGATCCTGCGGCGGAGGGAGCGACCGCCTGGCGGCCCGGCCGCGCCGAGTCCCGCCGACAGGACGACCGGCGGGGCGTCGACGAGACGGATCAGTCTCGTCAACGGGACACGCCGACACGTCTGGAGGGCCTGGACGGTCCTCTCTCGACCGCCTGGCCACGACTAGCTCCCGCGTCGGCCAGCGTGGCCGTTGACCTGGAAATACATTCACGATCACGCCGAGATCGGAAAGTCAACCACACACGACGGACAACAGGTCCGCCAGTTGTGCGACGCCGCGGGAAATACTTCCGCCCTGTGTAACGGACTTGCCACGCGCGGGTGACGTTGGCCCTATCATCACTCGGGTCGGCTCACCCCATTTGCCGTGAGTCGACACCCCTCAGCCCGAGGAGGCCCCCGTGCCTGTGAGCGCATTGGACCAGCACCTCAAGGGGATCTGCCGCCAGTCGGCACACCCCGAGCCAGCCCTGCCCGGCCGCCCGGGCCCAGGCGCGGCACCGACGCGCCGGCCCGCGCCGTCGGTCGCCGGCGGGACGGAGGCGGCGCGGTGACCACCTTCGGCTACGCGGAACGACCACTCGGCCTGCACAGCCCGGCGACCCGTCCCCCGGTCAACGAGCGGCCCACCGCGCGCAGCCCGCTGGACGACTCGGGCAGCCTCACGGTCCGGGGCGAGGGCGCGTCCAGCCGGACCCGTCAGCGGCCGCACCACAACGAGCCGCCGCCGCGCCCCGCGACGCCGGGGGGCAACACGAGCCCGGCCGGCAGCCGGGTCGCCGCGCCGGCCCGGCCCACCATGCCGGCGCAGGGCCGCCGCACGACGGAGCCGTCGACGACGCCGGAGGAGCCGGCCGCGGAGACGGCGGTGATCCCGGCGGTGCCGGCGACGGCCGCCGCCCCCGTCACCTCGACGGGCTACCCCAGCCGGCCGGACCCGTCCGATCCGGCGACCGAGGTCTGGGCCCTGGTCGAGCGCGCCCAGGCCGGCGAGTCCGAGGCGTTCGGGCTCATCTACGACCGGTACGTCGACACCGTGTTCCGGTTCGTCTACTTCCGGGTCGGCAACCGCCAGCTCGCCGAGGACCTCACCTCCGACACGTTCCTGCGCGCCCTCAAGCGGATCGGCAGCTTCACCTGGCAGGGCCGGGACCTCGGGGCGTGGCTGGTCACCATCGCCCGCAACCTCGTGGCCGACCACTTCAAGTCCGGCCGCTACCGGCTGGAGGTGACCACCGGCGACGTCCTGGACGCCGACCGGGAGGACCGGGGGCCGGAGGGCAGCCCGGAGGCGGCGGTCGTCGAGCACATCACCAACGTGGCCCTGCTCACCGCCGTCAAGCAGCTCAACCCGGAGCAGCAGGAGTGCATCGTGCTCCGCTTCCTCCAGGGCTTCTCCGTGGCCGAGACGGCCCGCGCGATGGGCAAGAACGAGGGCGCGATCAAGGCGTTGCAGTACCGCGCGGTGCGGGCGCTGGCACGGCTGCTGCCGGACGGCTTCCAACCGTAGTCCCGCCTGCGGGACTGACGACCGTCGATCAGAAGGACGCCCAGCTCAGCGCCGTTGCCACGCCGTGACGCCAATCACTTTCCGTGATTTCGGCCCCGCCGGCCCCGTAACCCATGCACGGTGCGGACCGTTTCTCCGGGTGCGACCGGTGGTAGCCCCGGCATCCCCCGGGCCTCCAGGTCCGACGGCGCGGCCGGCCACGACGTTCGTCCGTGGCGTCACGCCGTCACCGGTCGCTGGTGACGACAGCGGCCGACCGGCCGTGACCAGCGAGAGGAGGTGCCTGCGGTGGACAGCGACCTCTTCTCCCGTCGGCGCGCGGAGCGCTTCGCGCAGCTTCTCGACGAGGCCAACGGCGGCCGGCGACACCACGTGCGTTCCCGGGCCGACGACCAGCTCGCCGCGCTCGTCGCCGTCGGGCAGCGGCTCGGCGCCGCCCCGCCGGCCGTCGAGGTGGACCCCGAGTTCCGCACCGGGCTGCGGGCCATGCTGCTGGCCACGGCCGAACGCGAGGGCATCGGCACACCCGCCGTCGCGCCGGAGCCGGCCGCCGCCGAGACCGGCCGTGGTCGGCTGCTGCCCGCCGTCACCGCGCGGCGGGCCCGCGCCCGGGGCGCGATCCTCGTCGGCGTCGCGGCCGGCGCGATCGCCCTCTCCGGCATCTCCGCCGCGAGCGAGAACGCGGTCCCCGGTGACGCGCTGTACGGCATGAAGCGCTCGACGGAACGGGCCCAGCTCGCGCTCACCAGCTCGGACATCAGCCGGGGCCAGCTCTTCCTGGACTTCGCCCGCACCCGGCTGGCCGAGGCCGCCGCGCTGCGCGGCGACCGGGACGGCTACAGCGCCGTGCTGGACGACATGGACGCGGACACCCGGCAGGGCGTACGCCTGCTGACCAGTGCCGCCGTGCAGCGCTCCGACCCGGCGGCGCTGGACACGGTCAACTCCTTCCTCGCCGGGCAGCGACGGGCGGTCGGCGGCCTGCTCGACGACGGCACCCGGGCCGATCGGGACCGCACCCGCCGCTCGCTGGCCCTGCTGGACGCGGTCCGCAAGCGCTCCGACGCCCTCCGTGCGGCGATCGCCTGCGGCCTGCCGGCCCCCGCCGGCAGCGACGCCCTCGGCCCGGCCCCGACCGCCTGCCCCGGCGACCGCTGACCCGCTCGGCGAGCCGTCCACGCCACAGTTCACCCGCCGGGCGGCCGTCGGCAACCCACGTCCGGATACCCTCGGCAGGCACATGTCGCGCCGGCAGCGGAGGGAGGTCGCGTGGCCCGCAGCCGAAAGGTGACGGTCAGCACCGACGCCCACGGGCACACCGCCGGCTGGGCGGAGACCGACCAGGCGCCGCTCACGCCGCCGCAGCCCGATCCGACCGCAGCGGCGTTCTTCGACGTCGACAACACGATGATGCAGGGCGCGTCGATCTACTGGTTCGCCCGTGGCCTCGCCGCGCGCAACTACTTCACCACCACGGACCTGGCCCGGTTCGCGTGGCAGCAACTGCGCTTCCGGGTGCTCGCCACCGAGCACGCCGGCGACATGTCGCAGGCCAAGGAGGCCGCGCTCGCGTTCATCGAGGGCTGGCGGGTGGACGACGTCGAACGCCTCGCCGAGGAGATCTTCGACGAGCTGATGGCGCCCCGGATCTGGGCCGGCACCCGCCGGCTCGCCCAGCAGCACCTCGACGCCGGCGAGCGGGTCTGGCTGGTCAGCGCCGCGCCGGTGGAGATCGGCCGGGTGATCGCCGCCCGGCTCGGCCTCACCGGCGCGATCGGCACCGTCGCCGAGGTCGTCGACGGGGCCTACACCGGCCGGCTGGTCGGCGACCTGATGCACGGCCCGGCCAAGGCCGAGGCGGTCACCCAGCTCGCCGCGGTGGAAGGGCTGGACCTGGCCCGCTGCACCGCCTACAGCGACTCCTGCAACGACCTGCCGATGCTCTCCACGGTCGGCCGCGCGGTGGCGGTCAACCCGGACGCCGCCCTGTTCCGGGAGGCCCGGCAGCGCGGCTGGCAGGTACGCGACTTCCGCACCGGCCGCCGCGCCGTGAAGATCGCGGTGCCGTCCACCGCCGCCGCGGGGCTGCTGGCCGGGGCGGTCACGGCCGGGATGGCGCTGCACCGGCGTCGCCGCAACGGCTGACACGCGGTCTGCGGCACGGTGGAGGCGTGCTTCCCGCCGGCCGCCCGCGTCACGGGCCGAACGGGTCCGGGCGGCGTTCGAGCAGCCTGTGCAGCGTCTGCTGGATGGTCTCCCGCACCTGGTCGGCCAGGTTGAACACCACCAGCGGGTCGTCGGCGGAATCGGTCAGGTGGGCGGTGGGGATCGGCGGGCAGAACTCGATCAGCCACTTGCTCGGCAGCGGCACCATGCCCAGCGGCCCCAGCCACGGGAAGGTGGGGGTGACCGGGAAGTAGGGCAGCTTGAGCAGCCGCGCCAGGGGCTTGATGTCGGCGAGCATCGGATAGATCTCCTCGCCGCCGACGATGGCGACCGGCACGATCGGGGTGCCGGTGCGCAGCGCCGCCGAGACGAACCCGCCCCGGCCGAAACGCTGCAGCTTGTAGCGCTCGGAGTAGAGCTTGCCGATGCCCTTGAAGCCCTCCGGGAAGACGCCGACCAGCTCGCCGTTGCCGAGCAGCCGCTCGGCGTCCGGGTTGCAGGCGACCGTCCCGCCCGTCTTGCGGGCGATCTCGGAGACCACCGGCATCCGGAAGACCAGGTCCGCGCCGAGCAGCCGCAGGTAGCGGCCGGCCGGATGCTGATCGTGCAGGGCGGTGGAGAGGATCAGCGCGTCCAGCGCCACCGTGCCGGAGTGGTTGCCGACCACCAGACCGGCGCCCTCGGCGGGCACGTGCTCCAGGCCGGTGACCTCGGTGCGGAACCAGTCCCGGTAGAGCACCCGCAGCAGCGGGTGGAAGACCGCCTCGGTGATGTCGGGGTCGAAGCCGAACTCGTCGACCTCGTAGTCGCCGGAGAGCCGGCGGCGCAGGAACGCCAGCCCCTTGGCGACCCGGCGGTCCCAGTGGTCGCCCGGCCGGTCCGGCACCGACGGGCCCGCCGCCCGGCCGCCGGCCCCGCCAGCCAGCCCGCCCGCCGGAACGGCCGGCTCGTCGGTGGCAGCCGGCTCGTCGGCGGCGGTGTCCGGCTCGCGGACGGTGGCAGCCGTGTCCGGCGCGCCGTGCTCGTCGGTGGCCTCCCGGGCGGCCGGCACGTCGGCGGCGATCGCGTCGTCGGGCCCGCGTCGCCGCCCGGCGGCGACCGGCTCGTCGGTGGCGGTGTCCGGCTCGTCGGTGGCGGCGCCCCGGACCGGCTCGTCGGCGGTGGCGGCGCGGCGGTGCCCGTTCGCCCGCGCCGGCTCCGCGCCCGGCGCGGCCACGGTCAGCGGTACGTCGTACCGGCCGTCGCGCCGCTCCTCCCGCCCGCTCACGAGCGCTCCCGCACGGCGTCCCGGACCTGCCGGATGCCCTCCAGCACGAGGTGCTCCGCCACGGCCAACTGGTCGCGGGTCACCACGACGCCGCCGTGGTGGGCGCGGATGAAGTCGTCGAACGCGGCGGCGGTGGAGCGGGGCGTGAAGCCGTACTCCTGCTCCAGGCGGGTGGTGTCGACGACCCGCCCGTGCACGAAGAGGTCGACCTGGTCGAGGCCGTAGCGGCCGAAGCCGAGGTTGCGGGCGAACGCGACGGCCCCGGAGAGGCCGGGCTCCAGCACCGGAACGGCGATCCGACCCGCCCGGCGGATCGCCTGGGACAGGGAGAGCACGCCGGGACCGGCCACGTTGTACGTCCCCGGATGGTCCTCGACGATCGACCGGTGCAGCACCTCCAGCGCGTCGTCGAAGTGCAGGAACTGCAACCGGGGGTCGCGGCCGAACACGGTGGGCACCACCGGCTGGGAGAAGTAGCGGGTCAGCGTCGTGTCGGCGGTCGAACCGATGAACGGCGCGAAGCGCAGCACGGTGGCGGTGACGTCGGACCGCCGGCGGCGGAAGCCGCGGACGTACCCCTCGATGTCGAGGATGTCGCGGCCGAACCCGCCGCGCGGCACCTCGCGCGGCTCGGTCTCCTCGGTGAAGACCGCCGGGTCGCGGAACGACGCCCCGTACGCGGCCGTCGAGGAGCGGACGACGAGCTTGCGCAGCCGGGGCGCGCGCTGGCAGGCGGCGAGGAGGTGCATCGTGCCGATGACGTTCTGTTCCTTCATCGCCGCGCGCCCGCCGTGCTGCGGATCGGGGGCGGTGACCAGGGCGAGGTGGACCACGGCGTCGACGTCGAGGTCGGCGAGGAGGCCACCGATCGAACCGGCGTCGACGCGGACGCGTTCGACCCGGTCGAGCAGGTCGGTGAACTCGGCGCCCGGCTCGGGCGGGTCGACGCCGATGACGCGCTCGATGCGCGGATCGGCGGCGAGCCGGGCGGCGACGTGCGCGCCGAGGTAACGGCCGACCCCGGTCACGACGACGACCCCCGGGGCACCTGGGGTGCCACCGGGGGTCATGTCGCGCACCTCCCCCGGCAGGCGGGATCGAGCCGGGACATCCACGGCCTGATCACCTGAGCCTCCGAGGGTCGACAGTTGGCAAGTGACGACGGGTGCCGGGCAGCGCCCGGCCCCGGTCACTTGCCGAGACGGCGACGCTGGACGCGGGTCTTGCGCAGCAGCTTGCGGTGCTTCTTCTTAGCCATGCGCTTGCGGCGCTTCTTGACCACCGAGCCCATACGACAGCCTTTCGATGCAACATGCGGGGCGACCGGATGACACCACAACCGGGTGCCGTCTACGACCGCGTGCGGACAGCGGACCGGGCCAGCGGGAAATGCGGCGGGGCGCTCCTGCGGTCACGGTCGGGTCCAGGGTAGCCGGAGAGCGTCAGCAGGACCAACGCGCCCCCGTCGATGCCCGTTACGTCGCAGTCGACGGAGGGCTCGCGGGTGGCTCAGGCGGTCTCCTGAAACGCGCCCCGCAGGTATTCGTGCACCGCGTGTTCGGGCACCCGGAACGACCTGCCGACCCGGACCGCGGTGAGCTCACCGCTGTGCACCAGGCGGTAGACCGTCATCTTCGACACCCGCATCACCGTCGCCACCTCGGCGACGGTGAGGAACTTGACCTCCGACAGCCGACCGTCGGACTGCGACCCGGCCATGGCTCACCGACCCATCCCATGCCCGGCGCGTGCCACCGGACGGGATCCTCCCGCCCGGACCGGCGACGCGCGTGTTACCAGTACGGTAGCGGGGCGGCTGTGACCGGCGCGATCCCTTCGTACAACTGATCATGGTTCGGGCCGTTGTCCACCCGACCGGCTACGTCGTCGTCGAACCTGTTGCGCCCGGCGTCCGATCGGTCCCCGTTCCGTCCGTGGCGCGACCCTCCGGCCGGTTGCCGGCGCCGCCGCCGCGCCCGGTCACGTCCGCCGGCCGGTTCCCGCGCCCCTGGGCCGCACCATGAACGTGACGCCTGCCCCGCGCGGAAGGCGCCCGGTGGTTCCGGCGGCGCCACCGGAACCACCGGGCGGGTGCCCCGGGCCGCTTCCGGACGCGGACCGGGGCTCCGCGCTGGGAGCGGGCACCAGTGTGTCAGGTCGGTCGGCGACGCCCGACAGCGGTCGATCATGAATCTCCGGGCGGCGGTGGGCCGGGTCGGTCCGGCATCGCGCTGGTGGGCCGTCGTCAGCGTCGCCGTCGGCCGGCGGGCCGGGGCACGCCGGCGGTCGCGTTCAGGCGGCCACGGCGCGGACGTACGCGACGCACTCGTCGTGCAGGGCGCCCCACGGCTCGCCGAAGATCGCCTCGGCGGCATCGGCCAGCGGGCGGCGCTCGTGCACCACGGCCGCGAAGAAGGCGAGCAGCCGCTCCGGGCCGAACCGGTCGACCAGGTGCCGGACGGCCAGGTAGGAGATCCCGTAGCTGCCGCTGACCCGGTCGGCCGGGGCGTCGTCGGCGGGGGTGAGGCTGTCGAGCCGGCCGCCCCAGCCGCCCTTCGCCAGCCGTCGCACCTCGGTCAGCCCTTCGTACCGGTCGACCGGCTGGCCGTCCGCGCCGGCGTGTTCGGCCAGCCCTTCGACCAGCCACCAGGTGCCCTTGCCCGGGTAGCCCCGCTCGGGCAGCGAGGCGGCGTGGGTCAGCTCGTGCCGGAGCAGGTCGTCCACCCCGCCGGACGCCAGCCCGTCGGCGTTCAGCACCACCTCGTGGTGGCCGCCGCCGACCGTGACCGCGTACCCGCCGGTCCACCGGGGACGGTCGCCGCCGTACCAGCGCTTCCACTCGGCGCGGCCCGCGTAGAAGATCCGGTACCGGTCCGGCTTCCGGTCGCCGACCGCGTACGCGTCCGCGACCGTGGCGGCCGCCTCGGCCTGGGCGAGCAGGCCCGGCAGCCTCCCGCGCAGGGCCGGGGTGGTGGCCACGAGGGTACGCGGGCCGACGGCGACAGCCAGCTCGCTGACCTCCCAGGGGCGGGCGCCGACCTCCGCCGACCGGGACGGCTCGACGGCCAGCAGCCGGGGCCGCTCCTCCCTCGCCCGCCATCGGGTGACGGCCAGCAGCCGGCTGGGGCGGCAGCCCGGCACGACGAAGCAGTACCGGAACTCGACCAGCAGCCGCCACTCGCCGGGCCGCCCCTCGACCGGCGCGGGCAGGTCGGCCGCGCCGGCCTGCCAGGTGGTCACCCGCAGCGCCCGCAGCGCGGCGTACCGGCGGCGCAGATCCGGGTGGGCGACGGGCTCGGCGACGGCCAGGAACCCGGCCCGGTCCCCACCGATCAGGGCCGTCGACTGCCGGGCCAGCTCGGCCGTCATGCGCTCACCGAGCTGACGGGCGGCCCGCGAGGCGGGGTCGTCGGCGGCCGCGCCGGACGGCCCCGGCACCGGCCCGGCCCCGTGCCGCGCCCGGTCGGTCAGCAGCGCCGCGGGCAGGCCGCAGGCGAGCATCGCCACGACCGCCGCGAGCGCCGCCCAGAGTGGCCGGAGCCGCCAGGCCGTCCGCTCGGGACGCGCGACCGCGCCCCCGCCGGGAACGGCCGCCCCGACCGACGCCGAATCGACGGCCACCGGCCCGACCGGTGCAGAGCCGACAGCCACCGACCCGACCGACGCAGAGCCGACAGCCACCGGCCCGACCGGTGCCGCCGACGAGCCCACGTCGGCTCTGGCCGACAGGACAGGCGGGGCCGACACGACAGGCGGGGCCGACACGACAGGCGGAGCCGACACAGCGGCCAGGGACGGCTCAGGCGGGGCGACGGGCGGGGACGGTGCGGGCGGGTCCGGACGGGTCGGCGTCGCCGGGTCGGGCAGCGGACCCCGGACGGGTCGCCCGACGGACGTCTCGGGGGTACCCGGGGCCGGCAGGTCGGCCGTCGGCGGGCGGCCGTCCACCCCGGGCTTCCCGTCACTCACCCGGCGAAGGGTACGACCTTCGAGGCGCCCCGGCGACGACCCGCCCCGGTGCGGCGCTGCTTCGGGCGACTCGTACCACGGTGCCACCCCGCCCCGGTGACCGAGCTGGCCCGACACCAGCACCGACACAGATGCCGAGGGCCGAGGTGAGGTGGAGGGCCGAAGGGCGCGGAGGCGGGAGGCAGGGGGCAGGCGCCGAGGGCCGAAGGGCGAGGAGGGCCCGAGGGCAAGGCGAGGGCCGAAGGGCAGCGGCTCAGGCGGGCCAGTGCTCAGCCCGGGCAGTGGCTCAGGCGGGGCGGCCCGCCCGGCGCAGCAGGGCGACGGTGAGCGCCCAGCTGACGACCAGCGCGACGCCGGCCAGCGGCCGTCCGAGCAGGGCCAGCATCCCGCCGCCGGCGGCGAACCAGGCGGCCTGGAAGGCGTGCTTGCCCGCGGCCGGCAGCGGCACCCGGGCCTTCGGCGAGCCGAACACGCCCCAGAGGGCGGCGAGCAGCAGCGGTACGGCGACGGCGGCGGCCACCCGCACCGGCGTCCCGGCGTCCAGCGCCCAGCCCCACCAGCCGCCGACCGCCAGCACGGCCAGTTCGAGCAGGAAGAGCAGGAGCAGACCCGTGGCGTACATCGCGCTCCTCACTCGGGCCAGGACCGGAACGTGCCGTCCAGGGCGACCAGCATTCGGTCGAAGGACGTGTCGACGGCGCGGGGCAGGCCGAATCCGCCGGCCGCCTCCAGGCAGACGAAGCCGTGCAGGGTGCTGCGCAGCATCCGGGTCGCGTCGACGGCGGCGTCGCCGTCGAGGCCGTAGCCCCGCAGGACGGCGTAGATCGCCCCGACGGCCCGCTCGCCGGCGGCCACGTGCTCCGGGTCGGTCGGGTCGGGCACGCGTTGGGTGGTCGGGTAGCGGCCGGGGTGCCGGCGGGCGTACGCCCGGTAGGCGAGGGCGGCGGCACGGAGCGCGTCCGGCCCGGCCCGGCCGGCGACGGCGGCGGTCAGGTCGTCGGCGAGTTCGCCGGTGGCCAACGCGGAGAGCTTCTGGGCGAGGGCGTCCGCCCCCCGGACGTGCTTGTAGAGGCTGGGCAGCGCGACGCCGAGCCGGTTGGCCAGCGCGGCGAGGGTGAGCCGGTCGACGCCGACCTCGTCGGCGAGCCGGGCCGCCTCCCGCACCACGGCCTGCTGGTTGAGCCCGGCCCTAGGCACGCCCGGTCACCGCCAGAAATTCAACCAGGTCGGCGGCGGTCTGCGCGGGCCGGTCGGCGTGCGGGTAGTGGCCGGAGTCGGCGACCATGCGGGCCTCGGCGGTGGCGAACTGCCGCCGGGCGGCGCGGGCCGCCGCGCCCGGGTCCGGGAAGTCGGGGTCCTTCGCGCCCATGAGCACGAGCACCGGCTGCCGGACGTCGCGGGCGCGGGTCGTCCAGTGCGGGTCGACGGGGGCGGCCACCCCACGCATGGCGGCCATCCGGCCCGGCTCGCGCAGGGTGGCGACCATCGCCTTGCGGTACGCCGCGTCGTCGGCGGGCCGGTCGCACGGGAAGAGCGTGCGGTGGAACATCCCGAACAGCCGGGGGCTGCGCAGCACGGCGGCCAGCGCCACCCGCAGGAACGGGTTGAGCTTCGGCTGCTCGACGAACGGGCCGACCTGGACGATCCCGCTGACCAGCGCGGGGGCGTCGGCGGCGGCGAAGACCACGGCCGCCGCGCTGGAGGAACTGCCGACGAGGGTGGCCGGCCCGCCGCCGAGGGCGCGGACCACCGCCAGGAGGTCGGCGCCGACCTCGGCCGGGGCGTACGACGACCAGCCGGCGCTGGAGTCGCCGTGCCCCCGCACGTCCACGGACGCCACCCGGTGTCCCGCCGCGACGAGCAGCGGCACCAGGTGGCGGAAGGAGCCCCGGTTCTCCCCCATGCCGTGCGCGAGGAGCACGGGCGGCCCCTGCCCGTGCACCTCGTAGGCGATCCGCCCGCCGTCCCGCTCCACGTAGCTAACATTCATAGCCAAAAAGCTAACTCACTTAGCTTCGACCGTCAAACTTGACCTGAAGTCAGCTTGAGGTTCCAGGATCGACGGCATGCCTCTCTCCCGGACCACGGCTCCCCACGTACGCATCGCCCGCCCGAGCCGCGACCTGACGGCGGCCGAGCGGTTCTGGGTCGGCGGGCTCGGCCTCGACGTGCTGTGGCGCGCCGCCGCCGACGGGCCCGGCGAGCACGACCTGCTGATCGTCGGCCTGCCCGGGGCCGAATGGCACCTGGAACTCGTCGGCGGCGCGCAGCTCGCCGTCGAGCCCGCGCCGACCACCGAGGACCTGCTGGTGCTCTACCTCGACGGCCCGGTCGACGACGAGCTCGTCCGGGAACTGGAACGGGCCGGCGGGACGAGGGTCTCCGCCGGCCCGTACTGGGACCGCTGGGGGGTGACGGTGGCCGATCCGGACGGCTACCGCCTGGTGCTGAGCACCCGGGAGTGGTCGAACGACTGAGTCACTTCCTGCTGAGCACCGCGCGGCCGAAGAAGGCCAGGTTCGACGGGCGCTCGGCGAGGCGGCGCATCAGGTAGCCGTACCACTCGTCGCCGTAGGGGACGTAGGTGCGCACGGTGTAGCCGTCGCCGACCAGCCGGGCCTGCTCCTCCGGCCGGATGCCGTACAACATCTGGAACTCGAAGCGCTCGGGGCCGCGGTCGAACCAGCGCGCCCGGTCCTCGCCGATGGCGATCAGGCGCGGGTCGTGGGTGGCCAGCATCGGATACCCGTCGCCGGACATCAGGATGTTCAGGCAGCGGACGTAGGACTTGTCCACCTCGCGTGCCGACTGGTAGGCCACCGACTCGGGCTCCTTGTAGGCGCCCTTGCACAGCCGCACCCGGGAGCCGGCCGTGGCCAGCTCGCGGCAGTCGGACTCGGTGCGCCGCAGGTACGCCTGGAGCACCGCCCCGGTGGACGGATGGTCCTTGCGCAGCTTCGCCAGGATGTCGAGGGTCGAGTCGGTGGTGGTGTGGTCCTCCATGTCGAGGGTGACCGTGGTGCCCGCCTCGTCGGCCGCCGCGCAGATCGCCCGGGCGTTCTCGTACGCGAGCTGCTCGTCGAACATCTGGCCGAGCGCGGAGAGCTTGACGCTCACCTCGGCGGCCGGCGTGAGCCCCGCGCCGGAGAGCATCCTCAACAGCCGCAGGTATTCGTCCCGGGTGGCGTTGGCCTGCTCGGGGGTGACGGTGTCCTCGCCGAGGTTGTCGAGGGTGACCGCGAGACCGTCGTCGACGAGCTCGCGGGTCGCGCGCAACGCGTCGTCGGTCTTGGCGCCGGCGACGAACCGGCGGACGAGGTCCCGGGTGAACGGGGCCGTCGCGACGAGCCGCTCGACCTGGGATGACCGGGAGGCGGCGAGGATGACGGAACGGAGCATGGACCGAGCGTAACGCCCGGCCAGGCCCCCGCGCCGGGCGGCGGCCAGGGCGCCCGCGCCCAGGTCCCAACCGCGTCACAGGCCCCACCCGCGGGCGGACGCCGGTGGCGTTCATCGGTTACAACCATGACGTGGAACAACGCCCCCGCCGCCGGCTCCGGTCGGCCTCCGTACAGCTCGGCGCGCTCACCGCGCTGGCGCTCGCCCTCACCGCCTGCAACACGACCTCCGACGACGATGACGACGACTGCGCGCTGGGGCCCGCCGGCGGCGACGGCACGGTGGCCGTCGCCCTGCGGGTGCCCGAGGTCTCCGCCGGCCGCGCCGCGCCGGAGCCGACCACCGCGGCCGTTCCCGACCGGGGCGGATTCGGCACCCACCTCGCCGCCTGCGGCGGCTGAGGTGCGCCGCGAGTCCGTCAGCCCCCGCCCGGGCTGGGACGCCACCATCCGTTCCCAGGGCCTGGTGTACGTCGACACCGAGCTGCCCGACGGCGGGATCATGTCGTACTGGGACGAGACGGCCGCGTACGCGTTCGAGCTGGACGAGGTGCTCCGGCTGGAGGAGGCGACGGAGGAACTGCACCGGATGTCGGTGGCCGCCGCCGAGCACGTCGTCGCGCGCCGCCGGCACGCCGAGTTCGGCATCCCGGACTGGGCGGCCGAGGCGGTGGCCCGCTCCCTGCGCGAGTCGCCGCCCTCCCTCTACGGCCGCTTCGACCTCGCCTACGACGGCAGCTGGCCGCCCAAGCTGCTGGAGTACAACGCCGACACCCCGACCTCGCTGGTCGAGGCGAGCATCGTCCAGTGGTACTGGCTGGAGGACACCCGGCCGGAGCTGGACCAGTGGAACAGCCTGCACGAGCGCCTCGTCGGCGCCTGGGCGAAGATCGGCGCCGGCCTGCACGACCGACGGGTGCACGTGGTCTGGTCGAACGAGGAGGAGTCCGGCGAGGACCACATGACCGCCGGCTACCTGGCCGAGACGGCCCGACAGGCCGGGCTGGAGGTCGAGCTCCAGCCCATCCAGGGGCTCGGCTGGGACGGCCGGCGCTTCGTCGACGCGGCGGACCAGCCGGTCACCACCTGCTTCAAGCTCTATCCCTGGGAGTGGATGGTCGCCGAGCCGTACGGGCCGCCGGCGCTGGAGCCGGGCACCCCGACCACCTGGATCGAGCCGGCCTGGAAGCTGCTCCTGTCGAACAAGGCGCTGCTCGCCGTGCTGTGGGAGCTGTACCCGGGCCACGAGCTGCTGCTGCCGGCGTATCTCGACTCGCCGCGCGGAATGTCCGAGTACGTGGCGAAGCCGCTGCTCGGCCGGGAGGGCGCGTCGGTGCGGATCGTCACCGGCGGCGGCGAGATCACCAATCCGGGGATCTACGGCGACGAGGGCTTCTGCTACCAGGAGTTCCGCGCGCTGCCGGAGTTCGACGGCAACCGGACGGTGCTGGGCAGCTGGATCGTCGACGGCGAGTCGGCCGGCGCCGGGCTGCGGGAGAGCGCAAGCCTCATCACCGACGGCTACGCGCGGTTCCTGCCGCACTACATCGACGCGCCACGGGGCTGACGAGTCGACTACCGTTGGGGGCGTGAACTTCGACGCGTACGCCCGGACCGGCGTCGACCTCGTCAACGCCCGCCTGGACGACCTCGACGACCTGCGAGCCCTCTTCCCCGAAGACAACGCGTGGATGCGCGACGAGGTGGCGGAGCGAGACCTCGCGACCTTCCGGCGGGCGCAGAAGCGCCTGCGCGACGTCTTCGAGTACGGCACCTCCGGGCGGGACGCCCAGGCGGTGACCGAGCTCAACGCCCTGCTGGAGGCGTTCCCGGTGCAGCCGCGCATCTCCGGGCACGACTCCAGCGACTGGCACATGCATGTGACCAGCCGGGGCGCCTCGGTCAGCGCCGAATACCTGGCCGGCGCCGTCTGGGGCCTGTCGGTGTGGCTCTGCGAGTACGGCAGCGCCCGCTTCGGGGTCTGCGCCGACGAGCGCTGCGGCAACGTCTACCTGGACACCTCGTCCAACTGCTGCCGGCGGTTCTGCTCGGAGCGCTGCGCCACCCGCTCGCACGTGGCCGCGCACCGCGCCCGCAAGCGCGCGGCGGTCGGCGAGCAGGCCGGCGCGGCCGCCAAGGAGTCCCTCACCACGGTCGTCTGACGCCGCCCGAGGTCGCGCCCGGCTGGCGGGGGCCGAACCCGTCGAAGGCGGCCAGGAAGCCGGCCGGCGGTCAGGCGTCGACCGGCGGTCAGGCGTCGACCGGGGACGGGGTGCCCAGGTGCTGGCGGGCGAACGCCAGCGCCTCGCGCAGGTCGGCCTCCCGCACGGCGCGGCTCTTCGCGCCCCGGGTGGTGACCTCGACGGCGACCGAGCCGGTGAACCCGCGCCCGGCGAGCGAGGAGAGCAGCTCGGCGCAGGGCTGGTTGCCGCGCCCGGGCACCAGGTGCTCGTCGCGCCCCTCGCCGGTGCCGTCGCCGAGATGCACGTGCGTCAGGCCGGCGCCCATCCGGTCGGCCATCGCCAGTGCGTCGGTGTGCGAGGCGGCGCAGTGCGACAGGTCGAGCGTGTAGGAGGCGTAGCCGGTCTCGGTGGGGTCCCAGCCCGGGACGTACGGGACGAACTGCCGGCCGGCCATCCGCACCGGGTACATGTTCTCCACCGGGAAGCTCAGGTCCGGAAACTCGGCGGCGATCGCGCCCAGCCCGTCGGCGAAGTTGCGCGCGTAGTCCCGCTGCCAGGTGAACGGCGGGTGGACCACGACAGTGGGCGCACCGAGCGTCGCCGCCATCTCGGCGGAGCGGCGCAGCCGCTCCCACGGGTCCGGGCTCCACACCCGCTGGGTGACCAGCAGGCAGGGCGCGTGGACGGAGAGCACCGGGACGCCGTAGTGCTCGGCGAGCCCGCGCAGGGCGCCGACGTCCTGGCTGACGGCGTCGGTCCAGACCATCACCTCGACACCGTCGTAGCCGAGCGCCGCGGCCAGCTGGAACGCCGCCGCGGTCCGCTCAGGAAAGACCGAGGAACTGGAGAGGAGCACCGGAACGCGGGAAGTCACACCATCGAGGGTAGCCGCGATCGATCGACACCTCATGACGAGAGCCCGCAAAGCGCCCAGATCACCCGGAACCGAGCTGGTCGAGGCGGCGCAGGATCACGCCCTCGCGCAGCGCCCACGGGCAGATGTCCAGCGCCTCCACGTCGAGCTGGCGCAGTACCGCCTCGGCGACCACCGCGCCGGCGAGCAGCTGGTGGGCCCGGCCGGGGCTGACCCCCTCCAGCTCGACGAGCTGGGCCGGCGCGATGTGCCGGACGAACCCGAGCACCTGCCGCAGCCCGCGTCGGGTGAGCCGGCGCGGGGCCCACAGGCCCGCCCCGGAGGGCGCGGCCCCGGCCAGCCGGGCCAGCGTCCGGAACGTCTTCGAGGTGGCCACCGGTCGGTCCCAGCCCACCTCGGTCATCCGCGCGACGACGGGCTCCAGCCGCCCGTCGACGTACCCCCGCAGCTCGTCGACCGCCTCCGCCGGCGGCGGGGCCGCGCTGTCCGGGTCCGCCCGGAGCCGGTCCCGGGTGAGCCGGCCGGCGCCGAGCGGCAGGGACACCGCCACGTCCGGGTCCTCGTCGATGCCGGCGGCGATCTCCAGGGAGCCGCCGCCGATGTCCAGCACCAGCAGCCGCCCCGCCGACCAGCCGAACCAGCGCCGCACGGCGAGAAAGGTCAGCCGGGCCTCGTCGGCGCCCGGCAGCACCTCCAGGCGTACGCCGGCCTCGTCGCGGACCCGCGCGAGCACCTCGGGGGCGTTGGTGGCGTCCCGGACGGCGGAGGTGGCGAACGCGATCAGGTCGTCGGCGTCCAGCCCGGCGGCGGCCGCCTTGGCCATGCTGACCGCCTTGACCAGGCCATCCGCGCCCGCCTCGGTGAGCGCGCCGTCCGGGCCGACCTGCTCGGCGAGCCGCAGCACCACCTTCTCGGAGTGCGCCGGCCACGGGTGCGCGCCGTGGTGGGCGTCGACCACCAGCAGGTGCACCGTGTTGGAACCGACGTCGAGGACACCCAGTCGCATGCCCAAGACACTAGGGGCAACGCGATCGCGCGGCTCGGCGGACCGGGCCGGCCTCCGGGCGTACGCTGGGCCGGGTGACAGGGCAGATCGAACTCCGAGTGCTGGTGGACGACCCGGACGACCCGCGCAGCCGCGAGGTGCCGCTGGACTTTCCCCGGGAGTGGATCGAGTTCGTCGACCCGGCGGACGAGAGCCACCTCGTCCGGGCCGACCTCACCTGGCTGTTGTCCCGCTGGACGTGCGTCTTCGGCCGGGGCTGCCACGGCATCGTCGCCGGCCGGGCCGCCGACGGCTGCTGCTCGCACGGCGCGTTCTTCACCGACTCCGACGACGAGCAGCGGGTCCGGGCCGCGGTGAAGCGGCTGAGCCCGGCGACGTGGCAGCACCACCGTCGCGGGTTCAAGAACTGGACCGAGAACGACACCATCGACGGCAAGAACCCGGCCCGCCGCACCGCCACCCAGGGGGCGGAGGGCCCGTGCGTCTTCCTCAACGACGCCGACTTCCCGGGCGGCGCCGGCTGCGCCCTGCACGCGCAGGCGCTGCGCGACGGGGTGCACCCGCTGGAATACAAGCCGGACGTCTGCTGGCAGTTGCCGATCCGCCGCGACCAGGAGTGGGTCAAGCGACCGGACAACACCAAGGTGCTGGTCTCCACGCTGGCCGAGTTCGACCGGCGGGGCTGGGGCGCTGGCGGGCACGACCTGGACTGGTGGTGCACCTCCTCCACCGACGCCCACGTCGGCACCGAACCGATGTACGTCTCCTACGGGCCCGAGCTGACGGCGCTCATCGGCGCGCCCGCGTACGCGAAGCTCGCCGAGCTGTGCGGCGCGCGCAGCCGGGGAGGCATGGTCGCCCCGCACCCCGCCGACCCCGCCTGACGCGACGAGGGGCCCGCCGACGCGCGGGCCCCGTCTCGGCGTACGCCGGTCAGGGCTCGAACTTGTAGCCCAGCCCCCGCACGGTGACGATGTAGCGCGGCGCGGACGGCTCCGGTTCGATCTTGGAACGCAGCCGCTTGACGTGCACGTCGAGGGTCTTGGTGTCACCGACGTAGTCGGCTCCCCAGACCCGGTCGATGAGCTGCCCCCGGGTCAGCACCCGGCCGGCGTTGCGCAGCAGCAGCTCCAGCAGCTCGAACTCCTTGAGCGGAAGCTGCACCGGGGCCCCGTCGACGGTCACCACGTGCCGCTCGATGTCCATCCGGACCGGGCCGGCGGCGAGCGTCGGCGCGCCCGACTCGGCGGCCTCGGCGCTCTGCCGGCGCAGCACCGCACGGATCCGGGCAACCAGTTCCCGCGGCGAGTACGGCTTCGTCACGTAGTCGTCGGCGCCGATCTCCAGGCCGACCACCTTGTCGATCTCGCTGTCCCGCGCGGTGACCATGATGATCGGCACGTGCGAGCGCTGGCGCAGCTGCCGGCACACCTCCGTGCCGGACATCTCGGGCAGCATCAGGTCGAGCAGCACGATGTCGGCGCCGGTCCGGTCGAACTCGGTGAGGGCGGCGGGGCCCGTCGCGGCGACGGAGACCTCGAAGCCCTCCTTGCGGAGCATGTACGACAGGGCGTCGGAGAACGACTCCTCGTCCTCGACCACCAGAACGCGGCTCAACGGGGATTTCCTTTCCATTGCTGTCAGACCTGCCGGAGCTCGGCCGGGCCGGCCTCGATCCCAGCGGACGGCAGTGTCGCCAGGATCTCGTCGGGGGGGCTGGCGGGCAGCCGCAGGGTGAACGTCGACCCGCCACCAAGGGTGCTCGACACCTCGACCCGCCCGCCATGGTTGCCGGCGATGTGCTTGACGATCGCCAGCCCCAGGCCGGTGCCGCCGGTCGAGCGGGACCGGGCCTGGTCGGCCCGGTAGAACCGTTCGAAGATGCGGTCGACGTCGGTCGGGGCGATGCCGATGCCCTGGTCGGCAACGGCGATCTCCACGTGCTCGTCGTCGGCGCGGGCGGTGATCCGGACGGTGGTGTCCTCGCCCGAGTAGTTGATGGCGTTCTCGACCAGGTTCGACACCGCCGTGGCGAGCTGGGTGTCGCTGCCGTGGACCGTGAGGCCCCGCTCCCCGTCGACGACCACGTCGATCCGGCGGGCGGCGGCGGAGGTGCGCGTCCGGTCGACCACCTCGGCGATCACCCAGTCGACGGCGACCGGCTCCGGGGGCGGCTGCGGCTCGGCGCCCTGGAGCCGGGTCAGCTCCAGCAGCTCCTGCACCAGGCGGCCCAGCCGGGTCGACTCGTGCTGGATCCGCTCGGCGAAACGCCTGGCGGCGACGAGGTCCTCGGAGAGGTCGGGCGCGCCGGCGCCGGCCGGCTCGGTGGCGTCCAGCAGGGCTTCGGCGAGGAGCTGGAGGGCGCCGATCGGGGTCTTCAGCTCGTGGCTGACGTTGGCCACGAAGTCCCGGCGCACCCGGGCCAGCCGGTGCGACTCGGTGACGTCGGCCGCCTCCACCGCGATGTAGCCCGCGCCGAGCCCCATCGCCCGCAGGTGCACCCCGAGCGGGTTCACCCCCGTGTTGTCGCGGCCGCGCGGCAGGTCCAGCTCGATCTCGCGCCGCACCCCGGTGCGCCGCACCTGCCCGGCGAGCGTACGGATCAGCGGGTGGGCGGCCACGGAGCCGGGAGTCGGGCCGGTGCGGAGCAGCCCCATCGCGCGGGCGGCGGGGTTGACCAGGACGGGCAGGTCCTCGGGGTCGAGCACCACCACCCCCGCCCGGAGGGAGTCGATCGTCCGGCGGCCGAGCCCGGACTGCGGATCCTCGGCTATCGGGAGCCTCCCACGCGTGAAGGGGAAGCCGGACCGGCTCCCCGGCGAGGTGGAGCGTCGGCGCAGCGCGGGGACGAGCCGGGGCAGCAGCGCCCCGGCGACCAGCCCGGCCACCAGCCCCACGGCCAACGCGACCGTCACCGCCCACTCCACCCGGCGATCGTAGGGTCATTGTTAACCTGGCAACCACCACAAAAGGTGTGAATCACTCGCGCTTCCGGGAAAGTTCACTCCCGCGTCCGGCGTCGTTCACCGGGGTTCACCTCGGGTCCGCCCCGCCCGACCTACCGTGGGCGGCGCACTGCCCCGCGCCGCCCACGCGGCGGCGACCACCGACCACAGGACGTGACAATGCGCGAGGAGTTCCGGGCTGACCTGCAGATCGTCAGCCAGCTGCTGGTGGACATGGCGGAGGGGGTCCGGGCCGCGATGCGGCAGGCCACCCACGCCCTGCTCACCGCGGACCGCCGGGCGGCCGAGACGGTGATCGAACGGGACGCCGAGATCGACGACCTCTACCGGCACGTCGAGGAGCGGGTCTGCGACCTGCTCGCCCGGCAGGCGCCGGTCGCCTCCGACCTGCGCGCGATGATCACCGCGCTGCACGTCGCCGCCGACCTGGAGCGGATGGGCGACCTCGCCGACCACGTCGCCAAGACCGCCCTGCGCCGGCACCCCTCGCCGGCCGTGCCGGCGGAGCTGCGGCCGATCTTCATTGACATGGCCGCCACCGCCGACCGGATGGCCGTCAAGATCGGCTCCGTGCTCGCCAAGCCCGACGCGGACCTCGCCGCCGAACTGGACCGCGACGACGACACCATGGACGACCTGCACCGGAGCCTGTTCGGGGTGCTGCTCGGCGAGGACTGGCCGTACGGGGTGGAGACCGCCATCGACGCCACCCTCCTCGGCCGCTTCTACGAGCGCTTCGCCGACCACGCCGTCAACGCCGGCGAGCACGTGGTCTACCTGATCACCGGGGAGACCCCGCCCGCCGCGAGCTGAGGTGTGCGGAAGGGCCCCCGTCGACGACGTGCGACGGGGGCCCTTTCCGTGCGCGTCAGCGGCCCTGGTTGGCGACCGCGGCGGCGGCGGCCTTGGCGGCGGCCGGGTCGAGGTAGGTGCCGCCCAGGGTGAGCGGGCGCAGCTGCGGGTCGAGGTCGTAGCGCAGCGGGATGCCGGTGGGGATGTTCAGCTTGGCGATGGCCTCGTCGCTGATCTGGTCCAGGTGCTTGACCAGGGCGCGCAGCGAGTTGCCGTGCGCGGCCACCAGCACCGTCCGGCCGGCCAGGATGTCCGGCACGATCGAGTCGTACCAGTAGGGCAGCATCCGCTCGACGACGTCCTTGAGGCACTCGGTGCGCGGCATCAGCTCGCTCGGCAGCAGCGCGTAACGCGGGTCGCCCACCTGCGAGAACTCGTCGTCGTCCGCGATGGGCGGCGGCGGGGTGTCGTACGAGCGACGCCAGAGCATGAACTGCTCCTCGCCGTACTCCTCCAGGGTCTGCTTCTTGTTCTTGCCCTGCAGTGCGCCGTAGTGCCGCTCGTTGAGCCGCCACGACCGCCGCACGGCGATCCAGTGCCGGTCGGCCGCGTTGAGCGCCAGTTCGGCGGTGCGGATCGCGCGGCGCATCACGCTGGTGTGCACCACGTCCGGCAGCAGGCTGTGCTCGCGCAGCAGTTCGCCGCCGCGGCGCGCCTCGTTCTCGCCCTTCTCGGTCAGGTCGACGTCGACCCAGCCGGTGAAGAGGTTCTTGGCGTTCCAGTCGCTCTCGCCGTGCCGCAGCAGGACCAGCGTCCCGACGGTGGGCCCCTCGCTCGCAGTCATGCCGATCATCCTGCCGCACGTCGCCTCGGAACACGCGGGCAGTGGTCGTGACGACCACCACGTGGAAAAGGCGATGACCGGGAAACGGACCCGACACTAGGTTGTAAGGCGCAACAATCACAGCAGTCATTACGCGAGCGGGGGCGCCGACGTGCGGACGATGCGGGGTTGGTTCCGGGAGACGACGGGCGGGCTGCCGGTCGCCTTCTGGTACCTCTGGGCGGGCACGCTGATCAACCGCCTCGGCTCGTTCGTCCTGATCTTCCTCGCCATCTACCTGACCCAGGAGCGCGGCTTCTCGGCGTCCCAGGCGGGCCTCGTGATCGGGCTCTGGGGCGTCGGCGGCGCCGTCGGCACCACCGTCGGCGGCACCCTGGCCGACCGCTGGGGCCGCCGGCCGACCCTGCTCACCGCGCACCTCGGCGCGGCCGTCATGATGCTCTCCCTCGGCTTCGCCGAGGAACTCTGGGCGGTCGCGCTCGGCGCGCTGCTGCTCGGCACGTTCGCCGAGGCGGCCCGCCCCGCGTTCGGGGCCATGATGATCGACGTGGTGCCGGAGAAGGACCGGCTGCGCGCCTTCTCGCTGAACTACTGGGCGATCAACCTCGGCTTCGCCTGCGCGGCCGTCCTCGCCGGCCTCGCCGCCGAGGCGGGCTACCTGCTGCTCTTCGTGGTGGACGCGACCACCACCGTGATCACCGCGCTCATCATCTTCGTCAAGGTCCGCGAGACGCGGCAGCCCTCCGCCGCCGCCCGCCACAAGGGCGCCGGGGCGCCGGCCGGGGCGCTGCGCACCATCCTGACCGACCGCGTCTTCCTGGGCTTCGTGGTGCTCAACCTGTTCGGCGCGCTGGTCTTCCTCCAGCACATCTCGATGCTGCCGATCGCGATGGGCGAGGACGGCCTGAGCCCCGCCACGTACGGCTCGGTGATCGCGCTCAACG
Source organism: Micromonospora citrea (assembly GCF_900090315.1). Classification (NCBI taxonomy): domain Bacteria; kingdom Bacillati; phylum Actinomycetota; class Actinomycetes; order Micromonosporales; family Micromonosporaceae; genus Micromonospora; species Micromonospora citrea. The sequence continues at coordinate 4,117,425 of NZ_FMHZ01000002.1, read as the reverse complement.
GGGTGCTGATCGTGGCCGGTCAGCTCTTCGTACCCCGGCTGATCAAGGGCCGCAGCCGGTCGCACGTGCTCGCCCTGGCCTCGGTGGTGATGGGCGTCGGCTTCGGCCTCACCGCGTTCGCCGACGCCGCCTGGCTCTACGGCCTGACCGTGCTGATCTGGACCGTCGGCGAGATGCTCAACTCGCCCTCCAACGCCACCCTGATCGCCGAGCTCTCCCCCGGCGAGCTGCGCGGCCGCTACCAGGGCGTCTTCTCGCTCTCCTGGCAGGTGGCCGGCGCCGTCGCGCCGGTGCTCGGCGGGCTGGTCCGGGAGCAGGCCGGCAACACGCAGCTCTGGCTCGGCTGCGCCGCGATCGGCGCACTCATGGCGATCGCCCACCTGGTCTCCGGCCCGGCCCGCGAGCGGCGCGCCGTCGCCCTGCGCGGCGCCACCGGGACCGTGGTGCCGGTGACGGCGATCCAGCCGCCCGCCCCGGAGGCGGCCGAGGCGGCGGCCACCGCCCCGGCCGAGCCGGTGACGCCCGGACGGGACGCCGACGGCCGGGTTGTGCTGGGCGACGTGCCAGGCCGTGGACAGCCGGCCGAGCCGGTGACGCCCGGGCGGGACGCCGACCGGTCGGGCGGCCCGCGCCGCGAGGCCGAGCCGACCAGCGCGCGGTGATCGGAAATTCACTGGCACGGCGCATCCGGAGTTCCTACGGTCCAGGCTGAACCGTAAAGAAACTTTCTGGAGGACGAGTGCGGGCCCTGCGTCGCTGGCTGGACGACACCGTGGGCGGCCTTCCCGCCACCTTCTGGTACCTCTGGGCCGGCCTGCTGATCAACCGGGCCGGCGCGTTCGCCATGCTCTTCCTGTCGCTCTACCTGACCGAGGCGCGCGGCGCGAGCGAGGCGCTGACCGGCACGGTGGTCGGGGCGTACGGGCTGGGTGGGGCGGCCGGCGTGCTGCTCGGCGGGGTGCTGGCCGACCGGTGGGGGCGCCGCGCCACCCTGCTCGCCGCCCACCTGGGCACCGCCGGGCTGATGGCGGCGCTGGCCTTCAGCCGGCACCTCGCGGTGATCGCCGCGCTCGCCGCCCTGGTCGGGGTGGCGCACTCGATGCCCAGCCCCGCCTTCGTCGCCGCGATCGTCGACGTGGTGCCCGAGCAGCGCCGCTCGCGCGCCTTCAACCTCCAGTTCTGGGCGTTCAACCTCGGCATGGCGGTGGCGTCGCTGCTGGCCGGCCTGCTCGCCGAGGCGAGCTTCGTCGCGCTCTTCCTGGTCGACGCCGCCGCCACCCTGGCCGCCGCGGCGGTGATCGGCTGGAAGGTCCCGGAGACGCTGACCCGCGTACGCGCCGCCGGGCCGACGGAGCGCGGCGGGCGGGCGACCCGGCAGCGGCGGGTACGCGCGCCGGGCCTGCACACGGCGCTGACCGACCGCACCTTCCTGGTCTTCGTGGGTCTGACCTTCGTACTGGCCGTGCTGACCATGCAGACCTCGACGATCATGCCGCTGGCCATGCGGGCGGACGGGCTGCGGCCGTCGGCGTACGGCGCGGTCGTGGCGCTCGGCGGGCTGCTGATCGTGGTGGGGCAGCTCTTCGTGCCGCGGCTGATCGACCGGCACCGCAAACACCACGTCCTGGCCGTCTCGACCGGTCTGCTGGCTGCCGGCTTCGCCGCCCTCGCCGTCGCCGACGAGCTGGCGGTCTACCTGGCGGCGGCGGTGGTCTGGACCATCGGCCAGATGCTCGCCGCCCCGCCGAACGCCCAGATCAACGCCGACCTCGCCCCGCCCGAGCTGCGCGCCCGCTACCAGTCCGTGTTCTATCTGGCGTTCCCGGCGGCGTCGTTCGTGGCGCCCACGCTGGGCGGGGTCAGCCTGCAGTACCTCGGGGACCGGCACTGGCTCATCGTCGGCGGGCTCGGGCTGCTGGCCGCCGGCTGCCACCTGCTGACCGGCCCGGCCCGCGACCGTCGGGTCGCCGCGCTGCGCTTCGCCCAGGCACCCGCCCGGACTCCCGCCCCGGTCCGTTGACGGCGAAAGCAGAGCGCCCACCACGACCGGTGGTCGTGATGGGCGCTCGCACGGTATGACCGGCGGCGGCGGGCGATACCCACCCCCGTAGGCGTCGCCCGCTCGCGCCGCCGGTCCAAACAGGTGGCCACCGTCCCCCAACGGTGTTGTTCCACCCGTCCCCTGCGCCTCGCTCGGTGCACGGACCTGAGCGATCCGCCGCTCCCCCGAACGTTTCCAAGCGTGGCGCGGTGCAATAAAGTTAGTTCGCCCGGATTACCGATACAAGCCGGATGGGCTGTCTCGCCGATCACAGCGCCGGTGTCCCGCCCGGGTCTCGCCCTTGGCGGCCCTCCTTCGTGGCCAACAGCGGATACCCGTCGACCATTCCGTCAAACACGTCAGGCGTCCTCCCGATCGGGGGATTCGGTGCGGAAGAAGTTGCTCGGCCGTCCGTCGCGGAGCTGCTCCTGGTAGATCAGGTTCAGCTTGCGCTCGTCGAACGTGCGGAACCACTCGTCCCAGGTGATCTCGCGCACGCGGCTGCTCTCGCGGTAGCCCGGCATGTTGAAGGTGAGCACGCCGGCCCGGCCCTCCCGCTCGGTACCCGCGATCGTCGCCGGCTTCGCGCCGCGCTCCCGCGCCCAGCGCCGGATCACCTCGTGATTGGTGGTGACCAGGCTGCGGCCGGGGCGCTCCGGCCGGTCGGCGACGGAGGTGATCGGCTGCGACGAACGCACCGACCGCGAGGCGCTCCGCCCGGTACGGACGGGGGTCGACCTCGTCGCCGTACCGCCGCCCGCCGAGCCCGTCCGCGCCGACGCGGTGGTCTTCGTCGCCGTGGTCTTCCGGGCCGCCGGCGCCGCCTTCCGCGCGGCGGCGGCCTTCTTCGCGGGGGCGGCCTTCGCGGCGGCCTTCCTCGCCGGGGCCTTCTTCGCCGGCGCGGCCTTGTTCGCGGCCTTCGCCCGGCTCGGGGCCGCCTTGCCCGCGGCCCGGCCCGTCGCCGCCTTCTTGGTGGCGGCGGCCCGGCCGGCCGACGCCTTCGCGCCCGTCGCGCGGCCGGCGGGCCCGGTGCTGCGCCGGGCGGCCCCACCCGACGGACGCTCCGCCCGCAGGGTCCGCGCCAGCGTCTTCACCAGTTCCGGCTTGCGCAGCGCGGAGATCCCGGAGACTCCGCGCCGGCGGAGCTGCCCCCGGATCTCGTCCACCTTCATCCGCGAGATCTCGGACTCGGAGATCCCCGGCGTGTTCGGGGTCTGGTTGCCCGCCTGCCGTTTCGTCCTGGTCGCAGTCCCGCCGCGACCTGAGCTGTTCCGCTGAGCCATGGGACGCTCACGCTCCTCGACAGTTGGTCCTCGGCGCGCGGCGGGTCCCAGTGCCGCACCGCGCGGTGCGGCATACCCGTCAGGACCGGTCCGAACCTCGCCGAGGGCTCCCGGCGCTACCCGGCGGCGCGCCCCGAGCCGGCGTCGCGTCCCGAGCCGGCGTCGCGTTCCGAGCCGGCGGCGCGTTCCGAGCCGGCGGCGGCGCCCGGGCCGGCGGCGGACGGCTCGAAGAGGTGCGCGAACGCCGCGAGGTTCGCGGTGGACTCGCCCCGCTTGACCCGCCACTCCCACTCCCGGCGGATCGAGCTGCCGAAGCCGATCTCCAGCATCGTGTCGAAGGACTCGTCGGAGTACGTCAGCACCGCGCCGAGCAGCCGGTCCAGCTCGTCGGCGTCGACGCCCGCAGGGTTGACCCGGCCGGTCAGGTAGACGTCGCCGACGGCGTCGATGGAGAAGGACACGCCGTACATCCGGGCGTTGCGCTGCAACAGCCAGGCCCACAGCTCCTCGCGCCGCTCGTCCGGCTGGCGCATCACGAACGCCTCGATCCGCAGCGCGTGCTCGCCGACGATCAGGTTGCAGACCGTCTTCAGCTTGTGGGTGCCCGGCAGCGTGACCGCGTACGAGCCCGGGCCGGTCGACTCCCAGGCCAGCTCCCGCTCGTCGCAGACCGCCTCGATCAGGGCTGCAAGATCACTCTTCGCGCTCATCGGACCCACTCTACGGCCGCCGACGACCCGCCACCGGGTGGCGGCGACCCGTCACCAGGAGCAGGACATGGCCGCGCCGCCGGCCAGCTCGGAGGCGAGCCGGGCGCGGTGCTCCGCGATCGCCTCGCCGTAGACGGCGAGCAGCCCCGAGGCCGTCCGGTGCCAGGAGAAGCCGCGGGCGTGCCGGGCCGCGCCCCGGGACAGCTCGGTCCGGCGGAGCCGGTCCGGCAGCAGCCGGGCGAGCGTACGGGCCCAGTCGACCGGGTCGTGGCCGTCGACCAGCACGCCGCTGACCTGATCGCGGACCGCGGTCACCAGGCCGCCGACGGCGGCGGCCACGACCGGCGTGCCGCACGCCTGCGCCTCCAGCGCCACCAGCCCGAAGGACTCGTTGTAGGACGGCACGGCGACCAGGTCCGCCGCCCGATAGAGGGCGGGCAGGTCGTCGCCCGTCTGCGGCGGCAGGAACCGCACCCGGTCCGCGACCCCGAGCGAGGCGGCCAGTTCCATCAGGGCCGTCGGTCGGTCGAGGCCGCTGCCGCTGGGGCCCCCGCAGATCACCACGGTCAGCTCGTCGGCGAGCGCCGGATCGCGCTCGCGCAGCGCCGCCGCGGCGCGGACGAGCACGTCGGGCGCCTTCAGCGGCTGGATCCGGCCGACGAAGGCCACCACGTACCCGGAGGCGGGCAGCCCCAGCCGGCGGCGGGCGGCGTGCCGGCGGCTCTCCGGAGCGGGACGGAACCGGTCCAGGTCCACGCCGGGCTGGACCACCGTCACCTGGGCCGGGTCCGCGTCGTACCGGTCGATGAGGTCCCGGGCCTCGACGGCGGTGTTCGCGACGAGGCGGTCGGCCTCGGCGACCACCTGCTCCTCGCCGATGACGCGGGCCTTGGGCTCCGGCCGGTCCCCCGCGGCGAGCTGGGCGTTCTTGACCTTCGCCAGGGTGTGCGCGGTGTGCACCAACGGCACCCCCCAGCGCTCCTTGGCCAGCCAGCCGACCTGGCCGGAGAGCCAGTAGTGGGAGTGGATCAGGTCGTAGTGGCCCGGCGGGCGGGACGCCTCGGCGCGCAGCACGCCGGCGGTGAAGGCGCAGAGCTGGCCCGGCAGCTCCTCCTTGGTGAGCCCTTCGAGAGGGCCGGCGGTGACGTGCCGGACGTGCACCCCGGGCGCGGTCTCGACGACCGGGGGCAGGTCGCCGGAGGTGGCGCGGGTGAAGATCTCCACCTCGACGTTCGCCTCCGCGAGCCGCCGCGCGACCTCCAGGATGTAGACGTTCATGCCGCCCGCGTCGCCGGTGCCCGGCTGGTGCAGGGGAGAGGTGTGCACCGAGAGCGTGGCGATCCGCCGGGGGCGGGGCCACGGACGCGCACCGCGCTGACGACCGACACCGGTGTGCACTTCCGCCACGTCCGCTCCCTCTGTCACGGTTTATGCCGTCCCGCACGCCCGGCGCTTTTCGGACAACGTCCTCGCCGGATGTCATCTTCCCGATCCGGCCCCCGTGATGCGCGGAGACGACCCCCGGGCGTGACGGACCTCATCACCGGGCCGGCGCCGCCCGTCGCGGCGCCCGGGTGAGAATGGCCGGATGACCTCTGTCGCCGTCGTCACCGGAGCGTCCAGCGGGATCGGCGCGGCCACCGCCCGCCGGCTCGCCGCCGAGGGTTTCCACGTGCTCGCCGCCGCGCGGCGTACCGACCGGTTGGCCGCCCTCGTCGCCGACATCGAGGCGGCGGGGGGCACGGCCACCGCCGTGGCCTGCGACGTCACCTCCGACGAGTCGGTGGCCGGGCTCGCCGAGGCCGCGGCCGCCGCCCCGGGGCCGGTCACCCTGCTGGTCAACAACGCCGGCGGCGCGCGCGGTCTGGACCCGGTCGAGTCCGGGTCGGTCGGCGACTGGCAGTGGATGTACGACGTCAACGTGCTCGGCACGCTGCGCGTCACCCAGGCGCTGCTGCCCGCGCTGGAGGCGTCGGGGGCCGGCACCATCGTGATCGTCTCCTCCACCGCCGGCTTCACCGTCTACGAGGGCGGGGGCGGCTACACCGCCGCCAAGCACGCGCAGACGGCCGTCGCCGGCACGCTGCGCCTGGAGCTCTGCGGCCGGCCGGTCCGGGTGATCGAGATCGACCCCGGCATGGTCAAGACCGACGAGTTCGGGCTGGTGCGCTTCGGCGGCGACAGGGAGAAGGCCGAGGCGGTCTACGCCGGCGTCGCCGAGCCGCTCGTCGCCGACGACGTGGCCGACTGCGTCGCCTGGTGCGCGACCCGCCCGCAGCACGTCAACGTCGACCGCCTCGTGGTGCGCCCGCTGGCGCAGGCCGCCCAGCACAAGGTGCACCGGGCCGGCTGAGCCGGCGCGGACGATGGCGGGCACGGCGCGGCACCGGCCGCTCGGCGTGGTGACCCGGGGGACGACCAACCCCAACCGGCTGCGCCGGGTGGACAACTGGATCGTCGAGACCTGCGGCGGGGCGCTGCGCGAGGCCGCCGACCCGCTGGTGGTCGACCTCGGCTACGGCGCCACCCCCGTCACCGCCGTCGAGCTGCGCGCCCGGCTGGCCGCTGGGGTCCGCGCCGACGTGCGGGTGGTCGGGCTGGAGATCGATCCGGTACGCGTGGCCGCCGCCCAGCCCTCCGCCGACCCGCCCCGGTTGACCTTCGCCCGCGGCGGGTTCGAGCTGGCCGGGCTACGGCCCGCCCTGGTCCGCGCGTTCAACGTCCTGCGCCAGTACGACGAGCGCGAGGTGGCCGACGCGTGGCGGACGATGACCGGCGCGCTGGCCCCGGGCGGGCTGCTGGTGGAGGGCACCTGCGACGAGCTGGGCCGGCTCGGCGGCTGGGTGCTGCTCGGCGCCGACGGCCCCCGCACGCTCACCCTGGCCGCGAAGCTCACCACCCTCGGCACCCCGGCGGAGCTGGCCGAACGCCTGCCCAAGGCACTGATCCACCGCAACGTGCCCGGCGAGCGGATCCACGACCTGGTCGGAGCGCTGGACGACGCCTGGCACGCCGCCGCCGGCTACGCCCCGTTCGGCCCCCGCCAGCGCTGGCTGCGCGCCGTCGCCGCCGTACGCGAGGCGGGCTGGCCGGTCCTCGACGGCCCCCGCCGCTGGCGCCACGGCGAGCTGACCCTCCCCTGGCCCGCCGTCGCCCCCACCTGACCCCTCCCCGGCCCCTCCGCGCCCCCCTGACTCTCCGCGATCTTGCACTTTCGGCCCGCGTTTCGCGCCTTTACCCCGCTTCGCCCGGGCAGCAAGTGCAAGATCACGGGAGGGTCGGGGGCGGGGGCGGGAGTGGGTCAGATGGCGCAGTTGACGAGGACCGGCTCGGGGTGGAGCGTGACGCCGAAGCGGCGGTGGACGCCGTCGCGGATCTCCCGGGCCAGCTCGACCAGGGCGGCGGTGCTGGCGGTGCCGCCGCGGTTGGTCAGGGCGAGGGTGTGCTTGCTGGAGATGGCGGTGCCCTCCGGGCCGGGGTGGCCCTTGCCGAAGCCGGCCTTGTCGATCAGCCACGCCGCGCTGACCTTGACCATGTCGCCCGGGCAGGGCCAGGACGGCGGCTCCCCCAGCTCGGCGGCGCGCTCGCGCAGCAGCTCGTACGCGGTCGCGTCCAGCACCGGGTTGGTGAAGAACGAGCCGACCGAGCGGGTGTCCGGGTCGCCTGCGTCGAGCACCATGCCCTTGCCGGCGCGCAGCCGCAGCACGGTGGCCCGGGCGTCGGCCAGCGGCACCCGCTCCCCCACCTGCACGCCGAGCGCCCGGGCCAGCTCCGCGTAGCGCACCGGGCCGGACAGCGGCGAGCGGGCGAGCCGGAAGTCGACCGAGAGCACCACCCAGCGGTCGCTGTACTTGAAGATGCTGGACCGGTACGCGAAGCCGCAGTCGGCGGCGGCGATCCGCCCGACGGTCCCGTCGACCCGGTCGTGCACCTGGACGCCGGTGACGGTCTCGGCGACCTCCTGCCCGTACGCGCCGACGTTCTGGATCGGGGTGGCGCCGGTCGAGCCGGGGATGCCGGAGAGGCACTCCAGCCCGGACCAGCCGTTGGCCACGGTGGTGGCGACGAGGTCGTCCCAGGGCTCGCCGGCCTCGACGCGCACGGTGACCGTCTCGGCGTCCTCGGCGACCACCCGCAGGCCGCGCGAGCGGACCAGGACCACCGTGCCCGGGAAGCCGTCGTCGCCGATCACGACGTTGCTGCCCCCGGCGAGGACCAGGACGGGCTCGTCGCGGTCGCCCGCCTCCCGCACCGCCCGGACGATCTCGTCGGCGTCGGTGCCGGCCACGACCCGTCCGGCCGGGCCGCCGAGGCGCAATGTCGTGTATCGCGCCAGTTCGCACGTATCGGTGGGTTCGGCTCCCGTTGTCGGCTGGGCGTAGACGTCTGACACGCCTCTCACCCTAGGCTGAGGGGTAGCCGCGGCGCCCACTGGTGGCCCGGTCACCCCCGGGAGGATGGCGATGAGCAGACTGCACGGCACGAAGGACTTCTGGATCGGCGCACTCCGGGCCGAGGGCCCCGCGTTCGCCGCGGCGGCGGCCGAGGCCCCACCGGAGACACCGGTGCTGTCCTGTCCCGGCTGGACCGTCGCCGACCTGACCCTGCACCTGACCTCCATCTACCGCTGGGTGCACTCGTTCGCCGGCTCCGGCGCGACCTCCCCGTCGCCGGGGAGGTCCACGCCCATCGAGCCGGAGCCGGGCGTCGCGCCGCTCCAGCTCTGGCAGCAGGCGTACGACCAGTTGATGACCCTCTTCGACGCCCTCGACCCGGAGGCGCCGGCCTGGAACTGGGCGCCGCAGCCGAAGAAGGCGGGCTTCTGGCCGCGCCGGATGGCGCACGAGACCGCGGTGCACCGCTGGGACGCCCAGCTCGCGATCGCCGCCGGCGAGCCGGTCGAGGCGAAGCTCGCCGCCGACGGGGTGGGCGAGGTGCTGGACACCTGGCTGCCCGCCGGCCGCCGCCGCACCGCCGGCCAGTGGCACGGGGTCGTGCAGCTCTCGGCGGTCGACGCCGCCCAGCAGTGGTTCCTGCGGCTGCGCGGCGAGGGGGTGGCCCTGCTCGACACCGCGACCATCTTCGACCACGACGACCACCGCGCCCGGGTCCAGGTCAGCGGCACGGCGAGCGACCTGCTGCTCGCGCTCTGGGGCCGGGTCAGCTTCGACACGCTCGACGTGGCCGGCGACCGCGCCCTGCTCGAGGGCCTCCGGGTCGGCTGACCTCCGCGCGGAGCCGGGCCCCGAGGGCTTCGCGTAGTCGCGCACCGACGCCGGCCGCACCCGGCGACGACACCGGCGGACGGGCCGGGCGAGCGCACCACCGACGACAGTGGCCGTCCCCGACCGAGGGGGCGGCCACTGTCGTGCGCGCGCCCCGGCCGGGCGGGTCGGTTCCGGTCCGAACGCGCCGCCGGCATCCGGGGGAGAGCGCTCTCTTGACACCGGACCCGCCAGCCCCCACCCTGTCGTGAGAGCGCTCTCTCAGCTCTGCTCCACCACCTTCCTCACCACCTCAGACGACCTGAGAGGGGTCCGAAAGCATGGGTGTCCTTCCGCGCCGCCGCCTGGCGGCGGTGGCCCTCGTCGCCGCCACCGCGCTGTTCGCCACCGCCGGCTGCGCCGGCGACGGCGAGCCCGCCGACGACGGCAAGATCACGCTGACGGTCGACGTGTTCAGCCAGTTCGGCTACGACGAGCTCTACAAGGAGTACATGGCCAGCCACCCCAACGTGAAGATCGTCGAGCGGGGCACCGGCACCAACCTCGACGACTACTCGCCCAAGCTGACCCAGTGGCTCGCCGCGGGCAAGGGCGCGGGCGACGTCGTCGCCATCGAGGAGGGGCTGATGGTCGAGTACAAGGCCAACCCCGACAACTTCGTCAACCTGCTCGACCACGGCGGGGCCGAACTCCAGGGCAACTTCCTGGAGTGGAAGTGGAAGGGCGGGATGACCCAGGACGGCAAGCTGATCGGCCTGGGCACCGACGTCGGCGGCATGGCGATGTGCTACCGCAAGGACCTGTTCGCCAAGGCGGGGCTGCCCACCGAGCGCGACGCGGTGTCGAAGCTCTGGCCGACCTGGCAGGACTACATCAAGGTCGGCGAGCAGTTCAAGGCGAAGAACACCGGGGCGTCGTTCCTCGACGCCGCCACCAACATCTTCAACACCATCGTGCTCCAGACGGCGGGCAACTCGCAGGGTCACCACTACTACGACACCAACGACAACCTGGTGGTGGACAGCAACCCGGCCGTCCGGCAGGCGTGGGACACCACGATGGACATCATCGACTCCGGCCTCTCCGGCAAGTACGGCTCCTGGTCCGAGGAGTGGGTCTCGGCCTTCAAGCAGGCCAAGTTCGCCACCATCGCCTGCCCGGCGTGGATGACCGGCGTCATCGAGGGCAACGCCGGCGCGGAGGCCAAGGGCAAGTGGGACATCGCCCGGGTGCCCGGCAACGGCGGCAACTGGGGCGGGTCGTGGCTCGCCGTACCGACCCAGAGCAAGCACCGCGCCGAGGCGATCGAGCTGGCGAAGTTCCTGACCAGCGCCAAGGGCCAGATCGGGGCGTTCAAGGCCAAGGGCCCACTGCCCTCCTCGCCGCAGGCGCTGGCCGATCCCGCGATCGTCGACGCCAAGAACCCGTACTTCTCCGACGCCCCCGTCGGGCAGATCTTCGGCGAGGGCGCCAAGACCCTGAAGCCCGTCTACATGGGGCCGAAGAACCAGGCCGTACGCACCGAGGTCGAGAACGCCGTCCGGACGGTGGAGCTGGGCCAGCGCAAGCCCGAACAGGGCTGGACGGACGCGGTGAACAACGCGAAGAAGGCCGCCGCCAAGTAGCCCGAGCCGGAGTGCGGGCGGGTGGGCGCCGGGGGCGCCGGTCCCGCCCGCACCGTGGAAAGGAGTGTTCGGGCATGACCGTCCAGCTCGACGCGCGCCCGCCGGTCGCACCGGCGCCCCGCGCCGGCCGGCGTACGCGGGGGACGCGGCTCAGCCGCCTCGACACGCAGTTCTCGCCCTACCTGTTCATCGCCCCGTTCTTCGTGCTCTTCGCGGTGTTCGGGGTGTACCCGCTGATCTACACCCTCTGGGTCTCGCTGCACGACTGGGACCTGCTGGGCAGCGACCACCCGTTCGTCGGCCTCGACAACTACAGCCGGCTGCTGGCGGACACCGACTTCTGGCACGCGGTCGTCAACACCCTCGGCATCTTCGTCATCTCCACCGTCCCGCAGTTGCTGGCCGCGCTCTGGCTGGCCAACCTGCTCAACCGGCAACTGCGCGCCCGGACCACGTTCCGGATGGCGGTGCTGATCCCGAACATCACCTCGACCGCCGCCGTCGCGATCGTCTTCGGGGTGCTCTTCAGCCGCGACTTCGGCATGGTCAACTGGCTGCTGGACCTGGTCGGGATCGACGCGGTCGAGTGGAAGTCGAACCGGTTCGCCTCCTGGGTGGCCATCTCCGCCATGGTCGACTGGCGGTGGACCGGCTACAACGCCCTGATCTTCCTGGCCGCGATGCAGGCCATTCCACGAGACCTCTACGAGTCGGCCGCCATCGACGGGGCCGGCCGGGCCCGGCAGTTCTGGTCGATCACCGTGCCGCTGCTCAAGCCGACGATCATCTTCACCGTCATCATCTCCACCATCGGCGGGCTCCAGCTCTTCACCGAGCCCCGGCTCTTCCACTCCGGGACCAACCCGATCCGGGGCGGACCGCTGCGGGAGTCGCAGACCGTGACCATGTACATGTTCGAGAACGCCTTCGCTCCCCACTACAACTTCGGGTACGGCTCGGCCGTGGCATGGCTGCTCTTCGCGCTGATCGCGGTCGTCGCGGCGGTCAACGTGCTGCTCCTGCGCCGGCTCGGCGGGGGCGCGCGCCCCGCGAGGGCGGACGCGAAGCCGAAGGAAGGACCGCGATGACCCGCCTCTGGGCCGCCAGCCGGCTCACCTACGCCGCGCTGATCGCCGCCGGGATCCTGTCGGTCTTCCCGATCTACTGGATGTTCGTGGTGGCCAGCCGCTCCAACGACGCGATGGGCCAGTTGCCGCCCCCGGTCACCCCCGGCGGCAACTTCGGCGCGAACGTCTCCCGGCTGCTCGGCAACACCGACGCGTACTTCGTCACCGGTCTGGTCAACTCGGCGATCGTGGCGACCACGGTCACCGTCTCGGTGGTGTTCTTCTCCACGCTGGCCGGGTTCGCCTTCGCCAAGCTGCGGTTCCGGGGACGCAACGCGCTGCTCATGGTCATCATCGCGACGATGATGGTGCCCACCCAGCTCGGCGTCATCCCGCTCTACATGCTGATGACCAGGCTGAACTGGAACGACCGGCTGCCGGCGGTGATCGTGCCGGCCCTGGTCACCGGGTTCGGGGTGTTCATGATGCGGCAGTACGCCGGCCAGGCCGTCAGCGACGAGCTGATCGAGGCGGCCCGGATGGACGGCTGCGGCACGGCGCGGATCTACTGGAACGTGGTGCTGCCGGCGCTGCGCCCGGCCGCCGCCGTGCTGGGACTGCTCACGTTCATGACCACCTGGAACGACTTCCTGTGGCCGTACGCGGTCCTCAACGATCCGGAGAACCCGACAGTGCAGCTGGCGTTGCGCACCCTCTCCGACGGGTACTACACCGACATGTCCCAGGTGTTCACGGGGACGGCCATCGCCACCCTTCCGCTGCTCCTGGTCTTCGTCCTGTTCGGCCGCCAGATCATCGGCGGCATCATGGAAGGTGCGGTCAAGGCGTGAGCACTCTGCGATTCCCCGAGAACTTCGTCTGGGGCGCGGCCACCGCCGCGTACCAGATCGAGGGGGCGGCCACCGACGACGGTCGCGGCCCGTCGATCTGGGACACCTTCAGCCGTACGCCGGGCAGGGTCCACCACGGCCACACCGGCGACGTCGCCTGCGACCACTACCACCGGTACGCCGACGACGTGGCGCTGATGGCGGAGCTCGGGCTGAAGGCGTACAGATTCTCGGTGGCCTGGCCGCGGATCCAGCCGGACGGCAGCGGCCCGGTCAACCCGCGCGGCCTGGACTTCTACGACCGGCTGGTCGACGCGCTGCTCGACCGGGGCATCGACCCGATCGTCACGCTCTACCACTGGGACCTGCCGCAGTCCCTCCAGGACCGGGGCGGCTGGACCAACCGGGAGACCGCCGAGCACTTCGCCACGTACGCCACCGCCGTGCACGCCCGGCTCGGCGACCGGGTGGGCACCTGGACCACGCTCAACGAGCCGTGGTGCTCGGCCTACCTGGGCTACGGTAACGGGGTGCACGCCCCCGGCGAGCGGGACCCGGGCGCGGCCTTCACCGCCGTACACCATCTGCTGCTCGGGCACGGGCTGGCGGCCCGCGCGCTGCGCGCGGGCGGCGCGGACACCGTCGGGATCACGGTCAACCCGGCCGACGTGCGCCCGGCCGACCCCGACAGCGCCGCCGACGTGGCGGCCGTGCGCCTGGTCGACGGCCTGCACAACCGGATCTTCCTCGACCCGCTGCTGCGCGCGGCCTACCCGGAGGACGTGCTGGAGCACGTGGCCCGGATCATCGAGCCGACGTTCGTCCGCGACGGCGACGAGAAGCTGATCGCCGCACCGATCGACCTGCTCGGGATCAACTACTACGCGCCCACCTACGTCGCCGGACGGCCGGGCGGCGCGGGCGGCAGCGCGTACCCGGGCACCGAGGGCGCGGTGGAGTTCCTCCCGCCGACCGGTCCGCTGACCGACATGGGCTGGATGATCGAGCCGGCGGGGCTGACCCGGTTGCTGGAGCGGATCGCCACCGACCACCCCGGCGTGCCGCTGATGGTCACCGAGAACGGGGCGGCGTTCCCCGACAAGGCCGGCGCGGACGCCCCGGACGGCGCCGGGCAGGTCGTGGACGCCGACCGGATCGCCTACCTCGACGGGCACCTGCGCGCCGCGCACGAGGCGATCTCCCGGGGCGTGGACCTCCGGGGCTATCTCGTATGGTCGTTGATGGACAACTTCGAGTGGGCCGAGGGTTACCGCCGACGGTTCGGGATCATCCACGTCGACTACCTGACCCAGCGACGCACACCGAAGTCCAGCGCCCGGTGGTACCAGGAGGTGATCTCCCGGAACGGGCTGTGACGAGGCGGTGGTAACGGGGATGACGACGGCGCAACGGCCGACGCTGGAGGCGGTGGCCCGGCGGGCGGGGGTCTCGCGGGCCACGGTGTCCCGGGTGGTGAACGGCTCCACCACCGTCGCCGAGCCGATCCGGGAGGCGGTCCGCCGGGCGGTGGCCGAGCTGGGATACGTGCCGAACCTGGCCGCCCGCAGCCTGGTCACCCAGCGGACCGACTCGATCGCCCTGGTGCTGCCGGAGGCCGCCACCCGGGTCTTCTCCGACGACCAGGTGTTCCCGGGCATCATCCGGGGCGCGGCGCAGGAGCTGGAGGCGGCCGACAAGCAGCTCGTGCTGATGCTGGCCGGCTCCCCCGCCGGGCACGACCGGGTCGAGCGCTACACCACCGGGCGGCACGTCGACGGGGTGCTCTTCGCCTCGCTGCACGGCGAGGACCCGCTGCCCGGCCGGCTCGCCCGGCTGGGCATCCCGGTGGTGTGCAGCGGTCGCCCGCTCGACGGCGCGGAGGTGCCCTACGTCGACGTCGACCACGTCGGCGGGGTGACGCGGGCCGTCCGGCACCTGATCGGAAGCGGTCGCCGCCGGATCGCCACCATCGCCGGCCCGCAGGACATGGTGGCCGGCATCGAGCGGCTCGCGGGCTACCGCGACACGGTCGCCGAGGCCGGCCTGCCGGAGCTGGTGGCGACCGGCGACTTCACCCGCGAGTCCGGCGCGACGGCGATGCGGCAGCTCCTGGCCGCGCACCCCGACCTCGACGCGGTCTTCGCCGCCTCCGACCTGATGGCGCACGCCGCCCTGCGGGCGCTGCGCGAGGCGGGGCGGCGCGTGCCGGACGACGTGGCGGTGATCGGCTTCGACGACATCGAGACGGCGGCGTACACCGAGCCGCCGCTGACCACCGTCCGCCAGCCGATCGTGGAACTCGGCCGGCAGATGACCCGGCTGCTGCTGCGGCTGGCCGCCGGCGAGGCGATCGAGCCGGCCGTGGTGCTACCCACCGAGCTGATCGTCCGCGAGTCGGCCTGAGGGTGCGGGCGGGCGGCCTCCCGCGCGGGCGGGGCGCCCACCCCGCACCGCCGGCGGGCGGCGGATTAATCCGTGGAGGCGTGGTGCCGGCGTCGGTAGCGTCGCGCGCGTGACCGTGAACCTGATCCGCGTACCCGCCCTCTCCGACGTCGCCGAGTACGCGTACGCCGCCACGGTCGAGCCACCCTCCCGGCTCGTCCTCACCGCCGGTGCCTGCCCGCTCGACGCCGAGGGGCGGACCGTCGCGCCCGGCGACCCGGTCGGCCAGGCCCGGCAGGTGATGGCCAACCTGGAGACCGCCCTCGCGGCGGCCGGCGCCCGCCTCGCCGACGTCGTCAAGACCACGGTGTACGTGGCGTCGTCCCGCCAGGCCGACCTCGTGGCCGTCTGGGAGGTGGTCCGGGACGCGTTCGGCGACCACGAGCCGCCCAGCACCCTGCTCGGGGTGGCCGTGCTCGGCTACGACGACCAGCTCGTCGAGGTCGAGGCCGTCGCCGCCGTACGCGGGGAGGGCTGACCGTGCGGATCCGCACCGCCCGCCCCGACGACGCGCCCGCCGTGGTGGCGCTGCGCGCGCTCGTGTACCCGTACCTCGTGCGCGGCGTCGAGTCGACCCGCCGCATGATCGCCCAGCCCCCGCCCAGCGAGCAGTGGACCGCGTACGTCGTCGAGGTGGACGACACGGTGGTCGGCTGGGTGGCAGCGTACCGCAACGACCAGACCTCGGAGCCCGACGTCGGGGAGGTCTCCCCCCTGCACGTGCACCCGGAGCACCGGGGCCGGGGCGGCGGCACCGCGCTGCTGACCGCCGCGCTGGGGCGCCTGCGGGTGATCGGGGCGCGCCGGGTGCGCACCTGGGCGCTGCCGGAGTCGCTGCCGTTCGCCCGCCGGCACGGGTTCACGCCGAGCCGGGAGCTGCGCTACTCCGCCCTGGACCTGCGGCCGGCCCCGCCGATGCCGGAGCCGCCGCCGGGCGTACGGCTGCTGCCGCTGACCGACGTCGACCCGCGTCGGGTCTACCTGGCCGAGACGGCGGCGGCGGCCGACGAGCCGGGGGACGTGTCCTCCGACGCGACCAGCTACGCGCGTTGGTGCTCCGAGACCTGGGAGAACCCGGGCCTGGACCGCGCGGCCAGCACGGCGGCCGTGACCGGCGGCGAGGTGGTGGCCCTGAGCCTCGTCGTGCGCGACGGTGACCGGATGTGGTCGGACTACACCGCCACGGTGCCGGCCCACCGGGGGCGCGGGCTGGCCCGGCTGGCCAAGACGGCGGCCCTGCACCGCGCCGCCGCCAACGGGGTGCGCGTCGCCTACACCTCGAACGACGAGGCGAACGCGCCGATGCTGGCGATCAACGTCGGGCTCGGCTACCGCCCGGTCGGCTCGAGCTGGTCCTGCCTGCGCGAGCTCTCCTGACCGCCCCGGTCGACGACGAGCCGGCCCCGGCCGCGCGAGCTTCCGGACCGTCCCGGTCAACCGGCGTCGTACACCCGCTGTGCGGCCGCGCGGGCGTCGGCGCCGAAGAGCACCAGCCGGGCCTCGGTGACGTGTGCCGGGGTGGCCGGGCGGAGCACCGACAGGGCCTGCCGCACGGCGTCCTCGACCGGCCAGCCGTAGACGCCGGCCGAGATCAGCGGAAACGCCACGCTGGTCGCGCCCAGCTCGTCGGCGGCACGCAGGCTGTTGGCGTAGCAGTCGCGCAACAGCGCCGAGCGGTCCTCGGTTGCCGACCAGACCGGCCCGACCGTGTGCACCACCCACCGGGCGGGCAGGTTGCCGGCGGTGGTGGCCACCGCCTGGCCGGTGGGCAGGCCCCGGCCGTACCGGGAGGCGCGCAGCGCCCGGCACTCGTCGAGGATGGCCGGGCCGCCCCGCCGGTGGATCGCGCCGTCCACTCCCCCGCCGCCGAGCAGCGACGAGTTGGCGGCGTTGACGACCACGTCCACCCGCTGCGTGGTGATGTCCCCCTCGACCAGCGTGACCCGCACGTCAGCCCTCCGTGACGGACTGGCCGAGCGAGCGGCGGGCCAGCAGGGTCGCCCCGGCGACGGCGGCCGGCATGACCAGCACCGCGCCGAGCGGGATCAGGAAGCAGACGAAGACGGCCACCCCGAAGCCGAGCGTGACGGGCCGGTCCGCCTTGAGTTGTGCCCGCCGGTCCGGCAGGCGCATCCCGCGCCGGTAGAACGGGGCGCCGACCAGTTCCACGGCGAGCAGCCAGCCGCCCACCGCCGCACCGATCACCGGCACCACGGTCTGGCCGACCACCGGGATGAAGCCGGCGGCGAAGAGCGGGATGCCGAAGAGGATCGACAGGCCCACCAGGCGTACCGAGTCGGCGATGCTGCGTCGCAGCGACGGCCAGAACGCCACGTCGACCGCGCCGGGCGTGCCGCCGAGCCGCTCCTCCACCCGCTCGGAGATCCTCTCGTAGAACGGGTCGCCGATGACCAGGGTGACCGCGGTGAAGCTGACCACGGAGAGCAGGCCGCCGAGCCCGAGCAGGGCGAGCCCGGCGACCACCCGGGCCAGGCTGCGCCAGGTGGCCGACCAGTCGTCGGCGAACGGCGTCACCAGCGCGGCCAGGGCGTCGACGAAGTACGCCAGCGTGGCGAACGCGGCCACGAAGAGCGCGCCGGAGATCAGCGCCGGCACGACGCCGAGCAGCATCAGCCCGGGGCTGCGGACGTAGAGGCCGAGGCCGCGCAGAAGCAGGCCCACGCCGGTGAAGAACCGGCCGACGACGCCGGTCACGGGCGCGGCGATACGGGGTGCGTTCACGACCGCAGAGCCTAGTGGTCGCGTCGGGTCGACGGCCCCGGAGGCGGTCGGGGGCGGCCGGGCGGGCGGGCGGCAGGATGGACGGGTGCGGGCGGCCCGGTTGATCTCGTTGGTGTTGCTGCTCCAGGCGCGGGAGACGATGACCGCGGCGGAGCTGGCGCGGGAACTGGAGGTCTCCGAGCGCACCGTCTACCGGGACGTCATGGCCCTCTCGGCCGCCGGGGTGCCGGTCTACGCCGACCGGGGGCGCGCCGGCGGGTACCGGCTGGTCGGCGGCTACCGCACCCGGTTGACCGGGCTGACCCGGGACGAGGCGGAGGCGCTGTTCCTGGCCGGTCTGCGCGGGCCGGCGGGCGACATGGGGCTCGCCGACGCGGTGGCCTCGGCCGAGCTGAAGGTGCTGGCCGCGCTGCCGCCCGCGCTGCGCGACGCGCCGGCCCGCACCGGGCAGCGGTTCCACCTGGACGTGCCGGGCTGGTTCCGGGAGGTGGGGCCGCCGACGTGGCTGACCGAGCTGGCCGGCGCGGTCTGGCGGGACCGGGTGGTCGAGCTGCGCTACCGGCGCGGCGACCGCGAGGTGACGCGGACCGTGCGGCCGTACGGGCTCGTGCTCAAGAACGGCGTCTGGTATCTCGTCGGCCGGGTCGGCGACGACACGCGCACGTACCGGGTGGACCGGGTGACCGGCGTCGAGGTCGGCGCGGAGACGTTCGACCGGGACGAGGGCTTCGACCTGGCCGGATACTGGCGGGAGCAGGCCGAGGCGTTCCTGCGGGACATGCTCCGGGCCCGGGTGACGGTCCGGCTGAGCCCCGCCGGCCTGCGCCAGCTCCGGCACCTGGTCGACGCCCCCTTCGTGTACGACGAGGCGCTCGCCGCCGCCGACGGGCCCGACGGGCAGGGCCGGATGGTGCTCCGGCTGCCCGTCGAGTCCGCCGACGTGGCGTACCAGCAGTTGCTCGGGCTCGGCCCCGAGGTGGAGGTGCTCGACCCGCCCGAGCTGCGGGCGCGGCTGGCCGACGCCGCCCGGCGGTCCGCCACGCTCTACGCCACACCGCCCGCCGGGCAGGACGCCTCCGCTCAGCGGTAGCCGGTGACGTCGGCCGGCCTGCCCGGGTCCTGCACCTCGACCATGTAGCGCCAGGCGTCCGGCCGGCTGCCGTCGACGTCGGTGAAGCCGTACACCTTGGCCAGCTCGCCGCTGGACACGGACCGCCCGTTCCAGCGGGCCCGGTCCTCGTCGGCGGCCAGGGCGGCCACCGCCCGCCCGACGAAGGCGGGCGACTCGGAGATGGCGAAGTGCGGTTCCCGGTCGAGGGCGTCCCGCCAGTTCTCCTCGGTGACGCCGAAGTGCTCCAGCATCGCCTCCGAACGCAGCCAACCCGGGGTGAGCGCGACGGCGGTGCATCCGTGCGGCGCCAGCTCGTGCGCCCAGTTGAAGGCGAGCCGGTTCACCGAGACCTTGGCCAGGTCGTAGAAGACCGAGAGCCGGCGGGTCGTGTCGTTGTACTCCCTGGTGCCGTCGCCGACCTCGATCACCAGCCCGCCGGGGCGGCGGATCAGCAGCGGCAGCGCGAAGTGGCTGGTGACGATGTGCGTGTCGACCGCCAGCCGCAGGACGCGGAAGCCGGCCTCCAGCGGCTGCTCCCAGACCGGCTTCTCCCAGGTGGTCAGCGGGTCGCCGCCCCAGATGTCGTTCACCAGCACGTCGAGCCGGCCCTGCTCGGCGTCGATCCGGGCCACCAGGTCGCGGACCTGCTCCGGCACGAGATGGTCGACCCGGACGGCGACACCGGTGCCGCCGGCCTCGGTGACCAGCTCGGCGGTCTCCTCGATGGTCTCCGGCCGGCCCATCTCGGAGCGGCCGGCCCGGCTGCTGCGACCGGTCGCGTAGACGGTGGCGCCGGCCACGCCCAACTGGACGGCGATCTGCCGGCCGGCGCCCCGTGTCGCCCCGGCGACGAGCGCAACCCTGCCTGTCAGCGGTTTCGTCATACGGCGAGCCTGTCAGCGATACCTGACAACCGAAGTCCGGTTTCGCGCATCGGTGTGATGCGTCATGCTCGCCCGCATGCACCTGCTGCTCTCCGGCATCGTCGGCTCGGTGGCGTACGGGCTGGCCGGCGCGGGCTCCGACGTCGACCGGATCGGCGTCTTCGCCGCGCCCACCGTCGCCTTCCACGGTCTGCGCCCGCCCCGCGAGTCGGTGGTGACCACCGACCCGGACATCACCCTGCACGAGGCCGCGAAGTGGTGCCGGCTCGCATTGGGCGGCAACCCGACCGCCACCGAGCTGGCCTGGCTGCCGGACGACTGCTACGAGACGCGTACGGAGTTCGGCGACCGGCTGATCGGCATCCGCTCGGCGTTCCTCAGCGCGCCGCGCGTCCGCGACGCCTACCTCGGCTACGCCGGTCAGCAGTTCCGCAAGCTGGAGTCACGCGGCGACGGGACGTTCTCGGCCGACACCCGGCGGCGCACCGCCAAGCACGCCCGGCACCTGGCCCGGCTCGTGCACCAGGGCCGCCTGCTGTACGCCACCGGCGTGCTGGAGATCCGGCTCGCCGACCCGGAATGGTTCCGGGCGTTCGGCGAGCGGGTGGCCGGGGGCGACCTGAGCGAGGCGCGGGCGCTGCTCGCCGAGGCGGAACGCGACTTCGACCGCACCCGCTCCCCGCTGCCGGACCGCCCGGACGAGGCCACCGTGGAGCGCTGGCTGCTCGACGTCCGCGCCGCCCACCTGCCGCCCGGGTCGACCGGCCGCTGATCGCGCCGCCGTGCGGAACCCGGCGGGCGCTCGACCGCGCACGGCCACGATCACGCAACTTCCCGGAAGTAGTCCCCTCCGCCGGGGCGGGAGCCCACTCTTTCCCGGATGTTGTCCGGATCCCGGGCAGCGATCAGGCGCCCGGGTCGGGGCGCGTCACCCGTTGAGGAAGTCGGATATCCGGCCGCGCAGATCGGCGCGTTCGCTCCAGAGGACGCCGGGCCGGTCGTACACGTGCAGGGTGGCCCGGGGCAACGCGGCCGCGAGCTGCTCGGCGACCTCGGCCGGGTGCAGGTCGTCGCCGACGCAGCCGATCACCAGCGCGGGCGCGGTGACCGCGGCCAGCGACGCGGCGTCGCGCAGCGGCGCCTGCTCGGGCAGGCTGGCCAGCCCGGGGGCGAGCCCGTCGCGGAGGAGTTGGTCGAGCCGCTGACGCAGGTAGGCCCAGCCGGCGGGGGTGTTGCGTACGGCCGGCGGCAGCTCGGCCTGGACCACGTCGGCGACCGCGGACGCGTCGCCGCTCTCCACCGCGTCGAACAGCGCGGTCAGCCGGGCCCGGGCGACCTCGCCGCGCGGCTGGTCCAGCACGGCGGGCAGGAAGAAGACCAGCCGCTCGAAGCGCTCGGGGCTCTCGGCGAGCAGCCGGCACAGCGCGCCCGCCCCGAGGCTGGCGCCGAAGGCCCGGGTGGCGCCGCCCAGGTCGGCGACCGCGCGCAGGTCGCGGGCGAGGTCCAGGTAGCTCCACGGGCCGGGCGGCGCGTCGGAGCGGCCGTGCCCCGGAACTGGAAGAAGAGCTTGCGACCGGTCACGCCGCTGCCGAACGGCCGGGTCGTGGCGATGCCGTTGCCCAGCCCGTGGGCGAACACCGTGACCGGGTCACCCACCCCCGTGACGAGTTGCTCCAGCCGTACGCCATGCGGCGTGGCGACCAGCTCGGTCTCCGGCTCGGGCAGGGCCGGCCGGCCGGTGCGCGGGGCGCCCGGTCCCGGGCCCCAGGTGCGGGGCCCGCCGTCCGGCGGGGGCGGCCAGCGGAATCCTCTCACCAGGGCCCTCTGCCGTCACTGAGGTCGCGCAGGCCGACCCGGACGTCGAGCAGATAGATCAGGCCCGCCGCGATGCCGATCAGTCCGAAGAGGCTGATCGGGCCGAAGCCGAGCAGGGTCAGCACCAGGCAGACGGCCAGGATGGCGATCCAGCCGCCCTTGGGCAGGGTGCCGATGGCGGCGAAGGCGTCGGAACGCTGGGTGATGGCGTGCACCAGGGCGACGCCCTGCACGATCAACGCGAAGACGAGCAGGATCAGCTCGATCACGTAGCGGACTTCGAAGGCGAAGAGCGGCGCGGCGTATGCCATGACGGCAAGCTTATGCCGGCGACCCCGGAAACGTCCGACAGGACGCCTCCGGGGTCGCCGGCGCAGCGGTACTACTCGGCGGCCGGGCGAGTCCGCTTGGTGGCCCGGGGCAGCTTCGCCGACGGGGTGGCGGTCGGCTTGGCGGCCTTGGTGGCCGCCGGCTTGGCGGCGGCCTTGGTGGCCCGCGGGGCCCGGGTCGCCTTCTTCGCGGCGGCCGGCTTGGCCTCGACGATCTCGGCCACGTCGGCCGGGGTCGGGACCTCGGCGGTCGCCGGGGTCGGGACCTCGGCGGTGACCGGGGCGGCCGGCTGGGCCGGCACGGTGGCGGCCGGCTTCGCGGCGGCCGGCTCGGTCTCGGCCTCGGTGGCCTCGATGTCGGCGTTCACGGTCTCGGCGGCCTCCAGCACGCCGGCGCCGACCACCCGCTCGCCCCGGGCGACCAGGGCGACGTACGCGGCCTGCGCCCGCTCCTGCGCGGCCTGGGCGCCGGCGACCACCACGGCGGCGTTGCGGATCGCCGCCTCGCGCAGCTTGTCCAGGTCGGCGACCTCGCGCAGCTTGTCGAGGTCGGCGACCTCGCGCAGCTTGTTCAGGTCGGCCGCCTCGCGCAGCTTGTGCAGGTCGGCGGCTTCGCGGAGGCGCTTGAGGTCGAGGTCGGTCGCGACCGCCTTCTCCCGCAGGCCGCCGGCGGTCAGGTTCGCCGTACGCAGCGTCTCGTTGGCCTTCTGGCGCAGCTCGACGCCGGTGACGACGGCCTTGCCGCCCAGGTCGGCGACGACCTTGGTGCCGAGGCCGCTCACGACGGCGGGGAGCTTGCGGAGCTGCTCGAGAGCCAGCTCGCCGGCACCGGCGGCGGCGTAGATCGGGGCCGGGATGCGGTGGGTCTTCGGCTGGGTCATCACTTCTCCTCTTCGGCCGCGTCGGCGGCCTTCCGGACCGCCTCGGCGGCCTTCTTCGCGGGGG
Source organism: Micromonospora citrea (assembly GCF_900090315.1). Classification (NCBI taxonomy): domain Bacteria; kingdom Bacillati; phylum Actinomycetota; class Actinomycetes; order Micromonosporales; family Micromonosporaceae; genus Micromonospora; species Micromonospora citrea. Next base: position 4,094,355 of record NZ_FMHZ01000002.1, on the reverse strand, counting down.
TGTCGGTCGGAGCGGGGGCGGGGCCGGCCTCGGTGACGGCCACCGACTCGAGGACCGCCTCGGTCGGGGTGCCCTCCGGCGTGGTGGGTCCGGTCGCGGCGACGCTGGCCAGGTCCGCCGCCTCGGCGGCCGACGGCGAGCCCGCGGCCGGCGTCGCGCCGGGTCCGGCCGCCGTGCCGCCCGGCTCGGTGTCGGCGCCGGGGGCCTGCCCGGTCGCCTCGGCGAGCCGCGCGTTCTCCCGCCGGAACGTCTCGTAGATCTGGGTGAGGGACTGCTTCTGCGCCATCGTCAGCTCGGGGTCGACCGCGATGGCCGCCAGCACTCCCTGGCCCTCCCGGTCGTCGAGCAGGCCGGCGCGCAGGTACATCGCCGGGGTGGAGACCCGCAGCGCGCTGGCGAGCTGCTGGAGCACCTCCGCGCTCGGCTTGCGCAGGCCGCGCTCGATCTGGCTGAGGTACGGGTTGCTGACCCCCGCCTGCTCGGCGAGCTGCCGGAGCGAGATCTTGGCGTTGCGGCGCAGATCGCGAATGAACCCGCCGACGTCGGGAAGGTCCTTGCCATTGGCCATGCCTCGACGCTAACACCGCCGCTAGCTTTTGCAAGCGAAACGCTAACCGGAGTTAGCAAGGTCTCATACGTACTTGCGTGGCCGCTGCGCCGTCCGTACGTTCCTCCGGTGAACAAGATCGAAGTCAACGGCGCACGGCTCGCGTACGACGAGGTCGGCAGCGGCAGCCCCGTCGTCCTGCTGCACGCGGGCATCGCGGACCGCCGGATGTGGCGGGAACAGCTCGGCCCGCTGGCCGAACGGCACCGGGTGATCGCCCTGGACCTGCGCGGCTACGGCGACTCCGAGCTGCCGCCCACGCCGTTCGCCCACCACGACGACGTGGCCGGCCTGCTCGACGCGCTCGCCCTGCCCCGGGCCGCCCTGGTCGGCTGCTCGTTCGGCGGCGCGGTCGCCGTCGACACCGCGCTGGCCCATCCCGACCGGGTGAGCGCGCTCGCCCTGCTCGGCAGCGCCGTCACCGGGCACGAGTGGTCCGACGAGGCGAACGGCCTCTGGGAGACGCTGGTGGGCGAGGTCGACCCGGAGGACTTCGCCGCGAGCGCCGCCGGTGAGGTGCGCTTCTGGGTCGTCGGCCCCGAGCGTCGCCCCGAGGACGTCGACCCCGGGCTGGTCGCGTTCGCCCGCGAGATGGACCAGCGGGCGCTCGCCGCCGAGCTGGCCCTCAGCGCGGTGGACGTCGCCGAGCTGGACCCGCCCGCGATCGGGCGCCTCGGTGAGCTGCGGATGCCCGTCCTGGTCACCGCCGGCGCGGCGGACGTGCCCGACATCAGCCGGCTCGCCGACCGGATCGCGGCCGAGGCGCCGGGGGCGACCCGCCTGCCGGACGTGCCGGACGCCGCCCACCTGCTGCCACTGGAGCGCCCGGCCCCGGTCAACGCCGCCCTGCTGGACTTCCTCCCCTGACGCCCGGCGCGTCGGCGGCGGTCACCGGAGGGGGCGTACGCCGCCGACCGGCAGGCCGCCGCCGAAGAGCGGCACCTCTGCGTACTCCGACAGGACCGGGGCGTCCAGCCCGAGCCGGCGCAGGGCGGAGACCAGCACCGGCATCCGGGCCCGGCCCGCCCCGTCGTCGATCTTGAGGGCGACCGCGCCGACCCCGGGCACCGCCGCGGCGATGACCCCCTCGGCGCCCACCTTGGCGAGCAGCCCGGGGACGCCGCGCATCAGCCGCGTGTCGTCGGCCTGCGTGCCGCCGACGATCTCCGGGTGGGCGCGCATCGCGTCGGCCACCGTCCGCGGCACGGAGCCGGGCTCCGCCGAGACGAGCCGGAGGTACGCCCCGGCCAGCCCGGTCAGTGAGACCGCGAGCACCGGAGCGCCGCAGCCGTCCACCCCGACCGCCGCCGCCCGCTCGCCGGTGAACTCCTCGACCGCGTCGCGGAGGCGCTGCTGCAGCGGGTGCTCCGGGCGCCAGTAGCCGTCGAGCGGCCAGCCGGCGGCCAGGCAGGTCAGCAGCATCCCGCTGTGCTTGCCGGAGCAGTTCATCTGCGTACGGGTGGGGCCGCCGCCGGCGCGCAGCACCGCGGCCCGGGCCTCCTCGCCCACCGGCAGCTCCGGCGGGCAGTGCAGCGCGGACTCGTCCAGCCCTGCGCCGGCCAGCAGCGCCCCGACCCGGGCCAGGTGGAAGTCCTCCCCGGCGTGGCTGGCCGAGACCAGCGCCACGTCCGCCGGGTCGGTCAGCGACAGCCCGGCGCGGAGCATCCCGACCGCCTGCATCGGCTTGTTGGACGAGCGCGGGAAGACCGGGGAGGTCACGTCCCCGGCGCCGGACACCGTCGCGCCGTCGGCGTCGAGCACCACCACCGAGCCCCGGTGCACGCCCTCGACGAACCCGGACCGGACCACCTCGGCGAGCGGCACGCCGCCCTCGTACGTCTTTCCCACGGTGTGGACGGTACCGATCGCCCGGTCACCCCCGGCGGGCGGGTGACCAGGACGTCGGCGCCCCGGCGTACAGGGGCGCTGGCGGAGCCGCCGCTTACCGGCCGGCGGCCGGCACGCCGAGCAGCTCGCGCGCCTCGACGGTGGTCAGCGGCGGCCGCTGGGCGAGCTGGGCGAAGCCGACCGCCCGGGCCACGAGCTGCATGTTGGACTCGACCGGGCGCCCCTTGGCGTAGGTCACCGTGTCCTCCATGCCGACCCGCAGGTGCCCGCCGGCCGAGAGCGACGCCAGCATGACCGGGATGGTGCTGCGACCGATGCCGGTGGCCGAGAAGGTGGTGCCCTCGGGCAGGTCGCGCAGCGCCTGGTGGGCGGCGACCAGCGTCGCCGTGGTGCCCGGCATGCCGCCCGGCACGCCCATCACGAAGTCGACGTGCACGTGCCCGCCGGCCGGCAGGCCGTACTTGCCGAGCAGCCGCTGCAACGCGGTCAGGTGGCCGAGGTCGAAGATCTCGTACTCCGGCACGATGCCGCGTTCCTGCATCCGGGTGTGCAGGTCGACGATGAACTCCCAGCGGTTGAGGAAGACGTCGTCGCCGAAGTTGAGCGTGCCCATCGTGCAGGAGGCCATGTCGGGCCCCGCGTCGAGCACGGCGAGGCGGTCGGCCTCCGGGTCGGTGACCGCGCCGCCGGAGGAGAGCTGCACGATCAGGTCGGTGTTCTGCCGCAGCGCCGCCACGGTCTCCCGCAGCCGCCCCTGGTCCAGGGTGGGCCTCGCCTCGTCGTCGCGGATGTGGACGTGGATCACGGCGGCGCCGAGCGCCTCGCACTCCTTGGCGGTGAGCAGCAGCTCGTCGAGCGTCACCGGCAGCGCCGGCACCTCCGCCTTGGCCGACTCCGCGCCGGTGGGGGCAACCGTGATCAACGTCCCTGTCGTCATGCCCGGATCCTAGACCGAGGCCAGCGAGCCAGTCGACCGGAACTTTTCCGGCCATGACGCCGCGAAGCAGAGATTCTTTCGCCGACGGGCGGTCAGGCCGGATCGATCGCGGCGGCGGTCTCGCCGACCAGGAGGCGGGCGTCGTCGGCGACGTTGCGCTTGACCACGGCGAGGGCGACCTGGCCCAGCTCGTGGTGGTGCACGGCGGTGCCGACGAAGCCGACCGCCCGGCCGTCGAGCATCACCGGCGTGCCGGCGGTCGGCGGCTGGTCGGTGGTCACCCCGTCCAGGTGCAGCAGTACGAGCCGACGCGGCGGCCGGCCCATGTTGTGCACCCGGGCCACGGTCTCCTGGCCCCGGTAGCAGCCCTTGTCCAGGTGCACGGCCGGGGCGATCAGGTCCACCTCGGCCGGGATCGTCCGGTGGTCGGTGTCGACCCCGACGCGGGCCCGCCGGGCGGCCACCCGCACCGCCTCGTACGCCCACAGCCCGGCGACCGGCACCCCGTTGCCCCGCAGCTCGGTGACCACCTGCTCCATTGCGGCCCGGGGCACCAGCAGGTCCACGCCCAGCGGCCCCCGGCGCGCCCAGCCGCCGACGGGCAGCGGCCGCACGTCGTACAGCGCGGTGGGCCGGGGTGGCACCTCGCCGGAGCGGAACTTCGGGCCCGGCACCGCGACCACGTCGGGCGCCGCCAGCCCGGTGACGCCGAGCGTCTCCACCGCGGCGGGGGCCTCCGGGCCGACCAGCGAGAGCAGCGCGTGCTCGGCGGTCACGTCGCGCGGCTCGACCTTGCTGAAGAACCGCATCCGCTCCAGGTACGCCAGCAGGCCGGCGGTCGCGCCGGGCTCGGTGTCGAGCCAGGTGGTGACGCCGTCCTCGGCCACCATGGCGTGCTGCTCGACGTGCCCGTGCGGCGAGAGCACCAGCAGCTCGGTGCCCTGGCCGGCGGTGAGCCGCGCCAGGTGCTGGGTGGTGAGCGTGTGCAGCCAGCCGATCCGCTCCTCGCCCGGCACGGCGACGACGCCCCGGTGCGAGCGGTCGACCAGGCCGACGGCGGTGTCGAGGGTGCGCTGCTCGCGCATCGGGTCGCCGTAGTGCGCGGCCACCCCCCGCACGCCCGCCGCCGCGTGCGCCGGCTCGGGCTGGTCCCGGCTGGCCTCGTCGATGCTCTCGACGCTCACCGCGCCCGCGATGTCGATCATTTAGGGTCCCCGTTCTCGCAGCGGTCGCAGACGCCGAAGAGGGAGACGTGGCCGACGTCCACCCGGAACCCGCGCTGCTGCGCCAACTGGTCGACCAGCGGGCGCAGCAGCTCCGGATCGATCTCGTCGATCGCGCCGCACTCCCGGCAGACCAGGTGGACGTGCTGGTCCTCGCCGCCCGCGTGGTAGGTCGGCGAGCCGTGCGAGAGGTGGGTGTGGGTGACCAGGCCGAGCCGTTCCAGCAGCTCCAGCGTGCGGTAGATGGTGGTGATGTTGACCCCCGCGGCCACCTCCCGGACGGCTGTGTGCACCTGCTCCGGGGTGGCGTGCCCCAGGTCCAGCACGGCCTGGAGGACCAGTTGCCGCTGCGCCGTCAGCCGCAGCCCACGGGCGCGGAGCATTTCCGCGAGGGAGGATTCGGACACCGTCCGATCATAGTTCGCCCGGGCGCGCCCGCCGCCGGCTCGACGGCCCGCAGACACGTCGTCCGCCGCGCCGGGCCCCGTCCACGAGGTCGGCCGCCCTCGGCGGGGTCGCCGCGCCGGACGCCCGTCCAGCACGTCGGCCGCCCGGCGGCGGGTCCGCCGCTACGCTCGGCGGTCATGGTGGCGTCGAGGATCGCCGTGCCGGGGCGCGGGCTGGTGCCGCCCGGCGAGCCGGTGCTGCGCGGGGACGACCGGGGCGTGCTGCACGGCGACGGGCTCTTCGAGACGATGCACCTGCGGGGCGGGCGGCCGTGGCTGCGCGACGCGCACCTGGCCCGGCTGGCCCGGGCGGCGGCGGCCGTCGAACTCGCGCTGCCCCCGGCCGGCGCGCTGACCGACCTGCTGGAGACCGTGAGCGCCGGCTGGCCGGCCGGGGTCGAGGGCGCGCTGCGGCTGGTCTGCACCCGGGGCCCGGAGGGCGGCGGCCCGCCGAGCGTCTACGCCACGCTGGGCGAGGTGCCGGCGGCGGCCCGGGCGGCCCGCCGGGACGGCGTCACCGTGGCGACCCTGCCGCTCGGCGTCGCGGCGCGAACCCGCACCGCCCTCGACTGGCTGCCGGCCGGGATCAAGTCCACCTCGTACGCGGTGAGCACCGCCGCCCGCCGCTGGGCCGCCCGCAACGGGGTGGACGACGCGCTCTGGGTCTCCACCGACGGGTACGCCCTGGAGGGGCCGACGGCCAACCTGGTCTGGCTGGCCGGCGACACCCTCTGCACCGTGCCGGCCGCCGAGACCGGTGTCCTGCCGGGCGTGACCGCCGCCTGGCTCCTCGCCCACGCCGACGCCCTGGGCCTGCGCGCCGACGAGCGCCTGGTCACCCCGGCCGAGCTGCGCTCCGCCGACGGGGTCTGGCTCACCTCGTCAGTCCGGGGCCTGGCGGAGGTCCGCACCCTGGACGCGGTCCCGCTGCGCCGCTGCCCGCGCACGCCCGCCCTGCGGGACCTGCTGGGCTTTCCCCTGCCCTGACCGCCGCCCGCCGGGCCCGGTCGGGCCGGCCCTGGTCGCCGCGCACCTGGCGTGCGCGGCGCCGCCCGCCCCCGGCGCCGTCACGCCACTCCGGGCGCGGCGGCGCGAGCGCGCGGGTCAGCCGGCCACGCGGGTGAGGCGGGCGGAGAGGTGCGGGGAGAGCCCGTGGCCGACGGCGGCCATCTCCTGGGCGTAGAGCAGCGCACCCTCGACGATGCCGAAGAGGCGGTGACCGGCGGTGACCTCCTTGGCGGTGGCCGTGCGGACCACCGCGTCGGTCACGAACTCCAGCTGGGTGCCCTTGCGCCTGCCGATGTGCAGCTCCATCACCCCGGTCGGGGTGGTCATCAGCGCCTCCAGCTCGTCGGTGACCCGGTCGCCGTCCAGCACCGGCCGCCACCAGCCGACCTCACGCCCCGCGGGACGGACCGGCTTGCTCTGCTCGTCCAGGATCCAGGCGCGCGACTCGTAGAACAGGAACGGCCGGCCGTCGTGGCTGATCCGGATCTCCTGCGCGTAGTCGAAGTCCTCGATGGTGGGGAAGCCGCCCCGGCCACGGCCGCGCCACACCCCGACGTAGGGCAGCAGGCCGTCCAGCGACGGGTGCAGCTTCGGGCCCACCCGCAGGTCGTGACTCTCCTCGAAGGGGTACGGGTCGACCGGCGGCGCGTTCAGCCACGGCGGCGGCTGCAGGGGATTCTCGTCGCTCACCGAGCCACCTTCGTTCCCGACCGCGGGGCTCGCAGACCCGACTCACTCCTCGCGCTCACCAGCGTCCTCTCGACATGCGTACGGCCAGGTAGACCAGGCCACCGGCGAGCGCGCCCAGGCCGGCGACCAGCAGGCTGACGAACCCGATCTCGGTAACCATCGCGACCATCCTATGCTGGGCCCCATGGCCCGCACTCTCGTCGTCAAGGCCACCGCCGGGGCCGACTCCCCCGAGCGGTGCGCCCAGGCCTTCACCGTCGCCGCCACCGCGGCCGCCGCCGGGGTGCACGTGTCGCTCTGGCTCACCGGGGAGTCGACCTGGTTCGCGCTGCCGGGCCGGGCGCAGGAGTTCGAGCTGCCGCACTCGGCGCCGCTGGCCGAGCTGCTGCACGTGATCCTCACCACCGGCACGGTGACCGCGTGCACCCAGTGCGCCGCCCGGCGGGACATCGGCCCGGACGACGTGCTGCCGGGGGTGCGCATCGCCGGCGCGGCGGTCTTCGTCGAGGAGGCGATGGCCGAGGGCACCCAGGCGCTGGTCTACTGACGACCGCCGCCCCGATACCGGCCCGCCAACTCGGGCCAGTGCCTACGATTCGGGTGTGACCGAGGCGACGGAGCGGTTCTTCGAATCACTGCCGGCGCGCGCCCCGGACGTGCTGCACAGTCCGGTCAGCGGGACCCTGCAGATCGACCTCGCCCGCGGCAACCAGACGCTGCACTGGGTCGTCCGGATGGCGCCCGGCGTGATCGAGGTGAGCCGGCACCGGGGGCCGGCCGACGCGATCTGGTACACCAGCGAGGAACTGTTCGACCGGCTCGTGACGGGGCAGGCCCAGGCGATCTCGACGGTGCTGCGCAACGAGAGCAGCTTCAGCGGCCACGTCGGGCTCTTCCTGGCCTTCCGACGGTTCTTCCCCGACCCGCCCGGCACCCGGGACCCACGCGACGTCGCCCGCGAGCAGGCCGGGCGGCTGCGATGAAGGACCTCGTCAGCATCCTGGACGGCAACACCTTCCTGGTCAGCGACCGGCACGGGGACATCGAGCCGTCCGTCGACTTCCCGACCGGGCTCTTCTCGTTCGACACCCGGTTCCTCTCCACCTGGATCCTCACCGTCGACGGCGAGCGGCTGCACGCCCTCTCCGTCGACGACGCGGAGTCCTACCGCACCCGCTTCTTCCTGGTCCCCGGCGAGCCGACGCACTACCTGGACGCGAAGGTCTCGGTGATCCGGAGCCGGGCCATCGGCGGCAGCTTCCAGGAGGAGCTGACCCTGCTCAACCACGCCGGGAAGGAGATGGAGTTCACCGTCCGCCTCGACATGGGGGCCGACTTCGCGGACGTGTTCGAGATCAAGCACGTCCGGCAGAAGAAGGGCCGCACCGTCGCCACCACCGGCGACAACGACCTGCGCCTCACCTACCGCCGCGAGGGCTTCCACCGGGAGACCGTGATCAGCACCAGCGCGCCCGCCGACATCGGGGTCACCGGGATGGCCTTCCGGATCCGGGTCGGCCCGCACAGCGAGTGGACGACCCGGCTGCACGTGTCGACGGTCGTCTACGGGGCGCGCGGCGAGGACGTCCGGGCCAACCTGCCGCTCTACAGGGGCAGCCGCAACCCGACCGCGATCCGCCGCGAGCAGGACGAGCTGATCGCGCGGGCGCCGAAGCTCGGCTGCGACTGCCAGCCGTTGGCCGGGGCGTACCGGCAGAGCCTTGACGACCTGGCGGCGCTGCGCTACGAGTCGATCACCCTCGGCGCGCGCCTGATGGCCGCCGGCCTGCCGTGGTTCATGACCCTGTTCGGCCGGGACAGCATCATCACCTCGCTCCAGGTGGTGCCGTTCCTGCCGGAGCTGATCCCGGCGACCATCACGATGCTGGCCGGCCTCCAGGGGCACCGGGTCGACGACTTCCGCGACGAGGAGCCGGGAAAGATCCTGCACGAGCTGCGCTACGGCGAGACGGCCGGCTTCGAGGAGCAGCCCCACTCGCCGTACTACGGGTCGGCCGACTCCACCCCGCTGTTCGTCATCCTGCTCGACGAGTACGAGCGGTGGACGGGCGACGCCCAACTGGTGCGGCGACTGGAGGCGCACGCCCGCGCCGCGCTCGCCTGGATCGACACGTACGGCGACCTGCTCGGCAACGGATACCTCTGGTACCGGACCCGCAACCCCGACACGGGGCTGCAGAACCAGTGCTGGAAGGACTCCTGGGACTCGATCTCGTACCGCGACGGCCGCCTGCCGGGGTTTCCCCGCGCCACCTGCGAGCTCCAGGGGTACGCGTACGACGCGAAGATCCGCGGCGCGCGGCTGGCCCGGACGTTCTGGGGCGACCCCGCGTACGCCGACCGGCTGGAGCGCGAGGCGGCCGAGCTGAAGATGCGGTTCAACCGGGACTTCTGGATCCCGGAGGGCGAGTACTACGCGCTGGCCCTCGACGCCGACGGCCGGCACGTGGACGCGCTCAGCTCGAACATCGGGCATCTGCTCTGGAGCGGCATCGTGGACGAGTCGCGGGCCGGACGGATCGCCGAGCACCTGCTGGGCCCCCGGCTCTTCTCCGGTTGGGGGGTCCGGACGCTCGCCGACGACCAGGGACGCTACAACCCGGTCGGCTACCACGTGGGTACCGTGTGGCCGTTCGACAACTCCCTGATCGCCTGGGGCCTGTGGCGCTACGGGTTCCGCCGGGAGGCCGGCCAGATCTGCGAGGCGATGCTGGCGGCGTCGCAGTTCTTCGGCGGGCGGCTGCCGGAGGCCTTCGCCGGCTACGAGCGCGACCTCACCGAGTATCCGGTGGAGTATCCGACCGCGTGCAGCCCGCAGGCGTGGTCGGCGGGGACGCCGTTGCTGCTGCTCCGGGTGATGCTGGGGCTGGAGCCGCAGGGCGAGCACCTGATCATCGATCCGGCCGTGCCGGAGGGGATGGGACGGATGGAGCTGCTGGACATCCCGGGCCGCTGGGGCCACGTCGACGCCCTGGGGCGCAGTCGCACCCCGCGCGACCAGGCCCCGCGCCACTGACCGTCGGGTCAGGCTGCGCAGCCGGTGGTGGCGGAGACGACGACCGAGTCGCCCGAGAGGTCGGCGACGACCACGACGTCGCCCCGCCGGTAGGCGTACGCGTGCGCGGTGTCCAGCAGCGGCACGCCGGCGACGGGGGCGAGCACGGCGGCCGGGGACGCCGGGGCCGCGACGGCGGCGGCGCGGGCGGTGCGGACGGCGCCGCCCGCGGGGCAGGGCGCGCCGAGCAGCGCGGGCGCGGGACCGGCCGGGGCGCCGAGCGCCCGCAGCGCCCCGGCCAGTGCCTCGGCCTGCCCGCCGTCGGCGCCGACCGCCGGCGCGACGTAGCCGTCGCCGACCGGGCGGCAGCCCGTGTCGGCGGTCAGCCGGACCCGGCCGTCCGCGTCGACCCTGCCGGAGACGGTGACGAACTCGCCCGCGTCGGCGCGCAGCCGGGGCCCGTCGTCCGAGGTCACCCGGACGCCGGCCCGCCAGCTGCCCGGGAGCCGGTCGGCGACCCGCTCCAGCAGCTCCCGCTCGGAGCCGACGGGGACGAACACGTCCACGCCCCGGGTCAGGGTGGCGCCCTCGGCGAACGGGGTGACCCGGCAACCACGCTCGACCTCGGGCGGCGTCGGCACGGCGGTGTCGCCGGCCGCCGCGAACAGCTCGCCGACGGCGCGGTCGACGACCGGGCCGGCCTCGGTCAGGGTGCGCTGCTCCCGCACCGTCGGCGGATCGTCGCGCACCGACGTCCAGGTGAGCGCCGCCAGCAGCACCGCCCAGGCCACCGTGCCCGCGAGCAGCCAGGGCAGCCACCGCCGGGGGGACGCCGGCCGGCCGGGACCGGTCGACGGGGCCTGCCCCGCCTCAACGACACCGTTCACAGGGCCATCGTGTCACGCCGGTGACGGCCGCCCGGACACGGTCGTGGCCCACCCCTCGGGGAGGGGCGGGCCACGGGCGGAGCAGAGCGTGGATCAGGAGGCGACCGTGACGGCGACCTCGTTGACGCCCCGGCCGGCGGTCACGGCGGTGTCGCCGTTGCCGTGCCGGGAGAGCGCCCGCAGGGTCCAGTCGCCCGGCGCGGCGAAGAACCGGAACTGGCCGGCCGACGAGGTCACCACCTCGGCGGTGAACTCGCCGGTCGAGTCGAGCAGCCGGACGTACGCGCCCGGAACGGCCTCGCCCGCGTCGGACCGGACGACGCCGGTGATCACGGTCTCCTTCTCCAGGTCCAGACTCGCGGGCAGCGGAGCGGCCTGGTCGGGAGCGGCGCAGCCGGCAGCGGTGGGTGCGGTCATGGCTCAGGCCTCCCCGGGCTCGTCGCCGAGCGCGACCGGCACGCCGACGAGCGAGCCGTACTCGGTCCAGGATCCGTCGTAGTTCTTCACGTTGCGGTGCCCGAGCAGCTCCTGGAGCACGAACCAGGTGTGCGAGGAGCGCTCGCCGATCCGGCAGTAGGCGATGGTCTCGCGGCTGTCGTCGAGACCGGCGTCGGCGTAGATCCTGCGCAGCTCGTCGTCGGACTTGAACGTGCCGTCCTCGTTGGCGGCCTTCGACCACGGCACGCTGATCGCGGTGGGAATGTGCCCGGCCCGCTGCGCCTGCTCCTGGGGCAGGTGGGCGGGGGCGAGCAGCCGGCCGGCGAACTCGTCGGGGCTGCGCACGTCGACCAGGTTCTTGGTGCCGATCGCGGCCACGACCTCGTCGCGGAAGGCCCGGATGGAGGTGTCGGGCTCCTGCGCCACGTACCGGGTCTTCGGGCGGGTCACCGCGTCGGTCACCAGCGGGCGGGCGTCCAGCTCCCACTTCTTGCGGCCGCCGTCGAGCAGCTTGACGTCACGGTGGCCGTAGAGCTTGAAGTACCAGTACGCGTACGCGGCGAACCAGTTGTTGTTGCCGCCGTAGAGGATGACGGTGTCGTCGTTGGCGATGCCGCGCTCGGAGAGCAGCGCCTCGAACTGTGCCTTGTTGACGAAGTCCCGGCGCACCGGGTCCTGCAGGTCGGTCTTCCAGTCCAGCTTGATCGCGCCGGCGATGTGGCCGGTGTCGTAGGCCGAGGTGTCCTCGTCGACCTCGACGAAGACGACGCCCGGGGCGTCGGTGTTCTTCTCGGCCCACTCGGCCGAGACGAGTGCGGTGTCGCGACTCATCAGATCACTCCCTGGTGAGGATGGATGGTGAGCCTGCGCGCGGAGATCGATGAAGATGGTTGTCGCACCACGCGCGGGACCCATAGCGAGGAAACGGATCACGGGTTCGTGCGACGGCGCCGCTGCCGGGCGTTCGGTGGGAGAGCACCGGGGGTACGCGGACCCTGAGTGCCACTGGCTGCGTCAGGCAGCCGAGGACAGCCCCGCCGTCAGATGACGGGGCGACACAGGCAGGTGGCCACGCGGCACAGGTCGACCGCGCGCCGTTTGGTGAGGAGCGTCCCCATGAGCAGCGAGCCTACCAGCCGCAGCGGGGTACGCCACCGGGCCGACCAGCATCCGGGACACCCGCCGGCCGGTCGGCGGCCCGTCTCAGCCCATGGCGGAGTTGATCGGCACGTTCTTCGCGTCCGCGGTCACGGCCAGCCCCTCGGGCAGCGGCCGGACCTCCCGGACGGCGAGCTGGAACGGCAGCTCCGGCAGGGGCACGTCGATCGAGATGCTCTTGGCGTAGTTGTTGAGCAGCGTACGGGCCAGCGGCAGGTTCGGCAGGCCCTCGGCGTTCAGGTCGTTGAAGCGCAGCGCCACCTGCCCCTGGTCGCCGACCGTGATGTCGGCGGTGCCGGTCACCGTGAGCCGCTGGCCGAGGATGTCGACCGGGGCGGTGACGGCGAGCCGGCCGCCCTGCTCGCCGAGGGTCAGCCCCGGGCGGTCGAGCAGCTTGGCGAGGCTGTCGTAGCTGATCGTGCCGGTGCCGTCGACCGTCTCGGCGACCACGTCGCCCTGGCCGGAGCGGATCGTGTCCAGCGAGGCGCGGACGTTGTGGGCGTCCACGTCGAGCTTCGGCAGCGCGACCACGTCGCCCTGCACCGGGCCCTGCACGTCCCGCAGCCCGATGGTGATGCGCTCGTACCGGCCGTCGAGCACCTGGGTGAGGAACGGGAAGCCGCCGACCTCGACCTCCGGCGCCGAGGACTGCGCCCCCTGGTTGGCGATCTCCTGCCGGACCTGGTCGGCGATGGCCCGTTCGGCCACGCCGGCCGCGACCCGGTCGGCCGCCACGATCAGGCCGCCCAGCACGAGGAGCAGGACGACGAGGGTGACGAGCACCTTGCGCCCGCGTCGACGGGGCCGCTCCTCGTACGTGTGATCCTGCGCCACGCCGCCTCCTGTCGTGAGTGCTCCGGGTGCCGCACCGCGGCCCCCCGGTGGTACCCGAACGGGGAAACCCTCAACCGCCGGTCAGAGAACGAGCTTGCACATGGCGTACGCGGCCGGCGCGGCGAGGGCGAAGCCGCCGAGCGGCCCCTGCATGTGCCGGGCGACCCACATCGTCGGCGGCTCCCCGGCCATCAGGCGGCCCGCCTCGGCGTACCCCACGGCGAGGTCGGCCAGCACGGCGGCGACCGCCGCGACCAGCCCGATGATCGCGGCCTTCGTCGGCGTGAAGGGCGTCACCAGGTAGCTGCCGAGGACGGCGCTGACCAGCGTGCCGACCATCGCACCGCCGACCACGCCGGCCGCGCCCCGAGGCACCTGCGGCGCCAGCCGTGGCCAGGGCGCCACCGCGTCGGTGAGCCGGGCGACGGTGAGCGCGACCCCGCTGGCGGTGAGGCAGACGGTGATGGCCTGGGTGCCGGCCGGGATGCGGCTGAGCGTGATCAGGGTGGCGAAGGCGACGACGCCCACCACGATCAGCAGGGTGCCGCCCAGCGAGTCGGTCACCCGCACGCGGTCGACCCGGCGGACGAGCTGGCCGAGCACCCCGAGGAGGAAGCCGCCCGCGGCGACGTAGCCCAGCGGGGCCAGGCCGGCGATGTCGGTCTGCACCGCCGCCGCGTCGGCCGCCACCGCCGCCGCCGCGCTGACCAGGGCGACCAGCAGCAGCGCCGGCGGCCGCATGGCCATCGTCCAGGCCAGCACGAAGAGCAGTTGCACGCCGAGGATGATGCCCGCGAACGGCAGCCGGTGGCCCGGGCCGGAGGTCTGCGCCCCGAGCACCAGACCGACCCCGAGCAGGAGCGCGAACCCGGCGACGGAGAGCGCGAGCTGGCGGCGCACCTCGACGGGCTCCATCTCCTCCTCGTCCGGCTCGGCGTCCGCCTCGTCGTCGGGCCGGCGCGGTGGCTCGCCACCACGCCGGGCGCGACGCGGCCCGCCGCGTTCCCGGCGACCGCCGTCGTCGTCGATGGCCGGCCCGCTGCGCGGCGCCGGCGGCTGGCCACGGGACGGGTCCGTCGGGCCCGGGCGGGGCCCGTCGGACCACGGGTCGCGGCCGGTCTCGGGCGAGCTGGAGGGAAACACGCCCCGATCGTGCCAGACCGGCCGGCCGCCGCGGAGGTCACGGTTTCGGCAACGTTAAAACCTGCGGCGCGATCACGGGCAAGTCGGGCAAACGGGAAATGACGCGGAGGTGACGCCGGGGCCATCCGTTACGCTCAAGCCGTTACCCGCCCGTCAGCGACGCCGGGACCCACGCAAGTTTCTCAGCGCCACACCCTCCGCGGAGTGCGCTGGTCGCGCGCGGCCGACGGCCGCCGGGACGGAGGTGATCGTGGAGATCCTGCTGCTGGTGACCGCGCGCGCAGGCGAACCGTCCGCTGTACTGCCGGCGCTCGACCTGTTGCCGCACTCGGTCCGCACCGCGCCGCGCGACGTCCGCACCCTGGTCGCCGGGCCCAGCCCGGACGCGGTGCTGGTCGACGCCCGCTCCGAGCTGAGCGAGGCCAGGGCCACCTGCCGGATGCTGCACGCCACCGGGCTCGGGGTGCCGTTGGTCGCGGTGGTCACCGAGGCGGGTCTCATCGCGCTCAACGCCGACTGGGGCGTCGACGACGTCATCCTCGCCGCCGCCGGTCCGGCCGAGGTGGAGGCCCGGCTGCGGCTGGCGGTCGGCCGGCTGAGCAACGCGACCTCCGGCGCCGGCGGCTCGATCCGCGCCGGCGAGCTGACCATCGACCCGGACACCTACGCCGCCAAGCTCAAGGGCCGGCCGCTCGACCTGACCTACAAGGAGTTCGAGCTGCTGAAGTTCCTGGCCCAGCACCCCGGCCGGGTGTTCACCCGGGACCAGCTCCTGCGCGAGGTCTGGGGCTACGACTACTTCGGCGGCACCCGCACGGTCGACGTCCACGTCCGGCGGCTGCGGGCGAAGCTCGGCTCCGAGTACGAGTCGATGATCGGCACGGTGCGGCAGGTGGGCTACAAGTTCGTCGTGCCGCCGTCGCGGTCGCTGCCGGACGCGGAGCACGCCCCGCTGCCGGCCTGACCCGCATCCGTTCCGGGGCCTCTTCCCCATATGCCCTTTTTGCTCGGCTTGTCGGCTCTATTCTGACTGCCGGGTTTGCCGGGCAGAGAGGGAGGCGGCGGCGTGCGCATCGACCACGGGGGCAGCGGTTCGGCACGGTCGGGCACACTGGCGCGCGGGCCCTCCGCCGCCCGCACCGTCGGCCTCGTCGCCCTGGTGGTGACCGCCCTGCTCGGCACGGCGTACGCGCTCGGGCGCAGCCTGGTGCCCGACCCACCCGCCACCGGCGTGACGACGAGCGCCACCGGCCCGCACTACGCCGACCAGCCGCCGACCGACGACCTTCCCCGGCGTACGCCGGGCGGGGAGCGCACCTCCACGCCGGCCGAGACCGGCCAGGACGGCGGCGCCGACCCGAGCGAGGCACCCGCGACGCCCGGGGCCGACGGCCCGTTCGGCACGCAGACCACCAGCGGCACCTCGCTGGTCGCGCTGACCTTCGACGACGGCCCGGACCCGCAGTACACGCCGCAGGTGCTCGCCGCGCTCCGCGAGCACCACGTCCGGGCCACCTTCTGCGTGGTCGGTGAGAACGCGCGGAACCACCCCGACCTGATCCGGGCGATCGTGGCCGAGGGGCACACCCTGTGCAACCACAGCTGGAACCACGACGTCACCCTCGGACGGCGGTCGCCGGAGGTGATCCGGGCGGACCTGCTGCGCACCAGCGAGGCGATCCGCGCGGCGGTGCCCGGCGCCACGATCGCGTACTACCGCCAGCCCGGCGGCGCGTGGACCGGCTCCGTGGTGTCGGTGGCCCGGGAACTCGGCATGACCCCGCTGCACTGGACGGTGGACCCGTCGGACTGGTCGGCGCCGGGATCCGGGCGGATCGCCGCGACCGTCCTCGCCGGAGTCGTGCCCGGCTCGGTCGTGCTGCTGCACGACGCCGGCGGCGACCGGCAGGGCACAGTGGACGCGCTGTACCGGATCCTGCCGAGCCTGACCAGCCGGTTCGAGGTGGAGGCGCTCCCCGACGGCGGAACGTGAGGCGCGCCGGCGCACGGTCCAGCAGCGTCGCACGGCCCCGCACCGGCGCACGGCCCGGCAGCATCGCACGGCCCCGCACCGGCGCACGGTCCGGCAGCATCGCACGGCCCCGCACCGGCGCACGGTCCGGCAGCATCGCACGGCCCCGCACCGGCGCACGGCCCGGCAGCATCGCACGGCCCCGCACCGGCGCACGGCCCGGCAGCATCGCACGGCCCCGCACCGGCGCACGGCCCGGCAGCATCGCACGGCCCCGCACCGGCGCACGGCCCGGCAGCATCGCACGGGCCCCGCACCGGCCACGGCCCGCACCGGCGCATCCGGCGCGGCGCCACGCCCCGCGTCGCCGGGGCCGGCGGCGTGACGCCCGCTACAGCGTCGCGCGGAGCGGGCCGACACCGGCGTCGCCGGCGATCGCCGGGGCTACCGTGACGGCATGAGCAGCGCCGAACCGCCCAGCCACCAGGTGACCCGGACCGACCGCCTCAGCCCCGCGGAGGTCACCGACGTGCTCGCCCTCGCGCGGGCCGCCGGTGACGCCGACGGCGCCGACCCCTTCGACGAGCACGTCCTGCTCCGGCTGCGGAACCCGGACGCGGCCGCGGTGCACCTGACCACCCGGGCCGCCGACGGCACGCTGACCGGCTACGCCCACCTGGACACCACCGACGGCGACGCCGGGACGGGGGTGGAACTGGCGGTGCATCCGGCGCACCGGCGGCGCGGGACGGGCCGGGCCCTGGCCCGGGGCGTGCTGGCGGCGGCGACCGGCCCGCTGCGGGTCTGGGCGCACGGCGACCACCCCTCCGCCGCCGCGCTCGGCGTCGACCTGGGCCTGCGCCGGGCACGCGTGCTCTGGCAACTGCGCCGCCCGCTGACCGCGCCGATCCCCGAGACCCGGCTGCCGGACGGGGTGACGCTGCGCGCCTTCCGGCCGGGCGAGGACGACGACGCCTGGCTGGCGCTCAACGCGCGGGCCTTCGCCGAGCACCCGGAGCAGGGCCGCTGGTCCCCCGCCGACCTGCGGGTACGCCTCGCCGAGCCGTGGTTCGACCCGGACGGCTTCCTGCTCGCCGTCGAGGAGGCCACCGGGCGGCTGCGCGGCTTCCACTGGACGAAGGTCCACGAGCGGCCCGGCTCGGCCCGGATCGGCGAGGTCTACGTGCTCGGGGTCGACCCGGCGGCACACGGCGGCGGGCTGGGCCGGGCGCTGACCTCGGCCGGCCTGGCGTACCTGCGGGACCGGCGGGGCCTGGACCGCGTGATGCTCTACGTCGACGAGTCGAACACGGCCGCGGTGGCCCTCTACGAGCGGCTCGGCTTCGCCCGCTGGTCCGCGCACGTGAACTACCAGTCGGCCTGACCGCGCGACCCCCGCTCCGGTCCGCCGCCCGGCGCGGCGGACCGGAGCCACCCCGTCCGGCCCTCCGGCCGGCGCGGCGGACCGAAGCCGTCCCGTGCGGCCCTCCGGCCGGCGCGGCGGACCGGAACCGTCCCGTCCGGCCCTCCGGCCGGCCGATCACCGCCGGATAACGGCGACGCGTCGGCGGGATAACGGCCAACCGGAAATATAGCCATACTTCCGACACGGGCGACCGAGTTCACTCAACGGACAACTCACCCTCAGCGAGCGGTCACCCGCACTGCCGCACCTGTTCACCTCGCGTTCACGTGCGACCGGCGATCCGGCTACCTGGCCCTCCTAGCTTTTGGGCCAGCCGGTCAGCGCCGGCACCCCGGGCCCCCAATCCGGGTGCGAAGTCAGACGTGAAGGGAACCCCTCAGGTGAAGCTCCAGCGGCACGGCACCCTCGCCTGCCTCGCTCTTACCGCGACGCTCGCTCTCAGCGCATGCGGCTCGGACAACAACGAGCCCGCGAGCAGCGCCTCCGGGTCGGCCGCCGCCGACTGCGCCACCGGCACGCTGAACGCCCAGGGTTCCTCGGCGCAGAAGAACGCCATGGACGAGTGGATCAAGGCGTACCAGCAGAAGTGCTCCGGCGCGAAGATCAATTACGAGCCGTCCGGTTCGGGCGCCGGCATCCAGGCCTTCATCGCCGGCACCGCCGACTTCGCCGGCTCGGACTCCGCCCTCAAGGAGGAGGAGCAGCCGCAGGCCAACGCCAAGTGCGTCGGCGGCGCGGCCATCAACCTGCCGATGGTGATCGGCCCGGTCGCCATCGCCTACAACGTCAACGGCGTGGACAACCTCCAGCTCAAGCCGGCCACCCTGGCGAAGATCTTCGCCGGCAAGGTGACCAGGTGGGACGACCCGGCCATCAAGGCCGACAACCCCGACGCCAAGCTGCCGTCGACCGCCATCAACGCGGTGCACCGCTCGGACTCCTCCGGCACCACCGACAACTTCACCGACTTCCTGACCAAGACCGCCGCGTCCGACTGGACCTTCGGCAAGGCCAAGGAGTGGAAGGCCCCGGGCGGCACCGGTGCGGCCAAGTCCGACGGCGTGGCCAGCGCCATCAAGAACCAGGACGGCACCATCGGCTACGTCGAGTGGTCGTACGCCGAGAACGGCGGCCTGAAGACCGCCAAGGTCGGCAACGGCGCGGGCGAGTTCGCCGCGCTGACCGCCGAGTCGGCCGGTAAGACCATCGCCGGCGCCGAGGTGGTCGGCCAGGGCGACGACCTCAAGATGAAGATCGACTACAACACCAAGGAGGCCGGGGCCTACCCGATCGTCCTGGTGACCTACGAGATCGTCTGCTCGAAGGGCCTGCCCGCCGACAAGCTGCCGCTGGTCAAGGGCTTCCTCGGCCACGCCGCCAGCACCGAGGGCCAGGCCGACCTGACCGAGCTGGGCTACGCCCCGCTGCCCGAGTCGGTCCGCGCCAAGGTCGAGGCCGCGGTCAAGAACCTCGCCTGACCCGCCGACACCGACACCACCACCACCTCAACTCGAAGCGAGCGAGCAGATGGGTGAAACCCCTCACCGCTCGGCCGACGCCGGCACCGGCGGGACCCGCGTGACCGAAGGTCACGACCGGCCCGTCGGTGCCTCGGCGCGTCTGGCCGAGGCACCACTTCGCACCCGTACCCCGGGCGGAACCGGGCTGGGCGGCGGCGGCGCGCTGCCGCGGGCCCGGGCCTTCGGCGCCGAACGGGCCTTCCGGGGCCTGACCCTGGCCGCCGGCGTCGCCGTCCTGGCCATCATCGCCGCGATCGCGGTCTTCCTGGTCGCCAAGGCCGTGCCGGCGCTGCGGGCCAACACCGAGAGCTTCTGGACGTTCGAGGGCTGGTTCCCCAACGACGCGGAGCCGAAGTTCGGCATCGGGGCGCTCGCCTTCGGCACCGTGCTCAGCTCCGCCCTGGCCCTGCTGATGGCGGTGCCGGTGGCCCTCGGGATCGCGCTCTACCTGTCCCACTACGCGCCGCGCCGGCTCGGCACCACGCTGGGCTTCCTGATCGACCTGCTGGCCGCGGTGCCGAGTGTCGTCTTCGGCCTCTGGGGCCGGGACGTCTTCATCAATCCGGTGCGCGACTTCTCCGCCTGGCTGAACACGTACTTCGGCTGGATTCCGATCTTCGGCGACGACGGCCCGTTCGGTAAGTCGATCATGCTGGGCGCCCTGGTCCTGGCGATCATGGTGCTGCCGATCATCACCTCGCTCTCCCGCGAGGTGTTCACGCAGACCCCGACCGCCAACGAGGAGGCCGCCCTCGCCCTCGGCGCCACCCGCTGGGAGATGATCCGCACCGCGGTGCTGCCGTACGGCCGCCCCGGCATCGTCGCCGCGGTGATGCTCGGCCTGGGTCGGGCGCTCGGCGAGACCATCGCCCTGGCGATGACCCTCGGCATCACCTTCAACATCTCGTTCAACCTGATCGAGAGCGGCGGCAACACCATCGCCGCCAACATCGCCAACACGTTCGGCGAGGCGAACGACACGGGTCGGGGCGCGCTGATCGCCTCGGGTCTGGTGCTCTTCGCCATCACGCTGATCGTCAACATCACGGCGCGGGCGATCATCCACCGCCGCCGGGAGTTTACGGAGTCGGCCGCATGACCACCGCCGTTACCTCGCACCGCAACCGTCCGCCCGCGCAACCGCCCACCCTCAAGGCCCGGCGGCTGCCGAGGTACGCGGCGCCGGCCGTCGCGGCGGCCGCCCTGCTGGTCGCCGCCGCCTTCGTGTACGGCACCGGCACCGGCGGTCCCGTGCTGGTCGTGGTACTCGGCGCGCTGCTCTACCTGGCCGGCCTCTTCGTCGCGGCGAACCGCGTCGAGGGGCGGCGCTCGGCCCGCAACCGCGCCTGGAGCGCGCTGATCCACTCGGCGTTCGTGCTGGCCGTCCTGCCGCTGGCCTCGGTGGTCTGGACGCTGGTCAGCAAGGGCGCCGAGCGCCTGGACGGCGACTTCTTCCTCACCTCGATGAACAACATCGGCGCGCGGGACCCGAACGGCGGCGCGTACCACGCGATCGTCGGCACGCTC
Organism: Micromonospora citrea; assembly: GCF_900090315.1. Classification (NCBI taxonomy): domain Bacteria; kingdom Bacillati; phylum Actinomycetota; class Actinomycetes; order Micromonosporales; family Micromonosporaceae; genus Micromonospora; species Micromonospora citrea. Next base: position 4,073,675 of record NZ_FMHZ01000002.1, on the reverse strand, counting down.
CAGCAGGTCGGCATCGCCGCCCTGATCACCGTCCCGCTCGGCATCCTCTGCGCCATCTACGTCGTCGAGTACGGCCGGGGCCGGTTCGCCTTCGCGATCCGGTTCTTCGTGGACGTGATGACCGGCGTCCCGTCGATCGTCGCCGGCCTTTTCGTGCTGGCGTTCTGGGTGCTGATCGTCTCGCCGTGGTTCAACGACGGCCGGCCGAGCTTCTCCGGCTTCGCCGCCGCGCTCGCCCTGAGCGTGCTGATGCTGCCCACCGTGGTCCGCTCCACCGAGGAGATGCTGCGTCTCGTCCCGGCGCCGCTGCGCGAGGGGGCGTACGCCCTCGGCGTGCCGAAGTGGAAGACCATCCTGCGGGTCGTGCTGCCGACCGCGCTGCCGGGCATCGTCACCGGCGTCATGCTCGCCATCGCCCGCGCGGCCGGCGAGACCGCCCCGGTGCTGCTCGTGGCCGGCGGCGGCGCGGCGATCAACTTCAACCCGTTCGAGAACAACCAGTCGTCGCTGGCCCTCTTCGTCTACCAGCAGGCCGGCGACGCGTCCCGGTACGCGCCGGCGCGGGCGTGGACCGCGGCACTCACCCTGGTCGCCCTCGTGCTGATCCTGACCGTCGCGGCGAAGCTGCTGGCCCGTCGCAACCGGCTCGGCCGATGAACCCCGGAGGTACCACCACCATGGCCAAGCGCATCGAAGCCTCGAACGTCACCGCCTACTACGGCAACTTCAAGGCCATCGAGAACATCAACCTGACCGTCGAGCCGAAGACGGTGACCGCCCTGATCGGCCCGTCCGGCTGCGGCAAGTCGACCTTCCTCCGGTCGATCAACCGGATGCACGAGGTGCTCCCCGGCGCCCGCGTCGAGGGCAGCCTGACCATCGACGACCAGGACATCTACGACCGGGACGTGGACGTCACCGCCGTCCGGCGCATGATCGGCATGGTCTTCCAGCGGCCGAACCCGTTCCCCACCATGAGCATCTTCGAGAACGTGGTGGCCGGGCTGCGGCTCAACGGGGTCCGCAGGAAGTCGATCCTGGACGAGGCGGCCGAGAAGGCGCTCCGCTCGGCCAACCTCTGGGACGAGGTGAAGGACCGGCTCGGCAAGCCCGGCGCGGGCCTCTCCGGCGGTCAGCAGCAGCGGCTCTGCATCGCCCGGACGATCGCCGTCGAGCCGCAGGTGGTGCTGATGGACGAGCCCTGCTCGGCGCTCGACCCGATCTCGACGCTGGCCATCGAGGACCTGATGTTCCAGCTCAAGGACAAGTTCACCATCATCATCGTCACGCACAACATGCAGCAGGCCGCCCGCGTCTCGGACCGGACCGCCTTCTTCTCGATCGAGAAGACCGGCGACCCGGGCCGCCTCATCGAGTACGACAACACGCAGAAGATCTTCAGCAACCCGGGCGTGAAGAAGACCGAGGACTACATCACCGGCCGCTTCGGCTGACGCCCCGGCCCGCTGCGCGGATCCTGGTGGGTCCCGGCCCGGCGAGAGCCGTCCGCCACCAGGATCCGCAACGGCTCCCCGGTCAGGCCAGCACGAAGCGGGGCTCGCCGCCGTCGGGCTCGTCGAGGCGCGGGGCGACCGGGGTGGCGGCGTCCCGGTCGGCCGCCGCGCGGGCGACACCGGCCAGGTCGGCGCAGGCGGCCACCTGGGCCAGGTTGACCACGGTCGGCGGCAGCATCGTCAGCTCGCCCGCCTCCGCCCGGGCCACCGCGTCCGCCGGCCGCACCCAGAGGGTGTGGTCGGCCTCGCCGGAGACGTCCCGGGTCCGCTGCCCCTCCGGCAGCAGGGCCACGAAGAAGTACGTGTCGAAGCGGCGCGGCTCGAACTCCGGGGTGATCCATCGGCTCCACGGCAGCAGCAGGTCCGACCGGAGGGTGAGCCCGCGCCGGGCGAGCAGCTCGGCGAAGCCGCCCCGGCGCTGTTCCAGCGCCACCCGGTCGGCCTCCCAGTCGTCCCCGCTGACGTCGCCCACGACGGTGTCGGCGTCGGGGCCGGCGAGCAGCACCCCCGCCTCCTCGAACACCTCCCGGGCGGCGGCGCAGACGACCGCCTGGGCGGCCTGGCCGGTCAGCCCCAGTCGCTCGCCCCAGCCGGCCGGCGACGGGCCGGCCCAGTCGAGGTGCGCCTGCGAGTCCGAGGGGTCGACGCCGCCGCCGGGGAAGGCGTACATCCCGCCGAAGGCCATCGCGGCGACCCGGCGGATCAGGTAGACCTCGAAGTCGTCGCCGGCCGGGCGGAGCAGCAGCACGGTGGCCGCGACCCGGGGCGACGCCGGGGTGCCGCCCTCGGCGCGGAACCGGCGGGCGTGCTCCACCAGCGCCGGGGGTGCGGGGAAGCCGTCGGCGTCGATCGTCATGGGCCGAGCCTAGTTCCCGACGGGTGGATCGCCCGCCCTGCCGTCCGGTGATCTTCGCTAGCGTGGCCGCCATGACTCGTTGGGGCATCCTGGCCACCGGCCACATCGCCGCCCGCTTCGCCGAGGACCTCCGGCTGGTGCCGGGAGCCGAACTCACGGCCGTCGGCTCGCGGACCGCCGAGAGCGCGGAGCGGTTCGCGCGCCGGCACGGCGTGCCACGGGCGTACGCCTCCTGGGCGGAACTGGCCGCGGACGACGACCTGGACGTCGTCTACGTCGCCACCCCGCACGCCGCCCACCACGAGGCGGCCCTGACCTGCCTGCGGGCCGGCCGGGCGGTGCTGCTGGAGAAGCCGTTCACGCTCGACCTGGCGACGAGCGTCGAGCTGGTCGAGGCCGCCCGCGCGGCCGGGGTCTTCCTGATGGAGGCCATGTGGATGCGGACCAACCCGCTCGTACGCCGGGTCTGCGAGCTGGTGGCCGACGGCGCGATCGGTGCGGTGACCGGCGTCCGGGCCGACTTCGGGGCGGCCGGGCCGTTCCCGCCGGAGCACCGGATGCGGGCCCGCGCCCTCGGCGGCGGCGCCCTGCTCGACCTCGGCGTCTACCCGGTCAGCCTGGCCCACCTGCTGCTCGGGGTGCCCGACCACGTCCGGGCCTGGGCGAAGCTGAGCCCCGAGGGGGTGGACGAGAACACCGGGATCGTCCTCGGCTACGACTCGGGCGCGGTCGCCACGTTGAGCTGCGGCATGGTCGGGGCGACCCCGCTGGTCGCCTCCGTCACCGGCACGTCCGGCCGGATCGACCTGCCCGAGCCGTTCTTCCGGCCCGGCGCGGTGACCCTGCACCGGGCCGGTGCGGAGCCGGAGACGATCACCGGCGAGCTGGTCGGCGGCGGCTACCAGTACGAGGCCGCCGAGGTCCAGCGCTGCCTGGCCGAGGGCCTGGCGGAGAGCCCCCTGGTGCCGCACTCCGCCACCCTGGAGGTGATGGCGCTGCTCGACGACATCCGCGCCCGGATCGGCGTCTCCTACGCCTGACGGCGGGCACGCGAGGAGGCTCCGCCGACGCCTGGGGCGTCGGCGGAGCCTCCTCGCGCGGCTCAGCTGAAGAGCGGGCGGACCAGGAAGTACATCAGGGCGCCGATCGAGCCGGCGGCCGGGAAGGTGAGGATCCACGCCCCGACGATGTTGCCGGCCACGCCCCACCGCACGGCGGAGAGCCGCTTGGTGGCGCCGACACCCATGATCGCCGAGGTGATCGTGTGGGTGGTCGAGATCGGGGCACCGAGGACCAGCGCGTTGAAGTAGAGCACGCCGCTGGCGACGGTCTCGGCGGCGAAGCCCTCCGGCGGCTTCAGGTCGATGATCTTCCGGCCCAGCGTCCGGATGATCCGCCACCCACCGGCGTACGTGCCGGCGGCCAGCACGGCCGCCGAGGTCCAGAACGCCCACTCCGGGATGAAGCCCGGGTCGTCCTGGTAGCCGCCGACGTAGAGGGCGAGCACCACGATGCCGATGGTCTTCGCGGCGTCCTGCATGCCGTGGCCGACGGACATGGCGGCGGCCGACGCGGTCTGCGCCCAGCGGAAGCCCCGGTTGAGCTTGCCCGGGTGCCCCTTCCGGAAGATCCACTGCACGGCGATCATGACGATGTACCCGAGCACGAAGCCGACCATCGGCGAGAGCACCATCGGGATGATCACGCTCTCCCCGATGCCGGTCCACAGGACCGTGCCGGACGCGGCGACGGTCGAGCCGACCAGGCCGCCGATCAGCGCGTGCGACGAGGACGACGGCAGGCCGAAGTACCAGGTGACCAGGTTCCACACGATCGCGCCGATCACGCCCGCGAAGACGATGCCGAGGCTGGCCTGCCCGGTGGGTAGCTTCACCAGGCCGCTGCCGACGGTCTTGGCCACCTCGGCGCCGAAGTGGGCGCCGATGAAGTTGCCGACGGCCGCCATGGCCAGGGCCACCCGGGGTGTCAGCGCCCGGGTGGAGATGCTGGTCGCGATCGCGTTGGCGGCGTCGTGGAAGCCGTTGGTGTAGTCGAACGCCAACGCCACCGCGATCACCGCCAGCACGGCGATGAGTTCGGGACTCACAGGATCAGGACTCCTTGACCGCGATGGTCTCGACGGTGTTGGCCACGTGCTCGAAGGAGTCGCAGGCCGCCTCCAGCTCGTCGGCGACCTCCTTCATCTTGAGCACGGTCAGCGCGTCGTACTCGCCGGAGAAGAGGCGGACCAGCAGCATCCGGTACGCCTGGTCGCCCTCGTTCTCCAGGCGGTTGCACTCGATCCAGTAGTCCTCGAGGTCCTTCATCGACTTCAGCCGCGGCATCGCGTCGGCCGTCAGCTTCGCCTGCGCGTCGAGGACGTTGATCAGCTCGTGCATCTCCCGGGGCAGCGACGGGATCTTCGTCAGCCCGTAGAGGTAGAGCAGGTTGCCGACCGCTTCGAGGTGGTCCATCACGTCGTCGAGCAGCGAGCCGAGGCGGTAGATGTCCTCGCGGTCGAACGGCGTGATGAAGGTGGAGTTGATCTTCTTGTAGAGCTCGTGGGTGATCTGGTCGCTGTCGTGCTCCACCTCGGTGAGCCGCTCGCTGACCGACTGCACCTCGACTCCGGGGAGGGCCAGCTCGTTGAGCAGTTCGGTGCCCTTCACCAGGTTCTGCGCGGCCCTGGTGAAGAGCTCGTAGAAGGCGCCCTCGTTCGGGCGGAAGGAAAACTTCACAGCACGGACCTCGTCGTGTCGGTGGAAGGGTGGCGGCCGCCCGGAGGGGTGCCCGCCTGGGAATGCTAGGAAACGGCAGAACCGCGAATTCGGCGGCCTCCCCCTGGTCGGGCCACATTCACCGGTCGTTCACCTGCCGTTCACCTGCGGCGTTTCCCTCGGTTCCCAGCAGCCGCTCCCGTTCCCGCCGAACGTCGAAACCGGCAGGCGGATACCCCAGATCGAGAGTGTCGAACGTCTCCCTGAGCAGGTGTGCGACCGCCCAGTCGCGGTACCACTTGCGGTCCGCCGGCACCACGTGCCAGGGCGCGGCGTCCGTGCCGCAGCGGCCCATGGCCTCGGCGTACGCGGCCTGGTAGTCGGCCCAGCGGGCGCGGGCGTCGACGTCGGAGGGGTTGTACTTCCAGTGCTTGCGGGGGTCGGACAGCCGCTCCAGCAGCCGCCGCCCCTGCTCCGCGTACGAGATGTGCAGCATCACCTTGACCAGGGTCACCCCGGCGGCCGCCTGCTCCCGCTCGAACGCGTTGATCTCGTCGTACCGGGCCTGCCAGACCCGCTCCGGCACCAGCGAGTCTACGCGCGCGACCAGCACGTCCTCGTAGTGGGAGCGGTTGAAGACCCCCACGTACCCAGGCGGCGGGAGCGCCCGCCGGATCCGCCACAGGAAGTCGTGCCGCAGCTCCTCGGGGGTGGGCGGGCCGAACGAGCGGATGTGCAGGCCGAGCGGGTTCATGGCGCCCGCGACCCGCTTGATCGTGCCGTCCTTGCCGCCGCAGTCCATCGCCTGCAGCACGAGCAGCACGCGGTGCCCGGCGCCGCCGGCGGGGCCGCCCGCCGCCCGCGCCTGCGCGTCGGCGAACAGCATCTCCTGCTGCCGGCCCAGCTCCGCGCCGACCAGCTCGACCTGGCGGCGGGCCCAGTCCTTGCGCCGCTCGCCGGTCACCTCCGGCCCGGGCAGCCCGGGCGTCGACCCCGGGTCCACGGCCCCGAGATCCACCGTCCCACCCGGCGCGACCCGCAGCAACTCCCGCACGGTCCCGCCGACCGGCCCGACAACGCCCGCTTCGCCAGTCGCTCCCATCCCCGGATCATCACCCACCCCCGCCGGCACCGCCCGTCGAGCGGAGAATGGTGCGGGTACGGGCGGCGGGAGGTCCGGTGCGGGCCCTCGCGCCGAACACCGGCGCGGGGCCGCCCGCCGCCGGGCTCAGAGCACCAGGGCCAGCCACTTGCGGTACGACGTGGCGAACGGCTCGGTGCCGTCGCCGAGCGCGCCGAGGAGCCACCGCGCGGCGGCCTCGGCCTCGGCCACCACGTCGTCCGGGTAGCCGTAGCGGACCCGGTGCTCGGCGAACTCGTCCTCGTCGCGCAGCTCCACCGCACCGGTGGCCCGGCGGCGCACCACGTCCAGGTCCAGGTCGATCAGGTGGACGGTGTCGTCGTTCTCCCAGCGGGCCGGGCTGGCGATGTCGCAGTAGACCTCGCTGGTCCGCGGCGGCGGGTTGAACATGCCGGTCCACCAGCCCTGGTGCGGCACCAGGAGCACGAACGGGATCTGCTCGACCGACGGCCTGCCGTGGTAGACCGACTTCGTGCCCTCGGTCACGCCGAGCCAGACGCCGAGGTCGTCCTCGGCGAGACGGCGGGCCGGGTAGTCGCGGTGGGCGCTGCCGTCGTACTTGCGGTAGATCACGCGGACCACGTCGCTCGGCATGAGTCGCACCCTAGCCGATTCCGCCCATCCGTCGCCGCACGGCGGTAACCGGACCGGGGCCACGGGAATCCGTTCCGTGACGACGCCACGCCCGGATCCGCGCGGCCGGTGTCGGCGCCGACGGGTACCGTCGCACGGTGACTCCGCGCCTCGCCACCGGTTCCGCCGCCCCCTCGCCCCGCACCGGAAGCCGGCGGCGCGGCGCCCGGCCGAGCGGGGCCGAGCTGCTCGCCGCCGCGGTCGGCGCGGTGCCGGGCGGTGCCGCGCGCCCCGGCCAGCAGCAGATGGCGACCGCGATCGAGGAGTGCGTGCAGGCGCGCGAGCACCTGCTCGTGCAGGCCGGCACGGGCACCGGCAAGTCGCTGGCCTACCTCACCCCGGCACTGACCGTGGACGGCCCGGTGGTGGTCTCGACGGCCACCCTGGCGTTGCAGTCCCAACTGGTCGACCACGACCTGCCGCGGCTCGCCGACGCCGTGGAGCCGGTGCTCGGCCGCCGGCCCACCTTCGCCGTCCTCAAGGGACGGCACCACTACCTCTGCCTGGCCCGGCTGGACAACTCGACGGAGGACGAGCCGGAGGACACCCTCTTCGACGCCCCGCCGCAGCGCCCGGGCGGCGGCACCCGATGGCTCGGCGAGGCGGGCCGGCTCGGCAAGCAGATCCAGCGGCTGCGCGACTGGGCGGAGAAGACCGACACCGGCGACCGCGACGAGCTGGACCCGGGCGTCGACGACCAGGCCTGGCGGCTGGTCTCCATGCCGGCGCGGGAGTGCGTCGGGGCGACCCGCTGCCCGTTCGGGGCGGAGTGCTTCGCCGAGGCGTCCCGCGCCCGGGCCCGCGAGGCGGACATCGTCGTCACCAACCACAGCCTGCTGGCCGTGGACATGCTCGCCGGCCGGCACATCGTGCCGCCGCACAAGCTGCTCATCGTTGACGAGGCGCACGAGCTGGCCGACCGGGTCTCCTCGGCCGCGCAGGCCGAGCTGGTGCCGGAGCTGATCGACCGCTCCGCGAAGCGGGCCCGCCCGCTGCTGCGCCCGGAGACCGCCGATTCGCTCACCGCGGCCGGCGACGCCCTGGCGGTCGGGCTGGCCGAGGCACCGGCCGGGCGGATCACCTCCGGCCTGCCGCCCGCGCTGCGCGAGGCGTGCACCCTGCTCGACGCGGCCACCCGGGCGGCGCTCGACGGCATCGGCGAGATCAAGGCCGACGACCCCGACCCGGTGCGCAAGCAGCAGGCCAAGGCGGTCCTCGACGAGCTCTCCACCACCGCCCAGCGGCTGCTGGAGGAGGCCGACCACGACGTGGCCTGGGTGGAGAAGAACGACAACTCCGGCCGTCGCGCGCTCGTGGTCGCGCCGCTGTCGGTCGCCGGCACCCTCGCCACCCACCTGTACGACGAGCGCACCGTGGTCGCCACCTCGGCGACCCTGACGTTGGGCGGCCGGTTCGACACGGTGGCGCGCGCCCTCGGGCTCGAAGCGCCCCCGGCCGACCCGCCGTCACCGGCCGCCGCCGCCCTGGCCGCCCGCTCCGCCGGCCGCACCGACCAGGCGGGCCGCACGGGGGACGCGCCGGCGGCCGAGGCCGGGCCGGCGACCGGCACACCGGGGGCGCCGGCGACCTCGGGGCCCGGGTGGCGTTCGCTCGACGTCGGCTCGCCGTTCGACTACGCGCGGCAGGGCATCCTCTACGTCGCCGCGCACCTGCCCCGGCCCAGCGTCTCCGGGCTGCCCGACGCGGCCGGCGAGGAGCTGCTCGCGCTGGTGACCGCGCTCGGCGGCCGTACGCTCGGCCTCTTCTCCTCCCGGCGGGCCGCGCAGCAGGCGGCGGAGCTGCTGCGCGCGCGGACCGACCTGCCCGTCCTGCTGCAGGGCGAGGAGGCGCTGCCGCTGCTGGTACGCCGGTTCCGGGAGGAGCGGGAGAGCTGCCTGTTCGGCGTGATGTCGCTGTGGCAGGGCGTCGACGTGCCCGGCGACTCCTGCCAGCTCGTGGTCATCGACCGGCTGCCGTTCCCCCGACCCGACGAGCCGCTCGCGGCGGCCCGGGCGGCGGCGGTGGACGCGGGCGGCGGGTCCGGTTTCGCCGCGGTCAGCGTGCCGATCGCGGCCGTCCGGCTGGCCCAGGGGGTGGGTCGCCTGATCCGGTCGACCGGCGACAAGGGCGTGGTAGCGGTGCTCGACTCACGCCTGGAGACGGCGCGCGGCTACGGGGCGTTCCTGCGCCGCTCGCTGCCGCCGTTCTGGTACACCACCCGGCCGGAGGTCGCCCGCGGCGCCCTCGAACGCCTCGCCAGGACCTGACCCGCCCGCCCGCGACGAATGTCCGCCCGGGCGAGCGCGTCCACGGTCCGCTCGGTCACCCTGCTGGGCGAGGGCGGCCGGCTGTTCCTCGACCGTGACCGCCGAGGATCCGACCACGGTGTACGCGGCGGGTGAGGGTCCGGGCCCTGCCAGTGCCCGGGATGGTCACGCACCGTCGAGCTGGCCGGCACCTTCCCGGCGCCGGCCGGTCCCGGCGTGACCCCCGCCGCCCACCCAGCGGCGCGAGGGTCAGTTCGGCCCGCGGTGGCCCGCCCCACCAACCGTTGGTGGGGCGCCCACACGGCGAGGATCCACAACACCCCGCCGGACACCGGTGAACGTTGGTGGACACGGCACGAGCTGGCGGCGATGAAGGCGCAGCCGCCCGGTCACCGACGTGCCGAGTGATCAGCGGCGGCGCAGCGCCGGCTCGAGCAGAGCGGGCGGGGTGTCGTTCTTCTCGTGGGCGGCGAGGTCGACGCCGGGAGCCACGATCGCGTCGATCGCGTCCAGCACGTCGGCCGAGAGCACCGTGTCCGCCGCGGCGAGCTGCGAGCGGAGGTGGTCCATCGTGCGGGGGCCGATGATCGCGCTGGTCACGCCCGGGTGCGCGGTGACGAAGCCGAGCGCGAGTTGGATCAAGCTGAGGCCAGCCTCGTCGGCAACTGTGGCGAGCCGCTCGACGGCGTCGAGCTTGGCGCGGTTGGCGGGGACACTGATGTCGTAGCGCTGCTGCATGAAGCGCGCGCGGTTCGTGCTGATCTCCTGGCCGGCACGGATCGCGCCGGACAGCCAGCCCGACGCCAGCGGGCTCCAGGCGAGCACGCCCATGCCGTACTCCTGCGTCGCGGGCAGCACGTGGGTCTCGATGCCGCGCTGCAGGATCGAGTAGTTCGGCTGCTCGGTCACGTAACGGCTCAGACGTCCCTCGCGGGCGGCCCACTGCGCCTGCACGATGCGGTAGGCCGGGAAGGTCGAGGAGCCGAAGTAGCGGATCTTTCCCGCGCGCTGCAGGTCCGTCAGCGCCGACAGCGTCTCGTCGTCGCTGGTCGTCGGATCCCAGCGGTGCATCTGGTACAGGTCGACGTGGTCGACGCCGAGGCGGCGCAGGCTGTTTTCCAGCGCGGTGACCAGCCAGCGGCGCGAGCCGCCCCGCTGGTTGCGCTCGTCGCCCATCGGCAGGGTCGCCTTGGTGGCCAGGACCACGTCGTCCCGGCGGCCGGCGATGGCCTTGCCGACCATCTCCTCGGACTGGCCGCCGCTGTAGGCGTCGGCGGTGTCGATGAGGTTGATCCCCGCCTCTAGCGCGCCGTCGACGATGGCGGTGGCTTCCTCCTGGGTGGTGTTGCCGATCCTGCCGAAGTTCATCGCGCCGAGTACGAGGGTGCTGACCTGCACACCAGTGCGGCCCAACGTGCGGTACTGCATGACTGTTCTCCTTGGGGACGTCCGGCGGTACCCGGTTTGGTGGTAGCCCGGCCGGTCAGTACGCTGGTCAAGCGGAACGTTGTTCCGATAACCAACATACGGAACGTCGTTCCGGATGCCAACTGGAGTGACGGAGGTAACCCGATTGGCCGACATCGACAGCGGCTCGGAGCAACCGGTCCCGCGCAAGCGGGCCGACGCCCGGCGCAACGAGAGGGCCCTGCTCGACGCTGCCGCCGCGGCGTTCGTCACCTCCGGCGTCGACGTGCCCGTGCGGGACATCGCCGTCAGGGCGGGCGTCGGCGTGGGCACGATCTACCGCCACTTTCCCACCCGAGCCGACCTCATCGTCGCCGTCTACCGGCACCAGATCGAGGCGTGCGCCGAGGCGGGGCCGGCCCTACTGGCCGGCAGCGACACACCGCACGCCGCCCTGGCGAAGTGGATCCACCTCTTCGTCGACTTCCTGGTCACCAAGCACGGTCTCGCCGCAGCGCTACAGTCCGACGACGCCGCCTTCCAGACCCTGCACGCCTACTTCCTCGACCGGCTCGTCCCGGTCTGCGACCAGCTTCTCGACGCCGCCGTCGCCGCCGACGAGATCCGCCCCGACGTGGACGCCTACGGGCTGCTGCGCGGCGTCGGCAATCTCTGCATCGGCGCGGGCAGCGATCCCCGTTACGACGCACGCCGCCTGGTCGACCTCCTCGTCGCCGGGCTTCGCGTCCGCTAGAAGGCGCGCTCCGGCGAACCGATGCTCAAGAGCCTAGGGGGCCTGCGAGGCGACGACGACCGCGTCGGGCGGGGTGTCCGGGACGGTGCGGGCGGCCAGCCGGCGGACGGCGGTGTTCAGCACGGCGATCAGCGGCACGGAGACGAGCGCGCCGGTGATCCCGGCGAGCACCACGCCGGCCGCGATCCCGATGATCACCGCGAGCGGGTGGATGGCCACCGCGCGGCCCATGATCAGCGGCTGGAGGAGGTGCCCCTCGACCTGCTGCACCCCGATCACCACGCCGAGGATGATCAGCGCGGTCACCGGGCCGCTGTCGACCAGGGCGACCAGGACCGCGACGCCACCCGACAGGGTGGCGCCGACGATCGGGATGAACGCCCCGAGGAAGACCAGCGCCGCGAGCGGGAAGGCGAACGGGATGTCGAAGACGACGAGGAAGATGCCGATGCCGACCGCGTCGATGAAGGCGACCAGCACGGTGGCCCGGACGTAGGCGACGAGCGTCGACCAGGACGCCCGGCCGGCGTCGTCGACCTTCCAGCGGGCGGCCACCGGCAGCAGCCGGACCAGGAAACGCCAGATCTTGTTGCCGTCCCGCAGGAAGAAGAAGGTCGCGAAGAGCACCAGCAGGGTGCCGGTCAGCACCTCGGCCAACGTGGCGGCGGTGGACAGGGCGCCGCTGGTGAACCGCTCGGTGTTGTTGTTGATCCAGTCCTGACCCTCTTCGATGTAGCGGTCGAGCTGGCCGTCGGAGAGGTGCAGCGGGCCGGTCTTGAGCCAGTCCTGGATCTGGCGGACGCCCTCCGAGGACTTCTTGCTCAGCTCCGGCACGCCCTGGATGAACTCGTTCACCACCAGGGTCAGCGTGCCGACCACCGCGGCCAGGCCGCCGACCAGCACCACCGCGGTCGCCAGCGACCGGGGGAAGCGGGCCCGCAGCAGCCAGCCGACCGCCGGCGCGAGCAGCGCCGAGAGCAGCAGCGCTACCGCCAGCGGGATGACCACGATCTTGATCGTGCCGACGATCTTCAGCAGGGCCCAGGCGACCACGCCGATCACGATCAGCCGCCACGACCAGGCGGCGGCGATCCGCAGCGCGTGCGGCACGTCCGCGTCGTCGCGGCTGGAGGTGGAGTTGTGCATCGCCGCGGGCGGCTCCGCGCCGACCACGGTCGCGGACGGCGGCGCCACCGGGCCCGGGGACGTCGGCGAGGCCACGCCGGCCGGTCCGGGAGCGTCTGTCGGGTCCGTCCGGCGGGCGCGCACCGACTCACGGCTCGACTCGTACGCGCGACGCAGCCGTCCGCGTACCCGCTCGAAGCGGCTCAAGCGCACCTCCTGGCAAGAGAAACGACGCTGCCCGCCCGGAGGGCGGACAGGATACGTGCGACCACGCCACCGTATGGCAGTTCCGCCACCCAATGCCCCCCGCCCCCGAGGCCCAACCGCTCATGGCCGGCCGACCGGGACACGGTAGCGTTTCCGGCGTGACCGCCGACAAGAATCTCGACTCCGGCCTGCCGATCCGTCTGCTGCACGACCGCGTGCTGGTACGGATGGAGGGGAGCGAGGGTGAGCGCCGCTCCACCGCCGGCATCGTGATCCCGGCGACCGCCGCCGTGGGCAAGCGCCTGGCCTGGGCCACCGCCGTCGGAGTGGGGCCGAACGTCCGCGCCATCGTCTCGGGGGACCGGGTCCTGTTCGACCCGGACGACCGCTCCGAGGTCGAGCTGCACGGCCGTGGGTACGTGCTGCTGCGCGAGCGGGACGTGCACGCCGTGGCCGCCGAACGCGTGGAGACCGACTCCACCGGCCTCTACCTCTGATTCCTCCCCGCCCGTCCCGCTCCGCGCGGCTGCGGGCGCCGGTGTCGTTTGCGCCGCTCCCGGCCGGGAAGCCAGCCGCACCACCGGCCCTGGGGAGGGACGATGCCGGTATTCGTGAAGAAGCTGCTGATCTGGGGAAGTGTCGCGTTCCTGATCTACTTCATGGCGTTCCGGCCGGAGGGCGCGGCCGAGATGTTCAAGGCGATCGGGGCGGGGCTGATGGCGATGGCGCAGGGCCTCGGTGACTTCCTCACCAGCCTGATGACCTGACGACCGGGCCGCCGGGCGGCGAGCCGCGCCGGACCGGGCGGGCGAGGGCACCCCCGCCGGCCACGACCGGGCGGGGCCGGCGTCAGCGGTGAGCGGGCGGCCAGGGCGCCGCGGGCCCCGGGCCGTGCCAGCCGGGCGGGCCGTAGCCGGCGGGCAGGACCGGCGGCGGGGCGAGCACCACCGGGATCGGCACCACCGGCTCGTCCGGCGCCTCGACCGCCCGCTGCGACCCGTCCGGGAACCGCAGGTGGTAGCGGTGCCCGTCCCAGATCCCGGCCGGCGCCTGCGGGTCCCTCCCCACGAAGAACGACCGGTAGGCGGTGATCGACTCCAGCAGCTCCCGTTCCTCCCGCGCCGCCCGTTCCCGGTCCACCGGCCTGCGGTCCAGGCCGCGCAGGGCGCCGTCGCGCAGCAGCGCCAGCCGGGTGGCCGCGTACTGGTAGCCGCGCATCGCCCGCAGGCCGGCGTCGCCGGCGACCCGCTTGGCCCACACCCGGGCCGCGTGCCGCCGCCCCAGGCTGCTCAGCGCCGCCACCTCGGGCGGGGTGAGCCAGCCGGCCCGGACGTAGTCCGGCAGGGTGCGCTCGGTGAGCCGCCCCTCCCAGGCCCGCAGCCACACGGCCAGCCCGACCATGCCGAAGAAGACGGGCACCATCACGCCGATGAAGCCGTACAGCATGATCAGCGTCTCGCCGGTGGCCTGGGTGAGCGTGGGCAGCAGGTTCCACAGGCCGTGCAGCATCATCGCCAGCAGCAGACCGGCGATCGGGGCGAGCACCCGCACCCGCCGGTCGGCGGCGCGCGCGGCGATGCCCAGGCCGACGCCGGTCATCGACGTGAACAGCGGGTGGGCGAAGCCGAAGAGCAGGATCCGGACGATGAAGATGGCGATGACCTGCTGGGTGCCGGTCGCCGGCCCGTACCGCTCGACGCCGGTGGCGTAGCCGTAGCCGCCCAGGTAGAGGATGTTCTCCACCATCGCGAAGCCGACCGCGGAGAGCCCGCAGTAGACCAGGGCGTCGGTGATCCCGGAGATCTCCCGCCGGCGGAAGATCAGCAGCAGGATCGGCCCGAGCGCCTTGGTCAGCTCCTCGATGAACGGCGCGACCAGCACCGCGGTCAGCGCGGTCGGCAGCCCCGCTTCCTCGAACAGGCCGGCGGAGAACTCGTTGACCGTCAGCGAGGCGGCGGTGGAGACGAACGCGCCCCACGCGAAACAGAAGATCAGGTACTTCAGCGGTTCCGGTTCGTAGCGGTCGAGCCAGAGGAAGCAGCCGACCAGCACCGGAACCGGCAGGATCGCGGCGACCACGCCGATCAGCAGCGCCTCGACGCCGAGGCTCTCGCCCAGCGTGAAGACCATGAACACCGCGCAGGCGGCGATCAGCAGGATGACCCCGGCCAGCACCAGGGCCCGCCCCCGGCTCACCCGGCGCAGCGGCATCCGGGAAGCGCCCGCGCCCGGCGGCGGGAAGGCGGGCGCGGTCGGCGACGGCGGCAGAGGTGCGCCGGGCGGGGTGTCGGCCATGCGGTCAGCGTAGTCACCCCGGCTCTTCCGGGCCGGTCGCATCCACGCGCTATGCTGCCGGCAGGTCACGAGCGCCAGCGTCAAGCCCCGGCTTGCTGGCCGGCAACCCTCGTCGAGGTTCGCGGTGGGGTGCCCCGGGTGATGACCGGGCCCGGCCCGATCCGCGCGCCGGGCAAGCGCGGACCCCGCCCGTGTGCCCACCCGGGGTCCCTGGACCCGGAGGTCGGCCGATGACCGTCACCCTCGTACCCCCACCGGCGCCGCACCCGGCGCGCGACGCGCGCCCGCTCGACGTGCTCGGCGTACCCGGCCAGGTCAACCTGGACTACGCGGCGACCGCGCCGTGCGCGCGGGCCGCGGCCGACGTGGTGGCCGAGCTGCTCCCGTGGTACGCCAGCGTGCACCGGGGCGCGGGAGCGCTGTCGCGGCGCTGCACCCTCGCCTACGAGCGCGCCCGGCAGACGGTCGGCGACTTCTTCGGCGCCCGGCCCGGCGACCACGTGGTCTTCACCCGCAACACCACCGACGCGCTGAACCTGCTGGCCCGGGCGCTGCCCGCCGGCACCACCGTGGTGACCTTCGGCGGGGAGCACCACGCCAACCTGCTGCCCTGGCCGCGCGCCTCGGTCCGGCTGCCGGTGCCGCGCGAGCCGGCCGAGGCGGTCCGCGCGCTGGCCGCCGCCCTCGCCGAGCTGCGCAGGCCGGGCGCGGGCCCCGGCGGCGACCGTCTCCCGCCCGTGCTGGTCGCGGTGACCGGGGCGAGCAACGTGACCGGCGAGCGCTGGCCGGTGGCGGAGCTGGCCCGGGTGGCCCGGCGGCACGGGGCCCGGATCGTGCTGGACGCCGCGCAGCTCGCCCCGCACGCCCCGGTGGACGTGGCAGCCCTCGACGTCGACTACCTCGCGGTCTCCGGCCACAAGCTGTACGCCCCGTTCGGCGCGGGCGTGCTCGTCGGGCGGGGCGACTGGCTGGACGCCGCCCCGCCGTACCTCGCCGGCGGGGGCGCCACCAGCCACGTCGGCGCGGCCACCCACGACGTGCGGTGGGCGACCGGGCCGGCCCGGCACGAGGCGGGCACGCCCAACCTGCTCGGCGCGGTCGCCCTCGCGGCGGTCTGCGCCGCCCTGGCCGCCGCCGACCGGGCCGCGCTGCACGACGCCGAGCAGGCCCTGCTGGCCCGGCTGCGGCGCGGCATGGCGGCCCTGCCGCGCGTGGTGGAGCTGCGCACCTTCGGGCCGGAGGCGCCCCGGGTGGGCATCGTGTCGTTCGTGGTCGCCGGACGGGACTCGGCCGACGTGGCGGCCGAGCTGGCCGGCGCCCACGACATCGGGGTGCGCGACGGCCTCTTCTGCGCCCATCCGCTGGCCCGCCGGCTGCTCGACGAGGCGGCGGCCCGCAGCGGCCGGCGGGACCTGCCGCCGACCGCCCTGCGTGCCAGCATCGGCCTGGGCAGCACCACGGAGCACGTGGACCGGCTGCTCGCCGCCCTCGCCGCGCTGGCCTGAGCGTCCCGGGAGGGCGAGGGCGGCAGCACCACGGTCAGCCGAGCGGGGGTGTGGCGGGCTGCTTGGGGCCGGTGTCCGGCTCGGCGGGGCCGCTCGGCCGCTCCTGGTCGCCGAAGGACTGCCGGACCAGGCGGTTCGCCTCCTCCTGGCTGATCCCGGAGGCCACCATCAGGTCGCTGGCCGTGGTGCGCACCTGCGCGATCACCACGCTCCCCGAGAAGCCGACCCCCTCGGCGTACGCCCGACCGGCCTCGCTGACCGCGCGCAGCGCCCGCTCCCGCGCCTGCTCGGGTTCCTCGCCGACGGCGAACTCGTGCTTGAGCGTGCGTACCGACTCGGCGAGGTGGGCCACCGCGTCCGGCATCGGCTCCGGGACGGGTTCCTCGTCCTCGATCAGGGTGACGGCGCGCCGGATCAGCGTGCCCGCGTTGCGCATCGCCCGGTCGATCGGCTCGCTGGCCTCGGCGTAGTGGGTGAGTTCGTCGCGCCGGTGCCACCGGGCGGGCGAGAGGATGGCGGTCTCCTTCGCGCCCTCGATCGCCTCGGAGAACGCGGTCAGCTCCTCCTGGTTGTTCCGCAGCCGGTCCAGCGCCCGCTGCGCCTTGTCCCGGTCGCGCTCCCGCAGGGCCTCCGCGGCCGTGTCGAGCTGCCCGGCGAGCAGGTCCAGCGCCGGCCGGGCGGCCCGGTTGATCACCCGTAACGGATTGAGCGGCAGCAGGATCGAGGTGACCAGCAACGCGATCCCGCCGCCGACGAACGCGTCGACGAACCGGGGAATCTCCAGGTTCTCGGTCTTCGGACTCAGCGTGACGATCAGCACGGCCGTCGCCGCCGCCTGGATGACGATGGACACGCTGGCGCCGGCGAAGACGGTCAGCACGATCGCCGCGGTCACCACGAGGCCGAGCTGCCACGCACCGGTGCCGACCAGGTAGATGAGGAAGTCGCCGACGGCGACGCCGACGGCCACCCCGGCGATCAGCTCGACGGTGCGCCGGAGCCGCTGCCCGACCGACGCGGCGAGGGTGCCGACCGCGGAGATCGGGGCGAAGACCGGCTCCGGGTTGCCGAGCAGTTCGTGCGCCGCCAGCCAGGACAGCCCGGCCGCGAGACCGGCCTGCACCGCCAGGCCCCCCGCCATCCGCACCCGGTGCAGCCGGTCCTGCAGGGTCGCCCTGCCCCGGTGCCGCAATTTCTCCATCGCGTCGGCGATGCGGGCCCCGTCGACGTCCACCCCGCCGTCGCGGCGGATGGCGCGCCGCACCCGCGAGTCACGACGGTCCCGGGCCACGGCCATGGCCGGGACTACCCGCGCCACACCGGCTGAATCCTCGCCGGTGGCGGCGGTGCGGCAGACTCGACCGCGTGGCTGACCTTCTCGACCGGTGGCGGGCCGCGGCCCGGGGCGCCGGGGCGACCGACGCGGCGGAGCGGGACCGGGTCGGCGCCGAGCTGCTGGCCCGCTGGCGGGAGCCCCACCGGCACCACCACACCGTCGCCCACCTGACCGCCGTCCTCGACGTGGTCGACGCGCACGCCCCGGCCGCCGCGCGACCGGACCTGGTACGGCTCGCGGCCTGGTGTCACGACGCGGTCTACGATCCGCGCGCCGCGGGCGACGCCAACGAGCGGGACAGCGCGGCGCTCGCCGACGCCCTGCTCACCCGGTCGGGGCTGCCGGCCGACGCCGTGGCCGAGGTGCGCCGGCTGGTGCTGCTCACCGCCGGGCACGCCGTCGAGCCGGGCGACGCCGACGGGGCGCTGCTCTGCGACGCCGACCTCGCCGTCCTGGCCGCGCCGCCCGAGGCGTACGACCGCTACGCCGCCGCGATCCGCCGGGAGTACGCGCACGTGCCGGACGCGGCCTTCCGGGCCGGCCGCGCGCTGGTGCTCGAAGGTCTGCTCGCCCTGCCGGCGCTGTTCCGGCTGCCGCCGCTGGCCGCGCGCTGGGAGGCACCCGCCCGCGCCAACCTCGCCCGCGAGCTCACCGCCCTCCGCTGAACCGCGCGGCCCCTGCGCGTGCGGCGGTCGCGCGGTCACGACCCCGGCGGGGGCGGCGGATCACCGCGCGGGCAGCACAGGATCGCGGGCCGGACTGCTCGCGGCGGGGGTGGAGGTTCGTGGCGGGCGCGGACGGGCGAGGTGCTTGGGGCGGCGCAGGCCGGCCTGCCGGAGCAGGCGCACCAGTTCGCGGCTCGGCACCACCCGGGCGCCCAACCAGACCGCCATGGCGAAGCGGTCGGCGGGGATGTCGTAGTGGTCCCGGTCGAAGCCCCGGCGGGGCACCCCCAGCGCCTCGGCGAAGACGTGCAGCTCGGCGTGGGAGACGTCGCTGATCAGGTGGGACCAGAGCCGCCCCCGCCACGGCCAGGCGGGCCGGTCCAGATAGAGCATGCGGGCCAAGCTACCCGGCGCGAGAGCCGGTTGTCGGCCGCGCGCGGCCGACCGTAGCCTCGGCGGCATGGCCACATCCCCCCTCCTCGACGACCTGCGGGCGGCGCTCGGCGACGACGCCGTGCTGACCGACCCGGACCTGCTGCGGATGCACGAGCGGGACGAGGCCGACCTCTGCGCCGCCGGCACGCCCCTGGTGGTGGTCCGCCCTCGCGACACCGGGCAGGTGTCCGCCGTGCTGCGGGCGGCCAGCCGGCACGGCGTGCCCGTGGTGCCGCAGGGGGCGCGGACGGGGCTGGCCGGGGCGGCCAACGCCGTCGAGGGCGCGGTGGTGCTGAGCACCGTGGCGATGGACGCGATCCTGGAGATCGACCCGGTGAGCCGGATCGCCGTGGTGCAGCCCGGCGTGGTCAACGCGACGCTCGCCGCCGCCGTGGCGAAGCAGGGGCTCTGGTATCCGCCCGACCCCGGGTCGTGGGAGTCCTCCACGATCGGCGGCAACGTCGCCACCAACGCCGGCGGCATGTGCTGCGTCAAGTACGGGGTCACCACCGAGTACGTGCTCGGCCTGGAGGTGGTGCTCGCCTCCGGCGAGGTGCTGCGCACCGGCCGGCGGACGGCCAAGGGGGTCGCGGGCTACGACCTCACCAGCCTCTTCGTCGGCTCCGAGGGCACCCTCGGCGTGATCACCGAAGTGACCGTCGCGCTGCGCCCCGCCCCGGCGGAGTCGCTGACCATGGTGGCGGTCTTCCCGTTCACCGCGGCGGCCGGCGCGGCCGTCGCCGAGATCGCCGCCCGGGGCCTCTCCCCCAGCCTGCTGGAGCTGCTGGACCGCACCCACCTGCGGGCGATCGAGGCGTACCGGCCGATGGGCCTGCGGACGGACGCCGAGGCGCTGCTGCTGGCGGCCGCCGACACCGGCTCGCGGGCGGCCGACGACCTGGCCGGGCTCGCCGCCGTCTGCGAGGCGGCCGGCGCCGACGAGGTCTACGCGGCCACCGACGCCGTGGAGGCGGCGGCCCTGTTGCAGGCCCGCCGGCTCGCCCACCCGGCGATGGAGAAGTTCGCCGCGGACGCCTGGCCGGGCGGCAACGGCGGCCTGGTCATCGACGACGTGGCCGTGCCCCGGGGCGCGCTGGCGGCGCTGCTCGACGGGGTGGCGCGGATCGCGGCGGAGTGCGACGTGCCCATCGGCGTCGTCGGCCACGCCGGCGACGGCAACATGCACCCGAACATCGTGGTGGACCGGGCCGACCCGGCGAGCCTCGAACGCGGCCGGCGCGCCTTCGACGAGATCATGCGGCTCGGCCTGGAACTGGGCGGGACGTGCACCGGCGAGCACGGCGTGGGCCTGCTCAAGCGGGACTGGCTGGCCCGCGAGATCGGCCCGGTGGGCGTCCGGACGCACCAGGCGATCAAGGCCGCGCTGGACCCGACCGGCCTGCTCAACCCCGGCAAGGTCCTCTGACCGGCCCCTGCGCCCCGGTCAGTCGGTGATCTCGGCCGGGGTGGCCTGGGTGAGCAGCAGCAGGATCTCGTTGGCGATCGGCGGGCGCTCCTCGCCGGGGCAGTCCTGCGACGTGATCAGGCCGGCGGAGGTCAGCAGGCTGGAGGTCAGCGAGCCGATGCAGGTGACCTGGTAGGCCCGCGCCTGGTCGGTCTCTCTCGCCAGCCCCGGGTCGGCCAGCAGCCCCTGGAGCCGGGAGACCTGCTCCGGGTCGAGCGTGCCGGTCGACGTCACCCCGTCGCCGGCGCAGTCGACGCACTCCCACCGGCCGTCCGAGTCCACGTTCAGGGCGCGCAGCCGGCCCTCCGCGCCGACCCTCTGCAGCAGCCTGACCTTGCCCTTCTCGGCGGTCGCCGCGCCGAGCGGGCCCGGCTGCGGCCCTGCTCCGGCCGGGCGCGCCCCGGGCTCGTCGTCGGCGGTCCCGGGCAGGGAGCAGCCGGCGAGGGCGGCGACCAGCAGCGCGGCTGCGACGGACAGGGAAACCGGACGCGACCGGGGAGCGGATGGCACGAGCCGGAACGTACCCCCGCCCCGGGCGGCGTCGTAACCGGCTGAGCGGTCGGGGGTCGACGGCAGGGTGGGTGGAGGGATCGGTCAGCGGGACGAGGACGGTAGTTCGACCGGATCGTCGTCCGAGCCCCGGTCGGCCGCGAAACCCCGGACGTCGGGCGCGCCGAGCCGGGCGGCGTCCGCCGTGGCGTCGTCGGGCATCAGCTGGGACTGCCGTTCCGCCTCCACCCGCGCCCGGTAGTGCTCCACCTCGCGGGCCCGGGTGGCCTCGTCCCAGCCGAGCACGGCGCCCATCAGCTCGGCGGCGTGCCCGACCGACTCCAGGCCCCGGTGGGCGGTCTCGAAGGAGATCCGGGTCCGCCGGGTGAGCACGTCCTCCAGGTGCAGCGCCCCCTCGGCGCGGGCCGCGTACGTCACCTCGGCGGCCAGGTATTCAGGGGCGCCGGCCAGCGGGGAGGCGAGCAGCGGGTCGACGTCGATCAGCGCGAGCAGGTCGAGGGTGAGGGTGCCGTAGCGCTCCAGCAGGTGCTCGACCACCCCGACCGGCACGCCGTGGCGGCGGGCCAGGTCCGCCCGGTCCCGCCACATCGCCGGGTAGCCGTCCGCGCCGAGCAGCGGCAGGTCGGCGGTCCGCGAGGGGCGTACGGCGCCGAGCCGGTGGGCGGCCCGGTCGACCACGTCCGAGGCCATCACCCGGTACGTCGTGTACTTGCCGCCGGCGACCAGCAGCAGCCCGAGCATCGGCTCGAAGACTGCGTGCTCGCGGGACAGCTTCGAGGTGGAGTCGGCCTCGCCGGCCAGCAGGGGCCGCAGCCCGGCGTAGACGCCCTCGATGTCGGCCGTGGTGAGCGGCCGGTCCAGCACCGTGTTGACCTGTTCCAGCAGGTATTCGATGTCCCGGGCGGAGGCGGACGGGTGCGACCGGTCCAGCCGCCAGTCGGTGTCGGTGGTGCCGATGATCCAGTGGCCGCCCCACGGGATGACGAAGAGCACGCTGGTCGCCGTACGCAGGATGAGCCCGGCCTCGCCGGTGATCGCCGACCGGGGCACCACCAGGTGGACCCCCTTGGAGGCCCGCACCCGGATGCCGGGGCGCAGCCCGACGTCGTTCAGCATCCGTGACATGTCGTCGCTCCACACGCCGGTGGCGGCGATGACCGTGCGGGCGCGTACCTCGAACTCGGCGTCCGGGGAGCCGGCGGGCGCCTCCAGGTCGCGGACGCGGACGCCGGTGACCTCGCGGGCCTGCCGCATCAGCCCGACCGCCCGGGCGCTGGTCACCACGGTCGCGCCGAGGCTGGCGGCGGTGCGGGCCAGGGTCACCACCAGCCGGGCGTCGTCGACCTGCCCGTCGTAGTAGCGGATCGCGCCGGCCAGCGCGTCGGCGCGCAGGCTGGGGAAGACCCGGCGGGCGCCCTCGCGCGTCAGGTGGCGGTGCAGCGGCATGCCCCGCCCGCCGCCGAGGAGCCCGGCGAAGGCGTCGTACGCGGCCACGCCCGCGCCGTAGTAGGAGCGGCGGAACAGCCGGGCGGGCAGGTCGCGTACGCCCCGCCCGCCGGGCAGCGGGACCAGGATCGGCACCGGCCGCACCAGGTGGGGCGCGAGCCGGGTGGCGAGCAGCCCGCGCTCGGTGAGCGCCTCGTGCACCAGGTGGAACTCCAACTGCTCCAGGTAGCGCAGGCCGCCGTGGATCAGCTTGCTGGAGCGGCTGGAGGTGCCGGCGGCGAAGTCGCGCGCCTCGACCAGGGCCACCTTCAGCCCGCGCGAGGCCGCGTCCAGGGCGGCGCCGGCCCCGGTCACCCCGCCGCCGATGACCAGCACGTCGAAGCGTTCGGCCCGCAGGCGGCGCAGGTCGGCGGCCCGCCGCTCCGGGGAGAGCTGGCTGGCCGCGGTTCGGGACACGTTGGGGTCTCGCACCCGTCCACGGTAACCGTCGTGGCCGCTCCGGCCACACGCCGTCCGCGCCGTACTGTCTGGGGCATGGAGGTCGGCCCCCCGTTTCCCGCTCGCCAGCCCGCCCCGTTCCCGCTGGCCGCTCCGGCCCGGTCGAGTCCGTGGGCGGTGGTGGCGGCGGTGGCGGCCGGCTGCTGGGCGGTCGGGTTCGTCCTGGTCGGCCAGCTCGGCGGGTGGCTGACCGACCAGATCATGCTGGCCTCCGGGCTGGACCGCGTGGTGTGGCTGTGGCCGGCGACGGTGCTGTTCACCGTGCTGCTGGTCGGCGCGCCCGCGCTGGCGCTCGCCCTGCTGCCCCGCTCGGCGGCGGTCCGCGCCACCGGCCGGGCCTGGCTGGCGGCGGCGCTCGTGCTCGGCGCGCTGGGGCTGCTCCGGGCGGTCCCGCCGGTGCACCACGAGGCGTACCTCGCCGCGCTGGCCGCCGCCGCGGCCCTGGCGGCCCTCGTCCTGCGGGCGGTCGCCCGCCGCTCGCAGGACGGCCGGCCGGCCCGGGCGACCGCCCCGACCGTCACCCTGCTCGGGGCGGCCGGCGGGCTGGCTCTGCTGCTGCCCTGGGTCTGGCTGGGGGCGCTGGGCGGCCTGCTGGAGACGGTGCTCGCCGGGCTCGCCGCCGCGGCCCTCGGGGCGTTGGCCGGGGAGCTGCTGGACGACGCCTTCTGGACCCGCTTCACCCTGGGCGAGCCGCCCCGGCCGGCCCGGCTGGTGCTGGTCGGCGGGCTCGTCGCCGGGGTCGCTCTGCTGCTGCTCGCCGCCGGGGTCGGGCAGTCCGGCGCCCAGCTTCCCCTGCTGCTGACGCTGCCGCCGGCCGGCTTCGCGCTGGCGGCCCTGCACGCGGCGGCCCGCCGGCCGGCCGCCGCCACTCCGGCCGGCCCACCGGGCACCGCCCACGGAGGCCCGCCGGGCACCACCCCACACGCCGGCCCACCGGGCACCTCCCACGCCGGCCCACCGGACGCCACCCCACACGCCGGCGCGCCGGGCACCGCCCACGGAGGCCCGCCGGACGCCACCCACGCCGCCCCGTGGGGCACCCCCCATGCCGGCCCGCCGGACGCCACCCACGCCGGCGCGCCGGGCACCGCCGGGCCGGGCGGCGGGCGCGCCGCGACCCGCTGGCTGGTCGGGCTCGCCGTGTTCGGCCCGCTGGCCTTCACCGATCCCGAGGAGATCACCCTCGTCCTGGCCGCCACCCGCGACGTGCCGTTCTGGGTGGCGGCCGCCGCCGGCGCCGGGCTCGCCGTCGCGGCCGTGCTCGCCGTGGCGTACGGCGTGCTGCTGGCCCGGCCGCGCAGCCGGCGACCGAGCCGGCGGGTGGCCGCGGTGACCGCCGTCGCACTGCTGGTCGCGGTCGGCGTGGTGGCCGTCGGCGCCGGCCAGCCCGGCCTGCACGGCGAGCGGTTGTTCGTGGTGCTGCGCGAGCAGGCCGACCTGAGCGGCGTCCCGGCGGCGACCGGCCGGGCCGGCCGGGACGCGCGGGCCGGCGAGGTCTACCGGCGGCTCGTCGACACGGCCGAGCGGACCCAGGCCGGCCTGCGCCGGGACCTGCGCCGGCTGCGGCTGGACCACACCCCCTACTACCTGGTCAACGCGGTCGAGGTGGACGGCGGGCCGGCGGTGCGGGCCTGGCTGTCGCGCCGGCCGGAGGTGGCCCGGGTGCTGGTCAGCCAGCGGGTGCGGCCCCTGCCCGCGCCGGCCGGCCGCAGTCGCGGCACCGCGCCCGCGCCGGCCGGCCCGGAGTGGAACATCAGGATGATCGGCGCGGACCGCGTCTGGTCGCAGCTCGGCGTGGACGGCTCCGGCGTCGTCGTGGGCAGCTCGGACTCCGGCGTGGACGGCGGGCACCCGGCGCTGGCCGGCGGATTCCGGGGCGGCGACGACTCCTGGTACGACCCGTGGGACGGCACCCGGTCGCCGACCGACCAGGGCGGGCACGGCACCCACACGGTGGGCAGCGCGGTGGGCCGAGGGGGGATCGGGGTGGCCCCGGGCGCGCAGTGGGTGGGCTGCGTCAACCTGGACCGCAACCTGGGCAGCCCCGGCTACTACCTGGACTGCCTGCAGTTCATGCTGGCACCCTTCCCGACCGGCGGCGACCCGTTCACCGACGGGCGGCCGGCGCGCGCCCCCGACATCCTGACCAACTCGTGGGGCTGCCCGGCGATCGAGGGCTGCGACCCGCGGGCGCTCCGCCCGGCCACCGCCGCCCTGGACGCCGCCGGCATCCTGATGGTCGCCGCCGCCGGCAACACCGGCCCGTACTGCGGCTCGATCGACGACCCGCCCGCGCCGTACGAGGACGTGCTGACGGTCGGCGCGGTCGACCGGCAGCGCCGGGTGACCAGCTTCTCGTCCCGGGGGCCGGTGCCGGGGGCGGCCAAGCCGGACCTGGTCGCCCCCGGAGACGAGGTGCTGTCGGCGATGCCCGGCGGCGGGTACGACTCGCTCAGCGGCACGTCGATGGCGACCCCCCAGGTGGCCGGCGTGGTGGCGCTGATGTGGTCGGCCAACCCGGCGCTGGTGGGCGACCTGCCCCGGACCCGGCAGATCCTGCGGGACACCGTGACCCGGGCCGAGGCGACGTACGCCTCCCGGGCGGACACCTGCGGCGGCGACGCGAACATCACCGGCGCCGGCCTGGTCGACGCGTACGCCGCCGTGCGCGCGGCGCGGGGGTGAGTCAGCCCAGCCGGTCGAGGAACTCCAGCGACCGCCGCACCACCAGCGCCGTCGCGTCCGCGTCGTACGACGGCAGCACGCTGTCGGTGAACAGGTGCCGGTCACCCGGGTAGACGAACAGCTCGGCGAGGTCGAGGCCGACGATGCCGACCAGCTCGCGGGCGGCGTCGAGGTCGCCCTCCAGGGCGAAGAACGGGTCGGCGTCCATGCCGTGGACCTGCACCGGGACCCCGGCGGGCCAGGGGCCGACGGCCCATTCGCCGGTGACGGGCAGGCAGGACTCGTAGAGCAGCGCGCCACGAACGCCGGGCCGGGTCTGGGCGAGCCGCTGGGCGGTGGCGGCGCCCCAGGAGATGCCCGCGTGGACCAGGCCGTCGGGCAGGTCCGCCACGGCCCGGTCGGCGCGCTCGCGGATCACCTCGCCCCCGATGCTCTTGGTCAGCGCGAGACCCTCTTCGAGGGTCGCCGGGCGTGCGCCGTCGAACAGGTCGGGCGTGTGCACGGTGTGCCCGCCGTCCCGCAGCCGTTCGGCGAACTCCCGCACCCCGTCGGTGAGCCCACGCAGGTGATGGAACAGGACAACTTCGGCCATCTCTTACACTCCGGTCCACGAACGACGACGATCGAATGGTCCATTATTCTAGAACGGTCGAAAAATGTCGAGCATTGAGCGCATCCCCGACTACGACCTCGACGAGATGCTCGTGGTCACCGAGCCCGCGCAGCTACGCGCCCTGGCCGATCCCCTGCGCGCCACGCTGCTGGAACTGGTGCTGGAGCGGGCCGCCACGGTGACCGAGCTGGCGCGGGCGGTCGACCGGCCCAAGAGCAGCGTCGCCTACCACGTGAACGCTCTCGTCGACGCTGGCCTCCTCCGGGTGGTGCGGACCCGGCGGGTGCGGGCGATCGACGAGCGCTACTACGGCCGGGTCGCCCGCACGTACTACATCGGCGCGCTCACTCGCCCCGAGGACAAGCGGGTCGCGACCGCCGTCAACGGGCTGGCGGAGGCCGTCGCCGAGTCCGCCGCGGCGCACGCCGCCGACGAGCTGCGCTGCACTCTTGTCCACGCCCGCATCCCCGTCGAGGAGGTGCGGGCGTTCTGGGCCGAGGTGCAGGCGCTGGCCCGTCGCTTCGCCCAGATCCCCCGCTCCGGCGAGCAGGTCTACGGGTTCGTCGCGGGCCTCTACCCGACGAACGCGCCCACCCTCCCCGATCCCGATCCCGATCCCGATCCCGACGCCGAGGTCGAGGCCGACGCCGCGCCCAAGGCCGACGCCGGAGCCGAGGCCGACGCCGGAGCCGAGCTGGCGGACCGGCGGTGAGCTGGCGGACCGGCGGTGAGCGCGTCGTGGCGGGTCAACGTGGCGGACCGCGCCGACAGGTCCCATTCTTAACAGAAACGCCCCGGTGATCTAGGGTCGGCGTCCATGGACCTGGAGATCGTCGAGCTGGGGCCGGACCAGCGGCCCGCCGTGGTGGAACTGTGCGGGCGGGCGCTGGACCTGCCGGAGGACGCCGCCGAGGCGCCGGCCATCGTGGACACCCTCTGGACGCGGGCCGCCGCCCACCGCCCGGTGGTCGCGTGGGGCGCGTACCGGCAGGGGCGCCTCGTCGGCACGCTCGTCGGCTCCCTCGCCGCCGGCGACGGCGACGCCCGTGGACACGTCGACCTGATCGCGGTGGCGCCGGACCAGCGGCGGCAGGGCGTCGGGCGCGCGCTGGTGGGGGTCGCCGAGGCGCGGCTCGCCGGGCTCGGCGCGGTGGAGGTGCTGCTGGCCGGCAATCCGCCGTACTACGCGTGGCCGGGCATCGACGTGCGCTACACCCCGGCCGTCTGCGCGGCGTCGGCGCTCGGGTACACCCGGGACCGGACGGCCTGGAACATGACCGCCGACCTGTCGTACGACGGAAGCCCCGCCCTGCGCGCGACGGCCCCCGCGGAGGAGCGGCTGGCCGCGCGGGGCGTGACGGTACGGCGGGCGGAGCCGGCCGACCTGCCGGCGTTGACGCAGTTCGCCCGCGCCACCTTCGGCGGCGCCTGGGACGCCGAACTGGCCGGCTCGGTGGGCCGGGAGGGGGCGGGCTGCCACCTGGCCGAACGCGACGGCGAGGTGCTGGGCTTCGCCGCGTACGGGTCGTCGCGGCCGAGCTGGTTCGGCCCGATGGGCACCGCCCCGGCGGCGGAGGGCTCGGGGATCGGCGGCGTGCTGCTGCGCCGCTGCCTGCGCGACCAGCGGGCGGCGGGCGTGACGGCGGCGCAGATCGGCTGGGTCGGGCCGGTGCCGTTCTACTCGGGCAGCGTCGGTGCCCGGATCGAACGGGTCTTCTTCCTGTACCGCAGGACGCTCGCAGGGTGACACGGAAGGGCGAAGGGGATATGGACGTCGATAACCCCATTCGCCCCCGTCGCTGATCGACGCCCCCTACCGTTTCGGTAGAGGAGGCAGCCATGACCACGGACGACGAACGCCCCGGCCCGTTGCCGTTCGACCGGCTCGACTACGGCGACGCCGAGCAGGAGGCCGAGATGACCGGCGCCGACGAGCCCGCCGACGAGCCGGTGGCCCTGGTCGACGAGCCGGTCCAGATCCCGCAGCCGTACGGCCGGGCGCAGAAGAGGCGCAACCAACGGCCGCTGCCGACCTGACGCGGAAAGGGGCGGACCGCTGACGCGGCCCGCCCCTTTCGGCGTGGTGGAACCGGACTCAGAAGTCCATGTCCCCGCCACCCGGACCAGCCGGGGCGGCCGGGGTCTTCTCCGGCTTGTCCGCCACGACGGCCTCGGTGGTGAGGAAGAGCGCCGCGATCGACGAGGCGTTCTGCAGCGCCGAGCGGGTCACCTTGGCCGGGTCGATGATGCCCGCGGCCAGCAGGTCGACGTACTCGCCGTTGGCGGCGTTGAGGCCGTGACCCGGGTCGAGGTTGCGGACGTGCTCGACGACCACGCCACCCTCGAGGCCGGCGTTGACGGCGATCTGCCGCAGCGGGGCGTCCAGCGCGATCTTGACGATCTGCGCGCCGGTCGCCTCGTCGCCGGTCAGGTCCAGCTTGTCGAAGGCGGTCTTGCCGGCCTGCACCAGCGCGACGCCACCACCCGGGACGATGCCCTCCTCGACGGCGGCCTTCGCGTTGCGGACGGCGTCCTCGATGCGGTGCTTGCGCTCCTTCAGCTCGACCTCGGTGGCCGCGCCGACCTTGATCACCGCGACGCCGCCGGCCAGCTTGGCCAGCCGCTCCTGCAGCTTCTCGCGGTCGTAGTCGGAGTCGCTCTTGTCGATCTCGGCCCGGATCTGGTTGACCCGGCCCTGGATCTGCTCGGCGTCACCGGCGCCGTCGACGATGGTGGTCTCGTCCTTGGTCACCACGACCTTGCGGGCGCGGCCCAGCATGTCGAGGCCGACGGCGTCCAGCTTGAGGCCGACCTCCTCGCTGATGACCTGGCCACCGGTGAGGATGGCGATGTCGGCCAGCATGGCCTTGCGGCGGTCACCGAAGCCCGGCGCCTTGACGGCGACCGACTTGAAGGTGCCCCGGACCTTGTTGACGACCAGGGTGGCCAGGGCCTCGCCCTCGATGTCCTCGGCGATGATCAGCAGCGGCTTGCCCGACTGCATGACCTTCTCCAGGATCGGGAGCAGGTCCTTGACCGACGAGATCTTGCTGTTGACGATCAGGAGGTAGGGGTCGTCGAAGACGGCCTCCATGCGCTCCGGGTCGGTCATGAAGTAGGCCGAGATGTAGCCCTTGTCGAAGCGCATACCCTCGGTGAGCTCCAGCTCCAGCCCGAAGGTGTTGCTCTCCTCGACGGTGATGACGCCTTCCTTGCCGACCTTGTCCATCGCCTCGGCGATGATCTCGCCGACGGTGCTGTCACCGGCGGAGATGGAGGCGGTGGAGGCGATCTGCTCCTTGGTCTCGACGTCCTTGGCGAGCTTGGACAGCTCCTCCGAGACGCTGGCCACGGCAGCCTCGATGCCCCGCTTCAGGGCCATCGGGTTGGCGCCGGCGGCCACGTTGCGCAGACCCTCGCGGACGAGGGCCTGGGCCAGGACGGTCGCCGTCGTCGTGCCGTCACCGGCCACGTCGTCGGTCTTCTTGGCGACCTCCTTGACCAGCTCGGCGCCGATCTTCTCGTAGGGGTCCTCGAGCTCGATCTCCTTGGCGATGCTCACACCATCGTTGGTGATGGTGGGGGCACC
This sequence comes from Micromonospora citrea, assembly GCF_900090315.1. Taxonomy (NCBI): domain Bacteria; kingdom Bacillati; phylum Actinomycetota; class Actinomycetes; order Micromonosporales; family Micromonosporaceae; genus Micromonospora; species Micromonospora citrea. The sequence goes on along the minus strand of NZ_FMHZ01000002.1, from coordinate 4,044,012 downwards.
CCACTTCTTCTCCAGCACGACGTTGCGGCCCTTGGGGCCGAGGGTCACCTTCACGGCGTCGGCGAGCTGGTTCATGCCCCGCTCGAGGCCGCGGCGCGCCTCTTCGTCGAACGCGATCATCTTGGCCATACGGCGTTGTCCTCCTGGACACTCACGGGCCACCCGGAGTGTGTGTCCCGGATGGGCCGCCTGGTGTACGCACCTTGGGACGTCGCCACCTGGCGACGGCGACGTCTCCTCGGCCGGGCCGGATAGCCCGCGACGACCGGCCATGTGCCGCACCGGCGTGTGGACGCCCGTGCGGCCGTGGCCCTACCGCCCCGACCATTGGCACTCACGGTATGCGAGTGCCAATGACTTGTTTAGCACTCTCCCCTGCCGAGTGCAAGCACGCCCGCCCCCGTCAGCCGAGTTCACCGGCCAGCCGCGCGCTGTCCACCGGGCCCTCCTGGACGCGCTGCTCCGCGTACGTGACGACGAGCCCGACGAGTTGGGCGAGGTGCGCCGGCAGGGCCAGCACGCCGCCGACCAGCGTCACCGCGAGCACGCCCACCGCCGTGCCCGCCGACTCCAGCGGGGTGGTGCCGAACGGCAGCGACCCGACGCCCTCGACCATGCCGGCCGCCCCGCTGCCGACGATCACGGCCGCCGCGACGAGCGCCACCCGGCCGAGCAGCATCCCCAGCCGGTCGTGGAACATCCGGTACGAGCGGCCGATCGGGTGCTGCCGCTCGAAGAGGTAGACCGGGCCGGCCATGCTCAGCGCGAACGCGAAGTAGATGCCGGGGATGACGCAGAAACAGATCCCGAGCCCGATGATCAGGCTCATCACCAGGGTCCAGCCCCAGAGGCCGAGCGCCCGGCGCGCCCCGTACGCCAGGGCGGCGCCCAGGCTCACCGGCTCACCGGCCGCCTGCCGGGTGACCACCCAGGTGCCGGCCGCCCAGCCGAGGCTCTGCACCAGGCCGAAGACGAGGGCGCTGCCGAGCACCACGGCGAGCAGGAGGCCCGTGTCGGCCAGGAAGGTGTCGGGCAGCGCGGTGGGGTCGTCGGCCGTCGACTCCTCCCACTTCGCGGTCGGGTCGAGGACCAGCGTGACCACCGAGACCACCACCGCCGGCAGCACCTGGGTGAGCAGCAGGATGGGCAGCAGCAGCCGCCAGCCCCGGCGCACCGCGCCGACGCACCGGTCGAACCAGCCGCTCACGCCGCCCCCGGGCGGGGTCACCAGCGGGTCGGCCGGGTCGATGCCCGGCGGGTACCACCCGTGGCCCGGCTGCTGCCCGGGATAGGCGAACTGAGCCCCGGGATACACGACCGGCGCGCCCGGATACCACGGCTGCCCGCCGTAGGGGCCGGCGCCAGCCGGAAATCCGCCGGTGGGCGGGAGGACCCAGCCCTGCGGCTGCTGCGCGCCCGCCGCGTCCCCCGTGGGCGTCGAGCCCGGCATCCCGGCCGCCGGGGACGCCGCACCGACCGACGGGGACGCGTCCCCGGCCGGCGCGGCGGCGGCGGGCGAGCCGTCGGACGGCGGCGACGTGGGCGCACCCGGCGCATCCCCGACTGCCGAGGGCGGCGTGGGCGCAACCTGCGCATCCCCGACTGTCGATGGCGGCGTGGGCGCGAACTGCGGCCCGTCGGTCGACGGCGGCGTGGGCGCGACCGGCGGCGGGGCGGTCGGATCGCCGGCCTGCCCCGCGGCGGGATCGGGGGCTCCCGGGGGCGGGGTGGCCTGGGGCGGCTGGTCGGACATGGACCCTCCTCAGCGACGGCTGGAACGGTCCACGATCTTTCCTGCCCGCGCGCCCCGGGCGCAGCCCGGCCCCGCGCGGACCGATCCGCCCGTCGCCGGGGAAGCCGTCGGCGTCGGGCAGCGGCCCGTCCGCGGCCGACGGCCTCTGGCGCGGCGGGACGGTCCGCCCCGCCCGGCAGGCCGGCCCGTGGCAGGCGGCGGGTCAGGCGATGACGCGTACGCGCTCGGCCTGGGGCCCCTTCTGGCCCTGGGCGATCTCGAACTCCACCCGCTGGCCGTCGTCCAGCGCCTTGTAGCCGTCCATCTCGATCGCGGAGAAGTGGACGAACACGTCCTGACCGCCGTCGACGGCGATGAAGCCGTAGCCCTTCTCGGCGTTGAACCACTTCACGGTGCCCTGTGCCACGGTGCACTTCCTCACTCTGCGCGGCGTTCCACGACCCCGGAGTACCGGCGGACCGGCACCGGAGGACCACCGAATCGGCGATCGCGAGGGCCGCTGAATCGGTGACCGAAATCGCACGCTACACGAGGCGTGACGGCGGCGCACGACCACAAATCGGGCATATTCCGATCCGACGACATCGGTGACCATCGTTGTGGTAGGCATGCGGCATGACGAGCAGGCCGGACGCGCCGGGCCGGGGGCCGGCAGACCTCCGGCGGGCCGGGGCCGGGCCGGTGGAGGTCCGGCGGATCCGGCCGGACGACGCGGCCCGGATGCGCGCGCTGCGGCTGGAGATGCTGGCCGACGCGCCGCTGGCGTTCCTGGAGACCCTCGCCGACGCGGCGGCCCGGCCGCACGCCGACTACGCGGCCCGGATCGCGCACGTGTCGACCGGCGCGGGCACGGCGCAGTTCGTGGCGGACCCGGGCGGCCGGCTGGTCGGGCACGCCGGCGGCACGGTGACCCCCGACGAGCCCGGGCTGACCGTCGTCTACGCCGTCTACGTCACCCCGTCCTGGCGAGGCACCGGCCTGCTCGGCGACCTCGTCGAGGCGGTGGCCGCCTGGTCCCGGGCGTACGGCCGGCCCGAGCTGATGCTGGAGGTGGTCGTCGGCAACGACCGGGCCTACCGCGCCTATCAGCGGCTGGGCTTCGTCGACACCGGGGTGCGCGTCCCGCACCCCACCGTCCCGGCGCTCACCGAACTCCAGATGCGCCGCCCCGCCTGACCCGGCTCGCCGCGAACGCCACCCGGGGCGGCGCCCCCGGATCGACACACACCCGGGGCCGGAGTCGGAGCGTCGGATGACACGGAGGGTTTCCGGGGCGGCGCGCCCCGGGTGAGGGCGAGCCGGACAACCCGGAGCGGGACGGGCCGCCCGGAAACCCGACCGGAGAGACTCAGGCGTGCCGACGGGACTGCACGACGCGGAACCGGTTGGCCACGTAGGCGCCGTCGGTGAGCGCAGCGTTGGCCGCCGCGTTGGCGCCGCTGCCGTGGAAGTCCGAGAAGGCCGCCGACTGGTTGACGAAGACCCCGCCGGTCAGGTTGCAGGACAGGTGCACCCCGACCTCGATCGCCGCCCCCTCGGCCGCGTCGAGGACGGCCTCGTCGGTGGAGTAGACCGCCGCCGTGAGCGCGCCCTTCTCGCCGACCGTGGACCGCAGGATCTCCAGGCTGTGGGCCGTGGAGTCGGTGGCGATGGCGAACGAGATCGGCCCGAACCACTCCTTCGAGTAGGTCGCCGTGTCGTCGGCCGCCAGCTTCACCAGCGTCGGCGTGCGGACCACCGCGCCGGGGAAGGCCGGGTGCTCGACCGTACGCGACTCCAGCACCGCCTCGCCGACCTTGGTGACCTCGTCGAGGCGCTCCAGCACCCCGTCGTTGACGATGGCGCCGGTGAGCTCCACCCCGCGCGCCGGGTCGGCGGTGAGCTTGCCGACGGCGGCGGCGATCCCGCCGGCCACCTCGTCGAAGCTCTTGTGCCCCTGGTCGGTGGCGATGCCGTCGCGGGGGATCAGGATGTTCTGCGAGGTGGTGCACATCTGGCCGCTGTAGAGGGTCAGTGTGAAGCCGAGGTTGCGGCACATGCCGGCGAAGTCGTCGGTGGAGTCGATCACCACCGTGTTCAGGCCGGCCTTCTCGGTGTAGACCGCCGCCTGCCGGGCGTTGGCCTCCAGCCAGTCGCCGTACTCGGTGGAGCCGGTGAAGTCGACGATCTTCACGGCCGGGTGCAGGGCCAGCGTGGAGGCGAGCTTCTCGCCGGGGGCCTCGGGGGCGAGCAGCACCAGGTTCGGGTCGAAGCCGGCCTCGGCGAGCACCTCCCGGGCGTACTTCACGGTGATCGCCAGCGGCAGCACGGCACGCGGGTGCGGCTTGACCACCACCGGGTTGCCGGTGACCAGCGAGGCGAACAGGCCCGGGTACGAGTTCCAGGTCGGGAACGTGTTGCAGCCGATCACCAGCGCGACCCCGCGGGGCACCACGTGGAAGGTCTTGGTCATCCGCAGCGGGTCGCCCTTGCCCGCCGCCTTCTCCCAGCCCGCCGTCCCCGGGTGCCGGGTCATCTCCGCGTACGCGTAGGCGATCGCCTCCAACGCGCGGTCCAGCGCGTGCGCGCCACCGGCCTGGAAGGCCATCACGAACGCCTGGCCGCTGGTGAACTGCACCGCGTTGGCCAGCTCGAAGATGTGCTTGTGCAGCCGGTCCAGGATCTCCAGGCAGACGCCCGCCCGGGCCTGCGGGCCGGCGTCGCGCCAGCCGGGCAGGGCGGCGGTCGCGGCGGCGACCAGTTCGTCGGCGCCGGCGTGCGGGTAGCGGACGTCCAGCTCGACGCCGAACGGGCTGGACTCGGTGGCGACCCGGTCGCCGGAGCCCGGCTGGTCGAGGGGGAAGTCACCGCCGAGGTGGGCCTCGAAGGCGGCCTTGCCGTCGGCGGCGGCGGTCTCGCCGTAGACCCGAGGGCTGGGCGACTCGGGGTAGGCGGACCAGTACCCGCGCTCCGTGATGGCGGTCAGCGCCCGGGTGAGGGTGTCGGCGTGCCTGGCGTACAGGGGGTGCGGGGTCTCCGTCATGCCCGCCATCATGCAACAGGAAGCATCAGGATCAGTAGGGGCGTGTCACAACTCAGATCGTCGGCCGCCGGTCGGTCGGCGACGACGGGACGCACGCCGGGCTGCCCGTCGTCGCTGGTCGTCGGCCGGCGGTGCGGCCGCCGCCGGGATCGACGCGATCGCGCCGGCCATCGCGCGGAGGGCGCGTCAGGAACTCTCGGGGGGCGCGTCGAGAACGACGAACGGGCCAGCGGATCTGCCGCTGGCCCGTTCGGACGTTGGTCGGGAGGGACGCTCGCACAACGCCTCCGGCGTTGGGTCGCAAGAACTCAAAGTCTCCGGCGAAACGCCCTCCCGCACGGAGCATCTTGCGCCGTCCGGTTCCTGCCGTCAAGTCCTTGTCGGCGCGTTTTCCGCACTCACAGCGAAAAGCCAGTTACCCGGCGGATCGCCCCGCTCCCCCGTCCGGGCGAGTCGCCCTCCCCCGTTCGCCCACCGCGTCAGGCCGCCTTGCTGAACTCGATCGAGATCGACTCGACCGCCTTCTTCCGGGTGAACGACCGCTCCTGACCCATCGCCTCGAGCGCGTCGTTGACGCTGTCCACGTACGCCGTCAGGCTCGGCGTGGCGGAGTAGTAGGTGCCGCTCACGGTCCGGGTCGACGAGCAACTCGTGTCGGTGATCCCGCACGCCATCGTGTAGTGGACGGCGCTGTTCCACTGGGTCGAGGTGCCCTGCACGTACAGGCGGGTGTTCACCCGGCAGGCCGCGAACAGGTACGGGTTGCTGACAGTGGTGGTGATCGACGCGGTGTCGGTGCCGGGCCAGTAGCTCACGGTCGACTCCGCGACGCAGCCACCGTCGAAGCTGTTCGACCACTTTGTGACGGTGTACTTGTCCTGCGTCCCGGCCGCCGCCGGAGTGGCGCCGAGGCCCACCACACCGAGGGAGGCGGCCAGCATGGTGACGGCGGTCAAGGCCGCCCGGGTGACGCGGGCCGGTGCTGCGTTCATGGAAACCCCTTTCGTGCCGGCCGGTGGTCGCGGCCGGCGTCGTTCGTCGCCGACGTGGCAGGCGGCCCGTGGATCCTCGGCGGGTGCCGGTGCGGCCGCCCGCAAATTCTTCGGCGGGGGCGGGACGGCTGTCCAAGACGCGACAACGATGGGCCATAGGACGCGCCTATGAGTGGTGGTAGATCTTCTGATCGTCATCGCCCGCAGGGCGGACAGGGGGGACGATCATGGTGGAACTACGGCAGCTCCGGTACTTCCTCGCTGTCGCCGAGGAGCGGTCCTTCACCCGCGCCGCCGCGCTGCTGCACGTCAGCCAGCCGACGCTGAGCCAACAGATCCGCGCCCTGGAGCGGTCGGTGCGCGCGCCGCTGTTCCACCGGGAGCCGGCGGGCGTCCGGCTGACCGAGGCCGGGACCGCGCTGCTCGAGCCGGCCCAGCGGGCCGTGGTCGGGGTCGCCGACGGCGTACGGGCGGCCCGGGACGCCATCGGCACGGGCGGTGGCACGCTCCGCGTCGGCTTCAGCACCGGCGGGGCCGCCGACCTCGTCGCGTCGATCCTGCCCGCCTGGCAGCGGGCCGCCTCCGAGGTGCGTCTGGTCCTCCGCGAGCTGACCGTCGGCGGGCTGTACACCGCCCTGCTGGAGGACCGCATCGACGTGGCGCTCACCCGGTTGCCGCTGGATCCCGAACGGCACGAGTGGACGGTGCTGACCACCGAGCCGCGCGTGCTCGCGTTGAGCGCCCGACACCCCCTGGCCGACGCCGGGGCGGCGGTGCCGCTCGCCGAGGTGCTCACGCTGGCCATGCCCCGGATCGAGGACGTGCCCACGATCCGGGACTACTGGCTGCTCAACGAACACCGCGGCGGCCGCCCGCCCCGGCAGCGCGGGGTCACTGTCACCTCACCGGCGGAGATGGCGTACCTGATCCTCCAGGACCCGTCGGTGGTGGCCGTCGGCCCCCGCACGGCACGCGGGCTCTCGCCCCTGGCCGACCTGCGCTTCGTGGAACTGTCCGAGATCCCCCCGGTGCCCTTCGTCGTGGCCGCCCGACGTCACGATCGCCGAGCCGCCGTCCTCGCCTTCCGTCAGGTCGCGTCGACGGTCGCGCGCCGCCTGCGCGACGTGTCCACGCCAGCCGGCGACAGGCCGGGCGAGGCGGCCGTCATCGGCCCGGGCCGTGTGACCGGTGCCGGAGCCGGCCGGGCCCACGGCTGAGCCACGCCGGGCGGTGCCGGCCGGAGCCGGACCGGTGGCCTGCCCGCACCGGATGACCGGCCGGATCGGTGGCGCACGGCCCCCGTCCGGGTCGACCAGAGCGGCGCCCGGCCGCCGTGACGGGCAGGCCCAGGCCGCCATGGCAGGCCGGCCGCCGTGACGGGCAGGCCCGGCCGCCGTGGCGGGGCTCAGCCGAGGAGGCCGGCGTCGCGGGCGGCGCGCAGGGAGGGCTTGATCCGGTGGGTCGGGCCGACCCGACCGGCGACCGCGTCGAGGGTCTTGAGGCCCTCGCCGGTGTTGAAGACGACGGTCTCGGCGGCCGGGTCGAGCCGGCCGGACTCGACGAGCTTGCGCAGCACCGCCACGGTCACCCCGCCGGCCGTCTCGGCGAAGACGCCGGTGGTGCGGGCCAGCAGCCCGATGCCGGCGCGGATCTCGTCGTCGTCGACGTACTCCATCCAGCCCCCGGTGCGGCGCACCGCCTCCAGCGCGTAGAGGCCGGCGGCCGGGTCGCCGATGTTCAGCGACTTGGCGATGCCCGTCGGCTTGACCGGGGTGATCGTGTCGGTGTCGGCGTGCAGGGCGGCGGCGATCGGGTTGCAGCCGGCCGACTGCGCGCCGAAGACCTTCCAGCCGCCGGCCGGCGCCTCCACCAGGCCGATCTCGACCAGCTCGGCGAACGCCTTGTCGATCTTGGTGAGCAGCTCGCCGGAGGCCATCGGGATCACCACCTGGGCCGGGATCCGCCAGCCGAGCTGCTCGGCCACCTCGTAGCCGAGCGTCTTGGAGCCCTCGGCGTAGTAGGGGCGCACGTTGACGTTCACGAACGCCGTGTCCTCGAACTCGTCCGTCTCCACCAGCTCGCCGCAGAGCCGGTTCACGTCGTCGTACGAGCCGTCGATGGCGACCAGCTCGCCGCCGTAGACGGCGGTGGTGACGACCTTGCCCTGCTCCAGGTCGCTGGGGATGAAGACCACCGACGGCACCCCGGCCCGGGCGGCGTGGGCGGCGACCGAGTTGGCGAGGTTTCCGGTGGAGGCGCAGGCGTAGCGGCTGAAGCCGAGCGCCCGGGCGGCGGTCAGCGCCACCGAGACCACCCGGTCCTTGAACGAGTGGGTGGGGTTGGCGCTGTCGTCCTTGACCCAGAGCGGAGCGGTGATGCCCAGCTCGGCCGCGAGGTGCGGGGCGGCGACCAGCGGGGTGAGGCCCGGGTCGAGGGTGACGCGGGTGGCCGGGTCCTGGCCGGCGGGCAGCAGCGCCGCGTACCGCCAGATGTTCTGCGGGCCGGCCTCGATCTGCTCCCGGGTGACCTTCGCCAGCGCGGCGGAGTCGTAGTCGACCTCCAGCGGCCCGAAGCACTCGTGGCAGGCGTGCTGGGCGGCCAGCGGGTAGCGGGCCGAACAGGCGCGGCAGACGAGGGCGCGGGCGGGGCTGGCGGTCGTGTCGATGCCGGAGGGGGCAAGCGTCGACGTCATGTCGAGATTCCTCTCATCTTTCCCCGCATCGCGCTCTGCGGCGGGGACGGAATTGGCACCTGCCCCGCCGGTCGCTCTGCGGTGAGCGCGCGGGGTGGTTGCCGGGGCGTCGTCGGGCCGTATCCCTCAGCCCCTCTGGATGAGGTATGCAGTTGTGCCGTCGAGTCTAAGCGCAACCACGGGGCCCGCCGAGTCGGGTTCCCACGGTGTGAACCCGGCCGGCGGCTCCGTCGGGCGACCCGGCCGTCGGCGAGGCCGCCCCGGGGCCCGGTCTTCCGCGCCTAGACCGTCACCGAGCGCGGCTCGGCGGCGCGGCGGGCGCGCAGCGCGGTGTCGACCGCCCAGGCGCCGGGCCCGAACACCGCGATCAGCAGGAACGACCAGCAGAACAGGACGGCCAGCTCGCCGCCGTTGCGCAGCGGGAGCAGCGCGTCGGGTTGGTGCACCACGAAGTACGCGTAGGCCATCGAGCCGGACGCCAGGACGGCCGCCGGGCGGGTCAGGAGGCCGACGAGCACGAGGCCGCCGCAGACCGCCTGGATCAGCGCGGCCCACCAGCCCGGCCACTCGCCCAGCGGGACCGCCTCGCCCGTGCCCCGGTTCCCACCGAGGATCCCGAAGAGCGAGGCCAGGCCGTGGCAGAGGAAGAGCAGTCCGACGACGGCGCGGAACAGGGACAGGGCCGGGCCGCCGATACGGTCAGCGAGCATTCGGGCACCTCCGATCAGGACGACGAACGGGCTCCCAGAATGCCCGCACCCATTCGACCATGTCGATCGATTCCCTCTTCGTGGGAACGCTCCCACAGCTCTGACACTCCACCTTCGACACCGCGCCGCGACCATTGGCGTCGACCCGTTACGGTGCTGGCACATAGACGGAAAGGGATCGCACGATGCGCCGCAAGCTCGTCCCGGTGGTGGCACTCTCCATGGCCTGCCTGCTGGTCTTCACCTCCGCCTGCTCCTCCGGCAGCCGGAAGAAGCGCAACCGGTCCGCCGACCGGCCCGCCACCTCGGCGAAGGACATCGACGGCGACGCCACCCGGGCGACCCCGACCCCGCGCCGCACGGCCCGGCCGGCAGACCGGCTCACCTGCGCCGACCTGCGCAGCGCCGAGGTCGGCAGCCGGCAGGTCCGCTTCCGGGGGTACGCGGACCCGATCCCGCTCGCCGGGGGTCGCTGGGCGGGCGGGGACGGCTCGACCGTCGAATTGCAGAAGCCCTGCGCGATCGGCGACCTCGACGGCGACGGCGCGGACGACGCGGTCGGCGTGGTCATGCTCAACGGCGGCGGCAGCGGCAGCTTCTTCACCCTCGCCGTCTGGCGGAACGTCGGCGGCGACCCGGCCTACCAGGCGCAGACCGACCTCGGCGACCGCACCCCGGTGACGAGCGTGAGCGTGCGCGACGGCAGGGCGACGGTCGTCTACCTGACCCGGACGCCGGACAGCGCGATGGCCGAGCTGAACATCCGGCGCACCGCCTCCTACCAGCTCTCGGGCACGTCGCTGACCGAGCGCGGCCACACCGACGCCCCGTACCGCTCCTGAACGTGAGCGCCGTCGCCTGGGCAGGGCCCGCGAGCGGGCGGCCGGTGCGATGATCAAACGATGAGCGACCGGCCGGACTGGACGACGCCCATCCGGGCGTTGCACGTGCGGCACGGCACCCAGACGGCCTGCGGCGGGATCGCCATCGTGCTCGCCGACGTCGAGCCGCATCCGGCGTACGCCTTCACCACCCGGTTCGACGGGCGACCGCCCGGCCCGGCCGACCTGCGCCAGGAGTGCGTCGACGGCTTCGCCGACGGGATGCGGACCGAGCTGGCCCGCCTCTGCGGCGGGCAGCCGCCCCCGGTCCGGGTCGTGCTGCGCCGCATCCTGGTGCACGACGTGGACTCGTCGGCGGCGATCAACCGGGCGGCCGGGCGGCTGGCCGCCGCCGAGGCGGTCCGGCGCGCCACCGCCGGCCGGCACTGACCCGGGCACCCGACGCACCGCCGTTCCGCGGGCTCCGGGCCCGTCGATCGTCCCGGCCCCGCCGCAAGGAGCACACGGCTCAGCCCGGGACCGGCCGGTGGGCCGGCGGCCTCGGGAGCTGTACGGATCCGGTGGCCGGGCAGTTCCGCTGGTCCACCTCGCCGAGGCAGCCCCACCCCGGGCCCGGAGGGCGTTCGAAGTACTGGACGGGCTGCGACGGAATGGCCTCGGTGGTGAACGTGCCGGTGCCGCTCGGGATGCGTTGCTGGTGCGAGCCGGTCGTGTCGGTGTAGGAGGCGACGATGTGCCACTCGCACGTGTGGGTGGACACCTCCGGCTGGACGCGGAACGCCATGTTCGACTGACCGTTGCCCAGCTCGACGACGTTGCGACGGAAGTACAGCTGGCCCTCCTCCGGCTCACCGTCGGCCAGGGTGTACGGGCCGTGCGGCTCGTCCGTCGGCCCGCCGGTCAGGTCCCACAGCAGGCCCTGCCGAGGCTCCGCGCCCGCCGGAGGAATGGTGACGACGGTCTGCGCCGTGGGCGCGTGGCACGAGTCCTTGACCGCGGTCATGTCGTTGATCGTGAGCCCGGCGGCGCGGTCGCTGTTGAGGTTGAGGTCGAACGTCTGGGCGTGCCCGCGATTCTCGTTGCCGTCCTCCCGCGGGGCCACGTAGGACGCGCGCTCGACCATCCGGCCGCCGAGCGGCTTCAGGAACTCCCACACGTCCGAACCGCCGCCGGTCAGGGCGGTGAGGGTGGCCTGCTCGCCCTCGGTCAGCGGCCGGTCGAGCAGCACGGTGAAGGCCTCGGGCAGGTCCCGGTCGTAGTCGAGGGGGGTTACGGTGGCCACGAACGCGGGCTGCTCACGGTCGACCGCCTGCTGGGCCTGCCTGTCCGAGCGGGCCCGATCGGTGGCCGTCGACCGGTCCAGCAGCGCGTTGGCATGGTAGGCCGACAGGACGCCGAGCACGACCACGATGGCGGCGACGGTCACGTACACCGCACGCTGCCCCGGCGGAAGCCCGCGAAACCCGGGCAGGCGTTCGTCGGCCAGCACGACCAGGGCGCGCGGCTCGGACCGTCGCCCCGACTGCGGCGCGGGTGACGGCCCGGCCTGCGACGCCGGTCGCGACGACGGTCCCGGCGCGGCCTCCGACACCGGCGGGGGCACGGCCTGCGAGGCGGGTGGCGGCTCGGACGGGGACGGCCGAGCCGGTGGCGCGGGCGACGGCTCGGCGGGCGGCTCGGGCTGCGGCACGGCGGACGGAGTGGCCATACCCGATTCTCACTCACGGGCACCACGCCCTCACAGACGGAATTTCCGCGTCTCCCGGGCCCGCGCCCGACGAGCGGCCGGCCCGCGCGCGCGGGCAGCGACCATCGGCCCTGCCGCCGGACCGGGGGCCGGCGGGGCATCGGTGGGTGCGATGATCGGGCGATGGCAGCCCCCGCGCACCGACCCGCATCACGTCCGCGCGGCGGAGTTCCGGCACGGACGGTCGGCGTCGCGATGACCGGCCTCGTCCTGCTCGGCGGCTGCTCCGCGACCGAACCGCCGCCGGTGGATCCGGCACCGGGCACCGTGCCGAGAGCGGGCGCGCCGACGCCGGATTCCGGGAGCGCCCCCATCGGGTGCCCGGAGTCGGGCGTCCGGATCAGTTCGCCGGGCTCCAGCGCCGCGATGGGTCTGCGCGCCCTCGGGCTGGAGCTGGTCAACTGCGGCACGCAGCCCTACCCGCTGAACGGTTACCCCGTGCTGCGTCTGCACGACGGCGACGGCAACCCGATACCGGTCCGGGTGATCAACGGGGCCAAGGGGATCACGTCGGGCTTCGACGCGCCGCCCCGGCCGCTGATCCTGCGGCCCGGCGAGCGGGCCGGTGCCGCCGTGCTCTGGCGCAATCTGGTCGACGATCCGACGGTCGTCGCCACCAACGGCGAGCGCCTGGAGGTCGCCCCCGCCGCCGGCCGGCCCGAGCAGGTCGTCGGCCTGGACGGACCGATCGACCTCGGCAACACGGGTCGGATCGGGGTCAGCGCCTGGACGAAGTCGGCCGACCCGCCGGCGACGCCGACCGGGCCGCGGCCGGACACCTCGCAGCCGGGCGGCCCGGGGTCGAGCAGCCCGGTGCCGCCGCTGCTGTGAGTCGCCCGGCCGTCAGCTGGTCACGTCCTTGCGGGTGAACCGCCAGAACGCCAGCCCCCAGAACAGCGTCGCGTAGCTGATCGCGGAGATCGCGCCGCGTACCACGTCGTCGGTCTGCACGGGCGTCGACAACAGCCCGAGCCACGCGGTGCTGTAGTGCGTCGGCAGGAACGCGCGCAGCGCGCCGAGGGCGGTGATCTGGTCGAGGATGCTGGAGAGGATCCAGAGCAGCACCGCGCCGCCGACCGCGCCGAGCGCGGCGTCCGTCACCACCGACAGCAGGAACGCCAGGCCGGCCACCACCAGGAGTACGACGGCCAGGTAGCCGAGCACGCCCAGCAGCCGCAGCAGCCCCTCGCCCGGTTCGAGCTGGGCCGCCACGGTGCTGCGCAGCGGCTCCCAGCCGTAGCGCAGCGTGCCGATCAGCAGGGCGGTCCCGGCGAGCAGCAGCAGCGCGAGCCCCGAGTAGACGAGCGCGACGAGCAGCTTCACCGTCAGCAGCCGGGCCCGGGGCACCGGGATCGCCAGCAGGTAGCGCAGGCTGCCCCAGCTCGCCTCGCTGGCCACCGTGTCCCCGCAGAACAGCGCCACCACCACGACCAGCAGGAACGACGCCGAGACGAAGATGGTGAAGAGGGTGAAGTTCAGCCCGCCCGACGTGGCGAACTCGACCAGGCTGCCGAACTCCCCGCGCCCGTTGTCGTCGTCGTCGCCCGTGTCGAACTGGAACGCGATCAGGATGATCAACGGCAGCAGGACCATGAACCCGAGGGCGAGCTGCGTACGCCGCCGGGAGGCCTGCCGCCGGAACTCGGCGCCGAACGGCAGGGTGGCCGACGGCCGGTAGCCGGCCGCCGCGCCCGCCGTGGGTGACGTGCCCGCCATCATCGGTCCCCGCTTCCCCGAGAGTTGTCGCCCACCAGGGCGAGGAACGCGTCCTCCAGGCGGCGCCGCGGCACCACCCGGTCCACCCCGATGCCGGCCCGGACCAGCTCGGCGACCACCTCGCTGCGGGCGGTGCCGTTGGTGTCCACCACGAGCTGCCCCTCGCCGTCGGGGAGCACGCGCACCCCGTGCAGGCCGTCCAGCACCGCGCGGGCGGCCTCCGGGTCGGTCACGTCGAAGAGCACGCTCGGCGACTCGCCGACGATCTCCTCGACGGGGCCGGAGGCGACGATGCGGCCCTTGTTGACCACCACCGCGTGCGTGCAGGTCTGCTCCACCTCGGCCAACAGGTGGCTGGAGACCAGCACCGCCCGGCCGTCGGTGGCGTAGCGCTGGAGCACCCGGCGCATCTCGGCGATCTGCGGCGGGTCGAGCCCGTCGGTCGGTTCGTCGAGCACCAGCAGCTCGGGCAGGCCCAGCATGGCCTGCGCGATGGCGAGGCGCTGCCGCATGCCGTGGCTGTAGTTCTTGATCTTCCGGTGCACGGAGGCGCCCAGGCCGGCGATCTCCAGGGCCTCGTCGAAGTGCGCGTCCTCGGCCCGCCGCCCGGTGGCCCGCCAGTACGCCTTCAGGTTCGCAAGGCCGGACAGGTGCGGCAGGAAGCCCGGCCCCTCGACCAGCGCGCCGATCCGGGACAGCACCGGGGAGCCCGGCACCAGCCGGTGGCCGAAGACGTAGATCTCGCCGGCCGTGGGCTGGGTCAGCCCCATCAGCACCCGCAGCGTGGTGGTCTTGCCCGCGCCGTTCGGGCCCAGCAGGCCGACCACCTGGCCGGGGTGCACCTCGAAGTCCACGTTGGAGACGGCGACGAAGCCGTCGGCGTACTCCTTGCGGAGCTGCCGCACGGCCAGCGGGACGCCCGCGTACGCCGGGTGGACGGAGCTGTCCTGGCGGCGGTGCCGGCGGCGGGCCACGGCGACGACCACCACGAGCCCGACGGCGATCGCGGCGACCAGCCCGGCCAGCACCCAGCGCCACACCGTCGCGGTGGTGGGGATCGGGTCGCCGGCGACGGTCGGCAGGCTCACCGCGCCGGTGGCCGCGACGGTGTGCACGGCCGGTTCGACCGGGGTGGCGTACGCCTGGTCGGAGGTCGCCACGACCACGCGCAGCCGGTGCCCGGTCTCGATCCGGCGGACGATCGCCGGCAGGGTGACGGTGACCGGCCGCGCCGCGTCGACGGTCGCCGGCAGGCCGGTGAGCCGGACCGGGGCGACCAGGCCGTTGGGCAGGGTGGCCGCGCCCTGTGGGTCGACGTCGTAGAGCTTGACGAAGAGCACCGCCTCGCCGGTCGGCGACGCCGCCCGGATGTCGACGGTCGGTGCGCCGACCACGTCCACCGCCTCGGTCAGCGGCGCCGACTCGAACCGGGCGTGCTGGCCGGGGATGTCCCCCGCCACGCCGCCGAGCAGCGCCGACAGCTCACCGGCGAAGGGCACCGAGGAGATGGCGGCCGGGTTGCCGGCCGGCGGGTTGGCGACCGGCTGGGCCGGCCCGGCGACCGGTACGTCCCGGCGGGCCGTGCCGGCGACGCCCGGGTAGTCGGCGGTGCGGTAGCCGGTCGCCACCAGGCCCCGGTCGAGGGCGTCGAAGCCGGCGATGCGCGAGAAGGTGAAGTCGTCGCCCGGGGCCGCGCCCTCGCCCTTGACGTAGTGGTCGAGCCACTGCACGGTCAGGAACTTCACCCGGTCCGAGTCGGTCTTCGGGCCCTCGCCGCCGTCGTGCCCGCCGGTGAACCAGGCCACCCGGACGGGGGTGCCGGCGGCGGCGATGCCGCGCGCGTTGGCGTCCGCCTCGCCGAGCGGGAAGAGGGTGTCCGCCGCGCCCTGCACCAGCAGGGTCGGCGCCTTGATCCGGTCGAGCACCCCGGCCGGGCTGGAGCGACGCAGCAGGTCCACGGCGGCCTGGTCGGCCCGGCCTGTGGTGGCGATCCGCAGGTACGCGGCGCAGATGTCGGCAGCGAACCGCCCGCACGCCGGGTCAGCGGCCCTGGCCGGGGCGGGTCCGGGGCCGGTGCCCGGGCCGGCGCCGGGCCCCGGGCTGGGCGGGCCGGCGGAGGCGGGCGCCCCCTCGGGCTGCGCGGCGCCGGTCCCGGAGAGCCCGGCCGGCCCGGAGCCGACGTTGCCGCCGCCGCCGAAGAACAGGCCGGCCCAGCCGGACTTGAACACGCCGTCGGTGGGCTGCTTCCCGGTGCTCTCCGGCAGGAAGGAGCGGGACAGGTCGTTCCAGGTGATCATCGGGACGATCGCGTCGACGCGCTGGTCCTGCGCGGCGAGCAGCAGCGCCAGGGCACCGCCGTACGAGCCGCCGACGACGCCGACCCTCGGGTCACCGTCGGCGTCGGTGCGGATCTCGGGGCGGTCGGCGAGCCAGTCCAGCAACCGTTGGGCGTCGCGCACCTCGTAGTCGGGATGGTCCAGGTGGATCTGCCCGCCGCTGCGGCCGAAGCCCCGCGCGGTCCAGGTGAGCACCGCGTACCCGCGCCCGGCGAACTCCTCGGCGTCGGCGCGTACGGACTCCTTGGTGCCGCCGAACCCGTGCGCCAGCAGCACCGCCGGCACCCGGTCGGCCGCCGAGGCGTCCTCGGGCAGGTAGAGCGTGGTGTCCAGGTCGACGTGCTCGTCCCCCGCCGGCCCGGAGGCGACGTTCACGATCGCCGCCTCGGTGCGCACGGCCGGCTCCCGCGGCACCACCGCCCAGGTCACGGCGGCGGCGAGCAGCACGACGACCGCCGTCGCGGCGACCGCGCGGCGGCGGGTGGGCAGGGCACGCCGGATCCACGCGGCCGACGACGGCGATCTCATGCGGCACACGGTACGGCCCGGACCCTGAGCGTTGGCTGAGATCCTCCGTACGTCCGTCCGGCTGATCCGATCGGCGGCCGGACCCGTTCGACCGCCGCGGGTCCAGACCGTCCCGGAGAGATGAATTCGGATCACGTGAATTCCGATGTTCCGCGGATATCCGCTCCGATCCATCCATGTCGCTCCCCGCCGGGGTACGTAGCGTGGCCACCGACCGGACGTACGGTCACATCGCGCTTCATGACGCAAAGCTGACTGTTCCACGGCAAGAACAGCAACTCGCGGGTCGGTTAGTTTTCCGGTCCGGTGCACGGGACTTCACCGTCGATACCCGACACCCCCGCAGTCCCCCGCTCCCGCCGGAGGAGACAGACCATGACAGTCCCCGCGCCGCAGGGCGCACGGCGGCCGTCCGCGGCGGGCCGCGTACTGCCGCTGCTCCTCCTCGTCGGCCTGCTCGCGCCGCTGGCCCTGCTGTTCGCCCAGTCCTGGCGGCTCACGGCGGACGACCGGGACCTGGCCGCCCGGGAACGGCTCGGCGTGGAGTACCTGCGGGCCCTCGCCCCGGTCACCGACGCCCTGGTGGACGCCCAGTCCGCCGCCGTCGCCGCCCGGCCCGTCGCCGGCGCGCCGCTGACCCGCGCGGTCGAGGCCGCCGCCTCGGTCGACGCGCGGATCGGCGACGAGCTGCGCAGCCGGGAACGCTGGGCCGGGCTGCGGGCCAAGATCGAGGCGCTGGGCGACCGCGTCCCGGCCGACCCGGAGGCGGCCTTCGACGCGTACGGCGAGGTCACCGACCTGCTGCTGGAGCTGCATCGCAAGGTCCGGGAGACCTCCGGGCTGGTCCGCGACCCCCGGTCGGACTCCTTCTTCCTCCAGGACGGCGCCGGGCGGGACCTGCCCGAGGCGGTGGTGGCGACCGGACGGCTGGCCGACCTGACGGTGCTCGCCGCCCGCCGCCCCGCCGCCGAGCGGGACCGCACCGCCGCCGAGCTGGCGGCCCTGCGGGTGGCGGCCCTCGCCCCGGCCGGCGACCTGGTCACCGACCTGCGGGCGGCGGTGGACAGCTCGGAGAGCGCCGACCTGGGCCCGAACGTGCTGACCCCGCTCGACACCTACCAGCGCGCCGTCGAGGCGCTGGCGGCCCACTCCGCGCCGGCCGGCCGCAGCGGCGTGGTCGACCCGGCCCAGGTGGCCGGCGCCCGGCTCGACGCGCAGGCCGCCGCCCGGCAGCTCCAGCCGGTCATCCTGGGCGAACTCGACGCCCTGCTCGCGGAGCGGGCCGGCGGCCTGGGCCGGGACCGCTGGCTCACGGTCGTCGCCGGCGCGCTGGCCGTCCTGCTGTGGGGGGCGCTCGGCGCGGTGTGGCTCGCCGCCGCCCGGCGGGCCCGGCGGCGGGCGGCGGAGAGCCGGCGCGAGCGGGAGGGCTCCGACACCCCGCCGGAGGAGGCCCCGTGGCAGCCGCCGTCGCACGGGGAACCGCGCCGGCTCCAGCCGGTCGGGCCGGTCCGGGAGCCCGGCGCGCACTGGGGGCCCCACGATGCTCCTCGGTAGGCTGCGGATCCGGGGCAAGCTCGCGCTGCTCGTCGTCATTCCGCTGCTCAGCACGGTGGTGCTCGCCGTCCCGGTGGTGCTCGACCGGGTGACCACCGCGCAGCGGGCCGGGGAGATCGCCGACCGGGTCCGCGTGGCCAGCCGGATCGGCACCCTGGTGCAGGACCTGCAACAGGAGCGCGTCCTCTCCGTGGGGCTGCTGCTCGGCCGGGTCGCCCGCACCGAACTCGTACAGCGCACCGCCACCGTGGACGACCGGGTCGCCGACCTGCGGGCCGACCGGCTGCCGCCGCGGGTCACCGGCGCCCTGGACGGCGTACGCGGCCTGACCGACCTGCGGGCCGCCGTGCTCGCCGGGACCGCCACCCCCGACCAGATCATGGACGCGTACGGGCCGGTCAACCGGGCGCTGATCGAGTCGCTGCGGCTGCCGTTCGACGTGGACACCGACACGGCCGCCGGGCGGCAGGTGCTGGCCCTGGACGGGCTGCTCCGCGCCGACGAGGGGCTCAGCGCCTGCGCCACCCTGATCGTGCTGGTCAAGGCGACCGGCGCCCCCCGGGCGACCGCCTCGTTCGTCGCCTGCATGGCGGCGCTCCGGGTGGACACCCAGCGGTTCCGCAGCCTCGGCACGGCCGAGCAGCTCGAACTGGCGGCGCTCACCGACGCGGCGGTGGCCGCCCGGACCAGCGCCGACTTCCTCACCACCAGCGTGCTCGACCCGGCCGGCGCGATCCGGAACGTGTCGCTGGACGCGTTGTTCCCGTCGGTCCGGTCGATGATCACGCTCGGGCAGTTCATCGAGAAGAAGGTCGTCGCGGACGTCATCGCCGAGGTGACCAGCCAGCGTCGGCGCGCGCTGACCGCCGCGCACCTCGTCGGCTGGACGGCCCTGCTGGTCCTGGCCGGGGTGGTGCTGCTCGGCGCGGCCGTCGCCCGCACGGTGGCCCGGCCGCTGACCCGGCTCACCCGCTCGGCCGACCGGGTCGCCCGGGTCGCCGAGGCGGAGCTGACCCGGGTCGTCGACGACGAGGCCGAGAGCCCCGCGCCGGTCCGGCTCGACCCGGTGGACGTGCGGGCCCGCGACGAGATCGGGGACCTGGCCCGGGCCTTCGACCGGGTGCAGAGCACCGCGGCCCGGCTGGTCGAGCGGCAGGCGGCCGGCCGGCGCAACGTGGCGCAGATGTTCGGCCACGTCGGCCGCCGTACGCAGAACCTCGTCGGCCGGCAGATCGCGCTGATCGACCGGCTGGAGCAGCAGGAGACCGACGCCGGCCGGCTGGAGGACCTCTACCGGCTCGACCACATCTCCAGCCGGCTGCGCCGCAACGCCGGCAGCCTGGTCGTGCTCTCCGGCTCGGCCGGCGCGGACCCGCACGTGGCGCCGGTGCCGCTCGGCGACGTGGTCCGCCTGGCGCTCGGCGAGATCGAGGACTACACCCGGGTCGACGTGCAGGTCCCGCCGGGCTTCTCGGTGGCGCCCGGCGTCGTCGGCGATCTCGTCCTGGCGCTGGCCGAGCTGATGGAGAACGCCACCGTGTTCTCCCCGCCGCACACCCGCGTCACCGTGGGCGGGGAGCCGACGGGTTCCGGCGCCCGGCTCAGCGTGGTGGACCGGGGCATCGGCATGACCCGGGAGCGGCTGGCCGAGGAGAACGCCCGACTCACCCGGCGGGAGCGGCTCGACCTCGCCCCGACCGAGGTGCTGGGGCTCTTCGTGGTGGGCCGGCTCGCCCGCCGGCACGGCTGGACGGTGGCGCTCGCCCCGACCGCCGGCGGCGGGGTCACCGCGCACCTGGACGTGCCGCGGGCGGCGCTGGTCGTCCACCACGTCGAGCGGCCCGGGGCGGCCGTGGCCCGCGCCACCGTGCCCGCCCGCGACCGCCGCACCCCGGCGGCACCCACCGCCCTCGTCGCGCCGGCGGTGCCGACCGCCCAGACGGTACCGACCGCCCAGACGGTGCCGACCGCTCCGGCGGTGCCGACCGCTCCGGCCGCTCCGGCCGCTCCGGCGGTGCCGACCGCCCAGGCCACTCCGGCCGCTCCGGCGGTGCCGACCGCCCAGGCCACTCCGGCCGGGCCGGTCGGCGCGCTCGACGGCCGGCCGGCCCCCGCCGGCACGGCGGTCGGGGTGGCCCCGGACGGCGCCGTGCCCGGGTTCGACGCGGCGCTGCTCAGCCGCGCCACCCGGACGATGGAGTCCGGCGAGCCCTGGAACGCGTTCGGCGCCGGGCCGCAGGCCGCCGAGGCCCGCGCAGCCGTGCCCGCCCGCGACCGCCGCACCCCGGTGGGCCCGGACGGGCCCGCCGGCGACGGGCCGCAGGTCGCCGGGGCGGACCTCGCGACGCCGGAGGCCGCGGGGCCGGCCGGCGTCGCCGGGGCGCCCCGGACCGCCGCGCCGGCGGGTCTCTCCGGGGCGGGCATCCGGCAGCGCGTGCCGGGCGCCAACCTGCCTCCGGGCGGTCCGCCGCCCGCCCGGACGGGCGCCGCGGCCGACGACCCGGCCGCGGCCCGCGCCCTGGTCGAGGCCGTCGAGTCCGGCGTACGCCGGGCCGAGCTGAGTCGTCCCCCGGCCGGCCCGGCCCGTACCGCCCTGACCCGGCGGGTGCCCGGGGCGAACCTGACCGCGTGCCCGGCCAGCCCGCCGACCAGCCCGGACCCGGGCGACCCGGCCGAGGTCCGTGACCTGCTCACCGCGTACGAGGCGGGCGTCGCCCGTGCTCTGCGTGAAGTCCATGACCGCCGCTACGAAGAGGGATCATCACGGTGACCAGCCCCTTCCCGCACGACGACGTCGACCACCCGGTGCCGGGGGACCTCAGCCCGGAGGCGCGCACCTTCAACTGGCTGCTGGACTCCTTCACCTCCAGCACCGCCGGGGTGCTGGAGGCGATCGCGGTCTCCTCCGACGGGCTGCTGATGGCCATGTCGGCGATCAAGGACCGGTCCAACGCGGAGCGGCTGGCGGCGGTGGTCTCCGGCATGACGAGCCTCGCCGGCGGGGCCGCGAGCTGGTACGCCCTCGGCGGGCTGAACCGGGTGATCGTGGACATGGCCGAGGGGTACCTGCTGATCAGCGCGATCAGCAGCGGGTCGGTGCTCGGCGTCGTCGCCGACCGGTCCGCGAACCTCGGCACGGTCGCGTACGAGATGACGCTCTTCGCCGGTCGGGCCGGGGGCGCGCTCACGCCGAAGCTGATCGCCGAGTTGAAGAACGCCGTCCAGCAATGACCCCGGAGGTCGCCGGTGAGGAACCGGACCCGGAGCCGACGGTCCGGATCCGCCCCTACCTGCGGTCGTCCCCGGATTCCGCCCGGCCCGGCCTGCCGGCGGTGCCGGCCGGGCCGGAACCCGAGCCGGACGAGCCGGCGGGGCCCCGCCCGTTCGTGCTCACCGCCGGGCGGGTGGCCGGCGCCGACCCGGCGATCGGGCTGGAGACCCAGGTGACCGCCCGGCTGGCGGCCGAGTGGGCCACCCCGCTCACCCGGCTGGCGCCCGAGTTGCAGGCGATCGTCGCGCTCTGCGACCAGCCGATCTCGGTCGCCGAGATCTCCGCCCGGACGCGGCTGCACTTCGGCGTGACGCGGGTGCTGGTCGGTGACCTCCGCGCCGCCGGCCACCTCGACGTGCACGACGCCGCCGACGCCCTCGACCCCGACATCATCCTGCGAGTGATGGATGGACTCCGTGCGATCTCCTGAATGGCCGGTCGCCCCGCTGGGCGGCGTCGCCGCCAACAGCGCCACCGCCCGGTACGGCTCTCCGGCGGGCCCGTCGCCCGCCGTCGGTAGGGCCGTGCCCCCGCCGCCCGGCACGCCGGGGGCGGACCCCGCGCCGGTCGCCGCGCCGCCGGTCCCGGTCAAGATCCTCGTCGCCGGCGGCTTCGGGGTCGGCAAGACCACCACGGTCGGCGCGATCTCCGAGATCGCCCCGCTGACCACCGAGGCGGAGATGACCAGCGCCGGGATCGGCGTCGACGACCCCGGCGCGCGCACCGCGAAGACCACCACCACGGTGGCGATGGACTTCGGCTGCGTCACCATCGACCGCAGCCTGAAGCTGTACCTGTTCGGCACCCCGGGGCAGGCCCGGTTCGGCTTCATGTGGGACGACCTGGCCCGGGGCGCGCTCGGTGCCCTCGTCGTGGTCGACAGCGCCCGCCTGGACGACTGCTATCCGGCGATCGACTTCTTCGAACGGGCCGGCCTGCCCTTCGTGGTCGGGGTGAACGCGTTCGACGGGCGGCTGGCCCACGACCTGGACGCGATCCGGTGGGCGCTGGCCGTCGGCGACCACGTGCCCGTGGTGCGGTTCGACGCCCGGGAGCGGCTGTCGGTGCGGGACGCCCTGCTGGTCGTCCTCGACCGCGCGCTGGACCGGGCCACCCGGGAGAGGAAGGCCTGAACCGGCCGGCGGTTCGGCCCGTTTCACTTCGGAGGGGTGGTCGTGATGAGAGGTGGACTGGACGAGACGCTGGCCCGGTTGGCCCGGCGCGAGGAGGCGCTGCGCCGGCGGGCCGCCGAGCAGCGGGACCCGGGGGCCGTGGGGCGGGGCGGGGCGGAGGCCGTAGGGCCGGGCGGCGCGGCGGACGCGGAGGCCGTGGAACGGCGCGGGGTGGAGGACGTGGGGCAGGGCGGGCCGGAGGCCGTAGGGCCGGGCGGCGCGGCGGACGCGGAGGTCGTCGCGGCGCCGGACGGGGCCGACCCGGGCCGTGCCGACGGTCGGGGCGGGGCCCGCAACGCCGGGCCCGGCTGGGCCGACGCCCGGCGGGCCGGCGAGCCCCGCGACCCCGTGGCGGAGGTCGCCGAGGCCGTCCGGCGCGTGGTGGCGGGTCACCCCGGCGTGGCGGTCACCGTCCGCGTCGAGCACGACGGGCAGGCGTACCCGCTGCGGGTGGCCTGGAGCGGCACGGGCGTGACGGTCGACGCGGCGGCCCCCGCCGGGCCGCCGCCGGAGTGGCCGGTGTCGGCCCGGACGGTGCCGGCCTGGACGCCCGGCCGGGACGGGGTGAGCCCCGACCCGGCGGCCCGGCTGGCCGAGCTGATCCGCCGCGACCCGTCCGTGCTCGGCGACGACGACCCACCCCGTTGACGGCGGACCCGGCCGACGACGCACGGGGGTGACGGCGGCGGCTAGGGTCGGGCGGTGGCGCAACCCGACCTGACCCTGACCGCGAGCCTGCGGCCGGCGGCGCTGGACGCCCGACGGGGCATCGTCCGGCTGCATCCGGAGGCGTTCACCGCGCTGGCGCTGCGCCCCGGCGACCCGGTGCGGCTCGCCGGCCGGCGGGTGACCGCCGGCGTCGCCGTCCCGGCCGAGCCGACCGCGAGCGCCGCCCTGCTCTACGCGGACGACCTGATGCTGGGCAACCTCGGTGTCCGCGACGGCGGCCAGGTGACGGTGAGCCCGCTTCCGGTCACCGCCGCCCGACGGGTGGTCCTCGCCGGCCCGGCGCAGATCGCCGCGGTGGTCTCCCCCGAGATGCTCCGGCTGGCCCTGCTCGGCAAGGTGGTGACGACCGGGGACGACGTGTCGCTGCTGCCGCAGGACGTCCTGCCGGACGCCTCGGTGCGCAGCCTGGTGGAGGCCGCCCGGCGCAGCCTCTCCAACAGCGTCGGGTACGCCTGGACCAGCAGCCTGCTCACCGTGGTCGACGCCGAGCCCGGCAGCTCGCTGGTCACCATGGACACCCTGGTCGGCTGGGAGCACGGCCCGGCGACCCACGGCTCGGGCGGCACGGCGGGCGGGGCGCGTCCGGGCGCCTCCGGCCCGGCGGGCCTCGGTCGGGCGGAATTTGGGGCCGGTTCGGGAAACGGCGGCGGCCCGCGCGCCGGTGGCCCGACGGACGTGACGGCCCCGGGCCGGCCCGGCGCGCGCGAGGACGGCGGTCGGGCCGAGGCGGAGGCCGCGCCGTCGGTGGACGAGCTGCCGGGGCTGCGGGCGCAGGCCGAACAGCTCACCGAACTGCTCGACCTCGGCTTCCACCACCGGGAGGTGCTCGGCCGGCTGGGCACGGCGGTCTCGCTGGGCGTGCTGGTGGCCGGGCCGGCCGGCTCCGGCAAGGCGGCGCTGGTGCGCGCGGTGGCCGCCCAGGTCGGCGCGCGGGTCTGCCCGCTCTGGGCGCCCGAGGTGGCCGCGCTGACCAACCAGGCCGCCGCCGACCGGCTGCGCGCGGCCGCGACCGAGGCGCAGGCGGGCACCGGCCCGGCGGTGCTGCTGGTCACCGACGTGGAGGCGCTCGCCCCCGCCGACGAGTCGGGGCCCGTGGCCACCGTGTTCCGCCAGGTGGTCGCCGAGGCTCTACGGGCCGGGCTGGCGGTGGTCTGCACGACCGGCCGCCCCGAGGCCCTCGACCCGGCGCTGAGCGGGCCGGACCTGCTCTCGCTGCGGATCAGCGTGCCGCTGCCGGACGCGGCGCTGCGCCGCGAACAGTTGACCGTGCTGACCCGGCAGGTCCCGCTCGCCGAGGACGTGCGGCTCGACGAGGTCGCCGGGCGTACCCCCGGATTCGTCGCCGCCGACCTGGCCGCGCTGGTGCGCGAGGCCGGGGTGCGCGCGGCGCTGCGGCAGAAGGCGGCCGAGACGCCGACGGTGGCGATGGCCGACTTCGCCGCCGCGCTGGAGGTGGTCCGCCCGACCACGATGGCGGCGTCCACCCTGGAGCTGGCCGCGGTGACCCTCGACGACGTGGGCGGCCTGACGGAGGTCAAGCAGACGCTCACCGAGTCGGTGCTGTGGCCGCTGACCTACCCCGACACGTTCGCCCGGCTCGGCGTGCAGCCGCCGCGCGGGGTGCTGCTCTACGGCCCGCCCGGCTGCGGCAAGACCTATCTGGTCACCGCGCTGGCCGGGTCGGGGCGGGCCAACGTGCTCTCCGTCAAGGGGGCGGAGCTGCTGTCGAAGTGGGTCGGCGAGAGCGAGCGCGCGGTCCGCGAGCTGTTCCGCCGGGCCCGCGAGGCCGCACCCACGCTGGTCTTCCTGGACGAGGTGGACGCGCTCGCGCCGGTACGCGGGCAGGCCACCGACGGCGGTACGACGGACCGGGTGGTCGCCGCCCTGCTGACCGAGCTGGACGGGGTGGAGACGCTGCGCAACGTGGTGGTGGTCGGCGCGACCAACCGGCCCGACCTGGTGGACCCGGCGCTGCTGCGTCCCGGGCGGCTGGAGCGGCTGGTCTACGTGCCGCCGCCGGACGGGCCGGCGCGGGCGGAGATCCTGCGGGCCGCGGCGCGCGACGTGCCGCTGGCGCCGGAGGTGGACCTCGCGGCGCTGGGCGCCGAGCTGGACGGCTTCTCGGCGGCGGACTGCGCCGCGCTGGTCCGGGAGGCGGCGCTCGCCGCCATGCGGG
The DNA here is from genome assembly GCF_900090315.1 of Micromonospora citrea. Taxonomy (NCBI): domain Bacteria; kingdom Bacillati; phylum Actinomycetota; class Actinomycetes; order Micromonosporales; family Micromonosporaceae; genus Micromonospora; species Micromonospora citrea. Next base: position 4,018,772 of record NZ_FMHZ01000002.1, on the reverse strand, counting down.
AGTCGCTGACCGCCACCACGGTCACCGCGGCGCACGTGGCGACGGCCCGGTCCCGGGTCCGCCCGTCCCTGGACCCGGCGCAGGTCGCCTGGCTCGCCGCGTACGCCGAGAAGCGCGCCGGCTGACCGGCGGAGGGCTCCTCCCGGACCACCTCGGCCAGCGCCGATGGGTGATCGAGCGGACCATCGCCTGGCTCACCGGCTACCGCCGGCTGACCACCCGCTACGAGCGCAACGCCCGCCAGCGACGCAACAGGTCCGGTATCTCGCCGAGCATGAACTGGTAGAAGTTGCGCATCTCCTGCAGCCGCCGATGGGCAGGATCGTCCGGAGTCAGGGTGGTAATTCCGCTTTCGGCGGCGTGGAGCATGCTCTCCATGATCGTGTTCTGGGTGGAGAAGAGGGTGGGCCAGGCGTCGTCGCGCATCCGGTAGTGCTCACGACGGCTACCTGGAGCCGGCAGCCGCTGAATCAGTCCGACGGAGAGCAGCGACTTGACGGCGCCGGAGACCGATCCGGCGCTGACTCCGAGCCGGTCGGCGATGTCGCCCATGGTGACGGTCTCCTGCTCGGTGAAGAGGAACACGGCAAGCACTCGCGCGGCCATGCGCTGCAGGCCCCCGTCGGTCAGCGCCAACGCCAGCCGCTCCGCCGCCTGCCACTGCTCCTGCCGATCGTCCACCAGCCGTCACCTCCCGGACGGATGATACCCAACCCAAGGAGTCTTCAAAAATTTCTGAAGATTCGCTACATTGCTTCCTGTGGGGCTCGATGGAGCCCTTGGTGTGCCGGGAAGCCTGGTCGGCGAGCGATTTCGGTAATCGTCGATGAGGAGAGGACGCCTGCGATGCACCGATCCGTGCTCCCGTGAGCTCGCCGCCTCGACATGCCCGTGTCCCACCCGCGATTCGGGGAGCGAGGCCGATTCAGGTCGAGGCGTCCCGTTGCCCGTCACATCGCCGGCTGCCCTTGTCGCAGGCAATCCGCTCGGCGTGCCGATCACGCTGATTTCCGTTCTCCCACCGGGGCCACCGTCGGTGATCCCACCACCATCCAGCCATTGGGGAGCATCATGAAACTGCTCGTACTCGGCGGCACCCACCATGTGGGGCGAGCTGTCGTGGAGACCGCGCTCGACCGGGGGGACCAGGTGACCACGCTCAACCGTGGCATCAGCCGTCCTCCGACGCCCGGCACCCAATCGTTGCTGGCGGACCGCACCGACCCCCTGGCCGTGCGGACGGCGCTGGGGGATGAGGAATGGGATGCCGTCATCGACACCTGGGCCTGGGCACCCCGGGTGGTCCGGGACAGCGCGCGTCTGCTGGCCGGCCGCGCCCGCCACTACGGCTACGTCTCCAGCCGTGGGGTCCACCGTTGGCCGTGGCCGACCGGCGCCGACGAACACGCGCCGCTGGTCGAGGGCGATCCGTCCAGTGAGGACAGTACCGACTATGCCGCGGCCAAGCGTGGCGGCGAACTGGCCGTCATCGAGGCGTTCGGGCAGCGGGCCCTGCTCGCCCGGGCGGGGATGATCCTGGGCCCGTACGAGGACGTCGGCCGTATCCCGTGGTGGATGCGCCGGTTGGAGCGGGGCGGCCGGGTCCTGGCCCCGGGACCGGCCGACACGCCGCTGCAGTACATCGATGCCCGGGACATGGCGGCCTGGATGCTGTCGGCCGCCGACCACGGTGTCAGCGGCGCCTTCACCGTGACCGGCCGTCCCGGGGCCGTGACCATCGGGGAACTTCTGGAGACAGCCCGTGAGGTGATCGGATCCGACGCTGAGCTGGTCTGGGCGCCTGCGGAGGCGCTGGCCGCAGAAGGCTTGCCGCTGGGCATGGAGTTCGGGATCCGGTTCCCGCACGACCCCACGCCGACCGGCATGCACGACGCCGACGTCACCGCAGCCTTCAACGCCGGACTGACCTGCCGGCCACTGCGCGACACACTCGCCGACACCTGGGCCTGGCTCCAGAGCGAAGGCGACCCGGTCCCCCGTCCCGACGCCCCGTCGCCGGACACCTGGCTCGATCCCGCCACCGAACAGCGCCTCCTCGATCGGCTCTGACCCAGTAGGCAACCACCAGGCACAAGGAGTGATCATGCGTGCCATCATCATCGGAGCCGGCATCGCCGGCCTCGCCGCCGCTCTCCGGCTGCACCAGATCGGCTGGGAAAGCCTCATCGTCGAACGCGCCCCCCACCGTCGCGGCGGCGGCTACGCGGTCACCTTCGGCGGCATCGGCTACGACGCCGCCGAGCGGATGGGGATCCTGCCCGCGCTGCAGGCCCGGGCCTTCATCACCAACGAGCTGGTCTACCACAAACCCAACGGCCAGCGGAGATTCTCCCTGAACCGGGAGGCCATCGCCGCCACCATGGGCAGCCGCTCCATGAACATCCTACGCGGCGACATCGAAACCGTCCTCTACGAGCAGGTCCACGACAACACCCCGATCCGCTTCGGGACCACCGTCACCGCCGTCAACCAGAACGACACTGGCGTCCACGCGACCCTCAGCGACGGAACGGTCGAACACGCCGACCTGCTCATCGGCGCGGACGGGCTGCACTCCACCACCCGCACACTGGTCTTCGGCCCCGAGGACAACTACCGCCTGGACCTCGACCACATGGTCGCCGTCTACATGCTCGACAAGCGGCCCGCCGCCATCGCGGAGGGCACCACCGGCACCCTCTCCACCGGTGGCCGCACCATCGCCGTCATCAGCATCGGCGACGGCCGAAACGTCGCCTTCTTCGGCTACCGAACCGACCGCAACCTCGGCAACCTCGCCGACGGCCCACACAAGGTGCTGCCCCAGGTCTACGACGGCATGGGCTGGGTGGTCCCCGAAGTGCTCGCCGGCATGAAGACCACCGAGTCGATCTACTTCGACACCATCAGCCAGATGGTGGTCGACCGGTGGAGCCGGGGCCGCGTCGTCCTGCTCGGCGACGCGGCCTGGTGCGTCACCCTCTTCGCCGGCTACGGCTCGGCGCTCGCCGTCGGGGGCGCCGACCTGCTCGGCACGGCGCTGCGGGACAACCCCGGCGACTTCGACGCCGCCCTGACCCGGTGGGAGGCCGAACTACGCCCTGAGGTGGAACGCAAACAGAAGCTCGGCCAGCGGGTGAAGAGCGTCTACGCCCCCGCCAACCCCGTCGCCCTGTGGCTGAGCCAACTGCCACTACGTCTGGCGGCCCTGCCACCGGTACGCCGCTACATGGCCCGACGCTTCATCAAGGGCTGACCACCCCGTGGGCTCATCTCCGGCGAGCTCACGGATCCCGCCGGTCATCGAGTTCCGGAGGAGGGCCCGCCCGTAGCCTCCGGACAAACACAACGCCAAGAGCGTGTCCCGGGTGGCGCAGGACCGCAAATCACTCGCCACCCGGGACACGCGCCTAGTCTGGCCTGGTGACTCACCCGACCGATGCCAGCCCCGGGTCGGCCCGAGCGGTCTATCCGGGGACGTTCGATCCGTTCACGCCGGGCCATCTGGACGTCGTCGACCGGGCGCGCCGAATGTTCGATCAGGTCACGGTCCTCGTTGCCGTCAACGGCGGCAAGCGGCCGTCGGGAACGACAGTCGCGCGGGCGGAAGGGATCCGGGGCCTGCTCCCGGCGGGCTGGGCGAACGTCGCGGTGGCCGCCTGGCACGGGTTGACCGCCGACTACTGCCGGCTGAACGGATGCGGGATCATCATCCGTGGGGTCAGGAACTCGACCGATTTCTCGCACGAGTGCGAGCTCGCCGCGATGAACGAGGCGCTGGGCGTCACGACGTTGTTCCTGCCCGCCCGGCCGGAGCTGGCGACGACGTCGTCCACCGCGGTGCGGGCCCTGCGAGCCTGAGCCGCGCGCGACGGGCGCAGGTGCGACGGCCAGCGTTCGACCTCGCGGCCGACGGGGCCGAGGCGGTCACACCGGCGACGGATCAGTCCGTCGGCAGCAGCGGGCCGAGGGGCCCCAGGTCGAGGTTGAGGTCCTCGGGCGCCAGGCCGAAGTACTCGCGCAGCCCGGTCATCTGCTCCTCGAGCGCCATCAGCGTCGTGCCGATCCGCTCGACCTGCTCCTCGGTGAGGTCGCCGAGGTCCACCCGGCGCAGCGCCTGCCGCTCCATGAGTTGCCGCAGCAGCTCGATCACGGTGAGCACGAGGCTGGCCAGCCCCCGCTCGACGGAGTCCCGGTCGACCGCCAACCTGCGGTCCAGCGGCGTCACCCGGGGCGGCTGCCACCGGGTGTCGCCGAGCGCGGCGGCCAGTTCGGCCGCCTCGTCCCGCCGATCGCCGCTCCCGCCGCCCGGGGCGGTCATGTCGGCGCTCCCGACGGCCAGACGGCACCCTCCGGAGCGGCGTCCCGCAGCTCCGGCGGGGCGAGCGCGCCCACGGACGCGACCAGCGCGCGCAGGGAGATCCGGACCAGGTCGACGTCGGCGATGGCGAGGGTGATGTCGCCGCTGATCACCACGCCGGTGGCGAGCACCCGGTCCAGCAGGTCCACCAGGGCGACCGGGCGGTAGGCCAGCGGATCGTCGGCGCTGTTCGGCGCGAGCGAGGTGGTCACCACGCCGACCCCCGGGCGGTGACCGCGCCGGCGCCCGAGTCGAGGGCCGGTGCCCCGGCCGCCGGGGCGGCGGTCAGCACGCCGGCTCCCGGACCGTCAACGCCGGCTCGGCGGGCCGCTCCTCGGCGAACGAGTACGGCGGCCACGGGCCGGTCAGCTCCAGCCGGATCTCCGGATGCCCGTCGGCGAGCGCGTCCACCAGCCGGCGGAAGTCGGCGAGCGTGCCCTGCTCGACGAGGTACGCCCCGTTGAGCACCATCGCGGTGGGCGCGCCGGAGAGCCGGCGGTCCTGCGGCGGGTGCCGCCGGGCGGCGACCGCGTGCCCGGCCAGCTCCCCGTGGACGGCGGCGGCGGCGTCGGCGGCGATCCGCTGCCCCTCCTCGCGGGCGGTGAGCTGGGCCCGGCGCCGCCGCAGGTACGCCGCCCCGGCCCCGCCACCCGATCCGTCCGGCTCGGACGTGCGGGGCGTCGCGCCCGGCACGACGTAGCCCTTGACGCCCCACTCGTCGCGGCCGGCGAGCCGGTCCAGGATCGCGACCAGCTCGTCCCGGCGCGCGACGAGTTGCCCCGCCACCCGCGCGTCGTCGTGGTGCACGGTGGCCAGCCGGGCGGGCACCACCGCGCCGGCCCGGGACAGCGCCGCCACCACCGCGTGGTGCGCCCGGGCGGCACGCTCCAGCCAGGCCAGGTCCTCCAGGTTGCGACGCAGCGCCTCCTCGCCGTACTCGGACAGGGGCGCGGCGCTGACCACGGCGACCAGCCCGGCCGCCCGCACCGCGCGTACCGGGGCGCCGTCCATCCCGGCGGTCGCGGCGAGCAGGGCCGCGTCGGCCTCGCGTACGACGCCGTGCAGCCACACGCCACTGCCCGGGGTCGTCGTCGGACCGGCGGGCGCGAGGTCAGCCGTCGAACTCATCCCACTCCTCCCTCCGGGCGGCCCGCCGGGCGACCCGGGGGCGCCGCTCCGCCTCCACCTGCTCCGGGTCCCGGGGGCCGGGCTCGACCGGCGGCCGCGCCCGCGAGCTGAGCCACGGGTCGTGCTCCCACCAGTCGATGCCGATCTGCCGTGCCGTGTCGACGGAGGCGATGACCAGCCGCAGCTTGAGCGTCAGCAGCTCGATGTCGAGCAGGCTGACCCGGATGTCGCCGGCGATCACGATGCCCCGGTCGAGCACCCGTTCGAGGATGTCGCCCAGGTTGGCCGGCTCGTGCCCGGCGGGCAGGACCTGGCCCGAGTTCTGCACCACCGAAGGCTGCACGGTCATCTCAACCCACCTCGCCCTTCCCGCGCTGGTAGCGCCGCACCCGCCGGTAGCCGAGCAGGCCGCCCTCCAGGTCCAGCTCCACCTCGTAGAGGCCGAGCAGGTCGGTGGAGGCGGGGATCCGGCGATCCTCGACGACCTCCACTCCGACCAGCCAGCCGTCCCGCACCGACTTCAGCGAGGTGGTCCCCACGGGGGTACGGCCGGTCAGCTCGACGATCTGCCGCAGCCCCTCGCGGGCGGCCTCGGCTGCCGAGATCGGTTCGAGGTACTCCTCCTCGTCGTCGTACCGGTCGTCGTCCGGCTCGTTCCTACGCGCCCGGCCGCCGTCGCCTCGGATCCGGTCCGCCATGCCGCTCACCTCCCTCACCGCCGTCGCGCGGCGTCCGCCGCGTCCGTTCCGTGCCGGCCCGCCGCCGGGGCCCGCCGGCACCGCGCCGGGCCCCGACCCCGCTCGGATCGCGGGCCCGGCCCTGGTCGCGGACCGAGCCCTGGTCGCGGACCGAGCCCTGGTCGCGGACCGAGCCCTGGTCGCGGGTCCGGGGCGGCGGCGGCTGACCGGCCCCGCCGGTCAGCCGCGCCAGCACCTGCTGCTGCCCCGCGTCCCGCTCCGCGGCGCTGATCTCCCCCGCCGCCTCCGCCGCGTCCAGCGCCTCCAGCTCGCGCCGCACGTCGATCGGGTTGCGCTGCCGCGACTCCGCCTCCCGGGCGATCACCTTGACCACCGCGGTAAGCCCCCGCACCGGCGCGTACGGCAGGGTCAGCAGCGTCCAGAGGATGTCCACCGCTCACTTCACCAACTGGTGGGCGCTGACGAAGTCGTACGGGGCGAGCGGGCCGAGCAGCCGCGTCCGCATCAACTCCCGGCGCTGCTCGGCGTACTCCTCGACGGCCGCGACGAAGTCCTCCTCCCGGTCCCGCTCGACCAGGAAGGCGGCGTTCGCCGCGTCCAGCTCGTTGCTCGGCGGCCGGGGCGCGCTCGCCACGACGAGCGGGCCGAGCGCGTCGACGAGCTGCCGGTTCTCCGCCTCCCGGCGCAGCTCCACCGCCTGGCTGATCATCTCGCCGAGCCGGATGCGCTGCGGGCGGGTCGCCGCCTCCGGCTGCCCGCGCACCTGGTCGGCCAGTTCGGCCGCCGCCGGGTTGTCCGCCAGCACCCCCGCGATCAGGTTCGGCTCGTCGTAGCGGCCGTGCACGACGTACTGGATGCGGCCCTCGAACTCGTCGAGGGCGGCGGCGAACCGGTCGTGGTGCGCCTCCAGCAGGTCGGCCACCGCGTCCGGGCCGGTGACCACCGTGCCGAAGCGCACCGGCAGCACGGGGGCCACGGCCGCCGTGCCGTCCACCAGTTCCTGGTACGCGGTCAGGTCCGCCGGCCGGCCGATCGACTCGGTCAGGCTCACCTCGCTGACCAGCGCGGCCAGCTCCCCGTGGCGGATCGCCGCCACCTCTCCGGGCGGGTCGCCGACCCCGGCCGCGTCCGGGGTCGGCTCCACGTCGGAGGGCACGATGCCGTAGATGAACAGTCCGGTCTCCTCGGCCATCTCAGCGCTCCTCGTCCCGGCGCCGCCGGGGTCGGTCCCGGTCGCGGTCCCGGTCGGGATCCCGGTCACGATCGCGGGAGTCGGAGCCGAGCTCGCCCACGGCGTCCTTGATCGCGCCGACGGTCCGGCCGATCCCGGACACCGCCTTGCCGGCGCCGACCGCGCCGGAGGCGCCCTCGACCAGGTCGGGCAGCCCCTTCTGGCCCTTCGGGGTGATGTCGAACCGGTCGACCGCCTCGGCGAAGCGCAGGTACGTCTCCACGCTGGCGATGACGATCCGGGCGTTGATCTCCAACAACTGGATGCCGACCACGGCGACCGACACCTGCGCGTCGATCACCACGCCCTTGTCCAGCACCGTCTCCACGACGTCGGCCAGGCTGCCGCCCGACCCGCCGCGCTCCAGGGCGCCGCCGGCCTGACCCTCGGTCGTCGCGATGGTCATTCGCGCTCCTCCCGTCGACGGCGGACCACAGGTCGGCGGGGCGCCTCCGGGGACCGCCGTGGCCGGGGCTCCTCGCGGGGCCGGGACTCCTCCCGGGGCTGCGGGCGACGCGCCCGCTCCGGGGCGCGGCGACGCGGCGCCGGCTGCTCCTCCTCCGGCTCCTCCTCCTCGTACTCGTCGTACTCGCCCTCGTCGTACTCGTCCTCGTACTCCTCCTCGGCGGGGCGGCGACGCCGGGGCGGGCGACGGCGGCCGCGCTCGGCGGGCCGGCGCTCCCCGCGCGGCTCCTCCTCGGCCTCCTCGGCCTCCTCGCCCTCCTCGGCCTCCTCCTCCGGCTCGGGCTCCCGCCGGCCGCGCTGCTCGCGCTCCGGCCGCCCGCGCTCCTCCTGCTCCTCCTGCTCCTCGCGCTCGCGTTCCTCCTGCTCCTCACGCAGGGCGGTGTCGTGGTCCCGGACCACCTGCGAGTCCTCGATCTCGCCGCGCCAGCCCTGCACCGACTCCGGGTCGAGGACCGTCCGGGTCATCACGTGCCGGACGAAGTGCTTCAGCTCCAGCCGGACGCGGCGGCCCTGGGCGCGCCACAGGTTGCCGGTGTGCTCGAAGAGCCCCTGCGGGTGGTACTCCAGCACCACCAGGATCCGGGTCAGGTCGGGCGACAACTCGTGGAAGCTGACGGTGCCGTCGACGTAGCCCTTCTCGCCCTTGGAGCGCCAGTGGATCAGCTTGTCCGGGATCTGCCGGACGATCGTCGACTCCCAGGTGCGGTGCGACCAGAAGACCTGCGCCTTCCAGGTCAGCTTCTCGTCCGCCTCGGTGCCGACGTTCTCGACCTTCTTCATGAAGCTCGGGAAGTCGCCGAACTGCGTCCACTGGTTGTACGCGACCCGGACGGGCACACCGACCTCGATCGCCTCGACAATGTTGGTGACCTTGAGCTTCTTGCCGCCACCCTTGCCACCCTTGCCGCTCCTGCCGAGCGCCGACATCACCTTCTCCTTACCGCCGGCCAGCCCGGCATGGACCATCGCCTTCACCGGTGAGCCGCCCTCGGCCAGCTTCTGCGCGCCCGTCGCGGCGGCGATCAGGCCGGGGCCGCCGCCCTGCTTCGCGTAGTCGCTGAGTCGACCGGTCGCGCCGGTGATCCGCTCGGTCACCACCTGCACGGCGCGCTCGCCGATGGCGCTCGCCAGGTTGCGCGCCTCGCCTGCGAGCTGGCCCCGGACCTTGTCGCCGAGGCCGCCGGGGTTCGTCGTCTCCGCCATGGTCACCGCCCCCGCTGCTCGGTGTCGGTCTCGGCGTCGTCGGCGTCCCGGTCCCGGCTCGGCCGGTCCCCGTCGTCCGACCGGTCGTCGTCCGACCGGTCGGGCCCGCCCGCACCGCCCTTGCGGCGCAGCGCGTCGGCCGAGCCGCGCAGCTTGCCGCTGAGCGCGTCGATGCCGCTACCGGCGGCGGCGGTCGCGGCCGCCTTCGAGGCCGCGGCGAGCGGCCCGCCGAGGCGGCCGAGGTTCGTCAGCTGGGGGGAAGACTGGAGCAGGTTGCCGCCCGCCTTCAGCAGCCCGCCGGGCTCCCGGCTCGCGCGGCCGGCCGCGACCGCCGCCGCCAGGGTGAGGGCGGTACGCAGCTTGCGCCGGCGGCCGAGCAGATAGCCGAAGCCCACCGCGAGCCCGATTCGTGCTCCGCTGTTCATCAGTTCTCCTTCGCTCCCCGGAGCGACGGACACCTGACTGCAGTGGTCGAAAGAATGGCCGCCGGGGATCAGCACGTGCCGGACCACAATCAGGTGTCCCGTTCAATCGGACCCGGCGGGCAGTACCCGGTGGCCTATCGGCGAAACATTTCCGCCATCACCCCGGGACAATTCCCGGAGACCGCCACACGTACCTCGTCAACCGCGCAAACCGGTCAGTCGTGCGGCAACGAGCAGGGAGAACCTCAGAAAGTAAAGAATTGACGAATGGTCGTCACAATGCCGGCAGCGTCGAATCCAGGCAGATCTCGGCGTGCACCCTGCCGGCATCCTCGCGCAATTTCGCCCCGCACTTTTCGAGCACCGACAACGCTCCGTGGTTGCGGCTCGTCGTCTCCGCCACGACGAGCCGCATTCCGGCCGCCGCCGCCTCGTTCAACAACTCGCGCAGGGCCGCCGGGCCGATCCCCTGGCCCCGGGCGGACCGGCCCAGCCACATCCCGGTCTCGACGGTGCCCGGCTCGTCGCGGCGGCTCATCCGGATCATGCCGACCACCTCGCCGCCGGCCAGGATGGCGTACATCTGGGTGCCGGTGGGGCCGGCCAGGCCGGCGAAGCTCGCCCGGTGGAACTCGCGGAACGCCTCCCGGCGGGCGTGCGACCAACCGGCCGGCGCCTCCACCGGCGGCATCACGTCGCCGGGCTCCGCCTCGGCAGCCGCTACGGAGAGCAACGGCTCCAGGTTCCGCTCGTCCACCGGCTCCAACCGGACCGTTCCCGCCACGTGCCGCAGTCTGCCGCCCCCACCGGCCCGAGTCCACCCCATCGGGCATCGACTGGCGGTCCGGCGGAAGGTACGGGCCGGTCGGACCGCATCGTGTTCCACCTCACGCTCCGCTGTCGAGCACCCGCCACGCCGCCGTCACGCCCGGATCCCAGCGTCACGGCGCCCCGCCGTCACGCCCGGATCCCGGCGTCACGACGCGCCGGCATCACCCGGCTCCGCGCTCACGGCGCGCCGGCGTCACGGCGCGCCGGCGTCGAACTCGCAGAGCACCACGGAGGCGTCGTCCGCGGGCTTGTGCCGGCGCAGCCGGTCCGGATGGTCGCGCTCCGCGGCGCGTACCCGGTCGACCACGGCGCCGGGCCCCTCGGCGGTCGCCACGTCCAGCAGCCCCGCCCAGTCGAGCAGGCCGAACTGCTCCACCACCGCCGACGCGCCGTCGCTGAGCAGCGCCGCCCGGCGTACCGCACCGGGCCCCCGCAGCGGCAGCGTGCCGGTCACGGCGTGGAACGCCGCGTCCGGGTCGGCGGCCGCCACCCAGTAGCCGTGGGTCCGGTTCATCCGCTCGCGCTGCACGGCGACCGCCTGCCGGAACCGGGTGGTCCGGTCGGCCGATCCGGCCGGCACCGCCGCGACCGTGGCCCGCAACTCCGCCGTCGCGGTCTCCAGCCGGTCGTCGCTGACCACGCCGACCCGCCCACCGGCGTCCAGCACCAGCGGACTGTCGCAGAGCACCAGGTAGTCGAGGTGGTCGCCGCCGTCGCGCAGCAGGCAGACCGTGCTCGACGGGGTGCCCGGATGCGCCAGGTCGCACACGTCGCCGTGGTCGGAGCGGACGGCCAGGATCGCCGCCGCCAGGTTGCTCATCAGCGTCGCCGTCGGGCGGGCCGCCTCCGCCAGCCCGAGCCGGGCCGCGAGGTGCCGGACGTACCAGGACGGCCCGTGCACGCAGCCGGTGTCGAAGCCCTCCGGCACGGTGGCGCCGTCCAGCACGCCGACCAGCGGCCCGAACCGGAAGACCAGGTCCTCGTTGACCGGCCGGCCGGGGGGCGGCGCGGACGCGGAGCGTACCCGCATCGTCCGCGCCGCCCCGACCACCCGGGTCGCCTCAGCGGCGACGGAGGTCGTCGGCGGCCTCATGCGCCTGCCCCTGCACCTGGTGGGCGGCCGAGCGGCCCTGTTCCCGTACGGCCGAAGCGCCACTGACGGCGGTGGAGCCGACCGCCCGGGCCGCGTGCTGCGCCGGCTCGCGCAGGTTGTGGCCCATCTCGCGGCCTGCCTCACGGCCCAGCTGGCCGGCCTGCTCGCGCAGGTGTCCGGCCTGTGCGCGCAATTGGTCGGAGTGCTCGGCCACCTTGCCCCTGGCCTGCCCGGCCAACTGTCGCTCCGGGCTGCTGGGCGGCAGCAGCGACGAGACCAGCAGCCCGGCGCCGAAGGCGATCAGGCCGGCGGCGAGGGGGTTGCCCTGCGCCTGCTGCCGGGACTGCTGCCCGAGCGAGCGCGCCTCGTCCCGCACCGACATCGCGGCGTGCGACATCTGTTCGCGGGACTGCTCCCCGAACGCCCGCGCCGAGCCCGTCGCGTGCGACATCCGCTGACCGACGCCGTGCCCGTCCGACTGCACGCCCATCACCTTCTCCCTGGCTCGGGTGAACGCGCCACGGGCCTGCCCGACGCGGTCACCGGCGATCCGTCGCGGGTTGACCTTGTCGGCCAGCGCGTCGACGTCGTTGCTCAGTTCGTTCCGGGTGTTCTCGATCTCCCACCGGATCCGGTCCGGATCGTTGGACATGATCTGCTCCCTCCCGGCTGGTTCACCGGCCTCGCATCGCGTTCGGCATCTCCCGGGCGGTCTGTCTCGTGCGGGGCAGCACGGAGCGGAGCTCCGCCATCTTCGTCCGCGCGTTGGCGAGCAGGCCGCCGGTGACCGCGGCCCAGATGACCGCCACGATCAGCGCGGCCCAGCCCTGGTCCATCACGTTCGACAGCCCCCACCACAGCGCGTACGACACGAACAGCACCGTCAGGAAGCCGGCCAGCGCGGCACCGCCGAACATGCCGCCGGCCTTGCCCGCCCGGGTCGCCTCCTCGCGCAGTTCCGCCTTGGCCAGCTCGATCTCCTTGCGGACCAGCGTGGAGACGTCCCGGGTCACGTCGCCGAGCAGGTCGCCGACGGACGCCTGGGTCCGTTCCTTCTCCGGGGCACTCACGGCGCCACCCCGCCCGGGATGTCCGGGCCCTGCCGGTCGGGCGGCGAGGCGTTACGCACCCGGGCCATCCCGGTGTACGCCTCCTCGCGCGGGTACGCCTCGCCGCGCGGGTGCGTCTCCTCGGCCAGGTAGGGCGCCCCGACCGTCCGCTCGTACGACTGCGGCCCGCTCGTGGTCGGCGCGGCGGCCGGCGGCGGCGTCTGCTGGCCCGCGCCGCCCCGTCGCCCGTCGCCGGAGGCGGTGAGGTTCCGGGTGAGCCGCCCGACCAGCATGCCGGCCACGGCCGCGCCGGTCAGGAAGGTGCCCGGGTGCCGGCGCGCGTACGACCGCACCTCGTCGAACACCGCACCGGGCTCGCGCTCGTCGAGCCAGCCGGCCGCCTGCTGGGCGGCGTCGGCCGCGCGGCGGACGAGCTGGGCCGCCATCCCGGAGTCCTCGCTCCGCTCCGCCATCGAGCCGAGTTCCCGCCCGATGCCGCGCAGCCCCTCGGCCGCCCGGTGCTGCTGGGCCTGGGCCTGATCGCGCAGCTGCGTGGTGGCCTCGCCGGTGAGGTTGCGCGCCTGCCGCCGGGCCTCCGAGGCCACGTGTCCGCCCTGTTCGGCTGCGGCGTGCGCGATCTGGCCCCCGGCCTGGGTCGCCTGGTGCCCGACCCGGGACGCTTCGTGCCGGGCCTGCTGCCCGGTGCCGGTCGCACCGTCCGGTGGCCGGCTCGGGTTGATTCCCGTCATCGCCCGCTCCCTCCGTCGGCCCCGGGCCGCAGGGTCACGACCCGGAACGTGAACCGGCCGCGGGACGCGGCTCGGAACGCCACCCGCCTACCCGCGCGGCTCGCCGGCATTCCGCCCCGGGGGCCGGGGCGGGATCGGGATCCGGACCAGAGGCCACTGCCCGGGCCGGGACGGCCGACGCGGGCGAGAACGGTCGACGGCCACGGTCAGGCGCCCGAGGGGACGATCCGTCGGCCGCGACGCGCCCTTGAGCGGCGGTGACCGACGCGAGGGCGGCGCTTCAGCGGCGGCGGTTGCGGGCCCGGGAGGAGCGCAGCCGGCGCAGCCGCCCGACCAGCACCGGATCGGCGGCGAGCGCCGCCGGGTTGTCGAGCAGCGCGTTCAGCAACTGGTAGTAGCGGGTGGCGGAGAGGCCGAAGCTGTCCCGGATGGCCTGCTCCTTGGCGCCGGCGTGCCGCCACCACTGCTGCTCGAAGGCGAGGATGCCGCGCTCCCGCTCGGTGAGCCCGCCGTCCGGCCGGTCACCCGTGGCCGGGTCGGTCTCGGGGGTCGCCGCCCCGGCGCCACCCAGGGCCGTGTCCGCCGCCTCGGGGGTCGCCGCCCCGGCGTGACCGACGGCCGTCTCGGCAGCCGAGCGGGGCTGCGGCACGGTCGGGACGGCGGCGTCGGGGCCGGTCCTGGGCTGGGGGACGACGCCTCCCGCGTCACGCGCCTCGCCGGTCGCGGCCGCCCGGTCCGCCGTGGACGGCTCGGGGGCGGCCGGGGCGGCGTCGGCGGGCTGCATGGCGCTCCTCGTGGGCAGGCGGGCGGCACACCACGACGCCGACCGGGGACCCCAGCCTAACGACGGCCCACCCGCTCCGCATCGGACGAGAGTGCCGGAACGTGACCGTGCCGGTTCGCCCCGTGTCCGCCCTCCTGGGCGATTTCGGCCCAGCTGCGGGCCGTCCCGCCGCCGGGCCCGCCCACCCTGGCCCCCCTCGGACCGACGGCAGGCGCGCCGGACGGCGACCCGCCGGACCGGGCGGGAGCCACGGTGGTCGGCACCCGTCAGCCGGACGGGAGACGTGGCGGTCGGCACCCGTCAGCCGGACGGGAGGCGCGGCGGTCGGCGACGGAACCCGTCGCGCCGGGCGGGGGGCGTGGCGGCGCGACCGGGGGCCGGGGAGAGCCGCCGGTCGCGCCGCCGTGGTCAGGAGATGTCCCGCCGGCGCATCGCCCAGAGCGCCGCACCGAGGATCACCGTCAGACCGACCACCAGCAACGCCGACGAGTGCTGCCAGGTGATGTCCATCGTGTCCGGTTTACACTCGCCGAAGTAGGTGGCCTGGCAGGCGTCCCAGTTCTCCAGCGTCACCTTCTTCTCCATCCACGCCACCGCGTACGTGGGCAGCAGCCACGCCTCGGCGAAGCGCACCCCGGCCATCTGCAGCAGGATGCCGAGGCCGAACTGGCCGACGACCATCAGGGCGATCACGCCGCCCAGCGCCATCGCGGTGTGCCGGCCCAGCGAGGCGAGCGCGAAACCGATCGTCGCGGTGATCATGGCGAGCACAAGCCCACGCAGCCCGGTGAGGGCGAAGGACTGCCAGGCCCCGGCGGTCATCTTCGCCGTGCTGCCGCGCAGGGTGGCGACCAGCCAGACGCTGCCGAACCACAGCGCCGTCGTGGGCAGCGCCAGGGCGAGCAGGCCGGTGAGCAGCGCCGCCAGCTTGGTCAGCAGTACGGTCAGCCGCTTCGGCCGCCAGAGCAGCAGGTTCATCATGCCGCCGGTGTTCCACTCGGCCCCGACGAACGAGGCGCCGACGACGAACCCGATCAGCGCGAGCATCGCCGCGAGCGGCAGCAGGGTGGCCCCGAAGTTGTTCCGGAAGTCGAAGGTGGAGGGGAGGAACCAGTCCGCCTGGATCGCCTCGCGGGGCGGCGGCTGGATCATGGCGCAGTCCTCGGGGTACCGCCCCGGCTCGCCCGTCCCCGCCGCCTTCGCCTTCTCGCACTCCGCGCGGTACTGCTCGTTGTGGCGGACGTCCTGCTGCCACTGCTGCTCGGCGGCGCGCTCGGCCTTTGCCAGCGCGGCGGCGTCGATCTTCTCGTTGGTCAGGAAGACGCCGACCACCACGAGCGCGAGCACCACCAGGCCCAGCACGCTCATCCAGCGGGTGAAGCGCCGCTTCGCCAGCCGGCGCAGCTCCGTACGGTAGAGGCTCACGCGCCCCACCCTCCCGCGGTGGCACCGGGCTGCCCGGCGCCACCGACCTTCGTGGACTGGTCGACCTGCCGGTGCTGGCCGGGTACCGGCGCGGTGGCGGTCAGTTCGAGGAAGACGCTCTCCAGGTCGACGGCGACCGGGGCGAGTTCGCTGACGTAGAGGCCCTGCTCGGCGAGGAGCCGGGTCACGGCGGCCGGCTTGTCGACGTCGGCGAGCATCAGGTGGTCGGGCTGGCCGGTCACCCGGATCCCGGCGCGGGTCAGCGCCTCGGCGGCGATCGGCAGGTCGGTGACCGCCTCCAGCCGCACCCGGACCGCGCCGGAGGAGTGCTGGGCGAGCACCTGCTCGACCGGGCCGAAGGCGACCCGCCGGCCCAGCGAGATGATGGTGACCGAGTCGCAGATCAGCTGGATCTCGCCGAGGATGTGGCTGGAGAGCACCACGGTCATCCCCGACTCGGCGAGGGTACGCATCAGGGTGCGCATCTCGCGGATGCCGCCCGGGTCCAGCCCGTTGGCCGGCTCGTCGAGGATCAGCAGCTTCGGGTTCTTGAGCAGCGCGGAGGCGACCGCGAGCCGCTGCTTCATGCCCAGCGAGTACGTCTTCACCCGCTCGCCGGCCCGGTCGCGCAGCCCGACCAGCTCCAGCACCTCGTCGATCCGCTGCGCCGGCACGTCGCCCGCGCCGGCGAGCAGCGACAGGGTGTCCCGGGCGGAGAAGTGCGGGAAGAACTGCGGACTCTCCACGATCGCGCCGACCCGGCCCGCCACAGTGGGCAGCGCCGCCGGGACCTCGTGCCCGAGGATCGTCATCCGGCCGCCGTCGGGCCGGATCAGGCCGAGCAGCGTACGCAGCGTGGTGGTCTTGCCCGATCCGTTGGGGCCCAGGAAGCCGTGCACCTGCCCCTCTTCGACCCGCATGTCGAACCCGTCGAGCGCGTTGCGGGTGCCGCGCCGACGGCTCTTGTAGGTCTTGCGTAGACCTTCGATCTCCAGGACAGCCGACAAGCTGCACCTCCCCCGATGGGCATATGACACGCGACACCATACGTGGTATGCAGGCGCACGCAATACCGGGTATGCATCCGACGCGCCGATCGGGTGGAAAGGAGGGGCAGTTCCGGCGCCCCCGGCGTCAGGAAAGGCGCCCTTCCGGTCGCCTCAGGCGCAGACGACGTGGACGCCGGCGGCGCGGAACGCCTCGACCACCTCGGGACTCGCGCCGGAGTCGGTGACCAGCGTCTCCACCCGGTCCACGGGGCAGATCCGGGCGAAGGCGTGCCCGCCCAGCTTGGACGAGTCGGCGATGATCACCACGCGCTTGGCCCGGGCCACCATCAGGTTGTTCATCGCCGCCTCGCCCTCGTGGTGGGCGGCGGCGCCGAGCTGGGGGTCGATCGCGTCCACACCGAGCAGGGCGACGTCCAGGGTGACCTCGCGCAGCAGCGCCCCGCCCAGCGGGCCGACCAGCTCGAACGACTTGGGCCGGACCACGCCGCCGGCCACCACGACCTTCATCCGGGAACGGACGAGCAGCTCGTTGGCGATGTTGAGCGCGTTGGTGACCACGGTGAGCTGTGCGCCCTCGGCGCTGGTGTTCAGGTCCGGCCGGACGGCCAGGGCGCGGGCCACCTCGGTGCTGGTGGTGCCGCCGTTGAGACCCACCACGGTGCCCGGCGAGACCAGCGCCGCCGCGGCGGCGCCGATCCGTTGCTTCTCGGCCGAGTGCTTGGCGGTCTTGTAGCGCAGCGGCAGGTCGTACGAGACGCCGTTGGCGACCGCGCCACCCCTGGTCCGGGTGATCATCTGCTGCTGGGCGAGCTGGTCGAAGTCGCGCCGGATGGTGGCCTGGGAGACGTCCAGCCGCTCGGCGGCCTCCTCGACGCTGACCCGGCCGCTGTCGGTCAGCATTTCGAGCAGGGCGTTCCATCTGGCGTACCGGTCCACCCCAGGCCCTCCAGCTACTGCGCGGTCGGTGATTGATTGCGTGCACAGTAGTGCGCGAAACTACGAGGGCGCAAAACCATGCTCTGCTCGATGACGGGGCTGGTTGCCAGGGCCAACCGGGTTCGCGCAGAATAACGCTCGAAAGACGGGTCTAACGAGCCGTATTGCGCACCGCCCCCTTGCGTAGGAGTTCTCATGTCGTACGTCGACGCCGAGATCGCGAGCCAGCCCGACTGCTGGCGGGAGGCGGCGCGGCTCGCCGCCGCCACCGACGACCTCCCGCGCCCCGGTGAGCGGGTCGCCGTCGTCGGCTGCGGCACGTCGTGGTTCATGGCGATGGCGTACGCGGCCCGCCGCGAGCGCTCCGGCCACGGCGAGACCGACGCCTTCCAGGCCTCCGAGTTCCCCGCCGGACGGCGCTACGACCGGCTGGTCGCGATCACCCGCTCCGGCACCACCACCGAGGTCACCGAGCTGCTCGCCGCCCTGCGCGGGCGGGTGCCGACCACCGTCCTGGTCGGCGATCCCGACTCCCCCGCCGTCCCGCTGGCCGACGCGGCCGTGCCCATGCCCTTCGCCGACGAGCGCTCGGTGGTGCAGACCCGCTTCGCGACGACCGCGCTGGCCCTGCTCCGCGCCCACCTCGGCGACAACATCGCGGCGCTCGCCGCCGACGCCGAGGTGGCGGTACGCGCCCCGCTGCCGATCGACCCGACCCGGATCGAGCAGGCCACCTTCCTCGGTCGGGGCTGGACGGTCGGGCTGGCCCAGGAGGCGGCGCTCAAGTGCCGCGAGGCGGCCACCTTCTGGGCCGAGGCGTACCCGGCGATGGACTACCGGCACGGCCCGATCTCGATCGCCGCCCCCGGGCGGCTGGTCTGGGCGTTCGGCGAGCTGCCCGACGGGCTGCCGGAGGACGTGGCCGCGACGGGCGCGGCGTTCGTGCACAGCCGCACCCACGGCTGCCGCACGGTGCTCGGCAGCTGGGCCGCCGGCCGTACGCCGGTCGACCCGATGGCCGACCTGATCCTGGCGCAGCGGTTCGCGGTCGCGCTCGCCACCAGCCGGGGCCTCGACCCCGACGCGCCCCGGCACCTGAGCCGGTCCGTGGTACTCGCGTGAGCCCGACCGACGTCGTCGTCGCGCTGGACGTCGGCGGCACCGGAATGAAGTGCGCCCTGGTCCGGCCGGACGGCGCCGTGCTGCACACCGAGCGGCACCCCACCGACGCCGGGCGCGGCCCGGACGCCGTGGTCGACACGATCCTGGCGGTCGCCGACGGGCTGGCCGGCAAGGCCCGCGCCGACGGGCTCACCCCGGCCGCGCTCGGCGTCGCCGTGCCCGGCGTGATCGACGAGGCGCGCGGCGTCGCGGTCTGGTCCGCGAACGTGGGCTTCCGGGACGTACCGCTGCGGGACCTGGCGCGGGCGCGGCTCGGGCTGCCGACGGCGCTCGGCCACGACGTGCGCGCCGGCGGCCTGGCCGAGGCCCGGCTCGGCGCCGGCCGCGAGGACCGGCACGTCCTCTTCGTCGCGATCGGCACCGGGATCGCCGCCGCCCACGTGGTCGACGGCGCGGCCGCCACCGGCGCGCACGGCGCCGCCGGGGAGATCGGCCACGTCCTGGTACGCCCCGGCGGGCCGGTCTGCGGCTGCGGCCGTCCCGGCTGCCTGGAGGCCGTCGCCTCCGCCGCCGCCATCGGCCGGCGCTACGCGGCGCTGGCTGGGGTCCCGGCGACCGCCGCCGACGTGGCCGAACGGGCGGCGGCCGGTGAGCCGCTGGCGGCGGACGTCTGGCGGGAGGCCGTCGAGGCGCTCGCCGACGGCCTCGCCACCGGGCAGGCCCTCTTCGACGTGGAGGCCGTCGTGCTCGGCGGCGGCCTGGCGCGGGCCGGCGCGCTGCTGCTGGACCCGCTGCGGGCCGCGCTGCACGAGCGGATGACGTTCCACCGGGAGCCGCGCCTGGTCGCGGCGGCCCTCGGCGACGAGGCCGGCTGCCTCGGCGCCGCCCTGCTCGCCCTCGACAGTCTGGAGAAGTGATGGCCACTCGGGTGAACGGCAAGGTGGTGACCCCGACCGGCGTGATCCGGCAGGGCTGCGTGGAGCTGGACGGGGGTCGCATCACGGCGGTGGCCGAGTACCCGTCGGTGCGCGACGGGCACTGGATCGTGCCCGGCTTCGTCGACATGCACACGCACGGCGGGGGCGGGGACACCTTCACCACGGGGGACGCCGAGCAGGCCCGCCGGGCCGCCGACTTCCACCTGCGGCACGGCACCACGACCCTGCTGGCCAGCCTGGTCAGCTCGCCGTTCGCGCTGATGCGCGCGGCCACCGAGGCGTTCGCCCCGCTGGTCGCCGAGGGGGTGCTGGCCGGCATCCACTTCGAGGGGCCGTACCTCTCCGCCGCCCGCTGCGGCGCGCAGAACCCCGAGTTCCTCCGCGACCCGTCGACCGACGAGCTGGCCGAGCTGATCGAGCTGGGCGACGGCGCGGTCCGGATGGTCACCCTGGCCCCCGAGCGGGACGGCGCGCTGGAGGCGGTCAAGCTGCTCACCGCGCACCGGGTGGTCGCCGCGGTCGGCCACACCGACGCCACGTACGACCAGACCCGCGCCGCCGTCGCGGCGGGTGCGAGCGTCGGCACCCACCTGTTCAACGGGATGCGGCCGGTGCACCACCGCGAGCCCGGCCCGGTGGTGGCCCTCCTCGACGCCCCGAACGTGGTCTGCGAACTGGTCGCCGACGGCGTGCACCTGCACGACGGGATGCTGGCCTTCGCCACCTCGACGGCCGGCCCGGAGCGGGCCGCCCTGATTACCGACGCGATGGCCGCCGCCGGCATGCCCGACGGCGACTACGAGCTGGGCGGCCAGGCCGTCACGGTGGCGGGCGGCGTGGCCCGGCTGGCCCGCGACGGCGCGATCGCCGGCAGCACCCTGACCATGGACGAGGCGCTGCGGCACGCGGTGGCTGCCGGCATCCCGATCGCGGACGCCGTGCGGATGGCGGCCACCACGCCGGCCCGCGCGATCGGCCTCGGCGACCGGCTGGGCGCCCTCCAGGTCGGGCTCCGGGCCGACCTGGTGGTGCTCGACGACGAACTGAACGTGGTGCGGGTCATGCGCGGCGGCTCCTGGGTGGAGTGACACCGGCCGGGCCCGCCGGTGCGGTCGCGCCCGGCCCTGCCGTCCGTGCCGGGCCCGTCCCCCGCCCTGCCGGGACCCACGTCCAGGCCGGGCCCGCGTCCCGCCTGCCGAGACCCAGGTCCAGGCCAGGGCCCGCGTCCCGCCCTGCCGAGACCCACGTCCAGGCCGGGCCCGCGTCCCGCCTGCCGAGACCCACGTCCAGGCCAGGGCCCGCGTCCCGCCCTGCCGAGACCCACGTCCATGCCGCGCAGCGCGCTGTCGAGCTGAGTCGTTTGCGACATCAGCCGCCCTCGCCCGGTTGCGACATCAGCAACCCTCGCCCGTTGCGACATCGGCCGCCCTCGCCCGCCTGAATCGTCTACGACATCAGTTCGACAGGGCCGCGACGACCCGTCCGAGGAGGAGCGCCGGCCCGCACTCCGGCCACCAGCACGGGCAGCACGCGCCCGGCGTCGGACGGGTCAGGGGCAGCGCCCGGCGTCGGACGGGTCAGGAGCAGCGCCCGGAGGGCGGGCGTCAGGGCGCGTCAGGGGGCGGGGATCTCGACGCCCAGCACGGCCTGCTCGTCAGGGCGGTGCACGAGCACGTCGGAGAGGTAGGAGTGCACCGCCGGGGCCATGCCGACGTCCCGGCCGGCCCGCTCGGAGAGCAGCCACTTGTGCTCGATGATCTGGGCGAAGAGCTCCTGCGGCTCCAGCTTGCGGCGCAGGTGCGCGGGGACCGCCCGGACGACCGGCTCGAAGACCTCGGTCAGCCAGCGGTGGGCGGCCTGCTGCTCGTCGGTCAGGTCGCTCTCGGCCCGGTATGCGTCCAGGTCGTTGAGCAGCCGACGCGCCTGGTTCTCCTCCGCGTCCAGGCCGGTGAGGCGGAGCAGCCGGCGGGTGTGGTAGCCGGCGTCGACCACCTTCGGGCGGATCAGGTAGCGCCCGTTGTCGATCGTCGACATCGCCACCTCGGCGACGTCGAAGCCCAGCTCGTTGAGGCGGCGGATCCGCCCCTCGATGTCGTGCCGGGCCTCCCGCTCGACCTGCTGCTCGTAGGTGATCTCGTGCCACAGCCGCTCGTAGCGCTGCACGACCTCCTCGCAGACCACCTCCGGGTCGATCGACTCGTGCAGCAGGCCGGCGGCCTGGAGGTCGAGCGCCTCGCCGAAGATGTTGACCCGGGCGATCTCCAGGTCCTCGCCACGCTGCCCGTTGGAGAGCGACTGGTGCAGCGCCCCGGTCTCGGCGTCCACCAGGTAGGCGGCGAACGCGCCGGCGTCCCGGCGGAACAGCGTGTTGGACAGCGAGCAGTCGCCCCAGAAGAAGCCGGTGAGGTGCATCCGCACGATCAGGGCCGCCAGCGCGTCGAGCAACCGGCCCATCGTCTCCGGTCGCAGGGTGTGCGAGAAGAGCGCCCGGTAGGGCAGGGAGAACTGGAGGTGCCGGGTGATCAGCACCGGGTCGAGCGGCTCGCCGTCGTCGGTCTGCCGGTCGGCGACGATCGCCACCGCCTCCACCGACGGGAAGTCGATCCGCTCCAGGGCGCGCAGCAGGTCGTACTCGCGCTCGGCAACCCGCTCGCCGGTCTCCTTGACCGCGTAGACGTAGCCGCCGAGGCGGACGAACCGGACGACGTGCCGGGAGATGCCCTGGGGCAGCGCCACCAGATGCTCCGCCGGCCACTCCTCCAACGGGGTCGACCAGGGCAGGTCGAGCAGCGCAGGGTCGACGAGGGCCGAGGTGATCCGCACGGGTACAAGTCTGACGCTCTCCCCCGGCGAGCGCCTCCCTTCGTGGCTCGGCACACAGCCGCCCCGGCCCCGCGCCGTCCGGGGCCGGTAGCGTGGTCGCCGTGCGGGAGACCACGGCGGTACGGTCCGGAGCGCGGCTGAGGCCTGTCCGGCCGGCCGGCTGGTGGTTCGACGCCCTCCTGCTCGCCGCCCTGGTCGGACTGACCGTGGCCCTCGCCGCCGACCATCTCTTCGGCATCGACCGCGCCGTCGCCGACTGGTCGCAGGCGCACCGGCCGACGGCCGCGCACTGGACGGCCGTGGTCCTCAACTACCTCGGTCAGGGCACCCCGCTGACGCTGATCGCTCTGGGGCTCGGGGTGCTGCTCGCGGTGCGGCTCAGATCCGTGCTCCCGGTGCTGCCGCCGGTGCTCGCCTTCGCCCTCAGCTACCTGACCATCGGCCCGCTCAAGGTGTGGACGGCCCGGCCCGCGCCCAGCGCGAGCGTCAAGGAGCCGTTCCTGCCGCCCGAGCAGACCCTCCCGCTCTTCCAGGACGAGTTGCCGCTGAGGTTCGCCCAGTCCTACCCCTCGGGCCATGTCGCCAACGCGATCCTCTGGTACGGCGTCATCGCGCTGCTGCTCGCCCCGCTGCTGCGCACCTACGGCCGGAGCGCGCCACCCCGGCTGCTCACCGTGCTCCGGGTGGTGCCGCCGGTCGTGGTGCTCTGCACCACCACCTATCTGGGCTGGCACTGGCTGACCGACTCTGTGGCCGGGCTGCTGCTCGGGCTCCTCCTCGACCGGGTGCTGCACCGGGTGCCCTGGGACGACCTGCCGTTGCCGGGCATGCTGCGGGACTGGAACCGTCCGTTCATCTCCGCCCCCTAGGGTCCCGACGTGGATCAACTGGCGCGCCGGCTGGGCGTACCCGACGCGGTGGTCATCGGGCTGGGTTCGATGCTCGGCGCCGGCGTCTTCGTGGTGTTCGCGCCGGCCGCCGCGGCGGCCGGCGGGGCGGGGCTGCTGGCGGCCCTGGTGCTGGCCGGCTTCATCGCATTCTGCAACGCCACCAGCTCGGCCCGGCTCGCGGCCCGCCACCCGGAGTCCGGCGGCACCTACGTGTACGGCCGGGAGCGGCTCGGCCCGTTCGCCGGTTTCCTGGCCGGCTGGGGCTTCGTGGTCGGCAAGACCGCGAGCTGCGCGGCGATGGCGCTGACCATCGGGGCGTACCTCTGGCCGGGGCAGGCCCGGCTCGTCGCCGTCGGCGCGGTGCTGGCGGTGACCGCCGTGAACCTGCGCGGCATCGGCAAGACCGCGACCGCGACGAAGGTGCTGGTCGGCGTGGTGCTGGCGGTGCTGGCCCTGGTCGCGGTGGCGGGCGTGGCGAGCGGCGACGTGGCGCCGGACCGGCTCGGCGACCTCGACGGCTCCGGGCGGGGCGTGCTCACCGCCGCCGGGCTGCTCTTCTTCGCCTTCGCCGGGTACGCGCGGGTCGCCACCCTCGGCGAGGAGGTACGCGAGCCGGAGCGGACCATCCCCCGCGCGGTGCCGCTGGCGCTGGGCGTGGTACTGGCGGTCTACCTGGTGCTGGCGGTGGTCGCCGTCGGCGTGCTCGGGGCCGACCGGCTGGCCGCGTCCGCCGCGCCCCTGGCCGACGTGGTGACGGCCGCCGGGCTGCCCGGCCTCGCCTGGCTCGTCCGGGCCGGGGCGACCGTGGCGGTGACCGGGGTGCTGCTCTCCCTGCTCGCCGGGGTGGGGCGCACCGCGCTGGCGATGGCCCGCCGCCGTGACCTGCCCGGGGCGCTCGCCGCCGTCCACCCGGTGCGCCGGGTGCCGCACCGGGCCGAGCTGGCCGTGGCCGCCGTGGTGGTGACGATCGTGCTGCTCGGGGACGTGCGGGACGCGATCGGCTTCTCCAGTTGCACGGTGCTGGTCTACTACGCGATCACCAACGCCGCCGCGCTGACCCTGGGCCGCGACCCGGCCCGGCGGCTGCCGGTGCGGGCGCTCGCCGTGCTGGGGCTGGCCGGCTGCCTGCTGCTCGCGGTCAACCTGCCGCTGTCGAGCGTCCTCGCGGGCTTCGCGGTGCTGGCCGTCGGCGCCGCCTGGTACGCCCTGCGCCCCCGGCGCGCCTGACCGCGTCGCGGCGCGGCGCGGTCGTCACTCGTCGGGCAGCCGGGGCGCCGGCGTCACCGGATCCTCCGGCGGGGGCGGCGCGGCCTCGCGGAGCAGGGCGTTCAGGCCGGCCCGGCGGGCCACCACCGTCAGCCGGTCCCCCGCGACGATCACCAGGCGCGGGTCGGGCGCCCAGTCGAGGCGCTGCCCGGCCCGGGCGTGCGCGAGCAGGCGCACGCTCTCGGCGCGCCCGACGGCGGCGAGCGGCCGCCCGTCCAGCGACGAGCCGGCGGCGACGGAGACCTGGGTGACCAGCAGCGCGTGCCGGCCGACGGGGATGGTGGCGATCACCGCCCGGTCCAGCAGCGCGGCGGCGAAGGACGGCGCGGCGAGGTAGGAGACGCTGCGCGAGACGCCGATGCCGAACGCCTGCTGGACGCGCTCGGCGAAGTGGCCGTCGAAGAGGCGCAGCACCACCTGGAGTTCCGGGTTGACGGCCCGGCCGTTCAGCGCCGCCTGGAGGTTGGTCTCGTCGTCGGTGGAGACCACCACCAGCGCCTGACAGTTGCCCACCGAGGCCGCCTGGAGGGTCTCCTCCAGTGCGGCGTCGCCGACGATCAGCGGCACCCCGAGGCGCCGGGCCAGCGCGGCTCCGCGCGGCTCGGGCACCTTGTCGATGGCCACCACCTCGACGCCGAAGTCGCAGAGCTGGGCCATCACCCGGGTGCCGACGTTGCCCAGCCCGACCACCACGACGTGCCGGGAGCGTTCCGGCTGGATGCGGCCGGAGTGCAGCGCCAGCCGGGCGTTGACGATGCCGTCCACCACCACGGCGGTGATCAGCGGGATCAGCGCCAGCCCGGCGAGGTTGAGCACCACCTGCATGACCTGCTGGGCGACCGGCTTGTTCGGGTCCGGATCCTGCCCGCTCAGCGTCGTCACGAGGGTGAGGTAGAGCGAGTCGCCCCAGCTGGCGTGGGTGGCGTGGCCGTTGAGCCAGCCGAGCACCCCGATCACCGCGAGCAGCGTGATGACCGCGATGCCGATCTTGCGGGTGGCGAAGCTGCGTACGGCGCGGAGCAGCACCGTGAACGGGCGGCGCCGCCGCCGGGCCCGGACCAGCCGGCGCGCGGCCACCTCGGTGCCGGGCGGCGCCCCGGTCGCCTCGGCGAGCACCACGTCGGCGGCGGACTCGTCGGCGGGCAGCACCCGGACCTGCTGGGGGTCGCGGGTGTCGGCCACCCCGCAGACCACGTCGTTCTGGCGTACGTCGTCGCGGCGGGCCACGTAGAGGGTGCGCCCGCCGTGCCGGAAGTGGGTGGGGGCGACCTCACCGAGCGCGGCGGCCACGAAGGCGGGGGCGGCCATCGACGCGTCGGAGAGCACCGCCGAGTCGGGGAAGATCTGCCGCACCCCGTTGGCGAGCCCGGTGTTGAACATCCGCACCACCAGGCGCAGCCGGGGCTCGACCTCCTGGGCGCAGAGCGCGGCGTGCATGTTGCCGACGTCGTCCTGGTACAGCAGGGCCAGCCCGTCGGCGCCGGCCAGGCCGGCCCGCCGGAAGGTGACCTCGTCGAGCCGGTCGGCCCGCACCACCTCGACGCCCTGCAGGTCCCGCCCGTCCGGCTCGTCGGAGCGCGGGCGCTCCGGCACCACCAGGGTGATCCGGACGCGGCCGGTCGCCTGGAGCTCGGTGGCGAGCAGCGCCCGCACCACCCAGTAGGCCAGGGCGTCGCGGCCGCAGACCACGTAGTGCGCCCGCGCGTCCCCGTTGACCCGGAGCCGACGCCCCGCCCGCCGCGCACGATCCAGCAGGGGCTCCGCCATGTGCCGCATGGTAGTCAGCCGATCGCACGCCGCGCAGCCCCGTGATCACGAATGCTGGTCGCCCGGCGGGTCGCCGCCGGTTCCGGCAGATTCCCCGGCCCGTTGGCGGGTAGACCAGCGGCATGCAGACGTTCCTGCCGTACCCGGACTTCCTGGCCAGCGCCCGGACGCTGGACCAGAAGCGGCTGGGCAAGCAGCGGGTGGAGACCATCCAGGTGCTGCGCGGGCTCACCCGCCCCACGTACGGCTGGCGCAACCACCCGGCGGTGAAGATGTGGGCCGGGTACGAGGAGGCCCTGACCCGGTACGGGCTGGACATGTGCGCGGTCTGGTCCGAGCCGGGCCGGGCCGACACCTGCGCGACCACGATGACCGCCGACCTCGCCGCCGCCTGCGGCCTGACCCGGGTGCGCACCCAGGCGGAGCTGGCCGAGGCCGGGGAGCTGCCGCCCTGGCTGGGCCGCGACGACCTGCACCTGAGCCACCGCTCGTCGCTGCTGCGTAAGGACCCGGGGCACTACGGCCCGATCTTCGGCGACGACGTCCCGCCCGACCTGGAGTACGTCTGGCCCGCCTCGGATCGGGAACGGCGCTGTCTGCTGCCGCCCGACGCCTGAGCGGGCAGACTGGGGTTCCACCCCGGGCGGGAAGGTGCACATGGCGCTGTCGCAAGTGGTCGGTCGGCTCGTCGGCGTACGCGAGCACGAGGTGGACCCGGGCGGTGGTGGCGCCCCCCGCGTGCCGGGCCGGGTCGAGGCGGTGGTGGTCGGCGGCGGGATCGCCGGCATGTCGGCGGCGGTGGTGCTCGCCGAGCGCGGGGTGGCGGTGACGGTGCTGGAGGCCGCGCCGACGCTCGGCGGCCGGCTCGGGGCCTGGCCGGAGACGCTGGCCGACGGCAGCCGGCAGATGAACGAGCACGGCTTCCACGCGTTCTTCCGGCAGTACTACAACTGGCGGTCGATCCTGCGCCGCGCCGACCCGGGGCTGGGGTTCCTCAAGCCGGTCCCGGGCTACCCGATCCTCAGCGAACGGTGGCCGACCGAGGAGTTCGGCAGGCTGCCGCCCGCGCCGCCGGCGAACCTGCTGGCACTGCTGCTGCGCAGCCCCAGCCTGCGCCTGCGCGACCTGCGCGGGATGGACCGCGACGCGGCGCTGCCGCTGCTCGCGTACGACCCGGCGCGCACCTACGCCGAGTTCGACGACACCACCGCCGACGAGCTGCTCACCTCGCTGCGGCTGCCCGACCGGGCCCGCGCGATGCTCTTCGAGGTCTTCTCCCACTCGTTCTTCAACCACGAGGCGGAGATGTCGGCCGCCGAGATGATCGCCCAGTTCCACTTCTATCTGCTGGGCAATCCGGAGGGGCTGGCCTTCGACTGTCCCGACGAGGACTACGCGACCGCGATCTGGGACCCGCTGACCCGGCACGTCGAGAAGCACGGCGGCCGGGTGTTCACGGGCGCCGCCGCCACCGCGCTGACCCGCGACGGCGAGGGCTGGCGGGTGGCGACCGCCGACGGCACGTCGTACCCGGCCCGGCACGTCGTGCTCGCCGTCGACCCGCCAGCCCTGGCCGCGCTGGTCGCGGCCTCGCCCGACCTGGCCGACCACGCGCCCGCGCTGGTGGAGCGGATGCCCGCGTTCGGCCGGCCCGGCCCGCCGTACGCGGTGGCCCGCTACTGGTGCGACGGGGACGTCGCCGCCGACCGGGCGGTGTTCAGCGGCGTGTCCCGGCAGCCCACCCTGGACTCGGTGACCCTCTACCACCGGCTGGAGAACGAGTCCCGCCGCTGGGCGCAGCGCACCGGCGGCTCGGTGGTGGAGCTGCACGCGTACGCCTGCGAGGAGGGCGTGCCCGCCGGGGAGCTGGCCGAGCGGATGCGGGCCGAGCTGATTGCGCTCTGGCCGGAGGCGGCCCGGCTGCGGGTGCGGGAGCTGCGCGCCCGGGTGGAGGCGCAGGCGCCCGCCTTCACGCCCGGCGGCCACGCCCGGCGGCCGGGGGTGCGCACCGACGCGGACGGGCTCTACCTGGCCGGCGACGGCGTCCGGACGGAGTTCCCGAGCGCGCTGATGGAACGGTCGGCGGCGACGGGGATCCTGGCGGCCAACCACATCCTGCGGGCGGAGGGCGGCGCGGCCGAGCCGGTCCGCTCGATCCGCCCGCGTGGCCTGCTCGCCCGACGGGGATGAGCAAACCGGGCAAAAAGGTCAGCGGGCTCGCCTAGGCTGATCTTCTGGGGTGAGCCGGGAGGTCACGGGGATGTCGCCGCGCGGGGACGACGGGCCGCTCGTCCCCGACGTGCCGCGGGACGACGCGTACCCGCTGATCCGGGACGAGCGGGCCTGCATCGTGACCGCCCTGCGGCTGGGCTGGTGGATGGCCGACGCGTACCACCACGCGCAGACCGCCGAGCCGCTCGACGCCGGGGACGACCGCCCGGCGGGCGCCCCGGCGAAACTGTCCAACCTGACCGAGATGTCGGGGCGGCGGCGCATGCAGATGTACCTCGACGGGGTCGAGGTGGCGCTCGGCCAGATCGCCGAGCTGACCCGCCGCGACGGCCCCGCGCCGTGCACCGCCGACGCGCGGGACCGGGTGACCGGCGGCGTCCGGGACGACCTGCTGCTCGCCCTCGACGACCTGAACGTGGACGTGCTGCGCTGGACGATGGCGACCAACCACCGGGTGGGGCTGGCGTACCGGCTGGGGCGTTCGCTGGCCGACACCGTCCGGCACGGCGACGCCGAGCAGGTCACCCGCCGCTTCGGGGGCCGGCAGGTCCAGCTCAGCCGGTGGCTCGGCGAGCTGGCCAGCGTGCTGCCCCCGTACTCGGCCGCGGTGGTCCGCCGGTCGCTGGCCACGTGGGCGTCGGCGGCCGCCCGGGCGGGCGTCGGCGACCCCACCGAGGCGGGGCTGCCCGACCTCGCCCGGGAGCTGCGCAACCAGGGCGAACTGTGGCGGGGCGTGCTCACCGGCGGCCTGCACCCCAGGGACCTGCTGGACGAGGAGGACTACGCGGTCGTCGCCCGCAACCTGATCATCCGGGATCGGCGGCTGGTCGTGCAGGCCGCCCGGGGGATCTTCTGGCCGGTGCTCGTACCGCTGCTGGCGGTGCTGTTCGCCGTGGTGGGGGTGAGCGCGCTCGCGGCGGCCGGCTCGCCGGCGACCCGGGCCGCCGTGGCCCTGCTCGGGCTGGGCGCGGGGCTGGCCGCGATCTGGCGCACGGTCTCCGGGCCGGCGCTGACGGTCGCCGGGGAGGTCAACCGGCCGCTGCTGGAGAGCGAGCTGACCGTGCGGATGGCGCTGCGGATCGACCGGCCGCTGGCCGCCGCGCGGGCCGCCGGCCGGGCACGCCGGCAGCGCCGCCCCGACGAGGCGGCCCCTCGATCGAAATCCGTTGCCGGTCTGTCGCCCGCCGACCTACCGTGATCCCGCAAGGTCAACCACCGTTCCGGGAGCCGGTCATGTCGATGTCGCACGTCAGCCGCGTGCCGTCGTGGCTGCCCGGCCGGGCGCGCCCGGCGTCCGGCGGTGGTTGCCGCGCCGAAGGCCCCGGGGGCGGCCGGCCCGACTGACGCGTGCCCGCACGACGTCGAGCCGCCCGTCCGCACCACCCGGACCGGGCGGCTTTTCGCTGTCCGGCCCGGCGAGACCGTCACCGCCACGAAGGGAGACACCGGTGGACGCCGTCCTCGTCGTCAACGCCGACCTCGGCCCGCTGCACCGGGTCACCGTTCAGCACGCGATCCGGATGCTCTGCCGCCGGGTCGCCGAGATCCACGAGGCCGAACCGGACCGGCTGATCGGGGTCTTCCCCGTTCCCCGGGTGGTCCGCCTCGTCCGCTACGTGGTGACCCGCTGGCGCTTCAGCGCCGGACCGGCCTGGTCGCGGGCCGGGGTGCTGCGGCGGGACGGGCGGTGCTGCGCGTACTGCGGGGGGCCGGCCGGCACGATCGACCACATCCTGCCCCGCTCACGCGGCGGCCGGAACACGTGGCGGAACACGACCGCCGCCTGCTACGAGTGCAACCAGCGCAAGGGCGACCGGACGCCGGCCGAGGCGGGCATGCCGCTGCGGCGCGAGCCGGCGACCCCGAGCTGGGCGGCGCTGGCCGGGCGGTGACGGGCCGGCCGGCGGGAACGGGGGGCCGCGTCGGGGGTACGACTCCCGGCGCGGCGCCCGCCGGCCCCACTCTGCCGGGGCCACGGACGGCGGCTACCGGCCCTTCTCCTTGACCCGGGGCACCGGGCGGCCGTTGGCGCAGCGCACGGTGACCAGGCTGCGACTCTCGGCGGAGACCAGTTCGACCCGCACCTCCCGCGCCGGGCCCGGCGCATACGCCTCCGCGTGGTGACCGGCGGCCGGCGCGACATCGACCACCACGGCGAGCTTCCCGTCGCAGCGGACCGTCACCACCCCGCCCCGGGCGACGACGTCCACCTCGGACGGCCGGGCGGGGGTCGGCTCGGCGCCGCCGGTGGGCGCCGGGGCGGTCGGGCCGCCGCCGGTGGGCGCCGCCGCGCTGGGCGCGACCGGCCCCGGGCTGGACCGGCCGGCCGTCGCCGACCCGACCGGCGGGCCGGCGCCGGGGGCGGCCGGCCGCTTCGGCGCGTCGGCGGTGACCGGCAGGGCGACGCTGGTGGAGCCCACCGGGCCGGTGCCGATGCCGGTGCGCGGCTCGTCGGCCGCGCCGGACCGCCGGCCCGAGGCATCGCCGAGGGTGCCGGCGACCGCCACCACCCCGACCACCGCCGCGCCCAGCGCCGCCACCACCCGCGAACCGCGCCGCGACCCCCAGCCCCCGCGCGCCGGCCGGCCGTCGACCCCGGCGGCGCCCGGCGGCCGCACCGGCCCGTCCGCCGGCCCGGACGCGGGCTCCGCCGCCGGCATCCGGGCGAGCGCGCCGGTGAGCACGCGCGCCACCTCGGCGGCCGAGGGACGGTCACCCGGCGCCTTCGCCACGCACCGCCGGTACAGCCGGCCGATCTCGGCGGGCACGCCGTCGACCGCCGGCAGCGGGCCCGGCTCGGCGTACGCGTGGGCGCGCAGCATCCCGGTCTGCGTCTCGCCGTGCCACGGCAGCCGCCCGGTGAGCACCTGGTGCACGAGCAGGCCGAGCGCGTAGACGTCGGAGGCGGGCAACACCCCACCGGCGGCGAGCCGCTCGGGAGCCAGGTACGCCGGGGTGCCGAGCAGCCGCCCCTCGAAGTCGATCTCGGGTGCGCCGGCGACGGCCGCGATGCCGAAGTCGACCACCTTCGCGCCCGTCGGGGCCAGCACGACGTTCTCGGGCTTGACGTCGCGGTGCACCAGCCCCTGGGCGTGGGCTGCGGCCAAGCCGGCGGCCACCTCGGCGCACACCCGCACGGCCTCCCGGGGCGGCAGCGGCCCGGCCGCCAGCCGCTGCGCGAGCGTACGGCCGGAGAGCAGCTCCATGACGACGAAGGGCACCCACCGGCCGTGGAGGAGGGACTCTCCGTAGTCGTAGACGCCGGTGACGTTCGGGTGCGAGAGCCGGGCCGCCGCCTTCGCCTCGTCCTGGATCCGCCGCCGCGCCGACTGGTCGGCCGCGACGAGCACCTTCACCGCGACGTCGCGTTCCAGCACCTCGTCGTGTGCCCGGTGGACCACGGACATGCCGCCCTTGCCGAGGCGCTCGCCGAGCCGGTAGCGGCCCGCGAGCAACTGATCACGCTGCACAGCGGACAGCCTGCCCCACCGCACCGTCCGACACCACCCACGCGCGGACCGTGTCGGGCGCGGCCCGCCCGGCGCGGCCGACGACGGCGACAGCCCCGACGCGGAGGGCGGGGCGGCGCGCCCCTTGACCCGGCGGTCAGCCCGGTCGGTTGACCCGGCGGTCAGCCCGGTCGACCCGCTCGGTCGGCCGAACCCCGGTCAGCCCGCTCGTCAGCCCGGCGTCCAGCCGAAGCGGGGCGGGCGACGCTCCCGGACGGCCGCGACGCCCTCGCGGGCCTCACCACTGGCCCGGACCTGCCCGTGCCACCAGGCGATCCGGGCCTCGTCGGCCCGGCCGTCGACGATCTCCTTGGCCGCCGCCACGCTGAGCTGCGACCGGGCGGCCACGGCGGCGGTCAGCTCGTCCACCCGGGCGGCGAGGCGGTCGGGCGGCAGCACCTCGTCGACCAGGCCGATCCGCAGCGCCCGCTCGGTGTCGATCAGCTCGGCCGTGAAGAGCAGGTGCTTGGCGGCGGCCGGGCCGACCAGCCGGGCCAGCCGCCGGGTGGTGGGTGCCGGGTACACCAGGCCCAGCCGCGCCGGCGGCACACCGAACCGCGCGTCGGCGGCGGCGACCCGCAGGTCGCAGGCGACCGCGAGCTGGCAGCCGCCGCCCACGCAGGCGCCCCGGACGGCGGCGACGGTCGGCTTGGCGAACGCGGCCAGCCGCTCCTCGGCGGCGACCGCGAGGGTGAGGTCCCCGCCGTCGAACAGGTCGTCCAGGTCGCCGAGGTCCGCGCCCGCGCAGAAGGTGCCCTCGGCGCCGGTGAGCACCAGCGCCCGGACGGCGGGATCGCCCTCCAGCCCGTCGAGCAGCTCCGGCAGCCGCCGCCACATCCCGGCGGTCATCGCGTTGCGCCGGGCCGGGTTGTGGATCACCACCGTGGCCACCGCACCCGCGACCTCGACGAGAAGCTCCGCGTCCGCCACCGTCACCACCCCTTCGCCCCGGCCTGTGCCGCCGGCCGCCGGATCGGCGGCGCCGGTGCGGCGACCATAACGGCGCGGGCCCGGCGACCACCCGGGCGGGTGGTCGCCGGGCCCGGCGACGCTACGGCCGGATCAGGAGACGTTGAGGGCGGTGCCGTCCACGACGAACGACGTCTGGAGCGACGAGTCCTCGGCGCCGGTGAACCTCAGGGTCGGCGGGGAACCGGAACGCCACGCCACACGTCCGAGCGGCATGAGATCAGCGTCGATGGCCGGCATCAAGATCGCGCTGGCGGCGGCTGTCCTGTCCGGCTGCGCCGCGAGCGAGCCGCCCGACCGGGCGACCCCCTCGCGCACCGGGCCGACGACCCCCGCCGGTGCCGGCCAGGCGACCCCGCCCGGCACCGACCGGCCGACGGCGCCGCCGACCGTCCCGCCCGCCCTCGGCCCGACCGGGGCGGCGGCCCGCGTCGCGCTGACCCGGTCGGGCGGGATCGCCGGGCGCGGGGACACCGTGACCGTGGAGCCCGACGGCCGGTGGACCGCCGTCGACCGCGCCGGCGCCCGGCGCGCCGGCCGCCTCTCCGCCGAGGACCTCCAGAACCTGCGCCGACTCCTCGCCGACCCCCGGCTCGCGGCCGAGGCCGGTCGGTCGCCGGCCGGGACCGCCTGCCGGGACGCGTTCCGCTACCGGCTGACCGTCGGGGCCGTCGAGACCGGCTACGAGGACTGCGCGGTCGACGCCGCCCCGCCGGGGGCCACCCGGGCGGTGGTGGAACTGCTGCTCCGCGTCACCGGCTGAGCACCTCCCGGCGTCGACGGCAGCCCTTGCAGCGGCATCTACAACGCGACGTTGCGTTGCGCTAACGTGGCTGGCATGACCGCCACCGCCCTCCCCCCGCACGCCGCGCCGGCGGACCGCCCCGCCGGCAACCCGGTCGCCGACGGGCCGCCACCCGCGCTGCCCGCCGCCGCCACCGCGCTCGCCGGCCAGGTGCGCGGCACCGGGCCGGCGTTCACCGCCACCTCGCCGCTGACCGGCGCGCCGACGGTGGACGTACCGTCCAGCACCCCCGCCGACGTCGACGCCGCCTTCGCCGACGCGCGGGCCGCCCAGCTTTCCTGGGCCGCCCTGCCCGCCGGGCGTCGGGCCGCCGTCCTGCTCCGGCTGCACGACCTGGTGCTGGACCGACAGGCCGAGGGGCTCGACCTGGTCCAGCTGGAGGCCGGCAAGGCCCGCCGGCACGCGGTCGAGGAGGTCCTCGACGTCGCCATCAACGCCCGCTACCACGCCCGCGCCGCCGCCCGGCTGCTGCGCCCCCGCCGCCGGGCCGGGGCCCTGCCGGTGCTCACCCGCACACGCGAGCTGCGCTTCCCGGTCGGCGTGGTCGGCGTCGTCTCGCCCTGGAACTATCCCCTCTCGCTGGCCGCCTCCGAGGTGCTGCCCGCCCTGGCGGCCGGCAACGCCGTGGTGCACCGGCCCGACCCGGCCACCATGCTCAGCGCGCTGTGGCTGCGGGCCCTCGCCGTCGAGGCGGGGCTGCCCCCGGCGCTCTGGCAGGTGGTCGCCGGCGAGGGCGCGGAGGTGGGCCCGCTGGTCACCGACCGGGCCGACCTGGTCTGCTTCACCGGCTCGACGCGGGTCGGCCGGGAGGTCGCCGCCCGGGCCGCGCGCCGGCTGGTGCCCGCGTCGCTGGAGCTGGGCGGCAAGAACCCGCTGCTCGTGCTCGACGACGCCGACCTGGACCGGGCGGTGGAGGGTGCCATCCGGGCCTGCTTCGCCAGCGCCGGCCAGCTCTGCGTCTCGATCGAACGCGTCTACGTCGCCGACCCGCTGCACGACGAGTTCCTGCGCCGGTTCGTGGCGCGCACCGGGACGCTTCGGCTGGGCGTCGGCGGCGACTTCGGCGCCGACCTCGGCTCGCTGGCGTCGGCGCGGCAGCTCGACACCGTCACCGCGCACGTCGCCGACGCCGTCGAGCGTGGCGCCACCCTGCACACCGGCGGCCGGCACCGCCCCGACATCGGGCCGTACGTCTTCGAGCCGGCCGTGCTCACGGGCGTCACCCCCGGCATGCGGATGCACGCCGAAGAGACCTTCGGACCGGTCGTCGCCGTGTACCGCTTCCGCACCGACGACGAGGCGGTGGCCCTGGCCAACGACACCGCGTACGGGCTGAACGCCAGCGTGTTCAGCGGCTCCGGGGCGCGCGGCGAGGCGGTCGCCGCCCGGATCGACGCGGGGTCCGTCAACGTCAACGACGGCTACAGCGCCGTCTGGGGCAGCGTCGACGCCCCCATGGGCGGCTGGAAGGACTCGGGGCTGGGCGGCCGGCACGGCGCGGACGGGCTGCTCCGGTTCACCCGGGTCAAGACCGTCGCCCGGCAGCGCGGGCTGGACCTGGCCCCCGCGTACCACCGGCCGGGCGAGCGGAGCGCGGCCTGGACCCGCCGGATGACCACGGCGCTGCGGCTGCTGCGCCGCACGGGGCTGTGAGCACGGCACGCGGCCCGCGCGGGGCGGCGGCGATCCACGCGGCCGTGCTGGACCTGCTGGCCTCCGAGGGGTACGCCGCGCTGACCGTCGAGGGGGTGGCCCGGCGCTCCGGGATCAACAAGACCACCCTCTACCGCTGGTGGCCGTCGAAGCCCGCCCTGGTCGCGGCGACGTTCCGGCACGCCATCGCCCGGGACCTGCCGGTGCCGGACACCGGCTCGCTGCGCGGCGACCTGACCGCCCTGCTCCGGTCGAAGGCCGCCTTCTTCGCCGACGGGCCGGGGCGGCTCGCCGCCGACGTGCTCGCCCACACCGGGGCGGACGCGGAACTGGCCCGGCTCGCCGACGAGCTGCTCGGCCAGCACTGCGCGCACGTCGCCGAGGTGACCGGGCGGGCCCGCGCGCGGGGCGAGCTGACCGGGCCGGTCGACGACACGCTCCTGGCCGATCTGCTGCTCGGGCCGGTCTGGCTGCGCGCCGTGGTCACCCACCGCCCGCTGCCACCCGCCGACGCCGACGCCCTCGTCGACACCCTGCTCGCCGGCCTGCCGACCGGCCGGGCCGGGTAGCCGGCCCCCGCCAGCCGGGCCAGGTAGCCGATCCCGCCGGCCGGGCCGGGTGGCCGGCCCCCGCCGGCCGGGCCGGGTAGCCGATCCCGCCGGCCGGGCCAGGTGGCCGGCCCCCGCCACGGCCGGCGACGCCCGCCCCCTCCGATCCCCAGGGGTCGCCCCCGCCGCGGGTCAGGCCCGAGGGAACATCTGGCCGATGCGGATCTTGTTGCCGAACGGGTCGCGGATGCCGAAGTCGATCCCGTACGGGCGCTCCATCGGATCGTCGGTGATCTCGACGCCCTTGGCGACCAGCTCCTCGTACGTCTTCTGCGCGTCGTCGGTGGTCATGAAGAGGAAGCCGCCCAGCGCCCCCTTGGTGAGCAGCTCACGGACCTGCTCGGCGGTCGCCGGGTCCAGCGCCGGCGGACCGGGCTTCTCCAGCAGGATCTCGCGCTCCGGGTCGCCGGGGATGTTGACCGTGAGCCAGCGCATGAAGCCGAGGTCGGCGTCGGTGTTGACCTCCATGCCGAGCTTGCCGACATAGAAGTCGAGGGCCTCGTCCTGGTCGAGGACGTAGATCTGGGAGCGGGTGATCGCGTTCATCGTCATGCCGGAGACGCTACGGGGCGGGCCTGAGCTGCTGCTTATCCAAAACTGCTGGGCCGGGTCCAGGCCTTGGTGAAGCAGCCCGGAACGGGCGCGGCGAGCGGGGCCCTGCGCCTGCGGTACTCCGACGGCGGCTCGCCGACGATCTGCCGGAACGTGCGGCTGAACGTGCCGAGGCTGGAGAACCCGACCGCGTAGCAGATGTCGGTCACGTCCCGGCGCGTGTGCAGCAGCAGGTACATCGCCCGCTCCACCCGCCGCCGCTGGAGGTAGCGGTGCGGGGTCTCGCCGAAGGTGGCCCGGAAGGTGCGGATGAAGTGGGCCTCGGAGACGTACGCGATCCGGGCCAGCGCCGCGATGTCCAGCGGCTCGTCGTACGCGCGGTCCATGGCGTCCCGCGCGCGCAGCATGGCCCGGTTCGACTCCTCCGCGGCCCTGCTCACACGGCCAGCATAGGCACGGCGTGCCGCGGGTCGGCGGGGCCGTGCTGCTCGTCCTTGCCGTGGCGCACCTGCGAACGCGTCAGCCGCACGGGCGCGCTGTCGGCGCTGCGGTCGACCGGCCGGCTCGCGACCGCGCCGAAGCGCGGAACGCCTGACGGAAATGGAGCCCCCGGCCGGGATCGAACCGGCGACATCTCGCTTACAAGGCGAGTGCTCTGGCCAGCTGAGCTACAGGGGCGCGTGGTGTCGACGTCAGCATAGCGACTGACGTCCGGATTTCCCCCTCGGCAGGGCCCGCGAGCACCGGAAACGTCGCGGCGGCCGGAGGGCGGGGGTCGATTGATGTCTCCCCGTGCCCGAGTGCCCGGAATGCGTATGCCATCCGTCCCACCCGATGCCCCCCGTCTTGGCAGGTTACGGAAAGCCGTTTACCGTGCAGTGACACGGATGACACTTCGATCATCGGGGCGTCGCCCGTGGGTCGGCGCACGCACGTGCCGGCCGCTCCTTCCACTCGGATCGTCCGGCACGTTCCTGCCGGTGAAAGGAAGCACCTGACCATGGCTACGGTCACCTACGCCAAGGCGTCCCGGATCTACCCGGGCACCGAGCGCCCCGCCGTCAACCAGCTCGACCTGGAGATCGGCGACGGCGAGTTCCTCGTCCTGGTCGGCCCCTCCGGTTGCGGCAAGTCCACCAGCCTGCGGATGCTCGCCGGCCTGGAGGACGTCGACCAGGGTTCGATCCACATCGACGACCGGGACGTCACCCACCTGCCGCCGAAGGCCCGCGACATCGCGATGGTCTTCCAGAACTACGCCCTCTACCCGCACATGACGGTGTACGAGAACATGGCGTTCGCGCTCAAGCTGCGCAAGACCTCGAAGGCCGAGATCGACCGGCGGGTCAAGGAGGCGGCGGCGCTGCTCCAGCTGGAGGAGTTCCTCAACCGTAAGCCGAAGGCGCTCTCCGGCGGTCAGCGCCAGCGCGTCGCGATGGGCCGGGCGATCGTGCGCGAGCCGCAGGTCTTCCTCATGGACGAGCCGCTGTCGAACCTCGACGCGAAGCTGCGTGTGCAGACCCGTACCCAGATCGCGTCGCTGCAGGCCAAGCTGGGCGTCACCACCGTCTACGTCACCCACGACCAGGTCGAGGCCATGACCATGGGCCACCGGGTGGCGGTCATGCTCGACGGCGTCCTCCAGCAGGTGGACACCCCGCGGGCGCTCTACGACACCCCGGCCAACGTCTTCGTCGCGGGCTTCATGGGCTCCCCCGCCATGAACATCAAGACCGTGCCGCTGAGCGACCGGGGCGCCGCGTTCGCCGAGATGCACATCCCGCTGACCCGGGAGCAGGTCGAGGCCGCCCGCGCCGACGGCGGCGACGGCAAGGTGACCGTCGGCTTCCGCCCCGAGGACTGCGACCTGGTCAGCCCGACCGAGGGCGGCATGCCCGTCGTCGTCGAGCTGGTCGAGGACCTCGGCTCCGACGCCAACGTCTACGGCCACGCCGCGCTCGAGGGCAACAACGAGCGCTTCGTGGTCCGCACCGACCGGCGCACCATGCCGAACATGGGCGACACCGTCTTCGTCAAGCCGCGCGAGGGCCGCAGCCACGTGTTCAACGCCGCCACCGGCAACCGCATCTGACGTACGACGAAGGGGCGGCCCGCCATCGGCGGACCGCCCCTTTTCGTGTCTGCGGAGTCAGCCGTCGGCGGCCCGGCGGCGCGCCACCTCGGCGAGGGTCACCGCGGCGGCCACGCTGGCGTTGAGCGACTCGACCTCGGAGACCATCGGGATGCTCACCGTGAGGTCGCAGGTCTCGCCGACCAGCCGGGACAACCCCCGGCCCTCGGAACCGACCACGACTACCAGCGGGCCGACCGCGGCCTCCAGGTCGTAGAGGTCGGTGTCGCCGTCGGCGTCCAGGCCGACCACCACGAAACCGGCGTCCTGGCAGGCCTTCAGCGACCGGGTCAGGTTGGTCACCTGGGCGACCGGCACCCGGGCGGCCGCGCCGGCGCTGGTGCGCCAGGCGGTCGCGGTGATCCCGGCGGCCCGCCGCTCCGGTACGAAGACGCCCTGCGCGCCGAAGGCGGCGGCGGACCGGATCACCGCGCCGAGGTTGCGCGGGTCGGTCACCCCGTCCAGCGCCACCAGCAGCGGGGCGGTCTGCTCCAGCGCCGCCGCGACGAGATCCTCGAAGGGCTCGTACGCGAACGGCGGCACCTGGAGCCCGACGCCCTGGTGCAGCACACCGCCGGTCATCCGGTCCAGCTCGGCGCGGCTGATCTCCAGGATGGCGATGCCCCGGTCGGCGGCGGTGCGGACGATCTCGTTGACCCGGTCGTCCATGTCGATGCCCTGGGCCGTGTAGAGGGCGGTCGCCGGCACCTGGGCGCGCAGCGACTCCAGCACCGGGTTACGCCCGACCAGCAGCTCCGGGGAGTCCTTCGACGGGTTGGACTTGCGGCCCGGCGCGACCCGGGGGCCGCCCCGACCGGCGGGTCGAGCACCCCGGCCGGCGGCCCCGCGCCCGCCTCCCGGCACGCCCCGGCCGCCACCCTTGCCCCAGGTGGTGTCCTTGCTGCCCGGCTGGCCGACCTTGGGCGCGCGCCCCTCCTCGGCCGCCGCCCGGCGCTCCTTCTCCTGCTTCCAGGCGGTGCGCTGGGGCAGCTTCTCGGTGCCCGAGTAGGCCTTGTGCCAGGGCCGCTCGTCGGCGGGCAGGGTCCTGCCCCGCCCGGCGAGGGCGTCCTTGTTCTTGCCGCCGGAGCCCTTCGGGGCTCCCGCCTTCGGCGCCAGTCGCCGGCCACGGCGCTGCGAGTTGCCGGCCATCAGTCCTGCTCTCCAATAGTCCAACGGGGGCCCTGGGGGGTGTCCTCGACCACCACGCCGGCCTGCTTGAGCTGGTCGCGTACGGCGTCGGCGGCGGCCCAGTCCTTGCGACCGCGAGCCTGCGCGCGCTGCTCCAGGGCCAGCGCGATCAGGGAGTCCACCACGCCGCGCAGGTCGTCCACGCGGCCGCCACCGGTCCACGCCGGGTCGAGGGGGTCGACCCCGAGGATATCCAGCATGGCGCGGGCGGCGGCCAGCGCCGTGCGGACGGTCACATCGTCGCCGCCGGTCAGCGCGGTGTTGCCGTCGCGGACCACCTCGTGCAGGACGGCGAGCGCGGCCGAGGTGTTCAGGTCGTCGTCCATCGCCGCCGCGAACGCGCCCGGCAGCTCGCCGAGGTGGCCGGGGCCGACGCGCTCGACGGCCCGCTGCACGAAGCCCTCGATCCGGCGGTACGCCACGGCGGCCTCGCGCAGCGCCTCCTCCGAGTAGTCGATGCGCGAGCGGTAGTGTGCGGCGGCGTAGTAGTAGCGCAGCTCCACCGGCCGCACCCCGAGCGAGTCGACGTACGTCAGGTCGAGGGCGTTGCCCAGCGACTTGCCCATCTTGGCGCCGCCGATGCTGAGCAGCCCGTGGTGCACCCAGTAGCGGGCGAACGGCAGCCCGGCCGCCTGCGACTGGGCGATCTCGTTCTCGTGGTGCGGGAAGGTGAGGTCCAACCCGCCGCCGTGGATGTCGAACTCGGCGCCGAGGTAGCGCCAGCACATCGCGGAGCACTCGATGTGCCAGCCCGGCCGGCCCCTCCCCCACGGCGACGGCCAGTAGGCGTCCGCCGGCTCGTCGGGCTTGGCGCCCTTCCAGAGCGCGAAGTCGCGCGGGTCCCGCTTGCCCCGGTCGGGCGCGTCACCGGCGGACTGCATCGCGTCCACCGACTGGTTGGACAGCGACCCGTAGGCCGGCCACGAGCAGACGTCGAAGTAGACGTCGCCGGAGCCGTCGGTGGCCGGGTAGGCGTGCCCGTCGGCGATGAGCTTGGCGATCAGCTCGTGCATCTCCGGGATGTGCCCGGTGGCCCGCGGCTCGTACGTCGGCGGCAGCACGTTGAGCGCCCGGTAGGACTCGGCCAGGACCAGCTCGTTGGCGTACGCGATCGACCAGAACGGCCGCCCCCGCTCCACGGCCTTGACCAGGATCTTGTCGTCGATGTCGGTCAGGTTGCGGATGAAGGTGACCTCGTAGCCGGCGGCGAGCAGCCAGCGGCGCAGCACGTCGTAGTTGACGCCGGAGCGAAGATGACCGATGTGCGGCGGGGCCTGGAGGGTGAGACCACACAGGTAGACCCCCACCTTGCCGGCTTCCCGCGGGACGAAGTCCCGCACCGATCGGGTGGCGGTGTCATACAGGCGTAGCGTCACCGTACAAGGGTAGCCGTCCCACGCGTTCCGGGGTTGTCCGGAGCCGGGTCGTACGCTGCTGGTCGTGGACACGACGGCGCGGGGCGGGGAGACGGCGCAGACGCTGGACCGGGGGCTGCGGCTGCTGCACCTGGTCGCCGACGCGCCGGGCGGGCTCACCGTCACCGAGGCGGCGAACCGGCTGGGCATCGGCCGGGCGGCGGTCTACCGGCTGGTGGGCGCGCTGACCGCGCACGGGATGCTGCGCCGCGACGGCGGCGGCCGGCTCCGCCTCGGCGCGGGGGTGCTGCACCTGGCCCGGCGGGCCCAGCCGCTGCTCGCGGAGGGGGCGCTGCCCGCGCTGCGCCGGCTCGCCGAGCAGGCCGGCGCGACCGCCCACCTCACCGTGGTCGAGGGGGGCGAGGGGGTCGCGCTCGCCGTCGTGGAGCCGAGCTGGACGTCGTTCCACGTCGCGTACCGGACGGGGGCGCGGCACCCGCTGGAGCGCGGGGCGGCCGGGCGGGCCATCCTTGCCGGCCGGGCGGGCGCCGCCGGCCCGGTGAGCACCGCCGGGGAGCTCCAGTCCGGGGCGTACGGGGTGGCCGCCCCGGTGCTCGGCGTGCCCGGCCTGGAGGCGAGCGTCGGGGTGGTGGCGCTCGCGCCGCTGGACGCCGAGGTGGTCGGCGCGCAGGTCATCGCCGCCGCCACCGCCATCGCCGCCGCCCTCTCCTGAGCCGCCCGGTCCTTCACCTCGCTCGCCC
This sequence comes from Micromonospora citrea, assembly GCF_900090315.1. Lineage (NCBI taxonomy): Bacteria > Bacillati > Actinomycetota > Actinomycetes > Micromonosporales > Micromonosporaceae > Micromonospora > Micromonospora citrea. The sequence goes on along the minus strand of NZ_FMHZ01000002.1, from coordinate 3,976,816 downwards.
GCGCGGGACGTCCTCCGCCTCCCGAGCGGCGATCCTCTAACACATCCGGCGGCTGTCGTGTCGGTTGTCCACAGGCGAAGGTTCCCGGTGCGGCCCGGGTCGTCCACAGGGGTGTCGGGCGGCCTCCGGCGGCGGGCACGCTGGCCGCATGCCACCTCCACCGCACCGTCCAGGTGTCCTGGCCTGGCAGGTCTTCCGCGGCTCGGACGCGATCCGACAGGGCCTGGTCACCGAGCACCAACTGCGCGGCTCCGCCTGGCTGCGTCTGCGTCACGACGTCTACGCCGACGCCCGGCTGGACCGGGACCACGCCCTGGCCTGCCGCGCCGCGGCCCTGCGGTTGCCGCCCGAGGCGGTCGTCGCCGGCCCCTCGGCGGCCTACCTGCACGGTGTCGGGCACGCCGCCTCGTTCGTCGACGACGTGCACGTCCTCGTCCCGAGGGCGATGCGGCTCGGCCCGCAACGGGGCCTGCGCGTGCACTCCACGGGTCCGCACCGGCAGCCCGCAGGGGCGGGTGGCGGTCCGCACCCGACACACCGCACGCCGGCCGAGGGCAGGGAAACGACGGCCTCCGCATCCGCTGACGGCGGGGACGTCACGGCCGTACCGCCGGCTGGCGGCCTGCGCACGGCGCTGCGCACGCCGGCCGACGGCCCGGGCAGCGCGGTCCGGCCGGTTCCAACCGGCCTGCGGGTGGCGGATCTGCGCACCGCCGGCGTGCCGGTCAGCACCGATCCGACGTCTGCGGCGTGGGAGACGGCGGTCTGGTTGGAGCCGCTGCGCGCCGTCGGCATCGTCGACTCGTTGCTACGGCAGGGGCTGACCAGCCGTGCCGCCCTCGCCGACGTCGCCGCCCGCAACGCCGACCGGCCCGGCGGCCGCCGGGCCCGCTGGGTGTTCGGCCTGGCGGATCCGGGCGCCCGGTCGCCGGCCGAGTCCGAACTGCGGGTCCGGCTGGTGCTGGCCGGGCTGCCGCGCCCCGCCGTCCGGCACCCGGTCCGGGTCGCCGCCGGGCTGGTCGTGCACGCCGACCTGGCGTGGTCGGCGTACCGCGTGGCCGTCGTCCAGGACGGGCGGCACGCCGAGGCCGGCGGCGGGCACCTCGACCGGATCGCCCGGCTGGTCGGCGCCGGCTGGCTCGTACTGCCGGTCACCGGCAGGCGGCTGCGCCACGACTTCCCGGGTGTCCTGCGCGAGGCTCGCGCCGCACTCGGTGCCCGGGGCTGGCGCCCGTGACCGGGGCGCCTGCGCCGGGCACCGGATCGACCGCCCGCCGCCTGACGCGCGAGGGGCCCGGCCGAAGTCGGCCGGGCCCCTCCGGTGGTGCGTCGTTACGGGCGGGCGTTGGGCTTGAGCGGGGTCTTCACCGCCGCGTACGCGTCGACGATGCCGTAACCGTAGAAGCCGTTGAAGTCCAGCCCTCCGGCGCGGTAGGCGTCGAACTCGGCGTCCCGGCCCTCGTTGGTGTACGACTGCAGGCGCGGCTCCGGGCAGGCGCGCTCGGCGGCCGTGCGGTAGAGGTGCTGCTGACGATCAGCGCGGCGACGCCGGAGGCGTGCGGGGCCGCCATCGAGGTGCCCTGCAGATAGGTGCAGTACCCGCACTCACCGTTGGCCTTGCACGCCTTGAAGACCGTCTCCTCGAACCCGGCGACGATGTTGCCGTCGGCGTCGACCGAGCCCTCCTCCTGGAGCACCTTCTTCGGGTACGTCGAGAGGATCATGTTGGCGTCGGTGCGGTAGGTGTCCGTGCCGAAGCCGTCACGGAACCAGCCGCCGGGCGCCGCCACGGCGGTCTGCTCGGTGCCGTAGTTCGAGAAGTCCGACTTCTTGCCCGACGGCCCGACCGCCGACACGCTGATCACGTTGGGGCCCTCGGTGGGCAGGTCCCAGCAGCTGTCGTTGTCGATCTCGCGCGGGTAGGGCGCGGTGTCGCCGTAGTCCGGGCTCGACACGTCGGTGCGCGGGGCGCCCGGATCCTCGTGGTTGTTGCCCAGCGCGCGCGGCGCCGATCGTGCCGGCCACGTGGGTGCCGTGCCCGCCGTCGTCGGTGCCGACCGGGTCGAGGCAGCTCGCCACCTCGCACTCGCCGTCGACGATGTCGGGAGCGAAGTTGCGGGACAGCGCCCAGTTGAAGTTCGGCGCGATGTCCGGGTTGCTGGCGTCGACGCCGGTGTGCGGGCGCCGCCGGGCGACCCGTTCGGGTCACGGCAGGGCGGGCTCGGCCACCTGCGGCTGCGGGTCGTCGGCACGGGGAGCGCGCAGCTCGTCGACGCGCACCAGGGCGACGCCGGCGACGATCAGGGCGCCGCCGAGCAGTTGCACCACGGTGGGCAGTTCGCCCAGCACCAGCCAGGCGATGAGGACGGCGAACATCACCTCGGTCAGCCCGACGAACGACGACAGCCGGGCGCCGAGGATCCGGGTTCCGGCGATCCCGGCGAGGTACGCGACGACGGCGGCGATCAGCGACAGCCCGACCACCGGCACCAACCAGCTGGTGCGCTGCCCGGCGAAGGTGACCTCGCCGAAGGCCACCCGCAGCGGCAGCGCACCGACCGCCCCGAGCAGCAGCAGGACGGCGGCCCCGACGGCCATGCCGCCGCTGGCCATGGCCACCGAGGGCAGTTCCTCGTCGACCCGTCCCGCGAGCACGAAGTAGCCGGCGAGGCCGACCGCCGCCCCGAGCCCCCAGAGCACGCCCACCGCGTCGAGCCGGCCGGCACCGGTCAGGTCCAGGACGAAGAACAGGCCGGCGAGGGCGGCCACCGAGCCGGCGACGGTCAGCCGGCGGGGACGCTGCCCGTGGACCAGCCACATCCAGCCCACCACCAGGACGATGCCGAGGTACTCCAGCAGCAGCGCGACGCCGACCGGCAGGTAGCGGACAGCGTTGAAGAAGCAGACCTGGGCCGTGGCGACCCCGAGCAGCCCGAACACGCCGATCGCGGCGAGGTTGCGGCGCAGCACGTCCCACCTGCCGCGTAGCGACAGCACGGCCGGGACCGCCACGACCAGCGCGGCGACGCCGACCCGGACGGCCACGGCGGATTCGGCCGACCAGCCGGCGTCGATGAGGGACCGGGCGAACGTGCCGGACGTGGCGAAGGTGACGGCGGAGAGCAGGGCGAGGCCGAGACCGAGCCCGGCGGCGGGTGGTTGACGCATCGATCCACTCCCACTGTCATAAGCAAAAAGCCACTATGCTGATGACGCTAGGCGGGCACCACGACAGGAGTCAAGTTGCTCTTCACCCATGACACGGAATGCGCCTTGACCACCGTGGCCGCGCTGGTCAACACCGACGGTCGCGCCGGTGAGGGCCTGCCCGACGTCGCCGCCCTGGACGCGTTCTTCGTCGCCCACGCCTACAGCGGGCGGCACGAGCGCAGCGAGGACGAACTGCGGGCCGTACGCGACCTCCGACCCAGGCTGCGCCGCGTCTGGTACGCCGACACCGAGGGGATCGTCGCCATCGTCAACGGGCTGCTGCGCGAGAACGACGCGCTGCCCCAGCTCATCACCCACGACGACGAGCCGTACCACTTCCACGCCGTGCCGCGCGACGCGCCGCTGGCCACCCGGATGGCCGTCGAGGCCGCGATGGCGCTGGCGGACCTCGTACGCGCCGGCGAGCTGCGCCGGCTGCGGATCTGCGACCACCCGGACTGCGAGAACGTGCTCGTCGACCTGTCGAAGAACCGCTCCCGCCGGTTCTGCGACGCCGGCTGCGGCAACCGTGCCGCCGTCACCGCCTACCGCGCCCGCAGGTCCGCCTCGCGCGGTTGACGGCGTGCGGCGAGACGTCCGGGCGCAGGGTGCACAGCCACACCACGCGCTCGCGGCCGGGGCGGTCCGGGACCACGTCGACCGGCGTGGCGTCGGACTCCTCGACGATCCCGCCGGACGCCGTCGTGATCGCCCTGCTCACGGCCCTCTCCGGACGCACGACAGGGCCGGACCGGTGCAGGCAGGATCGACAGCACCTCCCCTCGCTTCCTTGCGGGCGAGGGGAGCATCGACCCGGACCAAGGCCGGACGGCCCGGGCGAGGCGGGGCGGGACGACTCAGGGGTGGGTCATCCGGAGCAGGTCGAGCGCCTCGTCGAGCTGGGTCTCGGTCAGCTTGCCCGAGTCGACGTGCCCCCGGGAGATGACCACCTCGCGGATCGAGACCTGCCTGGCCAGCGCCTCCTTCGCGATCGAGGCGGCCTCGTCGTATCCCAGGTGGCGGTTGAGGGGGGTGACGATCGACGGCGAGCCCTCCGCGTACGCCAGGCAGACCTCGGCGTCCGCGACCAGGCCGACCACGAGGCGGTCGGCGAAGAGCCGGCTCGACGCGGCGAGCAGCCGGATCGACTCCAGCAGGTTGCGGCCCATCACGGGCAACATGACGTTCAGCTCGAAGTCGCCCTGCGAGCCGGCGAAGCCGACGGCGGCGTCGTTGCCGATCACCTGGGCGCACACCTGCCGCATCGCCTCGGCGACCACCGGGTTGACCTTGCCCGGCATGATCGACGAGCCGGGCTGGAGATCCGGAATGCGCAGCTCACGCAGGCCCGCGCGCGGGCCCGAGCCCATCCAACGGATGTCGTTGGCGATCTTGTAGAGGCCGACGGCGACGGTGCGTAGCTGCCCCGAGGTCTCGACCAGGGCGTCCCGGGCCCCCTGCGCCTCGAAGTGGTTGCGCGCCTCGGTCAGCGGCAGCCCGGTCGAGCCCCGCAGCTTCTCGATGACCTTCGCGGCGAAACCGAGCGGGGTGTTGATGCCCGTGCCCACGGCCGTGCCGCCCAGCGGCAGCTCGGCGAGCCGGGGCAGCGCGCCCTCCAGCCGCTCGATGCCGTAGCGGACCTGGGCGGCGTACCCGCCGAACTCCTGCCCGAGGGTCACCGGGGTGGCGTCCATCAGGTGCGTACGCCCGGCCTTGACCACCGTCTCGAACTCCGCCGCCTTGCCCTCCAGCGCCTCCGCCAGGTGGGCCAGCGCGGGCAGCAGGTCCCGCGCCACGGCCTCCGTGGCCGCCAGGTGGATCGACGACGGGAAGACGTCGTTGCTGGACTGCGAGGCGTTCACGTCGTCGTTCGGGTGCACGTCCCGGCCCAGCTCGCGGCTGGCCAGGGTGGCGATGACCTCGTTGGTGTTCATGTTCGACGACGTGCCGGAGCCGGTCTGGAACACGTCGATCGGGAACTGGTCGTCGTAGCCGCCGTCCGCCACGTGCGCCGCCGCGGCGGCGATGGCCGCGGCCACGTTCGCGTCGATCACGCCCAGCTCGCCGTTGACCTCGGCCGCCGCCCCCTTGATCTGGGCCAGCGCCCGGATCTGGGCCGGCTCGATCCCCCGGCCCGAGATCGGGAAGTTCTGCACCGCGCGCTGCGTCTGGGCGCGCCACAGCGCCTCGGCGGGCACCTCCACCTCGCCCATCGAGTCGCGTTCGATCCGGTAGCCCGTCGCCTCAGGAGTCGTCACGCCTACCATCCTGCCGCGCCGCGCGGCGGCCTGCAGATGATCGCGTGGTCCGATCAGCGGCGGCCGACGGTCAGCACCGGCTTGGTGACCTCGGCGAAGAAGTCGTTGCCCTTGTCGTCGACCACGATGAAGGCCGGGAAGTCCTCCACCTCGATCTTCCAGACGGCCTCCATGCCCAGCTCCGGGTATTCCAGGACCTCGACGTGCTTGATGCAGTCCTGCGCGAGCCGGGCGGCCGGGCCGCCGATCGAGCCGAGGTAGAAGCCGCCGTGCTGCTGGCAGGAGCGGGTGACCTGGGCGGACCGGTTGCCCTTGGCGAGCATGACCTGCGAGCCGCCGGCGGCCTGGAACTTCTCCACGTAGGCGTCCATCCGGCCGGCGGTCGTCGGGCCGAACGAGCCGGACGCGTAGCCCTCTGGGGTCTTCGCGGGGCCGGCGTAGTAGACGGCGTGGTCGCGCAGATACTGCGGCATCGGCTCGCCGGCGTCCAGCCGCTCGGCGATCTTGGCGTGGGCGATGTCGCGGGCCACCACGAGCGGGCCGGTCAGCGACAGCCGGGTCTTCACCGGGTACTTCGACAGCTCGGCGCGGATCTCGTCCATGGGCCGGTTGAGGTCGACCTTGACGACCGTCTCGGCGTCCAGCGTCTCGTCGGTGACGTCCGGCAGGAAGCGCGCCGGGTCGGTCTCGAGCCGCTCCAGCCACACGCCCGACGGGGTGATCTTGGCGACGGCCTGCCGGTCGGCCGAGCACGAGACGGCGATCGCCACCGGGCAGGAGGCGCCGTGCCGGGGCAGCCGGACCACCCGCACGTCGTGGCAGAAGTAGCGCCCGCCGAACTGCGCGCCGATGCCGAAGTTGCGGGTCAGCTCCAGCACCTGCGCCTCCAGCTCCAGGTCGCGGAAGCCGTGCGCGGTCATCGAACCGGAGGTGGGCAGCGCGTCCAGGTATTTGGCGCTGGCGTACTTGGCGGTCTTCAGGGCGTACTCGGCGGAGGTGCCGCCGATGACGATGGCCAGGTGGTAGGGCGGGCAGGCCGAGGTGCCGATCAGCCGCAGCTTCTCCTCCAGGAACTGCATCATCCGCGTCGGGTTCAGCAGGGCCTTGGTCTCCTGGTAGAGGTAGGACTTGTTGGCCGAGCCGCCGCCCTTGGCCATGAAGAGGAACTTGTAGGCGTCGGGGTGGCCGTCCGGGTCCTCCGCGTAGAGCTCGACCTGCGCCGGCAGGTTGCTGCCGGTGTTGCGCTCCTCCCACATCGTCAGCGGGGCGAGCTGCGAGTAGCGCAGGTTGAGCCGGGTGTAGGCCTGGTAGACGCCGCGGGAGACCGCCTCGGCGTCGCTGCCGTCGGTGAGCACGTGCCGGCCGCGCTTGCCCATCACGATGGCGGTGCCCGTGTCCTGACACATGGGCAGGACGCCGCCGGCGGCGATGTTGGCGTTGCGCAGCAGGTCGAGCGCGACGAAGCGATCGTTCGGCGAGGCCGCCGGGTCGTCGATGATCGACCGCAGCTGGGCCAGGTGCGCGGGGCGCAGGAAGTGCGCGATGTCGTGCATCGCCTCGGCGGTCAGGGCGGTGAGCGCCGTCGGCTCCACGGTGAGGAACCGGCGACCCCCCGGACCGTTGACGACGTCGACGCCCTCGTCGGTGACCAGGCGGTATTCCGTCTGGTCGGGACCGGTCGGCAGCAAGGGAGCGTACGAGAACGCGGCGGCACTGCTCATGAGCGGAAAGCCTAGGGCAGAAGGGTCGATCAGTGTCACCCGCCGGGTGGGTCCTGGGACGACGCTCTCACCCGGGGCAGAGTTCCCGCTTCGGGCCGCAGCTGTCCTGCGGCCCGGGCACCCCGCCCGTGCCGGCGGGACCGGGGACGCCGCCGTCGCCCGGGGGCGCCGGGCCCACGGCCGCGCCGCCGAAGCGGACGTACCCGATCTCCCGCCCCTCGCCGATGATCATGCCTCTCGGACCCACCGCGAGGGCGTTCGCCGCCGTCCGCAGGCTCGCCAGCTCCGCGCCGGTGCGCGGGTCGAGCGCCACCAGCCGGGACGGCTTCTCGTCGGCGAGCACGGCCGCGTACGGGGTGAGCGCGGCGCCCGCCTTCGCCCCGGCGGGACGGCTCCACCGCACCCGCCCGGCGCCCAGCTCGTGGCTGACCACCGCCCGCTTGTCGGCCACGCGGACCAGGGCGTAGCGGTCGTCGACGGCGAGCAGCCGTTCTCCGGCGGCGGTGGTGAGCAGCAGCCGCCCGTCGTACCCGTCGAGGACCGCCTCGCGGGCGTCCGGGGCGACGCCGATCAGCACGTTCCGCGCGCCCTGCGGATCCTCCCGCTGCACGCAGCCGGCGTTGTCGGCGGTACGCAGGTTGATCCCCGCCCGCTGCCAGGTCTCCTGGCCGGTCGCCGGGTCACGGCCGGAGATGGCGAAGTAGCAGGTGCCATCCTGGGACCGGGCGGTGATCCGCAGCAGCCGGCCGCCGACCACCGACAGCCGCTCGTCCCGGCCCGGCTCGACGTTCTGCAGCACGCGCCCCGTGGCGGTGTCGAGCACGTGCACCCGGCCGTCGATGGGAAACCCGAGCAGCGGCGGCACGGCCTCCGGCCCCGCCACCTCCTCGTCGATCCGGACGGCGTCGAGCCGGCGGGTGCCGAGCAGCCCCGGGTTGTCGCCGAGCAGCCCGCTGCGCACCCCCGGCACGAAGGCCGTCCAGAGCGGTGCGGTGCCGCGCGGCTCCCACGCGCTGATCGTGCAGTCGGTGGCGTCGACGCAGCGGGCGTCGAGCAGCAGGTTGCGGTAGGTCCACACGGCCACCGCGTCGCCGTCGCGCCGCCGCGTGGCGCCCGTGGTCGGGTCGAGCACCTCGTAACCCTTGACCAGGAGCTTGCCCACGACGACGACCGCGTCCCGGTCGCCCCCGGAAACGGCGGACCAGTCGGCCTTGCGCTCCCACAGCTGGGTGCCGGTGGCCAGGCTGCGCGCCTCCACCCGGGTGCGCTGCTCGACCACGACGGTGTCGCCGGCGATGGTGACGCTGCGCGGGGTGCCGCCGACCCGCTGCTGCCAGACCACGTCCGGCTCGGAGATCGGCTCGCTGCGGTCGACCCAGTCCCACAGGCCGGGGAACGGGTTCCACACCCCGGTCGCGGCGAGGACGACGACCACGACGAGCGCGAGCAGCAGCCCGCCACGCCATCCGAGGCCGCCCGCCTTCGCCACACGGACACGGTAGCGACGAGCACCACGCTCCCGCGGTCCCGCGCCGCCGTGTCGCCGCCCTTTCTCCGCGCGGGCATCGGCGGGGAAGGGGCCCGGTCCCGTGACGGGGCGCTCCGCTACCCGCGGGCGGCGGACCGCACGAGCGGCAGGGTGCGGTACGGGATCTGCTCGGCGAGGGCGATGATCGTCGAGGCCCGGCGGATGCCCTCGTACGAGACGATCTGGTCGATCACCCGCTGGAGGTCGGTGTTCGAGCGGGCCACGATCCGGCAGAGCAGGTCGCTGGAGCCGGTGATGGTGTGCGCCTCCAGCACCTCGGGGATGGCGCCCAGGTGAGCGGCGACCCGGTCGTGCCCGTGCCGCTGGCTGATCTCCAGCGTGACGAAGCTGGTCACCCCGAACCCGATCGCCGCCGGGGAGATCTCGGGGCCGAACCCGCCGACGACGCCCCGCTCCACCAGCTTGTCGAGCCGGGCCTGCACGGTGCCGCGGGCGACCCCCAGGCGCCGGGAGCACTCCAGCACCCCGATCCGCGGCTCCTCGGCGAGCAACTCGATCAGCCGCGCGTCGAGGACGTCGAGCTGTACAGCCTGACCAGCATTCATGGCTGAACACCCTACTGAATGCGCAACCTGACCAGCCCAGACGCCGACAGTTGCCCAGTGCGCCGGGTCACCGCGATCCTCGCCACAGAAGTCCCGCACACGACCACGGCGGCGGCCACGAGGCCGACCGGTACTTGAGGGAGACCGCGATGACCCAGGCGATCGACCGACCCCAGGCGAACGACGAAGTCGACGTCGACGCGCTCGTCGGTGCCGTCGACCACGACATCAGCCGCGACCCGTTCCCCGTCAAGGGCCTCGACCACGTGCACTTCCTGGTGGGCAACGCCAAGCAGGCGGCGCACTACTACTCCACCGCGTTCGGCATGACCTGCGTGGCGTACCGGGGGCCGGAGCAGGGCTACCGCGACCACGCCCAGTACGTGCTGACCAGCGGGTCGGCCCGCTTCGTGCTCACCGGCGCGGTCCGCCCGGACGCCCCGGGCGCCGAGCACGTGACCAGGCACAGCGACGGCGTCTCCGACATCGCGCTGGAGGTCCCGGACGTCGACGCCGCGTACGCGCACGCCGTCGCGCAGGGCGCGACCGGCCTGACCGAGCCGCACGACGTCAGCGACGAGCACGGCACCGTACGGATGGCGGCCATCGCCGCGTACGGCGACACGGCGCACACCCTCGTCGACCGCTCCCGCTACACCGGCCCGTTCCTGCCCGGCTTCGTGGCGCGCGGGCCGATCGTGGACCGGCAGCCGATGATCGACGCCGGCCTCCAGCCGAAGCGCTTCTTCCAGGCCGTCGACCACGTGGTCGGCAACGTGGAGCTGGGCCGGATGGACGAGTGGGTCGAGTTCTACAAGCGCGTCATGGGCTTCTCGAACATGGCCGAGTTCATCGGCGACGACATCGCCACCGACTACTCGGCGCTGATGAGCAAGGTCGTCGCCAACGGCACCCGCAAGGTGAAGTTCCCGCTCAACGAGCCGGCCGTCGCGCGCAAGAAGTCGCAGATCGACGAGTACCTGGAGTTCTACCAGGGCCCGGGCGCCCAGCACATCGCCGTGGCCACCAACGACATCCTGGCCAGCGTCGACGCGATGCGCGCCGCCGGCGTCGAGTTCCTGGACACCCCGGACTCGTACTACGACGACCCGGAGCTGCGCGCCCGGATCGGTCAGGTGCGGGTGCCGATCGAGGAGCTGAAGGCCCGCAAGATCCTGGTTGACCGGGACGAGGACGGCTACCTGCTCCAGATCTTCACCAAGCCGGTGCAGGACCGCCCGACCGTCTTCTTCGAGCTGATCGAGCGGCACGGCTCGCTCGGCTTCGGCAAGGGCAACTTCAAGGCGCTCTTCGAGGCCATCGAGCGTGAGCAGGAGAAGCGCGGCAACCTGTAACACTGTCGAGCGTGACGCAACCTCCGTCGTACCCGACGCCGCCGGCCGGTGGGCACCCGCCCGCCGCCGGCGGCTTCGCGCCGCCCTCCGCTCCGACCAGCCAGGGGTACGCGGCGCCGCCGCAGTACGCCCCGCCCGGGCACCCGCCGCCGGGCTGGGTTCCGCCGCCACCGGGCTGGGCCGGGCCGCCCCGGCCGGCCGTTCCGACGCGCGCGCCCGGGGGTCAGCCGCTCGCCGGGTTCGGCGACCGGCTGCTGGCCGCGCTGATCGACGGGGCACTGAGCATGCTGGTGGCGATGGTCCTCTTCCTGCCGGCGTTCATGCTCTTCTTCTGGAACATGATGGACGACCTGACCCGGACCAACCCGGACGGCACGCTGGTCGAGCCCGACCCCGGCTCGCTCCTGACGGACTTCCTCCTGCCGATCCTGCTGCTCGAACTGGGCCTGATGGTGGTGCTGCTCGGGCTCTACTGGCTCTACCACGTGGAATACATGAAGCGCACCGGGCAGACCTTCGGCAAGAAGGTGATGAAGCTGCGGGTGGTGCCGCTCGACCCGGAGCGCACGCTGGACCGGCGGATGGCCGGCAGGCGGTACGCCGTGCAGTACCTCGCGGCCGGCCTCCTGCCCGGCCTCAGCTACCTCGACGGGCTCTGGCAACTGTGGGACAAGCCCTGGCAGCAGTGCCTCCACGACAAGTTCGCCGGCACCGTCGTCGTTAAGGTGTCTGCGTGAGCGAGCGCAGCGAGGCCAGGCCGTGAGCGTCGACCCGGGCTGGTACGTCGACCCGGCCGATCCGGACACCCGGCGTTACTGGGACGGCGAGGGCTGGATCGGCGCGCCGATCCCCGTCGACGCCACCCCGCCCGAGGGGCCGCCGCCGGCCGAGCCGCCGCCCGCGCCCACCCCGCCCACGCCCACCCCGCCCGCGGCCCCCGCGCCGGCCACGCCGACGGCCGGGCAACCCCACCCCGGGCAACCCCACCCCGGGTGGCCGCAGCCCGGCCAGCCCCACCCCGGGCAGCCGTCGGGGGCCCCCGGCCGCCCGCAGGGCCCGCCGCCCGGCTGGCCCGCCGGGGGCTGGGCCGGCCGGCCGCCGGAGCCCCGCCCGCACGGGCTGCCGCTGGCCGGCTTCGGCGCCCGGCTCGTCGCCCGACTGATCGACTTCGCCGTCGTCTTCGCGCTGAACGCCGTCGTCAACGGCTGGTTCGTGTGGCGGCTCATCGAGGAGGTCACCCCGTACTGGCGGGAGGTGTTCCGGCGGGCGATGGCCGGCGACACCTCCACCGAGGGGCTGCCGCAGCCCAGCGAGCAGGCCGGCGGCCTCCAGGTCGTCATCCTGCTGATCGCCACGGCGCTGTGGCTCGCGTACGAGGTGCCGACGATGGCCTCGGGCGGGCAGACCTTCGGCAAGCGGCTGGTGGGCGTCAAGGTGCTGCCGACGAGCGCCGACGAGCCCCTCGGCTTCGGCCGCGCGCTGCGCCGGTGGAACACCCTCGGCCTGCCCACCCTGCTCTGGTACTGCTGCGGCCTCGGCCTGCTGCTCCAACTCGTCGACGCGCTCTCCCCGCTCTTCGACCACCCGCTGCGTCAGGCCCTGCACGACAAGCGGGCGCAGACCGTGGTGGTCCAGCTTCCCCGCACCCGGCGGACCACCCCGGACGACCGCACCGACCCCTCGGGAGACACCCCATGACCGACACCGGACGCCACCAGCCGGCGCTGCGGCTGACCCGCGCCGACCTCGACGCGCTGCCCAACTACGTGCCCGGCCGCAGCCCGGCCGACCTGGCCCGCGAGCTCGGGCTCCCCGAGGCGATCAAGCTCGCCAGCAACGAGGTCCCGTACGGCCCGCTGCCCGGCGTGGTGGAGGCCGTCGCCGAGGCCGTCGCCGGGGTGCACCGCTACCCGGACATGGGCGTGGTCGCGCTGCGCGAGGCGCTGGCCGAGCGGTACGGCGTGGACGCCGACCGGATCGCCACGGGCTGCGGCTCCGTCGCGCTGGCCGAGCACCTCGTCCGGGCCACCTGCCTGCCCGGCGACGAGCTGCTCTACTCGTGGCGCTCCTTCGAGGCGTACCCGATCATCGCGGCGACCAGCGGCGCGACCAGCGTGCGGGTGCCCAACGACGCCGGGCACGGGCACGACCTGGCGGCGATGGCCGCGGCGGTGACCGACCGGACCCGGATGATCCTGGTCTGCAACCCGAACAACCCCACCGGCACCTCCGTACGCCGGGCCGAGCTGGACCGGTTCCTCGACGCGGTCGGCGAGGACGTGCTCGTGGTGATCGACGAGGCCTACCGGGAGTTCGTGACCGACCCCGAGGTGCCGGACGGCCTCACCTACCTCGACCGGCCGAACGTGGTCGTGCTGCGCACGCTCTCCAAGGCCTGGGGCCTGGCCGGCCTGCGGATCGGCTTCCTGGTCGCCCAGCCGGCGGTGGCGGCGGCCGTACGCAAGGTCGTCACGCCGTTCTCCACCAGCATGGCGGCGCAGGCGGGCGCGCTCGCCGCGCTCGCCCAGGCCGACGAGGTCGAGCGGCGGTGCGCCCTCGTCGTCGCCGAGCGCGACCGGGTGACCGAGGCGCTGCGCAAGCTCGTCCCCGACGTGCCGACCAGCCAGGCCAACTTCGTCTGGCTGCCGCTGGGCGACCGGGCGGTGGAGTTCGGCAAGGCGTGCGAGGCCCGGGGTGTGATCGTCCGGCCGTTCCCCGGCGACGGGGTCCGGGTCACCATCGGCACCCCGGCCGAGAACGACGCCTTCCTCGCCGCCGCCGAGGCCGCCCTGGCCTGAGGTCGGGTGCCGGTCCGGTCCGCCATCCCCTCGCGGACCGGACCGGCCGCCTCAACCGACCGTCGCCGGCTGCCGGACCCGACGGACGATCCGTCGGGTCGGTCGGCGTGCTCCGGCCCCGGTCCCGTCAGCCGGTCCGGGTGCCGCCGGTGAGCCCCGCGCCGGCCCCGGCAAGGCCCTCGGTCGGGGCGGGCCGGAGCGTCCGGTGGGACGGCGCGGCGTCGGCCGGCGACGCGGTGACGAGGATCAGGATCGCGCCCAACAGGGCTGCCAGGAGACGCACAGTGGGACTATAAGTAACTTATGTCCGATTTGCGAGCATCTCGACGAGTCGGCGTTTCAGGTCGCGGCCAGGATCACCGGCTCCGAGGTCAGGTAGTAGCGCTGGTCGTCGCCGGTCGGGTCGACCGGCTTGCGCAGGCGCTCGACGGCCACGAACCCGCCCGCCGCGTACGCCGCGCCGGGCGCCCAGCCGATCCCGTCGGAGCCCGCGTTGAGCGCGAAGAAGGACCGCTGCGCGCCCGTGGCCGGGTCCAGCGTCACCAGGTCGTTCGTCTCCGTCAACAGGTGCACCCGGTCGGGCTGGACGGCGAGCAGCCGCGCCCCCGGCAGGTCGGGACGGCGCCACAGCTCCGCGCCCGTACGCGCCGAGCGGCCGACCGGCACCCCGTCGACCACCGCCACGGCCGTCCCGCCGACGAGTTCGGCGTCCGGCCGGTCCAGGGCCGGCGCGGCGACCGGCTCACCGGCACCGAGCAGCCAGCCCCGGCCCGCGTCGTCGCCCGGCGCGGCCGTCCGCAGGCCGGTGCACCCGGTCCGGCCGTTTCCGCAGCCCACGGGGGTCGCCACCAGTCGGTCGCCGGCACCGGGCGGCCGCCAGCGGAGGCCCACCTCGCCGGTCACGGCGTCGCGGAACTCCACCACCGCCGGTCCCGCGCAGGAGTCGACGGTCATGAACCGGCCCTCGCCGGTCGTGCCGACGACGACTCGGCAGCCGCCGGCCCGGTCTGAGCCGTCGCCGGGCGGCACCGACAGGGTCGTGTCCGACCGCCACAGCTCACGGCCGTCGGCCAAATCCACGGCACGCAGCCACTGCGCCCCGGCCGCCGCCACGACCTGCCGACCGTCGGGTGCCCGGGCGACGAACAGCCCTCGGGGCTCCCAGACCGTGGCCGCCCCGGTGCGCCGGACCGCGCGGTCGCCGGCCGGCTCCGGCCCGTCCGCGTCCCAGGCCACCCGGCCGGTACGCGCGTCCAGCGCCACCAGCCGCCCGTCCGACCATCGGGTGACCACCGTCGTCCCGCTCGCCACCACCGAGTCCAGTTCCGCCGGCCACCGCCGGTACGACCAGTAGGGCGTGGTCCGGTGCCGGCCGTCGACCGGCCGGTCCGCGTAGACCTGACGGTGGGCGGCGTAGACCCGCAGCCGGCCGTCCACGATCAGCGGAGCGACCGGGAGCCGGCCCACGACGCCGGGGGCGGGATCGGCGGCCGGCGGGTACGCCCCGCGCGCGGGCGTGCTGACCTCGGCGGGGGCGAGCACCCGGTAGACCGTCGCGGCGACGGCGACGGCGGCGATCAGCGCCGCGACCGCCACCACGATCCGCCGCCGGCCCTTCGGGAACCCCATGCGCACCTCCGCCCGGCACCCTACCCAGCGGGGCCGCACGGAGCCCTGTCAGGCCCTCGGGCCGCCCCGGCGCTGCCGTCGGCTCCGTTTCGACCGGGCTCGGCGTCGCACCCTCAGGCACCGCCCGGGCGGCGGCCGTCTCGGCAGACCCGGCCCCCCTGCGCCACGACGACGACGGGCACCGCGAAGTCGCGCCTCCGGCCCGCCCGGGCGGCGGCCGTCTCGGCTGACCCGGCGTCGCGCCTCCGGCCCGCCCGGCGGTGGCCGTCGCGGCCGGGGCTCGGTGTCGCGCCTCAGGCCGCCTCGGCGGTGCCGGTGACGGCTGCGGCGGCCAGGTCGGCGAGGTCCTGTCGCAGCGCGCGCTCGACCGCGCGGGCGGCCAGCCCGCCGAAGAGCAGCGCGACCACCCGCCCGTAGGGTGCGGTCGGCACCGACTCCTGCTCGACGGTGACGGCCGTGCAGCCGCGGCGACGCCGCTCGACGGGGCGCAACGTCCAGGTGATCCGGTAGTCCACCCCGGCGCCGCGAGAGGCGAGCACCAGCCGCCGGGGCGCCTCGGCCTCGACGACGACGAACTCCTCGACCAGCGCGGTGCCGTCGGGCTGGGACCGGGTCTCCCGCCAGGCGGTGCCCGGACCGAAGCCGCCGGGGGTGAGCACCTCCACCGGGCCGGTGGAGCGCCGGGTGCGGGCGGTCAGGTCGGTCAGCAGCCGCCAGAGGTCGGCGTCGTGCGCCTCCACGAACTCCGTGACCGCCACCGTCGACATGCCACCTCCCGTGGCGTCGACGGTACGCCGGGTGAGCGCCCGTCGGGGCCCCCGGAGCGGAATTTCCACCGCCCGGAGGCCCCGAATCGTGGGCCGTGCCCCGGTCAGCGGCCGAACTGACCGGCCCGGATCGCGCCGACGAAGGCCGCCCAGCCCGGCGGGCTGACCGCCAGCGTGGGGCCCGCCTGGTCCTTGGAGTCGCGTACGCCCACCACGCCGAGGACGTCGACCAGGTTGTCCGCCACCTCCACACAGAGACCCTGGTCGTTGGAGCGGCTGCTGGTGCGCCAGACCGCACCCGGCAGATCGTTCATCGTCGTCACCCTTCCTGTCGTCGGGACGCCGGCCGACGACCGGGACCGACGCCGGAAAGGGGGCGTCCGGCTCGGTCCCGGCGCGGCTGGCGACGGAATCCGCGACGATCAACGGGGCAACGACGGACCCCGGTCGCACCATCTGTGCGACCGGGGTCCGTCGCGTACGAACGGTCCGGCGGGACCCGACGGGCGGCGTCAGCGCGCGGGGCGGATCGTCCCCGTCACCTCGCCCAGGGCGATGGTGGTGCCGTCCGGCCCGGGCGCGGTGGCGGTGATCGTCACCGTGTCGCCGTCCTCCAGGAACGTGCGGGTCTCGCCCCCGGCGAACTTCACCGGCTCGGACCCGCCCCAGGTGAGCTCCAGGAACGAGCCGACCTGCCCCCGCTCCGGCCCGGAGACGGTGCCCGAGGCGTAGAGGTCGCCGGTGCGCAGCGACGCGCCGTTGACGGTGAGGTGGGCCAGCTGCTGGGCCGGGGTCCAGTACATGGTGGCGAACGGCGGCTCGCTGACCCGCTCGCCGTTCCACTCCACCGACAGGCGCAGGTCCAGCCCGAGGTGCGGCACGTCGCGCAGGTAGTCGGCGACCGGGGGGTCCTGCTCGGGCGCGGGGACGAAGGCGTCGCCGAGCGCGTCCAGCGGGGTCACCCAGGCGGACACCGACGTCGCGAAGGACTTGCCCAGGAACGGGCCGAGCGGCTGGTACTCCCACGCCTGGATGTCCCGCGCCGACCAGTCGTTGACCAGCACCACGCCGAACACGTGGTCGGCGAAGTCGTCGACCACGACGCGGTCGCCCAGCGCGCTGGGCACGCCGACCACGAAGCCGACCTCCGCCTCGATGTCGAGGCGTACGGACGGGCCGGTCACCGGACCCTGCGGGGTGGCCCGCTGCCCGCTGGGCCGCACCACGGGGGTGCCGGAGACGACCACCGTGCCGGCGCGGCCGTGGTAGCCGATCGGCAGGTGCTTCCAGTTGGGCAGCAGCGGCGGCTGGCCGGGGCGGAAGATCTGCCCGACGTTGGCCGCGTGGTGCTCGGACGAGTAGAAGTCGACGTAGTCGGCGACCTCGAACGGCAACTGCATCCGCGCCTCGGCCAGCGGCACCAGCAGCGGCTCCACCGCCGGCCGGTGGGCGGCGTCGGTGAGCAGCTCGGTCACCCGCTGCCGCACCGCCGTCCACTGCGGACGGCCGAGGGCCATGAAGTCGTTCAGGGTGGGCCGGCCCAGCGCTCCGGCGGCCAGCACCAGGCCGGCCGCCTCCGCGCCGCCCAGGTCGAGCACGAAGTCCGCGATGCGTACGCCGACCCGCGGCTCGCCCTCGGCGTGGCGGAAGACCCCGTACGGCAGGTTGGTCACCCCGTACGGCGAACCGTCGGCACCCGTCACCCAGCTCATGCCTGCCCTCCGTCGCGTTCCGCGCCGCCCCGGGGCGCCACCGGCCCGCGGAGACCATTCGTTCGCTGCCGCCCGCTCATGCGTCGAAGCCCCCGTTCACCAGCCCCAGCCGGATCAGATCGGTAAGTGGTTCCAGGATGCTGCACGAGCCGTAGCCGACCCACAGCGGGCGCGGCGCGGCCAGGTGGCCCTCGACGAGCTGCACCAGCGGGCGCGGGTCGGTCGCGGTGAGCAGCTCGGCGACCGGCTGGACCGCGGCACCCTCGGCGGCGGCCAGCGTCGCGGCCAGCACGTTGGCGAAGCCGTGGTGGGTGAAGCCGGTCTCCGGGTCGAGGTGCCGCACCGCCTGGTGCAGCCCGGCGGTCAGCTTGAAGGGCAGGCCCCGGTCCCGGCAGGCGCAGATCACCGCGGCCAGCTCGGCCGGGGTCGGGAAGAGCTCGGCGGCAAGCCCGCCGGTGCGGAACTTCGCCGCGACCGGCAGCCCCTCGGCGCGCGCGGCGGCGAGCGCGTCCAGCGCGCCCATCAGCCCGAAGGTCAGCGGCACCTCGGCGTAGACGGTCAGCCCACCGCCGGCCCCGGGCGGATTCGCGCGGCGCGTCAGCCCGACCAGCTCGGTCAGGCCCGGCAGCGGGTCCTCGCCGCGCTTGGCGACGGCCGCCTCGACCTGCCGGACGCGGATGCGCGGGTCGGCCACCGTCCGCGCCTCGTCGAGCCGCGCGACCGGCACGTCCCCGATGACGCCGACCTCGATCCGTTCCCCGGCGTCGAGCAGGTCGGCCAGCTCGGCCAGCCGCGTCGCGGGGACCAGGAGGGGGCCGACGAGGTTCGCGTACCAGGAGGCGCGGTGCCGCCGGTGCGCGGCGACGGCGTCGGGCAGCGGCGCGCTGCCGGGCGGGAAGACGGCGGCGTCGTCGACGAGGCCGTCGAGAAGCGCGGGCACCTGCGTTGACACGAGACAAGAATGTACGGGACGCTACAAGGAACGGACAACAGCGTCCGATTATCGGACGCCGTTGGATCGGTGAACGGGACGAACCGGGAGGCGAGATGCCGTACTACCGCAGCGTCGGCGAGGTGCCCCGCAAGCGCCACACCCAGTTCCGTCAGCCCGACGGCAGCCTCTACGCCGAGGAGCTGATGGGCCAGGAGGGCTTCTCCTCCGACTCGTCCCTGCTCTACCACCGGCACGCGCCGACCGCGATCGTGGCGGCCGAGGAGTTCACCCCGCCGGCGTTCACCCGGGTGCCCAACCTGCCGCTCAAGCCCCGGCACCTGCGCACCCACAAGCTCGACGGCGTCGGCGCCGACCCGGTGCTCGGCCGGCAGTACCTGCTCGCCAACGACGACGTGCGGATCGCGTACGTGCTGGCGGACCGGCCGTCCCCGCTGTTCCGCGACGCCACCGGCGACCACTGCCTCTACGTCGAGTCGGGCACCCTGCGGGTGGAGTCGACGTTCGGCGTGCTCGACGCGGTGGCCGGCGACTACGTCGTCATCCCCACCTCGACGATCCACCGGCTGGTGCCCACCGGCGACGCGCCCACCCGGCTGCTCGCGGTCGAGGCCGCCGGGCACATCGGCCCGCCCAAGCGCTACCTCTCGGTACGCGGCCAGTTCCTGGAGCACTCGCCCTACTGCGAGCGGGACGTCCGGGGGCCGGACGCGCCGCTGCTGGTGGACGACACCGACGTCGAGGTACTGGTCCGGCACCGTCGCGGATGGACCCGGTACGTGTACGCCCACCACCCGTTCGACGTGGTCGGCTGGGACGGCCACATGTACCCGTGGGCGTTCTCCATCCACGACTTCGAGCCGATCACCGGCCGGATCCACCAGCCGCCGCCCGTGCACCAGACCTTCCAGGGCCCCAACTTCGTGATCTGCTCGTTCGTGCCACGCAAGGTCGACTACCATCCGGACGCCATCCCGGTGCCCTACAACCACCACAACGTCGACTCCGACGAGATGCTCTTCTACACCGGCGGCAACTACGAGGCGCGGCGCGGCTCGGGCATCGAGCAGGGCTCGATCTCGCTGCACCCGTCCGGGTTCACCCACGGCCCCCAGCCGGGCGCCGCCGAGCGTTCCATCGGCGCGGAC
Source organism: Micromonospora citrea (assembly GCF_900090315.1). Taxonomy (NCBI): domain Bacteria; kingdom Bacillati; phylum Actinomycetota; class Actinomycetes; order Micromonosporales; family Micromonosporaceae; genus Micromonospora; species Micromonospora citrea. The sequence continues at coordinate 3,957,172 of NZ_FMHZ01000002.1, read as the reverse complement.
TTCTTCGACGAGCTGGCGGTCATGGTCGACACCTTCCGCCCGCTCGACCTCTGCGACGCCGCCCAGGCGTGCGAGGACGACGCCTACGCCTGGACCTGGGCGCGTCGCGCCTGAGGTCAGGCTGCCCTGCCCCTGCTCAAGCCGCCAGGAGGTCGGCCAGGACGCGGGTGCGGGCCGGGTGGCGGAGCTTGGACATCGCCTTGGCCTCGATCTGGCGGATCCGTTCCCGGGTCAGGCCGAGCACCCGGCCGATCTCGTCCAGGGTGCGCGGCTCCGCGTCGGCGAGGCCGTACCGCTGGGCGATGACCGTCGCCTCCCGCTCGGTGAGCGCGGACAGCGCGGTGTCCAGATAGGAGGGCAGGAAACCGGCGGCGACCTGGGCGGCCGGATCCGGTGCGTCGTCGGTGAGGAAGTCACCGAGTTGCGCACCGTCCTCGCCGACGGGGGCGTGCAGGGAGACCGGCTTCCGGTCGTACCGCAGCGCCTGCTCGACCTTCTCGGGGGCCAGGTCGAGTTCGGCCGCGATCCGCGCGGCGGTCGGCTCCTCGCCGAGGTCCCGGAGCAGGGTGCGGCGAACCCGGTGCACCCGGTTGATCAGCTCGACCATGTGCGCGGGCACCCGAATCGTGCGGCTCTGGTCGGCCAGCGCGCGACCGAGCGCCTGCTTGATCCACCAGGTGGCGTAGGTGGAGAACTTCAGGCCGCGCCGGTGGTCGAACTTCTCGACCGCGCGCATCATTCCGATGACGCCCTCCTGGACCAGGTCCGGCAGCGGCAGCCCGCCCTCGCGGACGTATCGCCGGGCGATCGAGACGACCAGGCGGAGGTTGGCCTCGATCATGTGCTGCCGGGCACGCCGGCCGTCGGCGGCCAGCCGCTCGCAGGCGATCCGCTCGTCCACGGTCAGCCCGCCCGGATCGGCGTCCAGGCGGTGCTGGGCGAGCGTCCCGGCCTCGATCCGCGCGCCCAGCTCCACCTCCTGCTCGGCGGTGAGCAGCGGGGTCCGGCCGATCTCCCTGAGGTACGCACCCACCGAATCGGTCACGGTCATGAGCGATCTCCCTTCGACGGCCCGGAGCGGCGCGACGGCGCCTCGGCATGACCTAAACTTATGACCGACCTATAAACATGTCAAGCATAAATTTAGGATCAGCACATGGAGGCCCCGCCGTCAGCGGACAGACGACCGGACTGCGGGCCCTCGAAGAGGCGCCCGACACGGTGGTACCGCCTTCGACGCGCCGGAGCCCTCCCACGGCGACCACGCCGCCTCCCCGCCCCGACGGGGCTCAGAACCGGGTACGGGTGAAGACGGCGAACTCGGCCGCGGCGGCGGTGGCGATGGCGAGGACCAGCGGCCACGGCGTGCCGACCAGGGCGTAGAGCAGGATCAGCAGGGGCGCGCCGGCGGCCGCGTAGACGGCGAGGGCGAGCATCCGGTCGGAGCGGAGCAGGCTGGGCAGGATCGTCCGGGTCAGGCCGGGCAGCTTGGCAGCGAACCGCCAGACCACCAGCGCGCCGCCGAGCGCCGCGAACGCCGCCGCCACTCGGGACAGGCCCTCGCTCCCCGGTGCCATGCAGGCGATCACGACGGCGGCGATCATCGTCCAGCCCGCGCCGTAGAGCACGAGCTCGCGTACGCCGACGGAGATGGTCCGGCCGGAGTCCACCCGGCCCGGGCTCATCGCGGCGGCCTCGGCCAGGTGCTCCAGCGCCTCGCTCCAGCGCCGCTGCTCCAGCCGCAGCACCCCGATGTCGTGCCGGACCTCGGCGAGCTGCGGATCCAGCCGCAGCGCCTCGCGGTAGGCCCGCTCGGCCAGGTCGAAAAGCCGCATGTTGGCCGCGACCAGGCCCAGCACCAGATGCGCCTCCGGCTCCTCGGGCGCCAGCTCGACCCCGCGCCAGGCCGCGTTCAGCGCCGGCTGCCCGTTGCGCGAGCTGGCCAGGACCGCCGCGGCACTGCGCTGGGCGTACGCGTCGTCGGGCCCCAGCGTCAGGATCCGGTCGGCGGTGCGGGCCGCCTCGGCGTACTCCTCGAGGTCGATCAGGGCGAGGGCGCGGGCGAGCAGCGCCGGCACCGCATCCGGGGCGGCGGCGACCGCGGCGTCGGCGGCGGTCCGCGCCTCCGTCGGCCGGCCGGCCGCGAGGTGCACCCGGGACAGCATGGTCAGCGCCGCGGCGCTGGCCGGTTCGAGCGCGACGGCGTACGCCAGCTCCCCCGCGGCCTCGTCGTAGCGGCCAAGTTCGGCGAGGAGCTGCGCACGCTGCACGTAGCCGTCGAAGGCGGAGCGGTCGGAGGTGGCGTCGCTGGACATCGCGGCGAGCCTAGGCGGCCGGAGCCTCGTAGACCAGGGCCACCGCGATGCCGGTGAGGCCCTCGCCGCGCCCGGGGAAGCCGAGGCCGTCGGTGGTGGCCGCGGAGACGGTCACCGGCGCGCCGACCGCCTCGGAGAGCACCCGCTGGGCCTCCTCGCGGCGTGGGCCGATCTTGGGCCGGTTGCCGATCACCTGCACGGACACGTTGCCGATCGCGAAGCCGGCGGCCCGCACCCGGCGGGCGCTCTCGGTGAGCAGGGCGACGCCCGACGCCCCGGCCCACTCGGGCTGGCCCACGCCGAAGTTGGCGCCCAGGTCGCCGAGGCCGGCCGCCGAGAGCAGCGCGTTGCAGGCGGCGTGCGCCGCCACGTCGGCGTCCGAGTGCCCGGCCAGGCCGTCCTGGTCGGGCCAGTGCAGGCCGGCCACCCAGCACGGCCGGCCCGCCTCGAAGGCGTGCACGTCGGTGCCGATGGCCACCCGGGGAACGATCATGCGAAGAGGGTACGCGTCAGGCGCCGGTGGCGAGCAGGTGCTCGGCCAACGCCAGGTCGAACGGGCGGGTGACCTTCAGCGCGTACTCCGAGCCGGGCACGCAGGACACCGGGACGCCCTGCTTCTCGACCAGGCCCGCGTCGTCGGTGAGCGGGTCGCCGGCGGCGGCGTGCGCGGCCGTCAGCACCGCCCGGCGGAAGCCCTGCGGGGTCTGCACCGCGCGCAGGGCGGAACGGTCGACGGTGCCGAGGACGACCTCGTCGGCGCCGACCTCCTTGATCGTGTCGACCACGGGCAGCACCGGGATCACCGCGTCGTGCCCGGCGCGGACGGCCGCCGCGACGGACTCCACCAGCTCGGGCGGGGTCAGCGCCCGGGCGGCGTCGTGCACGAGGACGATCTCCGGGCCGGCGGGCACCGCGGCGAGGGCCGCGGCCACCGACGCCTGCCGCTCCGCGCCGCCCGGCACCACGGTCACCGGGGCGACCGGGGCGAGCAGGTCCCGCACCGCCTCGACCTCGGCGGCCGGGGCCGCCACGACGATGGTGTGCACCGACGGCGCGGCGGCGAGCCGACGAACGGCGTGCACCAGCAGGGGCTCCCCGCCGAGCAGCCGCAACGCCTTCGGTCGACCGGGGCCGAGCCGTACGCCGGCACCGGCCGCAGGCACGAGGACCGCGACGTCACCGCGCGGATTGAGCTGCGCGGTCACGTCGCGGTCCTCGGTGGTTTGTTCGCTACGAATCGGGTACGACGATGCTGTGGGGACTAGGCCTCGGTGAGGACCTTGTCGAGCAGCGTCTCCGCCTCGTCCTTGGTGCTCTTCTCGGCCAGCGCGACCTCGCCGACGAGAATGTCGCGGGCCTTGGCGAGCATGCGCTTCTCACCCGCGGAAAGGCCCCGCTCCCGCTCCCGGCGCCACAGGTCGCGCACGACCTCGGCGACCTTCAGCGGGTTGCCCGAGGCCAGCTTCTCCAGATTCGCCTTGTAACGCCGCGACCAGTTGGTCGGCTCCTCGGTGTGCGGTGCACGGAGCACGTCGAAGACCTTGCCGAGGCCCTCTTCGCCGACCACCTCGCGCACACCCACGATCTCGGCGTTCTCGGCGGGCACCCGGACCGTCAGGTCACCCTGCGCGACCCTCAGGACGAGGTATTGCTTAGGCTCGCCCTTGATGACCCGAGTCTCGATTGCCTCGATGAGTGCGGCCCCGTGGTGGGGGTAAACAACGGTCTCGCCGACACTGAAAACCATAGGTTCGAAACCCCTTTCGCTGTGTCTAGGGTAACACGCTCAGGCACCGATGTCTCACCGCTGTCCTGACCGTTGGCGCAGCTCAGGGGCCCTGTGAGAGGTATTTCTTCAGCTTGACAGGCCGCCAAACCAATGGTTTGAACACGCTCCGTGACCAGTGGATGACGGCCCGGCGCGGGTGACGCGAACGTCGAGATCAAGGGCTATGCGCTCCTCCCATGGTAGCCGGCCGCCCGCGTGCGCGCCCAGGTGTAGCGGTACGCGGCCCCGTGCGGGACGCTGGAGGTCGAGCCGCTGTCCGCTCACCGAGTTCGTCCTGGGGGTCCGATGGGCAAGCCCGACGCAGACGGCCCCGGACTGCCCGACCTGCCGCCGGAGTGGGGCCGGGTGGTCGTGCCGGACGACGCCTCCGCCCTCGCGGCCGAGGCCGAGCAGATCCGCCGCGAGCTGCGTGCGGCGACCCCGCCCCGTGGCCGCCGGCCGGCCGCCCGGTCGCCGCTCGCCCTGCCCCTGCTGGTCCTGCTGGTGGCGGTGCTGGCCACGGTCGCGAGCCTGGTGACGGTGACCTGGCCCCGCGCCGGCCGGACCACGCCGGAGCCCGCCCCCGCGCCGGCCACCCCGCCGGCCGGGCTCGCCGGTCGGCCGCTGCCCGCGCTGGACCTCGTCGACGCGGGGCAGGCGCCCGTGCCGCTGCGCGGGCTGCTGCCGGCGGTGATCATCCTGGTCGACGGGTGCCCCTGCCCGGACGACGTGGCCACCGCCGCCGCCCTGGCGCCGACCGGGGTCACCGTCGTCACGGTCGCCGGAAAGCGGCCGGCGACCGCCCCGCCCGCACCCGTCGGGACCGTCCTGCGCCCGTTGGCCGACCCGGCGGGCGGGCTGCGCGCGTTCCTGCACCTGCCGCCCCGGCCCGGCGCCGCCACCGCGCTGCTGGTGGACCGGGCCGGCGTGCTGGTCACGGTGGTGCCGGAGATCCGCTCCGCCGAGGACTACCGCACCGAGCTGGCCGGCCTCGCCGCCTGAGCCGCTCCACCACGCCGCCGGCCCCTCGCCAGCCCTCCGGGGGCGTCAGGGCGCGGCGACGAGCTGCGCCTCGACCCGGAGCGGCTCGGCGTTGGCGCTGGTCAGCGAGACCCGGAACGGCCCGCCGGAGCCGGTGATCTCCGTCGAGGTGACCGAACCGTCGCAGGCGCTCGTGATCGGGTCGGCCGCCCGCGCCCCGTCCACCACCAGCAGCAGCTCGCCGGGGCCGAGGCACCGGTACCGGAGCAGGTGGCGGGCGCCCTCCTCGGCGAACGCCTGCCGGACGTGCCCCTGCGTGCCGTCGAGCCGGGCGCGGCTCGTCCAGACGGCGCCGGGGAGGCTGCCCAGGCCGCCGCGCCGCGCCGCCTCGTCGAGCCGACCCTCCATCAGGGAGCGCGGATCCGGTCCCCCCGGCACCACGTCCACCCGGAACGCGGCGCCGGTGCCCGGGTCCACCCGGAAGGTGGCGCCCCGCTCGGACTGGGCCGGCACGGCGAGCCCCGACCGGGGCCCCGGCGAGGCGCTCGGCCCGGTCACCACCGGCCCGACGGGCGGCGCCTCCGACTGCCACCACCAGCCACCGCCGGCGAGCGCGGCGAGCGCCGCCACGGCCAGCACAGCGGTGCGCCACCGGTCGTCGGCTCCGACGGGAGTCCCGTGCTCACCGGCGCCCGGCACGCGTCCCGGCCGGCCTGCCGCCTCGGCGTCCATTACCAGAGGGTAACCTCGGGGCGCCCGTGGTGTCGCCGTCAGTCCCGCCGTTCGAGCAGCGCGGCGTAGAGGGTGAGGCCGGGCCCGAACGCCAGCATGACCACCCGCCCCGGCGGCGACGCGGCCCGGCGTAGCCGGTCGAGGATCAGCAGCACCGTCGGCGACGAGCAGTTGCCGTGCTCGTCCAGCGTCGCCCGGGACGCCGCCAGCCCCTCCGGCGGCAGCGCCAGCTCCCGTTCGACCACGTTGAGGATGCGCGGGCCGCCCGGATGCACCGCCCAGCCGTCCACCCCGGACGGCGTCGCGCCGTGCCGGCCCACCAGGTCGTCGACCAGGGTCCGGACGTGCCGGGAGAGCACCTGCGGCACCTTCGGCGACAGCCCCATCCGGAAGCCGGTGTCGGTGACGTCCCAGGTCATGTGGTCGGCGGTCGAGGTGTCCGTGACGGCGGCGACCTCGCGCAGCGCGTACCCCCGGCCGCCGGGGACGAGCACGGCGGCGACCGCGGCGTCCGAGAAGAGCGCGTGGGAGACGATCTGCTGGGTGTCCACCCGGGCCCCGGAGGGCTGGATGTGCAGGCTGGTCAGCTCCGCGCAGAGCAGCAGCGCCGGCCGCCCCCGGGCGGTGACGAAGTCGCCCGCCGCGCCCAGCCCCGGCAGGGCCGCGTAGCAGCCCATGTGGCCGACGAACATGCGCTGGGTGTCCGGGGCCATGCCCAGGTCCCGGGCGAGCAGGATGTCCAGCCCCGGGGTGGCGTACCCGGTGCACGAGCAGACCACGAAGAGCCCGACGTCCCCGGCGGACAGGCCGGCGGCGGTCAATGCCCGGCCCACCGCCTCCTTGCCCAGCGGCAGCGCCTCGACCAGGTAGCGGCGCATCCGCCGCTCGGTCGGCCAGTCCGAGACGTCCTCCAGCAGCGGGTTGACCGCGGCCTGCCGGCGGGACACCCCCGAGTGGGCGAAGATCCGCTCGGCGAGCGCCCGGGTGCTGCCGGTGAAGTGCTTCGAGAAGAAGCCGTCCCACAACTCGTCCTGCCTGGCCGACGGCGGGTGCGCCGTCCCCAGCCCCGCGATCACCGGTACGGCCACGACGCCCACCTCTCGTTCGGCTCAACGCAGCGGGCGGCCCACCCCGCCCCCGGAGAGGCCGCCGTCGTCCCCCGCGCCGGGGGTGCTCCCGTCCACGACCCCGGCGAACTCCTCAGGTTCACCAACGAGGGACCGATCCGTCGCGGTCCGGGTCGCCGCCCAGCGCCGCGATGCCGAGCCAGTCGGCGCAGACGTCCGAGGTCGCCGGGTGCAGCGAGCCGCAGCGGGCGTCCCGGTAGAGCCGTTCCAACGGATGGCCCCGCCGGGTGGCTGACGTGCCGGCGGCCTCCAGCACCGACGCCGCGACCTCCGCCGCGGTCGTGCCGGCCAGCAGCTTCGCCCGCCACACCCAGCGGTTGGTCTCCGCGTCCCCCGGCGCCTCGTCGACCCGTCGGGCGGCCTCCGCGACCGTCAGGTGCGCCGCCGCCACGGCCGCGTCGGCCCGGCCGAGGCGGGACCGGACGGCCGGCAGGCCGGCGAGGTTGCGGGCGTTGAGGTGCTCGGCCGCCGCGTCGATCGCCGCCCGGGCCACCCCCACGTAGACGGCGGCGTAGCTGGCGACCAGCCAGTGCGGCATGAGCTGGGCGACCACCAGGGCCAGCCCCTCCACGCCGCCGAGCAGGCGGTCGGCCGGGACGGTCACGTCCAGGTGCAGGTCGTGCGACGAGGTCGCCCGCATGCCCAGCGAGTCCCAGGTGGGCTCCACGGTCAGGCCCGCCCCGGCCGGCACCAGGAACTGGGAGACCACCGACTGGTCGGCGGCGCTGCGGGCGGCCACGAGGTAGCCGTCGGCGTGCCCGGCCCCGGAGCAGAACGTCTTGCTGCCCTTGAGGTGCCAACCGCCGTCCACCGGCTCGTAGACGGTGCTGAGCTGGGACAGTCGGGCACCCGCGCCGCGCTCGCTCATCGCCACCGCGTACCAGGAGCCCTGGGCGGCGGCGGTCAGGAGCCGGTCCCGGGCGGCCAGCGCCTCCTCGGGCACGCCGAGCGCCTCGGCAAGCTCCTCGGTGACCGCGCCGAGCGCGCCGGTGACCGAGGCGTGCATGTTGAACACCAGGGCGGTCGCCCCGTTGCCCCGGGCCAGCTCGGTGGCGACCGCCGCGTACTCGGCGAACGTGGCGCCCGTCCCGCCCAGCTCGGTGGGGACCATCAGGCCGAAGAGCCCGGCCTCCCGCAGGTCCCGGAAGTCCTCGACCGGGAACGAGCCGTCCCGGTCGTGCTCGGCCGCCCGGGCGGCCAGCCTCGGTGCCAGGCGGCGAGCCGCCTCCAGCGCGTGCTGCGTCATACAGCCCCCTTCTCGGCCTGTCCCTACCCCGCGACCGGCCTCGCTATCCGCTCCGCGTGCCACGCCCCTGGTAGAGCACTGCGGTCGACCAGGTCGGCACGATCCGTGGCGTCGGACGCCGGCCCGCCGTCGCGCCCCGACGCCCGTCGGTGCGGGCGCGCCGTCCGTCGACCCCCGCCGCACCGAAAGAGCCGGTGCCCGTCGCGCGGGGACGGTCGGCGTCCGTCGCACCGGGACGGTCGGCCTCCGTCGCACCGGGACGGCCGACGTCCGTCGCACCGGGACGGTCGCCGTTCGTCGCACGCGGACGGACGGCGGTCGGGCGGTGGGGGCGGGCGGCGGCCAGGGCCCGGCGGGCCAGCCAGCCGAGCAGGCCGGGCACGCCCGGCCGGACGCCCCGCAGGCGCAGCTCGACCCCGTGCCGGGCACACTCGGCGACCAGCGCCCCGGCGTCCACGAACAACCGTGGGTCGTGGATGCCCCTCGGCACGGTGGGCAGCCGCTCGGCGACGTGGACGGCCAGCAACCGGCTCAGCGCCGTGTCGTTCAGCGTGTCCAGGACGAGCAGGCCACCGGGCCGGAGCAGTCGGCACGCCTCGGCCACCGCGCGCCGCCAGTCCGGCACGTGCTCCAGGATCTCGCCCGCGGCCACCACGTCGGCGCAGCCGTCCGCCAGCGGCACGGCGGTGGCGTCGCCGTTGACGGGGGTCACCCCGTGCGCGGCGGCCTGCGCCAGGGCCGACCGGGTGAGGTCGACGCCGACGTGCCGGTAGCCCTTGCCGGCCAGGTGCGGGGCGAGCAGCCCGGCGCCGCAGCCGAGGTCGACCAGGAGGGCGCCGGGGCGGGACGCCGGCGGCACCAGCGCCGCGCGGGCCTCGGCCAGCCAGTGCAGCATCGCGAAGACGCCGTCCGGACGCCACCACTCGCCGGCCAGGTCGTCGTACTGGCGCGGATCGTTGCGCGGCAGGGTGCGGCCCGCGTCTCGCATGGACCGAGCGTGGCACGACTGCCCGGTAACGACCAGACTTCCCTCATGTCGTCAACGGTGCTAGGGCTGGTCAGGGCGAGTCACCCGGAACCGGCCGCCGCCGTCACCACGGTGGCGGCGCTGCTCGCGTGGGGCGCCGGGCACCGGCCCGCCGGCGTCCTCGCCGTGGCACTCACCGTGGCGGCCAGCCAGCTCGCCGTCGGCTGGGCCAACGACGCGCTCGACGCCGACCGGGACGCCACCGTGGGGCGTACCGACAAACCGGTCGCCACCGGCGCGGTGAGCCGGCGCGGCACGGCCCTGGCCGCGGCGGTGGCCGCGCTCGCCACCCCCGTGCTGGCGCTGGCCACCAACCCGACGGCCGCGCTCTGCGCCACCCTCGGGCTGGTCTCCGCGCTGCTCTACGACTGGCCGCTGAAGTCGACCCCGGTGTCGGTGCTGCCCTACGCGGTCTCCTTCGGGTCGCTGCCCGCCTTCGTCGTGCTGGCGCTGCCCGGGGCGCCCGCCCCGCCGGTCTGGCTGGTCGCCGCCGCAGCCTGCCTCGGGGCCGGTGCGCACTTCGCCAACGTCCTGCCCGACCTGGCCGACGACGCCCGGACGGGGGTGCGCGGGCTGCCGCACCGGCTCGGCCCGACCGGCAGCCGCGCCGCCGCCGCGGGCCTCCTGCTCGCGGCGACCGCCACGCTGGTCCTCGGGCCGCCGGGGCGCCCGTCGGGAGCCGGCGTCGCCGCGGTCGCGGCGGCCGTCGTGGTGCCGCCCCTGAGCTGGTACGGCGGGCGCGCCACCGCCCGGGCCGGGGGCCGGCCGGTGGCCGCGTTCCGGGCCGTCATGCTGATCGCCCTCATCGACGTGGTCCTGCTCGTCACGAGCGGCCGGCTGGTCTGAACCCACCCCCGGGAGTGGCATCCCCGGGTCGGCGTGCGGCGGCGGATCAGGCCCAACTACCCTGGAGCGCGGTCTGCGCGGGCATGGCCACCGTGCCCGGCGTGAGCACCGGGTGGGATCGTGACGAGGAGGACCGACGTGACGCGCTCGATCAGGGGTTCCCGGCGGGCGGCCCTGCTGCTGTCCGGGATGGCGGCGACGACCGGGCTGCTGCTGTCCGGCTGCGGCGCCGGCCAGGTCTCCGAGACCGCCAACAAGGAGCCGTCGGTCCAGGGCGTCAACCTGTCGGCCCGCAACGGCGACTACGCCGTGCGCGGCCTGCTGGTCGAGTTCCCGGGCACGGAGGGATACAAGGCCGGCGCCAACGCCATCCTCAACGCCGTGATCTACAACGACTCGGAGCAGCCGGTCACCGTGACCGTGACCACCGACAGCGCCCGCGAGGTCGTGATCACCGGAACCGGCGCCGCGACCAGCCCGTCGGCGTCGCCGACCGGGTCGCCGTCGGCCACCCCGTCCGCCCCGGCGTCGGAGTCGCCCAGCCCGGACGCCCCGGAGAGCCCCGACGCCTCCGGCAGCCCGAGCGCCACGGCCAGCCCGTCGGCCACGGAGAGCCCGGCGGCGCCGGCCGGCGAGCCGGCCCGGATCGAGATCGCGCCGCTGAGCTACGTGCAGCTCAACACCCAGGCGGACCGCGTCCTCCAGCTCATCGGCCTGAACGAGTCGCTGCGCTCCGGGCAGAACGTCTTCCTGACCTTCGACTTCGGCAACGGCGTCACGGTCACCGGCCCGGCGCCGGTCGCCGTGCCGCTCACCCCCGCCGCGCCCCCGTCGCAGATCGTCGAGCGCCTGGGCGGCTACGAGGGCCAGGAGGAAGAGGGCGGCCACGGCGGCGGCCACTGACCTCCGCTCCCGACTTCGACGACACCGCCGGCGTGGCGACCACCACGCCGGCGGTGTCTTCGTCGTACCCGGGGACTAACGTCCCCGTGTGACCACCTCCCGATCGACGTCCCCGCGCGCCGGCGCCGCCGGCGGTCGCGGCCGGGCGTCCAGCCGCGAGCCCCGGCCGGCCTACGAGTGCGACGCCTGCGGGCACCAGCCGCCGAAGTGGGTCGGGCGCTGCCCCGAGTGCGGCGAGTGGGGCTCGGTGGTCGAGTGCACCGTGACCGGCCCGACCGTCTCGGGAAAGGTGGTCAGTTCCCGCATGCCGGCCGAGCCGGCCCGGCCGATCGCCACCATCAGCGCCGCCCCGGCGCGGGCCCGGCCCACCGGGGTCAGCGAGCTCGACCGGGTCCTCGGCGGTGGGCTGGTCCCGGGCGCGGTGGTGCTGCTCGCCGGGGAGCCGGGCGTCGGCAAGTCCACCCTGCTGCTCGACGTGGCCCAGCAGTGGGCCGCCGGGGCCGGCAGCCCCTCGCTGGTGGTCAGCGGCGAGGAGTCGGTCAGCCAGGTCCGGCTGCGCGCCGAGCGGATGGGCACCCTGCACGACCAGCTCTACCTCGCCGCCGAGAGCGACCTCGCCGCGGTGCTCGGCCACCTCGACGCGGTCAAGCCCGGCCTGCTGGTGCTCGACTCGGTGCAGACCATCTCCACCACCAACGCCGAGGGGGTGTCGGGCGGGGTGACCCAGGTGCGGGCGGTCACCGCCGCGCTCGTCGCGGTCGCCAAGGAGCGCGGCATCGCCACCGTGCTGGTCGGCCACGTCACCAAGGACGGCCAGGTCGCCGGCCCCCGGGTGCTGGAGCACCTGGTCGACGTGGTGCTGCACTTCGAGGGCGACAAGCACTCCTCGCTGCGCATGGTGCGCGGCGTCAAGAACCGGTTCGGCGCCGCCGACGAGGTGGGCTGCTTCGAGATGCACGAGGGCGGCATCAGCAGCCTGGCCGACCCGTCCGGGCTCTTCCTGACCCGCTATTCCGAGCCGGTGCCCGGCACGTGCGTCACCGTGGCGATGGAGGGCCGCCGGGCGCTGGTCACCGAGGTGCAGGCGCTGATCGGCGCGACGGTCGCCGGCTCGCCCCGGCGCACGGTCTCCGGGCTCGACTCGGCCCGCCTCGCGATGGTGCTGGCCGTGCTCCAGCGGCGCACCGAGCGGCTGACCCTGCACGACCGGGAGGTCTTCGCGGCCACCGTCGGCGGCATCCGGGTGGTGGAGCCGGCGGCCGACCTGGCCGTGGCCCTCGCCGTCGCCTCGGGCGGGCTCAACCTGGCCATCGCGCCGCACCTGGTGGCGATCGGCGAGGTCGGGCTGACCGGCGAGGTGCGCCGCGTGGGCGCGGTGCCCCGCCGGCTGGCCGAGGCGGCGCGGCTGGGCTTCCGGCTCGCGCTGGTGCCGACCGGCTGCGGCCCCGACAGCACCGGCGTCACCCCCGGCGGCATGCAGGTGATCGAGGTCACGGACGTGCGCTCGGCGCTCCAGGCCGTCGCCCGCGCGTCCGCGGAGTGACCGACGGTGCGCCGCCGACGGGACCGTCCGGGCGATAGCGGACAGCCGGGCGGGCGGCCGACGCTCCGGGCGAGCCGGGGCATCGCGACACATCACAGTAACCACGACAGCACCCACCGCAGGGCAGTCCGTAGACTGTGCCCGTGCCGATCGACCGCGACACCACCAAGCCCGCCGGCGCGACACCCCACGCCCGCACCGGCGCCGTGGGCTCCCCCGCGCGCCCGATCAGCGTGAACGTGACCGGCGCCGCGGGGGGCGCCGGCGATCCGCTGCGGGCAAACCTGGCTCTGATGGCCCCGGGCACCGCCCTGCGCGACGGCCTCGAGCGGATCCTGCGCGGCCGGACGGGCGCCCTGATCGTCCTCGGCTACGACAAGGTCGTCGAAGGGCTCTGCACCGGCGGGTTCCCGCTCGACGTCGAGTTCTCCGCCACCCGGGTCCGCGAGCTGTGCAAGATGGACGGTGCGGTGGTGCTCTCCAGCGACGGCACCCGGATCGTCCGGGCGGCCGTGCACCTGATGCCCGACCCGAGCATCCCGACCGAGGAGTCCGGCACCCGCCACCGCACCGCCGAGCGGGTCGCCCGGCAGACCGGCTATCCGGTGATCTCGGTGAGCCAGTCCATGCGGATCATCAGCCTCTACGTCAACGGCCAGCGGCACGTCCTGGACGACTCGGCGGCGATCCTGTCCCGCGCCAACCAGGCGCTCGCCACCCTGGAGCGCTACAAGCTCCGGCTGGACGAGGTCTCCGGCACCCTCTCCGCCCTGGAGATCGAGGACCTGGTCACCGTACGGGACGCGGTCGCGGTGGTGCAGCGGCTGGAGATGGTCCGCCGGATCGCCGACGAGATCGCCGGCTACGTGGTGGAGCTGGGCACCGACGGCCGCCTGCTGGCCCTCCAGCTCGACGAGCTGATGGCCGGCGTCGACGCCGACCGCACCCTGGTCATCCGGGACTACCTCCCGGCGGGCCGGAAGTCCCGCACCCTCGACGAGGCGCTGGTCGAGCTGGACCTGCTCGGCGCGACCGAGCTGATCGACCTGGTCTCCGTCGCCAAGGCGATCGGCTACCCGGCCGCCTCCGACGCGCTGGACGCGGCGGTCAGCCCGCGCGGCTTCCGGCTGCTGGCCAAGGTGCCCCGGCTGCCGGTGACGGTGGTCGACCGCCTCGTCGTGCACTTCGGCAGCCTCCAGCGCCTGCTCGGCGCCACGGTCGAGGACCTCCAGGCCGTCGAGGGAGTGGGCGACGCCCGGGCCCGTGGCGTCCGGGAGGGGCTGTCCCGACTCGCCGAGGCTTCCATCCTGGAGCGCTACGTCTGACGGTGGGCCGCTCAGCCGTCGGTGACGGTCAGCTTCACCGGCTCGCTGAGCTTGGTGCCCACCCGGGCGAAGACCTGGTAGCTGCCGGGCGGCGGGTTCGGGCCCGCCGCGACGCCGTTGGCGCACTTGCTGCTGTCGCGGCCGTTCCAGCCCACCTGGTAGGAGCGCTCGAAGCCCGGGGTGAAGGACTGCACGTCGGAGCCCTTGCCCGTGCCGCAGGTGTCCGACGACCAGATTTTTTCGGCCCCCGACTTGATGAACAGCTCCTGCGCGTCGGCGCCGACGTCGCGGCTGCACGTCCGCTCCGACCGGTTCTTGACCTTCAACTGGAGGTCGACCACGGCCCCGCGGACCACCGACGCGGGCAGGGCCACGGGGGTCACGGTGATCTCGGCATCCGTGCAGGCGCCGTCGTCGGCGGCCGGCACGACCGGCGCGGCCGGCGGCGTGTCGGTGGTGGTCGGCCCGCCCGAGGCGTCGGCGCCGCCCGGTCCGCCCGACGCGCCCGGCGAGGGCGCCCCGGTCTGCGGGCTCAGCACCGGACCGGTGGACCCCGGTGTCGCGCCGGGCGACTGCGCGCCCGCGGAGGGCTGCGCGTCGCCGCTCCTGCCGGCGTTCCGGTCCGTGCCGGTGCACGAATAGAGCAGGACAATGAGGAAGAGAAGCCCCGCTCCGAGCACGACGGCGCGACGCCGCCAGTAAACGGCGGGTGGCAGGGGGCCGACCGTCAGACGCATGATGCCCCCACCGTAGCGGCGCGGGACGCGGCAGCCCGGCGCGACGCGCCGAGTCGGCGACAGCTCACCGCTCCCCTCCCTCCACAACCGACGGTCAGCCGTCCGTCGGCCGCGACACCGGGCCGCCGGTCAGAGATAAACCTTGCGCTGGTAGATGGCGTGGGCGCCGGCCACCCGGTCCAGGAAGAGCAGCCCGGCGCAGTGGTCGATCTCGTGTTGCAGCGCCCGCGCCTCGAACCCGTCGGTCACCAGCCGGACGGGCCTGCCGCTGCCGGGCAGTACGCCCTCCACCACCAGCCGGCTCGCCCGCTTGACGTCGCCGGTCAGGTCGGGCACCGACATGCAGCCCTCCCGGGCCACCTTCCACCGGCTCGCCTCGACGACGCGCGCGTTGCACAGCACGAAGGTGCCGTGCACGGTGAGCGCCTTCGGGTGGCCGGTCACGTCGACCGCGAAGACCTGCGCGCCCACACCGACCTGCGGGGCGGCCAGCCCGACGCAGCCCGGCGACACCTGCATGGTGGCGACCAGGTCGGCCGCCAGGCGTACGGTCTCCTCGGCGGTCGGGTCGACCTCGCCACCGGGCCGGCTGAGCACCTGGTCGGGGGCGGACACCACCGGCCGCACCACCCCCGGCACGTCCAGCGACTCCGGGGTCCAGTCGCCGAGGCCCGCGTACGCCCCGGCCTCCGGTGTCCGCTCGTCGCCGGTCACAGCACGTCCGGATCGGCCGGCCGGAGACTCACCCCGACGCCCAGGTCGGCGGCGGTCGACGCGAGGCGTCCGGCCACCCCGTCGGCCGTGCCGGGCGGCAACTCCACCTCGGCGACCACCACGTAGAGCGAGCCGGTGAGCCGGGTGCTCAGGTCGGTGACGTTGCCGCCGGCGTCGGCGAGCACGCGGGTCATCGCCGCCACGATGCCCATCCGGTCCGCGCCGTGCACCGCCATGACGTACGGCTCGCCCGCCGGGGCCGTCTCGCCGTCCGCGGTGACCTCGCGTACGGTCGCCAGGAGCTGGCCGCCGGCGGAGAGCGGCGCCAGCGCGGCCTCGACGTCGGCGGCCGCCGGGCCCACGCAGACCAGGGTCATCGCGAAGTGCCCCCGCAGCCGGGTCATCGTGCTGTCGGTGAGGTTCGCGCCGAGCCGGGCGAGCACCTCGGCGACGTCGGCCACGATGCCCGGCCGGTCCCGGCCGATGACGGTGATCGCGAGCTCGTTCATCCGGGCATTCTGCCCGATCCGCCGAGCGCCGCCGCAGCGCCCCCGCCCAGGTCGCCCAGCCAGCGGGACGGGTACGGCAGCGCCGGAGGCCCGCCGCCCGCGCCGCGTCGGCGCCCCGCCCCGTGACATCATCGGCGGCGCGATGTCTGAACCCACTTTCGCCGCCGTGGTCAGCCGGTGGTACGAGGAGAACGCCCGCGACCTGCCGTGGCGGAAGCCCGACGTGGGCGCGTGGGCGATCCTGGTCAGCGAGGTCATGCTGCAGCAGACGCCCGTCGTGCGGGTGCTGCCCGCCTGGGAGGCGTGGCTGGCCCGCTGGCCCGATCCGGCCGCGCTGGCGGCGGACAGCCCAGCGGAGGCGATCCGGATGTGGGGACGGCTCGGCTACCCCCGTCGGGCCGTACGGCTGCGGGAGTGCGCCGTCGCGATCGTCGAGCGGCACGGCGGCCGGGTCCCGGCCCGGCTGGACCAGCTGCTGGCCCTGCCGGGCGTCGGGACGTACACGGCCAGGGCGGTGGCCGCGTTCGCGTACGGCCAGCGACACCCGGTGGTCGACACCAACGTACGGCGGGTGGTCTGCCGGGCTGTCGCCGGCGAACCGGACGCCGGCCCGGCGACCCGCCCGGCCGACCTGGTCGCCACCGAGGAACTGCTCCCCGCCGACCCGGCCGCCGCCGCGCTGGCCAGCGCCGCCTTCATGGAGCTGGGGGCGGTTGTCTGCACCGCCCGGTCACCCCGCTGCGGAAGCTGCCCCGTCGAGTCGGTCTGCGCGTGGCGGGCGTCCGGCAAGGAGGCGCCCGCCGGCCCGTCCCGCCGCCCCCAGCGGTACGCGGGCACCGACCGCCAGGTACGCGGGCTGCTGCTCGGCGTGCTGCGGGAGGCGACCGGCCCGGTGCCACACCAGCGTCTCGACCAGGTGTGGGCCGACGAGGTGCAGCGCGCCCGAGCGCTCGGCGGGCTGGTGCGGGACGGCCTCGTGGAGCCGGTGGGCGAGTCGTCGTTCCGCCTCGTCGGCGACGGCCCGCCGGTCCCGATCGTCTGACCCGCCTGTCCGGCTGCGCCTGCCACCGCTTCCCGGTCACGGTCGCCTGACCGCCTGTCGGGCTGCGCCTGCCGGACACGACGCAAAGGGCCGGCTCCCGGGGTGGGGGCCGGCCCTTTGCATCGTGTTGGTGTCAGGCGGTGTAGCCGCGGGTGGCGATCCAGTCGGCGAGGTTGTCGATGCTCATCCGGTAGGAGGCCTGGTTGGGGTCGGCGGAGTCGGCGATGGTGACGGTGTTGCCGTTGTCGCGGTAGCCGACGACGCTGATGTAGTGGCCGCCTTCGAAGGAGTGGGTGGTGCCGTCGGTGTCGGTGGCGGTGCCGGCGATGTTGGCGACGACGGCGTGGCCTTCGTCGATGGCGGTGACGATGTCGGTGCGCAGCTTGTGGGTCTGCTTGTCGTCGGCGGTGGCCTCGCGGATCTCGACGGACTGGTAGGCGTCCTTACCGGTTTCCTTGTTCAGGACGGGGGTGATGTCGTTGATGGAGTTGGTGCCGGCTTCGGTGGTGCCCATCAGTTTGGCCATGCCGTCGACGTCGATGTCCTTGCCCTGGACGCTGAGGGCGTTGCGGGCGGCGGCGGGGCCGCAGTAGTAGAAGTTCGGCTGGGCCTCGTAGCGGACGCCGAGTTCCCGCTCGCCGTTGTTGCGGTCCTGGCTGACGGTGGCGGGCTTGTTCTCGGTGGTGGTGGCGTGGGCGGCGGTGACGGGGCCGGCGATGGCGCCGCCGGTGAAGGCGAGGCCGGCAGCGGTCAGGGCGGTCTTGCGCAGGATGTCGGTACGCATGGTGAGGTCACCTTTCGATCGGGGGTACGTGACACGCCCGGGGGGTGGGTCGTGTCGCGGGTCGGGAAAGGTCACGCCAGAAAATGCAGGGTGCGCCCCTTGCGGTGCGGGGTGGGGCGCGGGGCTCCCGGGGGAGGTAACCGGTGGGGGCGGGCCGGGTGTTTCCGGCGGCCGCCGCAGCCGGCGGTGTCCCTGGGTCCGGGGGATGTAACGACGTGGCTCCGGCCGGCATTCCGGCCGCCGCCTCGGCCCGGCCGCCGTCTCGGCCCGAGGGCCGGGGGGTCACGCGCTCGCGGTGGTTACAACGCCCCGCGTCGGCGGGCGATGCCCGCCGGGCCGGTGACCCCCACCACCACAGAACGCCACGAACCGGACACCCGGCCAAGGCCGGCACCGCCCTCGCCCCGCCGGGCTGGCCTGTCGCCCCGCCGGGCTGGCCTGTCGCCCCGCCGGGCTGGCCTGTCGCCCCGCCCGGCCGGGCTGGCCTGTCGCCCCGCCGGGCTGGCCTGTCGCCCCGCCGGGCTGGCCTGTCGCCTCGCCGGGCTGGCCTGTCGCCCCGCCCGTCCCGCCCTTGCCTCGCCGGTCTGCCTCTTGCCCCGCTCCGGGCCGCCCTCACCGCCGCCGAAACCGGACAGACAGCCCAGGTGGCCCTTGGCCCCGACACACGGGTGGCCGGGCGCCGGCGTGAGTGCGGGCACCGGTTCGACGGACGGTGCCGGTCTCGGCGGCCGACATCGGTTCATGAAAGCCGTGAGGGGCACGAGGGCCGTGAGGGGCATGGGCGTGCAACCGCGCCTCTGCGGCGGCCGCCGCAGCTGGCGGTGTCCCTGGGACGCCTCCGGCTCGTGCAGGGCGCACCGTCGTCGACCTGCGTGGTGGGCCTCCGGGGATCAGTGCTGTCTCGTGGAGGGTGGCCCGTCGGCTGAACTGCCTGGCGAGGCCCGCGGGGACGGGTTCGTGCTGTGCGCCCTGTCGAGCTGAGTCGTTTACGACATCACCCGGTGTTTCGCCCCTGTGTGCGACAAAGACGTATCCG
The DNA here is from genome assembly GCF_900090315.1 of Micromonospora citrea. NCBI lineage: Bacteria > Bacillati > Actinomycetota > Actinomycetes > Micromonosporales > Micromonosporaceae > Micromonospora > Micromonospora citrea. The sequence continues at coordinate 3,938,537 of NZ_FMHZ01000002.1, read as the reverse complement.
ATGACGTGGTACCCGAACGAGTCGTTGCCGAGCGTGAATCGTCTACGACATCAGCTCGACAGGTGGGTGCGACCAACCAACGATCCCACGCCGCTGCAGTGGGCACGTGCGCACTCCGCGGTCGTGCGAGGAGAGGAGATGGACGTGGAAGCCGACGATCCAGCACGAGGCGGAGCAGCAGCCCGGCGCAAAGCCGACAGCCAGCCCGGCGATCAAGCGGAGGACAGCCGGTCCGTGACGGACGACGCAAGCCGCACATGCCCGGCGCAAATCGACGGCCCGGTGGCTGTTCGCCACCGGGCCGTCGGTTCAGTGCTGTGCTGCCTTACTCGTCCGCCCCCGCGGCGGCGGTGCCGCCGAGGTCGGCCGGGACGGCGTCCGGCACGCTGGCCGGACGGTCCGCGCCCTTGAAGACGAGCTTGGACTTGTCGGTGTTGTTGGGGTCGCCTTCGCAGTCGACGACGACGATCTGGCCGGGGGTCAGTTCGTTGAACAGGATCCGCTCGGACAGGTTGTCCTCGATGTCACGCTGGATCGTGCGACGCAGCGGACGGGCACCGAGGACCGGGTCGAAGCCCTTCGTGGCCAGGTACTTCTTGGCGTTGTCGGTCAGCTCCAGACCCATGTCCTTGTTCCGCAACTGCGTCTCGATCCGCGCGATCATGATGTCCACGATCGACAGGATCTCGTTCTGCCGCAGCTGATGGAACACGATCGTGTCATCGATACGGTTCAGGAACTCCGGCCGGAAGTGCTGCTTGAGCTCGTCGTTGACCTTCTGCTTCATCCGGTCGTAGTTCGACTCCGAGTCCTCCGAGGCCTGGAAGCCCAGCGACACCGCCTTCGCCACGTCGCGGGTGCCCAGGTTCGTGGTCAGGATGATCACCGTGTTCTTGAAGTCCACGATCCGACCCTGACCATCGGTCAGCCGACCGTCCTCCAGGATCTGCAACAACGTGTTGAACACATCCGGGTGAGCCTTCTCGATCTCGTCGAACAACACCACCGAGAACGGCCGACGCCGCACCTTCTCCGTCAGCTGACCACCCTCGTCATAGCCGACGTAGCCGGGAGGGGCACCCACCAGCCGGGACACCGTGTACCGGTCGTGGAACTCCGACATGTCCAACTGGATCAGCGCGTCCTCGGACCCGAACAGGAACTCCGCCAGGGCCTTGGACAGCTCGGTCTTACCGACACCCGACGGGCCGGCGAAGATGAACGACCCCGACGGACGCTTCGGGTCCTTCAACCCCGCACGCGTACGCCGGATCGCCTTCGACACCGCCTTGACCGCGTCCTCCTGCCCGATGACGCGCTTGTGCAGCTCGTCCTCCATGCGCAGCAGACGCGAGGTCTCCTCCTCGGTCAACTTGTAGACCGGAATACCGGTCCAGTTGCCGAGCACCTCCGCGATCTGCTCGTCGTCGACCTCACTGACGACGTCCAGGTCGCCGGCCTTCCACTCCTTCTCCCGCTGCGCCTTCTGACCGAGCAACTGCTTCTCCGTGTCACGCAACTGCGCGGCGCGCTCGAAGTCCTGCGCGTCGATCGCGGACTCCTTGTCCCGACGCACCTGCGCGATCCGCTCGTCGAAGTCCCGCAGGTCCGGCGGCGCCGTCATCCGACGGATCCGCATCCGCGCACCCGCCTCGTCGATCAGGTCGATCGCCTTGTCCGGCAGGAACCGGTCGGAGATGTACCGGTCGGCCAGCGTCGCGGCCGCCACCAGGGCGGCGTCGGTGATGGAGACGCGGTGGTGCGCCTCGTAGCGGTCGCGCAGACCCTTCAAAATCTCGATGGTGTGGGCCAGCGACGGCTCACCCACCTGGATCGGCTGGAACCGACGCTCCAACGCCGCGTCCTTCTCCAGGTGCTTGCGGTACTCATCCAGAGTCGTCGCGCCGATGGTCTGCAGCTCACCACGGGCCAGCATCGGCTTGAGGATGCTCGCCGCGTCGATCGCGCCCTCCGCCGCACCCGCACCCACCAGGGTGTGGATCTCGTCGATGAACAAGATGATGTCACCCCGCGTGCGGATCTCCTTGAGCACCTTCTTCAGACGCTCCTCGAAGTCACCGCGGTAACGCGAACCAGCCACCAGGGCACCCAGGTCAAGCGTGTAGAGCTGCTTGTCCTTCAGCGTCTCGGGCACCTCACCCTTGATGATCTTCTGAGACAGCCCCTCCACCACGGCGGTCTTACCGACACCGGGCTCACCGATCAGGACCGGGTTGTTCTTCGTACGGCGGGACAGCACCTGCATGACCCGCTCGATCTCCTTCTCCCGCCCGATCACCGGGTCGAGCTTGCCCTCACGCGCGGCCTGGGTCAGGTTCCGGCCGAACTGGTCCAGCACCAGACTCGTCGACGGCGCGGCCTCACCCGGCGCCGCACCCGCCGCGGCCGGCTCCTTACCCTGATAACCCGACAGCAACTGGATCACCTGCTGACGGACCCGATTCAGATCCGCCCCCAGCTTCACCAGCACCTGCGCGGCGACGCCCTCACCCTCACGGATCAAACCGAGCAGAATGTGCTCCGTGCCGATGTAGTTGTGCCCGAGCTGCAACGCCTCACGCAGCGACAGCTCCAACACCTTCTTCGCCCGCGGCGTGAACGGAATGTGCCCGCTCGGCGCCTGCTGACCCTGGCCGATGATCTCCTCGACCTGCTGCCGCACACCCTCAAGCGAGATGCCGAGACTCTCCAGAGCCTTCGCCGCGACACCCTCACCCTCATGGATCAGGCCCAACAGGATGTGCTCCGTACCGATGTAGTTGTGGTTGAGCATCCGGGCCTCTTCCTGGGCCAGGACGACAACCCGTCGCGCTCGGTCGGTGAACCGCTCGAACATGCCCTCGTGCTCCTCACGTGCCGTGCGCCTTGATGTCAGATCTCGGCGGGGCCGGTGCGCGGACGTCCGGGACGGGCGTCCGTGCCTCATTACTCTATCGCCGCAGACCGACTCCGCTGAGGTCGTGTGTCCCCGCCGGAGGCCGCGTACGCGTCGTTTTACTCAACCGTCCGCGCTCAGGGGGTGTTCCGCGACCCCCGCCTGTACGCGCAGAGCGAAATTCCGCCACCGCCCGGACCGCGTCCGCGGGCCGGTGCCGGAGTCGAAGCAGCCCCGATCCGGGCCGCCCGTGCAGCCATCCACAGGCTGTGGACAGACTCTCCACCGGCTGTGGACAACCATCACCGGCACGGAATTCTTCCCGGTCCGGCACACCACCAGGCCGATACGGCCCCGCCGACCCGGAGCCGAGCACCGACGGACACGGGCCCCGCCGGCCCCAGGAGCCGACCGCCGCGCGGACACGGCCCGCCGCCCCGGCGGCCGAGCACCGGCGGATACGGCGACGCCGGCCCGGAGTCGCGCTCCGGCCCGGCGTCTGTCGCCCGTCGGCGGTCGGGTCAGTGACCGGCCTTGGAGTGGTACTCGTCGACGATCTCCTGCGGAATCCGCCCGCGGTCGGAGATGTCCTTGCCGGCCTTCTTGGCCCAGGCCCGGATCGCCTTGTTCTGCTCGCGGTCGGCGGTCGCGCCGCCCCGGCCGCGCGCGGCCCGCCCGCCCACGACAACGCCGCCCCGACCCACCTTGGTGCCGTGGGCGATGTACGGAGCGAATACGTCACGCAATTTCTCGGCGTTCGAGCTCGACAGGTCGATCTCGTACTGAACGCCGTCGAGCGCGAACTTGACGGTCTCGTCAGCGTCCCCGCCGTCCAGGTCATCGACCAGCTTATGAATGATCTGCTTGGCCACGTCCCACATTCCTTTCGAGCAGGGTGCCTCCTGCAAACTGAGAGCACAATAACCTGTACGACGCTTGTCGCGTCAATAGGATGCGGTAACGACCCCGCGCGAGTGCCCGACTACTCGGGACGCACCAGGGGGAAGAGGATGGTTTCCCGAATTCCGAGGCCCGTCAGCGCCATCAAGAGCCGATCGATTCCCATTCCCATACCCCCGGCCGGCGGCATTCCGTACTCCATCGCCCGGAGAAAGTCCTCGTCCAGCCGCATGGCCTCGTCGTCGCCCCGGGCCGCGAGCTGCGCCTGGGCCAGCAGCCGCTCCCGCTGCACCACCGGGTCCACCAGCTCGGAGTACGCGGTCCCCAGCTCGAATCCGAGCACGTAGAGGTCCCACTTCTCGGCCAGCCCCGGCTCGCTGCGGTGGGCCCGGGTGAGCGGGCTGGTCTCCTCCGGGTAGTCGCGTACGAAGGTGGGCGCCTGGAGGCCGGGGACGACCAGTTCCTCGAACAGTTCCTCGGCGAGCTTGCCCGCGCCCCACTTCGGGTCGACAGCCAATCCGACCTTGTCGGCGTACTCGACGAGGCGGGCGCGCTCGGTGCGTACCGTGACTTCCTCGCCGAGCGCCTCGGAAAGCACTCCGAAGAGGGTCACCGAGCGCCACTCCCCGCCCAGATCGAACTCCCGGCCGTCGGCGTGGGTGACCACGGTCGACCCGCCGACCGCGATCGCGGCCCGCTGCACCAGATTACGGGTCAGCTCCGCCATCGTGTCGTAGTCGCCGTACGCCTGGTATGCCTCCAGCATCGCGAACTCGGGCGAGTGCGAGGAGTCGATGCCCTCATTACGGAAGTTGCGGTTGATCTCGAAGACCCGGTCGACGCCCCCGACGACGGCCCGCTTGAGAAACAGTTCCGGCGCGATTCGCAGATACAGATCGGTGTTCAGCGCGTTGCTGTGGGTCACGAATGGCCGCGCCGCCGCGCCGCCGTGCAGCAACTGCAGCATCGGGGTCTCCACCTCGACGAAGTCCCGCTCGTGCAGCGAGTCGCGCAGGCTGCGGACGGCCGCCGCCCGGGTGCGCACCATCTGGCGGGCCTGCGGCCGGACGATCAGGTCGACGTACCGCTGGCGGACCCGCGCCTCCTCGCTCAGCGGCTTGTGCGCCACCGGCAGCGGGCGCAGCGCCTTCGCGGTGACCGCCCACTCCTCGGCCAGCACGGACAGCTCGCCGCGCCGGCTGGTGATCACCTCGCCGGTCACGCCGACGTGGTCGCCGAGGTCGACCAGGCGCTTCCAGGCGTCCAGCCGGTCGGCGCCGACGCGGTCCAGGGAGAGCATGGCCTGCAGTTCGGTGCCGTCGCCGTCCCGGAGCGTGGCGAAGCAGAGCTTGCCGGTGTTGCGTACGAAGATCACCCGGCCGGTGACCGAGACCCGGTCGCCGGTGGCGGTGTCGGTGGGCAGCTCGGCGTACTTCTCGCGGATCTCGGCCAGCGTGCTGGTCCGCGGGAATCCGACCGGGTACGCCTCGACGCCCTCGGCGAGCATCCGGTCCCGCTTCTCCCGGCGGACCTTCATCTGCTCGGGAAGGTCGTCGGCGGGGTCGACTGGCACGGGAGTCTGCTCGGTCACGGCACGCTTCCTCAGAAGGAGATTTCGGGCGGGGTCAGGCCCCGAGCGTACTCAAGGTGCCAGGAGGCCGTTACGGGATAACCTGCCGGCCATGACCGACCCCACTCCCGCCCTGTCGTTCGGGGCCGCGGCGCGCGAGTACGACCGGTTTCGACCCCGCTATCCGGAGGCGGCCCTGCGGTGGGCGCTCGCCGGGCTGGAGACGCCCGCCCGCGTCGTCGACCTGGGCGCCGGCACCGGCATTCTCACCCGGGGTGTGCTGGCCCTCGGCCACCAGGTGGTGCCCGTGGAGCCGGACCCCGCGATGCGCGCCCAACTGGAGGTCGCCACCCCGGGCACGACTGCCCAGGCCGGCAGCGCCGAGGCGGTGCCGGTGCCCGACGGCACGGTCGACGCGGTGCTCGCCGGGCAGGCGTACCACTGGTTCGACCGGGAGCGGGCGCACGCCGAGATCGCCCGGCTGCTCCGGCCCGGCGGAACGTTCGCCCCGATCTGGAACACCCGGGACGAGCGCGTCGACTGGGTGGCCGAGTTGAGCCGGATCGCCCACCTCGGCGACAACGCCGGCAGCGTGGTGGAGAAGTACGGCGACTTCGGCGCCGCCTTCGAGCCGACGGAGCTGGGGGAATTCGCCCACACCACGACACTCACCCCCGACGAGGTGGTCGCGATGCTGCACACCCGCTCCTACTGGCTGACCGCGTCCGTCGACGAACAGGACCGGATCGACCGGGAACTCGGCGAGCTCTTCACGAGCCACCCCGACCTGGCCGGTCGGGAGTCCGTCGAACTCCCCTACCGCACGTTCGTCTTCCGCGCCCGGCGGCACTGAGCCACGGAGGGCGTCCGGGCACCGGCCGGTGGAGGGATCGAGCCCGACCGCCCGGGGCCGGCCAGGCTCGCCCGGAACCCCACGCTCAGACGTTGCGGTCGTAGACCATCCGCAGGCCGATCAGGGTGATCATCGGCTCGTGGTGGGTGATCGTGCGGCACTCGTTGATCACCAGGCCGGCGAGGCCGCCGGTGGCGATGACGGCCCGCACCTCGCCGATCTCCTCGATCATCCGCTCGACGATCCGGTCCACCTGGCCGGCGAAGCCGAAGTAGAGGCCGGACTGGAGGCACTCGACGGTGTTCTTGCCGATCACCGAGCGGGGCCTGGTCGCCTCCACCTTGCGCAGCTGGGCGGCCCGGGCGGCGAGCGCGTCGAAGCTGATCTCGATGCCGGGGGCGAAGGCGCCGCCGAGGAACTCGCCCCGCCCGCTGATCACGTCGAAGTTGGTGGTGGTGCCGAAGTCCACCACGATCGACGGCCCGCCGTAGAGGGTGTACGCCGCCAGGGTGTTGACCACCCGGTCGGCGCCCACCTCCTTGGGGTTGTCGATGGCGAGCTGCACGCCGGTGCGCACCCCCGGCTCGACGATCACGCTCGGCAGGTCCGCGTAGTAGCGGGACAGCATGGTGCGCAGGGAACGCAGGGCGGCCGGCACCGTGGAGCAGGCCGCCACGCCGGTGATCTCGACCGCGTCCCCGGCGAGCAGGCCCCGGAACTTCAGGCCCAGCTCGTCGGCCGTCGAGCGCGCATCGGTCTTGATCCGCCAGGAGTGCACCAGCTTGTCGCCGTCGAAGGTCGCCAGCACGGTGTTGGTGTTTCCGATGTCGATGCAGAGCAGCACGCCCCGCAGCCTAGACAACGACGCGCCGCCGGTTCACTCGGTGCGCAGGTCCATGGCGATGTCGAGGATCGGCGAGGAGTGCGTCAGCGCGCCCACCGACAGGAAGTCGACGCCCGTCGCCGCGTACCGTGCCGCGACGTCGAGGGTCAGCCCGCCGGTCGCCTCCAGCTCCGCCCGGTCCCCCACCGAGGCGACCACCTCGGTCAGCATCTCCGGGGTCATGTTGTCCAGCAGCAGGAAGTCCGCCCCGGCCTCGACCGCCTCCACGGCCTCGGCGACGGTGTCGACCTCGACCTGCACCGGCACGTCGGGGAAGGTCTCCCGGACCCGGCGGAAGGCCGCCGTGATGCCGCCCGCCGCCAGCTTGTGGTTGTCCTTGATCATTGCGACGTCGTGCAGGCCCATCCGCTTGTTCGTGCCACCGCCGGCGCGGACCGCGTACTTCTCCAGGGCGCGCAGGCCCGGGGTGGTCTTGCGGGTGTCGAGCACCATCGCCTTCGTGCCGGCCAGGGCGTCCGCCCAGGCCCGGGTGTGGGTGGCCACCCCGGACATCCGGCAGAGCAGGTTGAGCGCGGTCCGCTCGGCGGTCAGCAGCAGCCGGGTCGGGCCCGTCACCGTGGCCAGCACGTCGCCGCGCGCCACCCGCGCGCCGTCGTGGGCCACCACCGACACCTCGACCGTACGGCCCGCGCCGGTCGCCTCGCCGACCAGCTCGAAGACGGCCGCCGCCACGGCCAGCCCGGCGACCACCCCGTCGGCGCGGGCCACCAGGTCGGCGGTGTCGGTCTGGCCGGCCGGGATGGTGGCGACGCTCGTGACGTCCAGGAAGTCGGGACCCAGGTCCTCCGCGAGCGCGTCCTCGATCACCCGCCGCACCTGCGCCGGATCCAGGCCGGCGTCCCGCAACGCCCGTTCCGTCGACTCCGTCATCGGACTTCCTCCCACTGAGACGTCAACCGGCCCTGCGCCCCGACCGCGCCGACGAGGTGGCCGTGCCACCGCTCGTCGGCCGTCGGGAAGTCCTCCCGCCAGTGGCAGCCCCGGGTCTCCCGGCGGGCGTACGCGGCGGCGACCAGCGCCGACGCCACGGTGATCAGGTTCGTGGCCTCCCAGTCGGCCGTCCGGGGCCGGCCCCGGCCCGCGCCGAGCCCGGTGAGCACCTCGGCGGTCGCGGCGAGGGTGTCGGCCGAGCGGAGCACGCCCGCGCCCCGGGTCATCGCCCGTTGCAGCGTCGGCGTCGCCTCGGCCGGCACCACCCAGCCCTCGCCGCCGACCCAGGCACCGGTCGACGCCGGCTGGGCCTGTTCGGGCAGGCCGGCCGCGACGTCCTCGGCGATCCGCCGGGAGAAGACCAGCCCCTCCAGCAGCGAGTTGCTGGCCAGCCGGTTCGCGCCGTGCACGCCGGTGCAGGCGACCTCGCCGCACGCGTACAGCCCGGGGATGGAGGTGCGGCCGCGCAGGTCGGTGCGGACGCCGCCGGAGGCGTAGTGCGCGGCCGGCGCGACCGGGATCAGGTCGGTCGCCGGGTCCACCCCGATGGCCAGGCAGGACGCGACGATGGTCGGGAACCGCCGGGCCAGGAAGTCGCCGCCCAGGTGCCGGGCGTCGAGGAAGACGTGGTCCGCGCCGGTGGCCAGCAGCACCCGGTGGATGCCCTTGGCCACCACGTCCCGGGGCGCCAGCTCGGCCAGCTCGTGCTGCCCGACCATGAACCGCTTGCCGTCGCCGTCGACCAGGTGCGCGCCCTCGCCGCGCAGCGCCTCGGAGACCAGCGGCTGCTGGGCGTGCCCGGCGCCCGGGACGCCGGCACCGGCCGGGGTGATCAGCGCGGTCGGATGGAACTGGACGAACTCCACGTCGGTGACCGCCGCGCCGGCCCGCATCGCCAGCGCCACCCCGTCGCCTGTCGACACGGCCGGGTTGGTCGTCGCCGCGTAGATCTGGCCCATCCCGCCGGTGGCCAGGACGACCGCCCGGGCCAGGATGGCGCCCACGCCGTCCTCGCTGCCCTCGCCGAGCACGTGCAGGGTGATGCCGCAGGCCGGGCCGAGGCCGTCCGGGCCGTCCCCGGGGGCGCGCAGCAGGTCCAGCACCAGGGCGTGCTCGACCAGCCGGATCCACGGGTCGCGCCGGACGGCGGCGTGCAGGGCCCGCTGCACCTCGGCCCCGGTGGCGTCGCCGCCGGCGTGCACGATCCGGTCCGCCCGGTGGCCGCCCTCGCGGGTGAGCATCAGCGAGCCGTCCGGGTTGCGGTCGAACTCCGCACCGATCCGCATCAGCTCGCGCAGCCGGGTCGGCCCCTCCTCGACCAGTACCCGTACCGCCGCCGGGTCGCAGAGCCCGACGCCGGCGATCTCGGTGTCCGAGGCGTGCGCGGCCGGGGTGTCGTGCGGGTCGAGCACGGCGGCGATGCCGCCCTGTGCCCAGCGGGTCGAGCCCTCGTCGATGTCGACCTTCGTGACCACCGTGACGTGCAGGCCCGTCTCGCGCAGGTGCAGCGCGGCGGTCAGCCCCGCCACCCCGGAGCCCACCACGATCACGTCCGTGGTCTCCACCCAGCCGGGCGCGGGAGCGGCCAGCAGTCGGGGCAGGGCCGGCAGGTCGACGGTCGGAAGGTCCATGCCCACAGTCAACCCGAAGGGCCCTCGCGGGGGGCGGCGGGGGCGGGACGAGTGGTTTGGGCCATCGCGTCCCGACCGGCGGGCTATTCGGTGCGGACGGGGAGCGCGGCCGGGCCGGCGCCCCGGAGCGACCCGGTCACCGTACGGTCGTCGAGCCAGAGGTAGCAGCGGACCCCGCGGTCGCCGACGCGCCACCGCCCGGCGCCGGGCGGGCGCACCACCACCCCGCTGCGGAAGCGCAGGTCCGCGTCGTCCGGCACCCCGACGTAGCGGCCGAGCACCGAACGGCAGCCGGCGTAGAGCGGGGCCCAGTCGGCGGCCCGGGTGGGGTACGGACGGTCGGGCGCCCGCCACACCCCGACGAACTCGGCGTCGTGCCGGGTGGCGCAGTCGACCGGGAGCAGGGCCCGCACCGCCCCGCCGTCGGCCCGCGTCCGCTGGCAGCCCAGCCGCAGCGGCGACGGCCCCCGCAGGGCGTCCCGCAGGCTGCCGGAGCGGGTCACCACCGTGGCGGCGGCCTCGACGGTGCTCACCTCGGCCAGGTCGCAGCGGTACCACCGGGAGCCCGCCGCCCAGCCGGCCCCGGAGGGCAGCGCCACCGCCAGCCGGAGCCGGCCGGCCCGCCAGTCGTCGCCGACGTGCCCGGTGGCGCGGGCGTCGCAGTCGGCGAACGCGCCCCGCAGCTCCGCCGAGCCGCCCGCCGGTGGGGTGGTCCGCCCGGCCGGGAAGGCGCCGACGTGCACGGTCTCGATCCGGTGCGGCGCCGCGCAGTCCACCGGCGCGTACGCCGCGAGGGTCACCACGTCGGCGAAGTCGGCGGTCTGGCAGACGCCGGCGGCCGGGGTGAACGGGCCGGGCGCGGGCATCGCGGCCCAGTCGTCGACGAGGTCACCGTCCAGCCCGGCGGAGCCGGCGCAGCCGGCCAGGAGAACAGCCGTGGTGACGGCCGCGAGAAGGGTGGTCATCGAACGGCGCATCGCGGCCTCCCCCAGCCACCGCGTCTCTCCGACGGGCCACCAGACTACCCACCGCCCCCGCGCTGTGACAGACCGCGCACACCCCCACCGCCGCCCTCCCCTCCGCGATCTTGCACTTCCTGCCTCGACAGAAGGGACTGTCGGCGCGAGACGCGGGCCGAAAGTGCAAGATCGCGGAGGGATGGGGCGGGGAGGAAGGGTGTGTCAGAGGGCGGCGGCGAGGGGGTTGGGGACGGGGGCGCCGGCGGTGCCGGGGGCGGCGGTGGTGGGGTCGGTGTTCAGCTCGACGACCCGGTTGTCGGCGTCGACGTGCACCACCCGCGGCCGGTACGCCCGGGCCTCGGCGTCGTCCATCTGCCCGTACGAGATGAGGATGACCAGGTCGCCCGGGTGCACGAGGTGGGCGGCGGCACCGTTGATGCCGATCACGCCGCTGCCCCGCTCGCCGGGGATCACGTACGTCTCCAGCCGGGCTCCGTTGGTGATGTCGACGATCGCCACCTGCTCGCCCGGGATCAGGTCGGCGGCGTCGAGCAGGTCCTCGTCGACGGTCACCGAGCCGACGTAGTGCAGGTCGGCCTGGGTCACCGTGGCCCGGTGGATCTTCGACTTGAGCATGGTGCGCAGCATCGGGGTGCCCTTTCGCGGGAACGTGGTGGGGGGCGGGTCAGGAGCGGGGGGCGAGCCGGATCGCCGCGTTGTCGATCAGCCGGGTGCCGCCCACCCAGGCGGCGACGAGCAGCCGCGCCGGGCCGGACACCGGCCCCGGCTCCAGGTCGGGGTCGGTGAGCACCAGGTAGTCGAGCCGCGCGCCCGGCGTACCGGCACCGAAGGCGGCGTGCGCGGCGGCGAGCACGGCCCCCGCGTCAGCGCCCGCGTCGGCGGCCTCGGCGCCGGCCCGCAGCGCCGCGGACAGGCTCAGCGCGGCCTCCCGCTCGACCGGGGAGAGGTAGCGGTTGCGGCTGGACAGGGCCAGCCCGTCCGGCTCCCGCACGGTGGGCACGCCGACCACCTCGACCGGCACGTCGAGGTCCCTGGCCATCCGCCGCACGAGGGTGAGCTGCTGGTAGTCCTTCTCGCCGAAGAACGTCAGGTCGGGGCGGGTGAGCTGGAGCAGCTTCAGCACCACCGTCAGCACCCCGTGGAAGAACCCGGGGCGGCTCTGCCCCTCCAGGTCCTCCCCCAGCGGGCCCGGGTTCACCCGCACCCGGGGCTGGCCGTCCGGGTACATGTCGGCCACCGACGGGGCGAAGACCACGTCCGCGCCGGCCCGACGGCAGATCTCCAGGTCGGCGTCGAGGGTGCGCGGATAGCGGTCGAAGTCCTCGTTCGGCCCGAACTGGAGCGGGTTGACGAAGATCGTGACGAGCACGTGGTCGGCCCGCTCCCGGGCCGCCCGCAGCAGCGTCTCGTGCCCCGAGTGCAGCGCGCCCATGGTCATCACGACGCCGACGGTGCCCTTGAGCCCGTCGCGCGCCGCGGCCAACTCCTCGCGGGTGTGCACCAGTTCCGTCACCTGTCCCCCTCCGTCCACCGTCGGCCCGGTCACGCCGCCACCTCCCGTCGGATCCCGGCCAGCACGCCGAGCAGCGACTCCGCGTCGACCGGCCGCAACCGGCCCGCGGCGATGGCCCGGTCGGCCGTACGGCGGGCCAGGGCCAGGTAGGGCGCGACCGACTCGGGCGCGGTCGCGGCGAGCCGGGCCAGGTGGCGCTCCACCGTGCCCGCGTCGCCCCGGGACACCGGGCCGGTCAGCGCGTCGTCGCCCAGGCGCAGGGCGTTCTCCAGGGCGGCCCGCAGCAGCGGGGCGAGCACCTTCTCCGGCTGCGCCACCCCGGCGTCGCGCAGCCGGTCGGCCGCCTCGTTGACCAGGGTCACCAGGTGGTTGGCGCCGTGCGCCAGAGCCGCGTGGTAGAGCGGCCGGTCCGCCTCGCCGATCCACTCCGGCACGCCGCCGAGGTCGGCGACCAGCCGGGCGGCCAGGGGGCGCAGCTCCGCCGGAGCCGTCACCCCGTACGAGATGCCGGCCAGTCGGGCCAGGTCGTCCGGCGTACCGGTGAAGGTCATCGCGGGGTGCAGGGCGAGCGGGCGGGCGCCCGCCGCGACGGCGGGGGCGAGCACGGCCAGCCCGTGCGCGCCCGAGACGTGGGCGACCACCTGGCCGGGGCGCAGCGCGCCGCCGTCGGCCAGGCCGGCGACCACCCCGGCGAGCGCGTCGTCCGGCACGGCGACCAGCAGCAGGTCGGTGGCCGCGCGGGCGACGTCGGCGGCGGAGCGGCGGGACACCCGGGGCAGCAGCAGCGCCGTCCGGGCGCGCGAGGCGCCGGAGCCGTCCGTGGTGGCGACCACCCGGTGGCCGGCGGCGGCGAGCGCGGCGCCCAGCACGGCACCGACCCGGCCGGCACCGACGACACCGACGGTCAGGGTACGGGGGAAGGAGAGCGGGGCGCCGGATGCGGCGCCGCTCGACGGTACGTCAGCCGCACGCGGGGCGGCCGCGCGCGGGCGCAGCGGTGCGCTCATGGCAACGATCCAGTCCTCGGAAGGGGGTACCGGTCGATCGCAAGTATGCGCCGGGGTCACGGAGCCGGAACAAGGGTCTGTGAAAACGTTCACCGGCCGGTGCGCCGGGGCGCTCCGGCGGCACGGGCGGCCGGTCGCGGCTACAGTGCCGCCTGTGACGGAGCGGGTCGTGGTCGACGATGCCCGGCCGGGGGACCTGCTGCCCTGGCGGGACGCCATGGACCGGGCGCTCTACGGGCCCGGCGGGTTCTTCGTCTCCGGCCCCGGCCCGGCCGGTCACTTCCGCACCAGCGTGCACGCGTCCCCCGCCTTCGCCGCCGCGATGCTGCGGCTCGTCGAGCAGGTCGACGCCGCGCTCGGCCACCCGGCCCGGCTGGACGTGGTGGACGTGGGAGCGGGTCGGGGTGAGTTGCTGCGCGCGCTCTCCGCCGCGGTGGGGGTCGCCGGGGAGCCCGCCCGCTCCGGGCGGTCAGGTTTGATCCCTCCGCGGACGGGCTCCCCGGCAACCCCGACTCCCCCGGCCGCCGCCCGGCCCCCGGCCCCGTCCGGCCCGTCGTCCGCCGGTCCCGTCCCGCCCGCGCCGGTCGCGCTCGCCCATCGGGTACGCCTCACCGCCGTCGAGAAGGCGCCCCGGCCCGCCGACCTGCCCGACGGGATCGACTGGCTCGACGAGATCCCCGACGGCATCACCGGACTGCTGGTGGCCACCGAGTGGCTGGACAACGTGCCGCTCGACGTGGCGGTGCACACCGCCGAAGGCTGGCGCTACCTGCTGGTCGACCCGGCCACCGGCGCCGAGACCGTCGGTGACCCGGTCGACCCCGCCGACGCGGACTGGCTGGCCCGCTGGTGGCCGGCACCGGGTGCGGGCGCGGACGGGATCGGCCCGACCGGGTCGGGGGTTCGGGCGGCCCGACCCGCGGAGGGACCGATCCTGACCGCCCGGAGCGGGTCGGGCCGCCCGGAACCCCCCACAGCAGCCAGAGCAGAGATCGGCCGGACCCGAGACGAGGCGTGGGCGGACGCCGTGGGCCACGTCGACCGGGGGCTGGCGTTGGCCGTGGACTACGGGCACCTGAGGGACGACCGGCCGGTCGACGGGAGCCTGACCGGGTACCGGGGCGGGCGGCAGGTGCCGCCGGTGCCGGACGGGAGCCGCGACGTCACCGCGCACGTCGCCGTCGACTCGGTCGCCTCCGCCGGTGAGCGGGTCGCCCGGTGCGCGTACGACCTGGGGTCGCAGCGGGAGGCGCTGCGGGCGCTCGGGGCCGACGGCGGGCGACCGCCGCTGAGCCTGGCCGCCGGAGACCCGGCCGGGTACGTGCGGGCGCTCGCCGCCGCGTCGGCGGTGGCGGAGCTGACCGACCCGGCCGGGCTCGGCGGGCACTGGTGGCTGCGGCAACCGGTCGGCGTCGACCCCGAGCGGTTCATGGCACGATGACGGTCATGACCACGGACGCCGGCGACCTCCGCGAGCTGACCGTCGGCACCGGGGCCGGCGGGGAGCAGCTCGGCACCGACATGGTGCTCAACATCGGGCCGCAGCACCCCTCCACCCACGGCGTGCTCCGGCTGAAGCTCGTGCTCGACGGCGAGCGGGTGGTGGCCTGCGAGCCGATCGTCGGCTACATGCACCGGGGCGCGGAGAAGCTGTTCGAGGTCCGCGACTACCGGCAGATCATCGTGCTGGCGAACCGGCACGACTGGCTCTCGGCGTTCTCCAACGAGCTGGGCGTGGTGCTCGCCGTGGAGCGGCTGATGGGCATGGAGGTGCCGGAGCGCGCCACCTGGCTGCGGATGGCGCTGGCCGAGCTGAACCGGGTGCTCAACCACCTGATGTTCCTCGGCTCCTATCCGCTGGAGATCGGCGCGATCACGCCGGTGTTCTACGCCTTCCGCGAGCGGGAGACCATCCAGGCCGTCATGGAGGAGGTCTCCGGCGGCCGGATCCACTACATGTTCAACCGGGTCGGCGGGCTCAAGGAGGAGGTGCCGTCCGGCTGGACCGGCCGGGCGCGGGCCGCCATCGCCGAGGTACGCCGGCGGATGCCGGACCTGGACAACCTGATCCGGCGCAACGAGATCTTCCTGGCCCGCACGGTCGGCGTCGGGGTGCTCTCCGCGGCGGACGCCGCCGCGTTCGGCGCGTCCGGTCCGGTCGCCCGCGCCTCCGGCCTCGACCTGGACCTGCGCCGCGACGAGCCCTACCTGGCCTACGACCAGCTCGACGTGCCGGTGGTGACCCGCTCCACCGGGGACTGCCACGCCCGCTTCGAGGTGCTGCTCGACCAGGTGTACGCCTCGCTCGACCTCGCCGAGCAGTGCCTGGACCGGGTGGACCGGCTCACCGGGCCGGTCAACACCCGGCTGCCGAAGGTGCTCAAGGCGCCCGAGGGACACACCTACGCCTGGACCGAGAACCCGCTCGGCATCAACGGCTACTACCTGGTCTCGCGGGGCGAGAAGACACCCTGGCGGCTCAAGCTGCGCACCGCGTCGTACGCGAACGTGCAGGCGCTGGCCACCCTGCTCCCCGGCTGCCTGGTGTCGGATCTGATCGCCATCCTGGGCTCGATGTTCTTCGTGGTCGGCGACATCGACAAGTGACCCGGCCCCCGGGGCGCTGGTCGTCGGTCGGGCGGCCTGAGCGGCAGGCCCTGGTCGCGGGTCGGCCGCCCTGGTCCGACGGCCGACCCCCTGTCGCGGGTCGGCCGCTCGCCGGGTCGGGTCGGTCAGCGCCAGCGGTCGGCTGAGCGGGCGCCGCCCGCGCGGGGCACGTCGTCCTGCGGCGGATAGCCGTAGCGCTCCTCCTGCCGGCGGCCGTACCGCTGCGGCTCGGGCTCCGGCTGGTGGACGCGGTGCGGCTCGGGCTGCTGGCCCCGCTGGCGCGGCGGACGCCACTCCTCGGGCACCGGCACCCCGCCGGCCGGCAGGGCCGGCGCCGCCTCGGGCTCCGCCCAGCCGCCCCGCCAACCGTCGTCCGCCCGGCCCCGGCGCGGCTCGTCCCGGCGGACCGTCGCCCACCGGTCCGCGACGCGGTACTCGGTGCCGGTGGCGTCCGCGTGCATCTCGGCACGCCGCTCCCCGACCCGCAGTTCCCGGCCCCGGTCGTCGTCCCGCACGGCCGCCCACCGGTCGCCGGCGCGCAGCTCCGACCAGTACTCACCGCCCTCCGGCCCCGCCTCGTCGGGCTGGTGCCCACGGCCCGGCCCGGGCTGCTCGGCCGGTCGGGCCCAGGCCGCCGATGCGCCCACGCCGTCCCGGCTCCTGGCGTCCCACTGCTGCCCGTGCCCCGGCCGCTGGCCGCCCCCGTTCCGCCGCTCCGACCACCCGCGGTCGTCGCCCTGGCCGGACCACTCGCGCCCGTCGCGCGACCAGTCCCGGTCGTCCCGGGGCGCGCCGGGCGCCGCCCACGAGGGATCGTCGTCGCGGCGGGGCCGGTCGTCCGGGTCGCCGTGGTCCGCCCACGACCGGTCGTCCGCCTGGCCGGTGCCGGGACGCTCGTCCGAACCGCCGGCCCACGACCGTTCCTCCGGCGCCGGCGACCAGCGTCCCGCGTACCCGGTCCCGTAGCGCGTGCCGGGGTCGCCGGGCACGGACGCGGCACCGTCCACGATGGTGTGCCGGGTGGTGACGTGCACCGTCTCGGTGTGCCGCACCACGCCCAGCGGGCGGGCGGCGGACTGGCCCTCGGGCTCCGCCGGGCGGGCCGCCCCGTACACGCCTGCCGAGCCGCCGGCGGGGCGGTCCGCGCTCGGCGCCCCGGCGGCCGGCCGGTCCCCGCCGTACCCGCCGGCCTGGGCGGCCGCCGGCCGATCGGCGCGCGGCACGGGCTGGGGCCGGCGGGCGGGCTCCTCGTCGTCCCGGTCGGCCCGCCCCCAGTGGGGCGCCACCTCGTCCTGGCCCGGCGCCCGCTCCCGGTGGGAGAACCCGTCCTCGGCGGCGGCCCGGGCCGGGCCGGCACCGGCCTGGTCGTCGACCCCGGCCAGCGCGGCGCTGGTGGCGTCCAGGCGCCGGCGCAGCGCCGCGACCGCCTCCTGGGCCCGCTGGGCCTGGTCGAGCGCCTGGTTGCCGCGCTGGGCGGCCGCCACGATCTCCCCGCGCAGCTCGCGGCGGAGCTGCGCGATCTCCTCCAGCAGTTCCTCGGTCCGGGCCGGCGGCGCGCCGTCGGCGCGCAACGCGATCGACAGGCCGATCAGGACCACGGCCAGGATGGCGAGCACCGCGGCGAAGCGCAGCGGACCGTTGCCGTCGGCGACGAGCAGGATCAGCGCCGCCACCGGCGCCAGCGCGACTCCGATCCAGAAGAGCACGGTGAGTAGCGACGGATTGCGCTTGTCGGCGGGGGCGACCGGGGCTGGCATGGGTCCGCAGCCTACCGAGAGTTCCCGCGCCTGGGAACGGCTGGAGCGTTCCCAGGCTGGCCGGAACAGGGCGGGCTCCGGGCGACCGGCCCGAGGTCAGCCGGGGGCCCGGAGCGCCGTCCGAGAGGTCAGCCGGTGGCCAGCGCGCCGTCCGAGGAGAACACCAGGCCCACGCTCGCGGCGCCGGTCTTCAGGGCGTTCTTGGTCTGCGGGCCGCCCTGGTCGAGCGAGCTGAACGAGCCGGCCTTGAAGTTGTAGACCTGGATCAGCCCGGCCTGGCACTTCGGCCGCTGCGGGCACTCCGGCGGCCCGGCCAGCACGGTGGCCTGGCCCGAGCACTTCGCGGCCAGTTCGGAAAGCGTGCGGACGCCGTACTTGTCGGCGAACGCCCTGGTCACCGCGAAGGCGTTCTGGTCCTGCGCCGCGGCCGGCGCGCCGAAGACGATGCCCGCCTTGTCGCCGGCCGCCTTGAGCGCGGCGACGGTCTTGTCCAGATCCGGCGAGGACACCGGCGCGGCGTCCTTGCCGTTGGCCTTGGTGTTGAGGAACTCGGCCAGGGTCGCCGCATACTCCGGGACCACCTGGATGTCGCCCTTCTCCAGGGCCGGCTCGTAGAGCTCGCGGTTGCCGATCTGCTGCACCTTGGCCTCGTAGCCGGCGGCGGTCAGCGCGATCCGGTAGAGCTCGGCGAGGATCTCGTTCTCGGTGAAGTTGGCCGCGCCGATCACGATCTGCCCGCCGGGCCCCTTGGCGATGCCGGCGGTGACGTCGTTGGCCGCGGCGAACTCCTCGGCCGCCTTCCGCGCCGTCTTGCGGTCCACGTCGACGGCCTTGTTGAGCTGGATCAGCTTCGGCGTGTCGAGCACCGCCGACACCTTGTCGAGCGCCGCGATCAGCTGCGGGTTGGCCGCCTTGGCGTTGACCGCCGGGATGACGTTGTCGGTGTTCTGGAGCTTCTTGTCGTCGTCGAGGACGACGAGCTGGTCACCGGCGACCGGGGCGCAGCCGGCCCCCGTGGCCCCCGTGGCCGCCGACTCCGGGGCGTCCGTGCCGGAGGAGCCGGCGTCACCGCAGCCGGTCAGCATCCCCGCCGCGGCGAGGGCTCCCACCGCAGCGACCGCCAGGCGTGTACGTGCGCGCATCAGTGCCCGCCTTCCGTGTCCCGGCGCGGCCCTACGGGCCGGCCGCGTGTCCGACGGGCGATCCGCTCTCCGGTCGCCCGCTGTGGCCGAGGGGCGAAGCCGATTCCGGTCGCCCGTGATCTCCCACCCAACATCCTCCACGCGGGTCCGACAACCCGAGGAGGGCTTTGTCACCGGATCGTCACCCGCGGTCAGCCGTCCGCCGTCGGCGCTCATCCGACGCGACGTCCTCCGCCCCGGCAGGGCCGGGGTCGGACGCGGTCAGCCACCGGGCCGGGCGCCGTGGTCGACGCGCTCAGCCGCCGGCCAGGGCGTCCGCCGCCCGCCGCCGGGCCCGACGGCGGTCGGCCCGCAGCGGGCGCGGGGTGACCAGCCGCTCGACCAGCGCCAGCACCAGCTCGACCAGGACGGCCAGCCCGGCCACGAGCACGCCGCCCGCGAGGATCTGACCGCCGCCGGCGGCGATGTCCAGCCCGAAGCCGGCACGGATGATCTGGCCGAGGCCGCCGCCGTTGACGAAGGAGGCCAGCGCGGCGGTCGCCACCACCTGCACCGCGGCCGTACGCAGCCCGGCGGCCAGGTACGGCACCGCCAGCGGCAGCTCGACCCGGCGCAGCAGCTGCCACCCGGAGAAACCCATCCCGCGGGCCGCGTCGCGCGCCTCGGGGTCGACCTGCCGCACCCCCGTGTACGCGTTGGCCAGCAGCGGCGGCACCGCGAAGACGGCCAGCGCGACCACCACCGACGGCCGGCCGAAGCCGAGGAAGGTCAGCGGCAGGATGGTGAGCAGGGCCAACGTCGGCACGGCGAGCGTGACGTTCGACACCAGCACCACCAGGCCGCCGCCGCGACCCGTGTGCCCGAGCCAGAGCCCGACCGGCCAGGCGACCAGGCAGCCCAGCGCCACCGCCAGCGCCGACATCGACAGATGCTCGCCGAGCCGGTCCAGGATCCCGCCCGGGTTGGTCCAGTTCAGCGGATCGTTGAGCCAGACCAGCGCCGCCTCGACCGGGTTCACCGGGCCCGCCCCACGATCGCCACCACGCGGCTCCGCCGCACCGCCGCCGTCGCGCTCATGCCGACCTTCTCCGCAGCCAGGGGGTGAGCAGCCGGCCCACGCCGGCCAGGACCAGGTCGAGCACCAGCGCGAGCAGGACGCAGAGCAGCGTCCCCGTCATGATCTGCGCCTTGTAGAAGTTGTTCTGGAAGCCGGCGAAGATCAACTGCCCGAGGCCGCCCCGCCCGATCACGACGCCCACGGTCACCAGGGCCACGGTGGACACCGTGGCCAGCCGCAGCCCGGTGAGGATGCCCGGCAGCGCCAGCGGCAGCTCCACCCGGAACAGCCGGCCCCAGCGGCCGTACCCCATCCCCTCCGCCGCCTCGCGGACCTCGGGAGGCACCTGGTTGAGCCCGGCGACGGCGTTGCGGACGATCACCAGCAGCGCGTAGAGGACCACCACGGTGAGCACCGTCACCGCGCCGATGCCCAGGTAGGGCGCGATGAACGCGAACAGCGCCAGCGACGGCACCGTGTAGAGCACCCCGGTGAGGGCCAGCACCGGCCCCGCCAGCGGGCGGAACCAGTACGCGGCCACGGCCAGCGGCAGGGCGATCAGGGCGGCGATCAGCACCGCGCGCACGGTCAGCGAGGTGTGCTCCCGCACGGCGGCGAGGATCGTGTCAGAGTTGTCCCGCACGTACTGCCAGGAAAACCACGGGTTACCCGGGTCGGCCCGGTAGCTCAGGCGGAAGGACATGTGTGGACGTTACCCCGGCAACCACGGGTCACGACGAGCCCCGCGCGGCGTCGATCGCGCTGGAGGGGATCCACAAGCGCTATCCCGACGGCACCGAGGCCGTACGCGAGCTGAGCCTGGACATCGCCGCCGGCGAGCTGGTGGTGCTCATCGGGCCGTCGGGCTGCGGCAAGTCCACGGTGCTCCGGATGGTCAACCGGCTCATCGAGCCGACCGGCGGGCGGATCCTGCTCGACGGCGAGGACGTCACCCGCGTGGACCCGGTCCGGCTGCGCCGCCGGATCGGCTACGTGATCCAGAACGTCGGGCTCTTCCCGCACCAGACGGTCAGCGCCAACGTCGCCACCGTGCCCCGGCTGCTCGGCTGGCCCCGTGAGCGCAGCCGCCGCCGCGTCGACGAGCTGCTGGAGCTGGTGGGGCTCGACCCGGCCACGTTCGGCCGCCGCTACCCGCACGAGCTCTCCGGCGGGCAGCGGCAACGGGTCGGGGTGGCCCGGGCGCTGGCCGCCGACCCGGTGGTGCTGCTGATGGACGAGCCGTTCTCGGCCGTCGACCCGATCGCCCGGACGCGGCTGCAGGAGGAGTTCCTCCGGCTCCAGGCCGAGGTGCGCAAGACGATCGTGCTGGTCACCCACGACCTCGACGAGGCGGTCCGGCTGGGCGACCGGATCGCCGTGCTCTCCGAGGGCGGTCGCCTGGAGCAGTACGACACGCCGGCCGCCGTGCTCGGCGCGCCGGCCACGCCCTTCGTCCGCGAGTTCGTCGGCGCCGACCGGGGCATCCGCCGGCTGGCGGTCACCCCGCTCACCGCCGCGGCCGTCGAACCGTTGCCCGAGAGCGGCGTGGTCGACCTGCCGACGGTGCCGCTGGGCGGTTCGGCGTACGACGCGCTGGGGGCGCTGCTGACCTCGGCCGCGGACCGGGTGGTGGTGACCGACGAGGGGCGGCCGGTGGGCGTGCTCAGCCGGACGCGGCTGCTCGAACTCGGCCGGCCGGGCCTCTGAGGCCGGGGCGGATCGTCAGGCGCGCCCGCCGAGGCTGGCCGTGCCGATGATCCAGCCGGACAGAAAGCCGTACGTCGCGCCGGCGCCGGCCGACTGGAGCGCCACGAGCAGCGCGGGGTCGGGGCCGAGGAAGGCGGCGATCAGCGAGGCGAACCCGCTGGCCAGGACGTAAGCGGCCCAGCCGGAGAAGAACTGGCTGGCCGACCCCTGCACCCGCGCCACCTGCGAGGCCGGCAGTACGTAGAGGAAGACCACCGCCAGGATCACCAGCAGGACGGCCCGCAGGTTCCCGGCCACCAGCCCGCCGGCCGCCCCGTCGCCGTCGAAGCGCCAGGCCGGCCAGGAGAGCAACTGCAGGAACCAACCGCCGGCGGAGTTGGGGTCGGTGCCCGCTGCCCAGCCGACGTACGCCGGGCTGCCGCAGACGGCGACCAGCAGGAGCGCGGCGAGCGCTCCCGTGCCCGCCGCAGTTCCGTAGCGGCCGCCGGTACGCGGCGGGTTCGAGAGCGCCATGATCCGATCAGTTCCCGGCGGACCGCGGGGGGCAAACCTGCCCGGGGCCGCCGGCCGCCGTCACTTCCGCGGGTGCTTCATCAGGTAGTCGATGAAGGCTGCCCGCAGCAGCGGCGCGGACTCCTCGTAGCCGTGGCCGGTCAGCTCCCGCCACAGCGCGGCGGCCTCGTCGATGGTCGGCCCGACCGAGTTGGGCGCGCCGTCGAGGGCCGCGGCCTCGTCCGCGTTCGGCAGGTGCCGCAGCACCGACCAGAAGAAGCCCACGTCGCGGCGCTCCCGGGCGACCGCGAAGGCGCGCTCCCGCAGCTCCTCAGTGGACAGCGCGTCGAGTTCCTCGAACGAGGGGCCCGCGGAGGTCGATGGTGTGTCGGTCATGCCGCCGAGCCTAACCGGCGAGATCACTCCCGGCCGGGTGGACGCGGCACCGCACCGTCACCCGACACCGGCCGTGCGGGGCCCGGGGGCCGGGCCGGGTCACCGGCCGTGCGGGGTCGTGGGCCACGCCGGATCACCGGCCGTGCGGGGCCAGGGGCCGGGCCACCGGCCGCGCCGGATCACCGGCCGCGCCGGGTCGTCCGACCGCGCCGGATCACCCGCCGTGCCGGGTCGTCCGACCCTGCCGGGTCACCGGTCGTCGTTGTCCCACCGGCGGGGCTCCGCGTCCCACCGCGGCACGCTCCACGGGTCGACCGGGTTCCCGGTGGACTGCGCCGGCAGGGCCGGCGGCCAGTCGCCGACCGGGTCGGGCCGGGACGCCGTCCAGCTCGTGCCGATCCGGCCGTCCCCGACCGGGACCGGCTCCGCCGCCGCCCCGGCCGCCGGCCTGCCGTACGCCTCGACCAGGCGGGTCACCAGCAGCCCCACGCCGAACGCCGCCGCGCCGAACGCCCAGCGGCTCACCGTCCAGCCCCGCGCCTGCGCGTACTCGACGAGGACCGCGACCAGGCAGACCGCCAGCAGGGTGCCGAACACCCCGCCCCGCCGGCCGTACGCGCTGGTGCCGGCGAGCAGCGCCACGCCCACGGCCAGCACCGTCCAGTCCAGCCCGGCCTCGGGAACGACCGGCCCGGTGCCGCGGGAGGCGGCGAGCATGCCGGCGAGCGCGGCCAGCACGGTGGAGCCGACGAGCGCGCCCGAGGTGACCACCGCCGCGACCACACCACGGCGGCGGGCCGGGTCGACGACCGGGCGGAACCGGCCGACCAGCCGGCGTACGGCCCGCACCGCCGCGAACATCCCGCCGAGCACGGCGACGGCCGCGAACCCGGCGAAGAGGTGCGGCGCGCCGCGCCCGGGGTCGTAGTCGCCCTGCGGCAGGACCGGCGCGGAGCGCTGCTCGACGTACACGATCACCCCCGCCGCGCCGGCGAGGCTGGCGGCCCAGCCGGGAACGTGCAGCACCACCACGACCAGCGCCAGGGCGAGCCCGCCCAGCGCGGCGACCGCGAGGGCCGGCCCGGCGGCCGCCGTGACGCCCCGGTCGCCCTGCTCGGCCACGTGCAGGGCGGCGGCGACCGCCACCGGGCCGACCGCGAGGTTGACCGCGGCGGTGCGCAGGCTCAGCCCGGCGGCCAGCGCCAGCAGCCCGAGCACGACCGCGTCGAGCAGCAGCGAGCGCAGCCCGTCCCCGCGCAGCGCGTCCGGGTGCTCCCGCCAGAGCAGGAACGTCCCGGCGGCGAGGGCGACGAGGAGCAGCGACTCCCAGACGAGGTGCACGGCGAACCGGTCCCGGCCGGGCTCCCCGTGCGCCGGGTCGTCGAAGGCGTTGTCCAGTACGGAGGCGGGGATGCCGGACGAGGGCTCGGCGGACGGGTCGCGCCCCGGTTCGTCGTGCCCCATGACGGCCGCCTCCCACGTGGCCGCTCGTCCAGGTCCGACGCGCGGGCGGGCCGAGGGCGGCCGTTGCTCTCCGGTCGCAGGCACCGTACCCGCGTGCGGGGCCGGGCGTAACCCCCCGCGTCAGCGTGCGCCGGGGCGGTTGTCCCGGTCGCCGGGCTCGCGGTCCTCGTCGTCCTCCTGCTCGGGCACCCGGCAGGAGCGCTCCAGCCAGAGCGCCGCCGCCACCAGGGCCAGCCCGGCGAGCAGACCGGCGCCGGCGATCGGCCGGTCGTCCATCGCGGCCTCCGTCTGCTCGACGAAGAGCCATCCGGTCAGCCCGCCGTAGAAGCCGGCGAAGATGGCACCGGCCAGCGATGACGCCTTGGCCAGCACCACGAAGCGGGCGACCAGCAGCGGGTTGACCGGGTCGCGGCCCGGCCGGCGCTCGATCCGCCCCCGGGTGTTGACCGCGGCGTACGCCTCCAGCACGGCGAGCGCCGCCAGCGTGACCACCGGCAGCCACGGCAGGTCGGGCAGGTAGTCGTAGTAGAGGGTGCTGATCAGCAGCCAGGCCACCGCGGCGGCGGCGAGGCCGGCCACCACCAGGGTGGAGATCCGGGTGGGGCCCATCCGGGACCGGTCGGGACCCGTCCCGCCCGGGCGTGGGGATCGCGCCTGCGTCATGCCGGCCGGCTCCACTGGGTCATGCCGTCGACTCTATCGTCAGATCCGGCCGGGGGCGCAGATCCAGCGCGTCGGCGGCGGCGGGACCGGTGTTGAGCAGGTCGGTCAGCCAGCCGTGCCCGGGCAGCCGGCCGTACGGCTGGATGTCGATCCACGGCCGCAGCACGAAGGCCCGCAGGTGCGCGCGGGGGTGCGGCAGCGTCAGCTCCGGGTCGTCGCTGAGCACCGGCTCGTCGTCGGCCCAGACGGCGATGACGTCGACGTCCAGGGTGCGCGGCCCGAAGCGCCGCCCCGGGTCGCGGGTCCGCCCGGCGGCCCGCTCCGCCGCCCGGGCCCGCTCCAGCCAGTCGCGCGGCGTCGCGGCCGGATCCTCGGCGAGCAGCACCGCGTTGAGGTACGCGGGCTGGTCCGCGTCCCCCCACGGTGGAGTCTCGTAGACGCCGGAGACCAGGAGCACGTCGTCGCCGAACCCCGACACGGCCGAGCGCAGGTGGGCCAGCCGGTCGCCGAGGTTGCTGCCGAGGGAGAGGACGGCGCGGGTCACCGGTCCCGCCGCCGGGTCATGGTGACGGCCACGTCGGTGAAGGCGTGCGGGACGGGCGCCTCCGGCTTGTGCACGGTGACTGTGGCGGCCGCCACCCTGGGGTCGGCCAGGCAGACGGCCAGCAGCCGGTCGGCGAGCGTCTCGATCAGGTTGACCGGCTCGCCGGTCACCACCGCCACCAGCCGCTCGGCCAGTTCGCCGTAGTGGACGGTGTCGCCCACCTCGTCGGAGCGCGCCGCCGGGGCGAGGTCCATCTCCAGCACGGCGTCGACGACGAAGTCCTGCCCCTGGGCGCGTTCGAAGTCGTACACCCCGTGCCGGCCGTGCGCCCGCAGGCCGGTCAGCTCGATGCGGTCGGTCATCGGTCTCCTCCGTCGTCGACGGCGCGGTCCGCCGGGGCCGCGCCGGTGCTCGCGTACGCCAGGCGGGGCGCGCCGGTGGCCCGCCAGACGGCGAGGGCGTCGACGGTGGCGCGGACGTCGTGCACGCGGACGCCCCAGGCGCCGGCCGCCACCGCGAGCAGGCTGGTGGCGACGGTGGCCACGTCCCGGCCGTCCGTCGGCCGGGGGTCGCCGTCGGGCCCCGCCAGCAACCGGCCCAGGTAGGCCTTGCGGCTGGACGCGAAGAGCAGCGGGAAACCGAGGTCCAGCAGCTCGGGCAGGCGGGCGCTCAGCTCCCAGTTGTGCGCGGCCGTCTTGGCGAAGCCGAGCCCCGGGTCGATGACGATCCGGTCGGCGGCGACGCCGGCCCGCAGCGCGTCGTCGACGCGCCGGCCCAGCTCGGCGCGGACGTCGGCGACCACGTCGCCGTAGCGGGCCAGCTCGCCCATCTCGCGGGCGTGGCCGCGCCAGTGCATGAGCACCCAGGGGCAGCCGGCGTCCCGGACCACCCGGGCCATGTCAGGGTCGGCGAGGCCACCGGAGACGTCGTTGACCACGCCCGCGCCGACGGCGAGGGCCGCCTCGGCGACCCGCGCGCGGGTGGTGTCGACGCTGACCGGCACCCCGGCGGCGGCCAGCTCCCGCACGACCGGCAGCACCCGGGCCGTCTCGGTCTCCGCGTCGACCCGGTCGGAACCCGGCCGGGTGGACTCGCCCCCGACGTCCACGAGGTGCGCGCCCTCGGCCAGCAGGCGCACGCCGTGTCCGACGGCGGCGTCGAGGTCGGCGTACCGTCCGCCGTCGGAGAAGGAGTCGGGCGTGACGTTGAGGACGCCCATCACCACCGGGGCCGCGGCCCGTACCAGATCGGTCACGACTAGACGGTACCGGTCGGCCGGAGCGCCCCGGGCGGGCCGGGTCGAGGGCGGTGACATGCGCATTCGAACGGGTGTACGATCGGGCGTCCGGGCCGGATCGGGCAGACTCTTCGCGGCTTGTCGCAAAGAGTGGGTGCCCGTACGCTTTGGAATTGCCCGGCATCGAGATGGCGAAGCCCGGAGGGAGGGCCGAAGCGGGAAAATCCGCCCAAAGCTCACCACCCTCCGTGGTGAGTAACGAACGCAGGGTCGCCGACGCTACGCCCGGTGACCATCGTTCCCGCAAGGCACACCTACTGCACCACCGCGGCACCGCCGGCCGCGACTTGGGGAGGTTCCAGTGATCGCCATCGAGCTGATGGAGACGGTGACGTCTGCCGCCGCCCACACGCTCTCCACCCTGGCGTCGACTCCACTCGCCGAGCCGGCGCCGAAGGGCATCGACACCGAGGGCGTCGTCACGTTCTTCGCCAGCAAGATCGCCCCGATCCTGCTGGCCGTGCTGGGCGTCATCTTCATCGGCCGGGCCAGCCGGGGCGAGATCTCCAAGGTGCTGACCAGCTCGGCCATCGCGATCGTCGGGCTCGCCTTCATCGCCGGAGCCGCCACGCTCTTCTTCATCGGCGACTACCTGATCGACCTGATCTTCGAATAGGCGCGGGCACGAGATGCGGCTGCGCACCGACGACGACATCTACCGGGCCCGCCTGGTCTACCTCGGGCCGCCCGGCTACACCCTTCCGGTCCACCTGCCCTACGCCCAGTACGGGCTGTTCATGCTGCTCGTCCCCCTCTACATGTTCATCCACTGGCTGTTCACGTTCCAGGTCGAGCTCTTCCCCGCCTGGGAGATCGCGCTCGCCATCGTGACCACCTCGTTCATCTTCCGGTACGTCGATCCGGACCGGCCGGCGCGCATGGTGATCCGCACCGCGCTGACCGACTGGCGACGCACCCGGGAGCCGGCCGCCGAGCAGCGGGATCCCCGCCTGGTCGGCAGCCGGATCAGGATCCGGGAGGAACTGGCATGACCGGGCGTACGCCGATCAGGCAGTCGAACGACGCGGGTGAGGCGGTCGCATGAGTCGCTCTTCCACGCCGGGCTCCCCGGCCGGGCGTTCGGCCGCCCCGAACGGTAACCGTGCGCGTTCGTTCGACTACGCGGACGAGCCGGAGCGGGACGAGGTCGTCCTCGACCCGGCCCTGGTGACCGCCCCCGGGCACGGTGGGGTCGGGGTCTTCCAGGCGCCCCGCCCGGCGCAACGGCGCACGCCACCGGCCGACCCCGCCCCGCCCACGGACAGCGCCGACATCGACTCGCCCTTCCTCGACCTGTTCGGTGGCACCCGACCCGGCGCGACCCGGCCGGCCACGCCGCAGCGGATCGCCGGGCGGGAGCAGCGGGCCATCCCGCAGCAGCCGGCCCCGTCGGGCCCCGCCGACGCGCCGCCCGCCCGCCGTCCCGCCGGCCCGGTCGACCGGGCGCCCGCCGTCGAGCCGCCGCCGTCGGAGGCGTACGAGCCGCCGACCGGACCGTACGAGCCGCCGACCCTCGCGCACGAGCCGCCCGCCGTCGCCTACGAGCCGCCGGCGCGATCGGCGCGGGTGCCGCAGCAGGCCGGCGACCGGCTGCCGACGCTCCGCCCACAGGCGGAGGAGACGGCCGCCGCGCCGCCCCCACCGGCGCCGCCCCCGTCCGCGCCGCTCGCCCCGGCGCCGGCGGAACAGCCGTCCCGGCGGGCCGGCGAGCGGCTGCCGGAGCGCGCCGACCGGGAGGTGGCGCCGCCGCGGCAGCGCTCCGCCGGCCGGCGCAACCAGCCGGCCAAGCCGGTCCGGGTCAAGCCACCGAAGATCAAGTTCGGCGACCGCGACCCGTCGGTCGAGCTGGCCATCACCGAGATCGCGGGCCACCTGACCTTCACCCCCAACACCGTCACCGCCTGGTACTGGCTCCCGGAGGTGCGCTGGGCGTTCCGGCCGGACGCGGAACGGGAGGCGTTGCTCTCGGCGATCTCGGAGCAGTACGCCGGCCTGGCCGGCTTCCGGCTGCACCTGCGGCGCACCACCCGGCCCTTCCCGGCCGACGAGTGGGCCCGCACCATCGACGCGCACACCCCCGCCCCGCTGCCCGACGTCCCGGGCACCGCCGGCTGGGCCGATCACCTGGTGGCCGCGCAGCGGCACCTGCTCTCGGTCAACCACGCCGAGGGGCAGACCTACCTCGGTGTCACGTTCGCCCGCCGGTCCCTCGGCGACTCGCTGACCGAGCGGCTGCTGCGCACCTTCGGCCGCGGCGTGGCCGAGGGCGAGCGCCGCAAGCTCGGGCGCACCGTCGAGCAGTTCGACGAGGTGCTCGGGGCGTTCGGCATGCGCGGGCGGCGGGTCACCGCGCAGGAGCTGGAGTGGCTGCTCTACCGCTCGGTGGCGCTCTGCATGGCGCCGCCCGGCCGGCTCTCCCCGATCACCGACGGGCGGTGGGAACGCGGCGACCTGCTCGCACTCACCGAGCAGGTCGAGCGCTACCGCACCCCGTACGGCTCGACGGTCAAGCTGGTCAACCGGATGACCGGCGAGGAGCGGCACGTCGCCGTGCTGGCGGTGGGCCGGATGGAACCGCTGGAGATCCCCGAACGGCACGAGCCCTGGCTGCACTTCCACGAGCGGCTGCCCTGG
Organism: Micromonospora citrea; assembly: GCF_900090315.1. NCBI lineage: Bacteria > Bacillati > Actinomycetota > Actinomycetes > Micromonosporales > Micromonosporaceae > Micromonospora > Micromonospora citrea. Next base: position 3,909,593 of record NZ_FMHZ01000002.1, on the reverse strand, counting down.
CCGATGGAGATCTCGACCCGGGTCGACATCCTCGGCTCCGGCGACTCCTTCCGGAACCTGGAGCACCGGCTGCGGATGATCCGCTCCCAGCAGCTCGACTACGCCGAGCACGGCATCGACGCACCGCCGGAGCTGGAGCGGCTGGCCAAGCGGGCCCTGGTGATCGGCGACGAGATGACCACCGGCCTGCCGGTGGACTCCGCCCGGGCGCACGGCTGGCACCGCATCGCCGTCGGCGGCCGGACCCGCGAGGAGTGCCTGGAGCGAGCCCGGCGGCTCATCCAGCTCTACTCCCGCGAGCTGCGCATCTCGCTGCAACACCCGAAGAACCAGGACTGGCTGGCCCGCGAGTTCATCCCGGGGGAGCCGATCGCCAACACCGGCTACGTCCGGCGGATGCCGGTCAACCTGCTCGCCGCCGCGCTCCCGCAGGCGGCCTCCACCGTCGGCGACCGGCGCGGCGACCTGATCGGGCGCACCGCGGGCACCTGCCGCCGCCCGGTCTTCCTCGACCTGCACTTCCCCATGGAAGTACGCGAACGCTCCGGGCTCGCCGTCTTCGTCGCCGAACCGGGCGGCGGCAAGTCCACCCTGCTCGGCGCCCTCGGCTACCTGGCAGCCCGGCGCGGTGTCCAGGTGACACTGCTCGACCCGTCCGGCCCGCTCGCCCGGCTCTGCGCCATGCCCGAGCTGCGGCCGTACGCGCGGGTGCTGAACCTGACCGGCTCCGAGCACGGCACCCTGGCCCCGTACTCGCTGATCCCGACGCCGCTGCGCAGCGAGTTCGGCAGCGGGGCGGCGGGCGACCGGGAGTTCGAGATCGCCGTCTCCAACGCCCGCGCCGAGCGGCGAATGCTCGTGCAGGACATCTGCATGATGCTGGTGCCGCCGCAGGTGGCCCGCGAGGCCTCCACCGCCACCCTGTTCCGGCACGCCGTACGCCAGGTGCCGGCGGAGGAGACCTCCACCCTGGACGACGTGGTCGCCTGCCTCAGCCAGCTCGACGACGACGCCGGCAAGGAACTGGCCAACCTCCTGCTGGACACCGCCGAGATGCCGCTGGCGATGCTCTTCTTCGGCCGGCCGCCCGAAGGGCTGCTCGGTGCGGACGCGGCCCTCACCGTGATCACCATGGCCGGGCTGCGGCTGCCCGACCTGAAGATCGAGCGGGAGTACTGGTCGGCCGAGGAGGCGCTCGCCCTGCCGATGCTGCACACCGCGCACCGGCTGGCCGTACGCCGCTGCTACGGCGGGTCGATGTCGTCCCGCAAACTCGTCGGCCTGGACGAGGCGCACTTCATGGAGGGCTGGCGCTCCGGGCGATCCTTCCTGGTCCGGCTCGCCCGCGACTCCCGCAAGTGGAACCTCGCCGCGCTGGTGGCCTCGCAGAACCCGCGCGACATCCTCGGTCTCGACGTGCAGAACCTGGTCTCCACGGTCTTCGTCGGCCGGATCGCCGAGGATGCCGAGATCGCCTCCGAGGCCCTGCGGCTGCTGCGGGTCCCGGTCAACGACGGCTACGAGGCCACCCTCGCCTCGCTGTCGGCGGCGGACGCGACGTCGGCCGCCCGGCTCGGCTTCCGCGAGTTCGTCATGCGGGACGTCGACGGTCGGGTGCAGAAGGTCAGGGTCGACGTCTCGTACGTCGACGGGCTTCTGGAGCACCTCGACACCACCCCCGCCGCGATCGCCGCGGCCGCCGGGGTGCTGCCGGCCCTCCTGCCGGACCTGGAGGCGTGACATGGCGCGGGCCCGGGCACGGCTGGCGGCGTTCCTGCTCACGCTCGGCGTACTCGCCGGGGCCACGATCGGCTGGCCGGCCCTCGGCGCGGCGCCGGCCTCAGCGGCGCCGCTGACGACCCGGGCGGCAGCCGACCTCTGCACGACGCAGGAGTGGCAGGCCGACTTCCGCGCCTGCGTCGCCAAGCTCAAGGACGTGTCGGCAGCACGGGCGGAATGCCTTGAACCGCCGACACCCGGCGCACCTGACGCAGGTCTGGCAGGGTGGTTCGCCAGCTCACCACCGCAGTCCGCGTCCGGCGGCGTCACCGGCCGATACAGCCTCTACGGATACGCCGGCTACAGCTACACCACCTACGACATCGGCTGCGCGTCAACAGTGCTGCATCCGGACTACAAGTTCACCACCACTGTCGCCAACGGCGAATTCATGGTGGCTACTGCAGTCATCGGTGCGTCGAATGCACTGCGGGAGCGCGCATGGGATCCACGGTCGATGTGGGGCTGGGCGGACCCGCTGGTGGACCAGGCGACCAAGGCTGTCTACCAGAAGGTGTTCAGCGTCTTCGGCATCGTCACGCTCTGCGTGGTCGGTCTCTACCTGCTATGGCGATCCCGCCAGTCGGACATGAGCAACGCGATGACCACGGCGGGCTGGGCGCTGCTGGTGATGGTGGCGGTGACCGCCCTGGCCGCGTGGCCGGTCAAGTCGGCGAACATCGCCGACGGCACCCTCGTCACGACACTCGGCGTGGTGCACGACGCCGTCGGTCCGCAGGCAAAGGAGCCTGCGCCGGGTCGGTGCATCGATCCCGACCCCAGTCGCTGCGAGGACAAGCGTCCCCCCGCCGTCCGGGCCAGCGATACCGCCACTGAGTCGATGCTGTACCGGAATTGGCTTCGAGGAATTCTGGGATCAGCCGACAGTGAGACCGCGAAGAAGTACGGTCCGGCGCTGTACGACGCACGATCGCTGACGTGGGGGGAAATACAGTCGATTCGCGCGAATCCGGCGACGCGTCAGACCACGATCGAGGCGAAGCAGCAGCAATGGATGAAGGTTGCGGAGCAGATCAAGGAGGAGGATCCGGAGGCGTACGAGTACCTCCAGGGTGTCCGGGACATGGACCGGGTCGGAGCCGGGTTCATCGCGGTGCTCGCCGCCGTGCTCTTCGCGATGTTCGACCTGACCGCCTCGCTGTTGGTGCTGCTGGGCTTCCTGATCTTCCGCTGGGCGGTGATCGCCGCGCCGATCCTCGGCACCGTGGGCCTGCTGCGGCCGGCCAGCGCGGGGCTGCGCCGGCTGGGGAACGCGGTGGTCGCCGCCGTGTTCAACATCGCCATCTTCGGCACGGGCGCCGCCATCTACCTCTTCGCGGTCGACCTGATCATGAGCACGCCGACGCTTCCCGGCTGGCTCCAGGTGGTGCTGGTCTGGCTCTGCGGCGTGGTCGGCTGGCTGCTCCTGCGCCCCTACCGGCGGATCACCCAACTCGGCGGCAAGGACAGCAGCGAGGCCGTCAGCTCGGCCGGCTCGTGGCACCGGCGCTTCTTCCGGGACATGCGCACCGCCGCCCGGCTCGACGTCGCGGAACCCGGCGGCACGGCCGAGCCGGCGATGGGCCGGCGCCGTGCGGTCGTGGCGGAGAGGAGCACCCTGCGGCCCGAGGCCCGGCGGGAGGATCCCTCGCACGCCCCCACCGGCGACGGCCAGGAACGGCAGCGACCCGACGGCCGCGAGCAGGCCGCTGACGCTCCGGAGACCGCGGAGCGGGAGACCTCGCGTCCCGTCGCGCCTCGCCCTCGCCGCCGACAGTCGGCCACCTGGACGGAGCCGGACGTGCCCGACGAGAACCCGTCGTTCGTCATCTACCGTCCGGGCTCCGCCGAGCGTGAGCCGGAACGGCCCGCTCCGCGGATCCGCTCCGAGGCACGGTGAGTGCGGTGCGTCGGGCGGTCGAATTCCTCGTTACCCGGGTGCTCCGGTCCCGGCTGGGCATCGCGCTCGGCCTCGCCGTCGTGGTGTTCGGGGTCATCGGGGCAGCCCGGCTGGTCTCCGGCCCCGGTGACCCCACGGACGGCCTCAGCAACCGTCCGAGCCGTCCCATCACCACCGTCGCCCCGACCGCCGGTGACGACGGGGCCTTCTCGACGGGCGCTCCCCCGTCCCCGGTCACCCGTCCGGGCGAACCCACCCCACAGGAGACCGCCGAGCGCTTCGTCGCCGCGTGGCTGGGCAGGCCGGGTGTCACGGCGGACCAGTGGCAGGAGGGGTTGCGTCCGCTGTCGACCCCGGCGCTGACCGAGAAGTTGGCGGGCGCCGACCCGTCGGGAGTGCCGGCCTCGCGGGTGGCCGGTGAGGCGACGCTCCAACCCCGGACCGAGAACTTCGTCGAGGTGCTGGTCCCGCTCGACACGGGACGGCTCCGCCTCGAACTGGTGGCGCCCGACGGGCGGTGGCTGGTGGACGCGGTGGACTGGGAGCAGCAGTGAACGACGAGACCCGACCCCGCCCTCGACAGCTCCGGCTCGGCGCGCTGGCCGCCGCGCTGACCGCGACGTTCGCCCTGTTGTGCTGCACCGGCGGCGCCGGCGCCTTCTTCCTGACGGAGTTGGGCGGCGACGCCGACGAGCGGGTGACGTCGACGAGCCTGGACTGCACGGAGGACTTCCGGGTCGACATTCGGGGCAGCATGCCCCGAATGTCCCAGTACGGTGAGCGCCAACTCCGCAACGCCGCCCGGATCATCAAGGTGGGGCAGGAGATGAAGGTGCCGCCGCGCGGCTGGGTGATCGCCGTGGCGACCGCGATGCAGGAGTCCCGTCTCCTCAACCTTGCAAACCGGACCGTCGCCGAGTCGGGGGACCTGCCCAACGAGGGCGTCGGAGCCGATCACGACTCCGTCGGCCTCTTCCAACAGCGGGCGAGCTGGGGCACCGTCGCGCAGCGCATGACGCCCGAGTACGCGGCCCGGAAGTTCTACGAAAAGCTGCTCAAGGTGCCCGGCTGGGAGCGGAGGCCCCTTACGCGGGCGGCCCAGGCCGTGCAGATCAGCGCCTTCCCGGACGCCTACGCCAAGCACGAGGAAGTCGCCTCGCAGATCGTCAACGCCCTGGCCGGCGGGGCGGCCCGGACCGTGCTGGTCGCCGGGAAGCAGGCGTGCGACCGGGCCGCCGGCGGTGAGATCGCCGCCTCGGGTTGGACGGCCCCCGTACCGGGCGGCGTGGGGTCGGGCTTCCGCACGACGAGCCGGCCTGGGCACAACGGGGTCGACATCGCCGCCCCGAAGGGCACCCTGATCCGGGTCGCGGCCACCGGACGCGTCCTGGTCGCCCGCTGCGACCCCGACAATCGCGGACGGCTCAGCTGCAACGCCGACGGCTGGCCCGACAAGGGCGGCTGCGGCTGGTTCGTCGACGTCCTGCACGCCGGCGGTTTCATCACCCGCTACTGCCACATGGTGAGCAAGCCCCGGGTCTCCGTCGGCCAGACCGTCAAAGCCGGAGAGGTCATCGGCGAGGTGGGCAGCAGCGGCAACTCGTCCGGCCCGCACCTGCACTTCGAGGTGCACGAGGACGAGGATCGCAGCAGCCGGGGCGCGATCGACCCGGTGCCGTTCATGCGGTCGCGGGGCGCCCCGCTCAAGGGCTCCGAATGAGACGCTCGGGGTCATGAACGAACCGGTTCCCGATCCGTTCGCCGACCAGCCCGACTGGGCCCCCCGGCCACCCCGGCCGATAGCGATCGTGCCGGCCACCGACCGGGTCGAGCTACGCGGAAGGCGGGTGCTGGTCGGCCTGCCCGGGCTGGGCTGGCGCGGCGACCTGCGGGCCGACGAGCGGGTGGTGCAGGGCAGCCGCACCTACGTGCCGGTCATCCCCGAGCACGAGTGGTACCGGGCGGAGTCCGACCAGGTGGAGGTCTTCGCCCCGCTGGTGCCGGTCGAGCGGGTCTGGGTGGAGACGGTGGGTGCCCGCCGGCCGGACGGGCCGGTCGACCGGGAGGCGGGCATCCGCCTCGTCTCCCTGGACGCCCCGGCGCACCGCGCGCCGACCCCCGTCTTCGAGGCGGACGCCGTGACGGGCCGCAGGGTGGTGCACGTCTCGGAGTCGGTCGAGCACCGGGACCTGCGGGCGGTCACCGAGACCTACTCGGGCGCCGACGGCGACATCTGCGTGCGGGTGACGCCCGAGGTGGAGTGGTACCGCTGGGCCTGGCGGGGCCAGTCACCGACCACCCTGGAGATTCCGGTCCACCTGCTCTGGGTCGAGTGACCGCAGGGCTCAGGTTGCTTGCACTCCGGAACAGACTCGCCAGCCATCCCTGTCCTGCACCTCGAAGCGCCAGGGGTCGGTAAGGCTCTGCTGTACCCCATCGATCGAAGCGGTACGGCGGATTACTGCCGTAACGGTGGCTGCCGATGAACCGTTCATGGAAACGACGACACGTTCGATGTTGACGGAGAAACTGGAACCCAGTTCCTGCTCGCGCCGTTCGATCTGAACTCGCAGCTCGTCGATCGCGCTAAGGTGACCGTCGCATGTGTAGAGCAGCGCGCGATTCTGGTCGCGCGAAACGAGCGCGGCCTGCAGGTAGCTGACCACGGCGACGTCAGGAGAACTGCGATCGGGTGCGGCGGCCCGGTTGTATAGGACGTAGCCGGCGGCGACGCCGCCGAGGACGAGTGCGGCGAGGACGCTCGCCACGACCGTCAGGACAGTGCGCGTGCGCCGCTTCGGCCGCTCCGGCGCCGGGACCGCCGAGGGCGGCGCGAGGTGGTCGGAGGGGGGCCGTTGCGCCGGTACGCGGGAGACCTGGGAACCGGCGGGGGGCTGCACTGATTCCACCCTCTGAGGCTAGCGGCTGGGGCCCGGAGACCCAATGCCCCAGATGCAGCGGATCGTGACGGACCACTCCCCATTGGTGAGATCCACGACAACACCGGCGCAGCGCCGCCGCACATCCCGGACGAGCTGCTCCGACTGGGTTACCGTCTCTGCGCGGGGAGGGGTTGCCAGCCTCGGACAGAGGGGGTGGACGCGGTGACGGGTCCGAAGGCACGTACGAACCGCGCCGCCGCCCTGCACCGGCGGGCCGCCGCCACCGCGTCCGCGGCCGCCGGCATCCTCGACGACACCCGTCCCGTCCCCGCCGACCAGCACCGGCAGTACGAGCTGGCCGACCGGCTCCGGTCGGCGGCGGCGGTGCTCGCCCCGGGCTGGGCTGGCGCCGACCTGGAGACGGTCGCCGCGACCGCACCGGCCGGCGAGGGGCCGCCCCCGTTCGTCCGGCTCGGCACGGCGGCGCCGCTGGACGACGCGCGCTTCCCCGCGTTGGTGCCGCTTGTCGGCACCGGGCATCTCGCGGTGGATGTCGACGCCCGGGATCCGCGGGTGGCGGGGCTGCTCCGGGCCGTACTGCTGCGGGTGTTGGCGGCGACCCCGGCCGGGGCGCTGCTGGTGCGCGCGGTGGACGCCACGGGTGAGGCGCTGGCGCCGTTCGCGGCGCTGGCGGACGCGGGTCTGCTGCCGCCCCCGGCGGTGGACGTCGCGGGCCTGCGGGCCGTGCTCACCGAGGCGGAGCAGTGGGTGGCCCCGGGGGCGAGCGGGCGCCGCCGGCACGACCGGACGCTGCTGCTGGTGTTCGCCGCGCTGCCGGAGCAGACGGGCCCCACCGACCTGGCCCGGGTCGAGGCGCTGGCCGAGCACGGCCGCTCCGCCGGGCTGCACCTCGTGGTGGCCGGCTGGCCCCCGGCGGGCCCGTACGCCGACCGGGCGCCGCTGCCGCAGGCGACGACGCTGGCGATCCGCAACGCGTACGCGCTGCTGGGTGATCCGCCGGGCGGGTCGTTCGCGGGCCCCGGGGCCGAGCCTCCGGGCGGGCTGAACTCCCCGGTCTTCATCGAGGCGGATCCGCCGGCCGAGCTCGTCGACGCGGTCTGTCGCCGGTTGGCCGCGCAGGTGGAGGCGGGTTCCCGGCTTGCCCTGACCGATCTGCTGCCGCCGCCCGGCGAGGAGCTGTGGGCGGCGACCGCCGTCGACGGGCTCGCGACCACCGTCGGCGACGCGGGCGGGCGGCCGGTGTCGCTGGGGTTCACGGAGCTGACGCCGCACTGGCTGGTGAGCGGCCGCTCCGGTGCGGGCCGGTCCACGTTCCTCACCACGGCGCTGCTCGGTCTGGTGGCCCGGTACGGCCCCGACGAGCTGGCCCTCTACCTGGTGGACCTCGCCGACGCCGAGTCCTTCGTGGAGTTCCTGCAGACCGAGCGGGACCGCTCGTGGATCCCGCAGGTCCGGGCCGCCGCGCTGGCGGCCGACCGGGAGTACGTGCTGAGCCTGCTCGACGAACTGACGGCGGAGGTGCGCCGCCGGGAGGAGGCCGGCAGCCGGGCGGGCGGGCAGCGCTTCGCCGAGCTGCGGCAGCACCGGGCCATGCCCCGGATCGTCTGCGTGCTGGACAATCTCCCGCTGCTGTTCGCCGAGCGCGACCGGCTCGCCGCGGACGTCGCCGCCCGGCTGGACGCGCTGGCCCGCACCGGGCGCGCGTACGGGGTGCACCTGGTGCTGGCCGGCGAGGGGGACCTGGGGTTGGGTTCGCGTACGGACCGCGACTCGGTGCTGGGGCAGTTCCCGGTGCGGGTGGCGCTGCCCGGCGGGGGCGCGGTGCTGGAGCCGACGAACGATTCGGCCGCCGGGCTGCCGGTGGGCAGTGCCGTGGTGAACACGGCGGGCGGGCTCGGCGGACCCCGGGGCGCGATCCGGGGGCACGAGCGGATGGTGCGCTTCCCCGACCCGCAGGACCATCCGGACACCGTGGCGGAGCTGCGGCACCGGCTCTGGTCGGCCCGTCCGGAGGGGGCCGTCCCGCCGGTGGTCTTCGCCGGCTACGCCCGTCCGCTGCTGCGCAACGACCCCCGGCACCGGGCCGCGCTGGCCGGGCGGGCGCCCGGTCCCGCCGCCCTGCTGGGCCGGGCGATGGACGTGCCCCGGACCACTGTCGCGGTGCCGCTGGGGCCGGCCCCGGGGCGCAACCTGGCCGTGCTCGGCCCCGGCCCGGAGGCGGCCCGGCTCCTGGCCACTGCGGCGCGCAGCACGGCCGCCCACCACCCGCCGGGGAGCGCCCGCTTCGTGCTCGCCGCGCCGGACGACGACTGCCGGCCGCTGGTCGACGCGTTGGCCGCCGAGCTGGCCGGGCGGCACCCGGTCGAGACGGTGGACGCCGCCGGCCTGCTCGCCGCCGTGGACGACGCCGGTCCCGCCTACCTGGTGGTCTTCGGCCTGGACGTGCCGTCACCGGAGCAGTTGCCCCCGGAACGGCTGCGCGCGCTGCTGCGCGAGGGCCCGGCCGCCGGCCGGCACCTGCTCGGCCGCTGGCGCACGGCGCCGTCGTTCGCGGCGCTGCTGGAGCCCGACGGTGAGGTGGACAAGCTCGCGGCGGTGGCCGTGGTGGATCTGCCCGGCGCGCAGCTCGCGTCGGTCTTCGGCCGGCCGGTCGAGTGGCGGCCCCGGCCCGGCCGGGCGGTGCTCTGGGACTCGCCCGGCGAGCGGGGTGTCGTGCTGGTTCCTTTCGCCGACGAGGGAGAGCCGGCATGACCCGCGGCGGGGCACGGAGCAGGGCGGTGCAGGCCGGCCCGGGACGCCAGCGTCCGGCCGCCGAGGCGGCGCCGACCCGGCCCGGGACCGCGACGCCGTCGGGCGCCGTCGCTGGCGGGGATCCGGTGGCCGCCGCGTGGACCGAGTACCTCGCCGCGGCCCGGCAGCTCGACGGGGTACGTCGGGACGCGGCGACCGCCGCCGGCGAGCAGGCCCGGTCGGTGCAGGCGGCCCGGGAGGAGCTGACGGCCGTCCGCGCCCGGCTGGCGTCGCAGGAGACCCGGCTGCGCGAGCGGGGCGTACCGCCGATCTCGCTGGTCCCGACGCCGCCGGAGCTGACGGAGGCGGCCCGGTCGATGGCGGGCGGGCCGGCCGCGGTGCTGACCGCGCTCCGCGCCGCCCGGGGTCGCGCGGACGCCGCCGACGCCGCGCTGACCGCGCGCGGCCTGCCCCGCCTGGCCGCCTGGCCGGCGCGCCCGCGCAACCTGCTGGTGTACGGGCCGCTGGCGCTGCTGGTGCCGCTGGTCCAGGTGGCGCTGTTCGTGGCGACCGGCTCCGGGGCGGCGACCGTGGTGGCGCTGCTGCTCGGGCTGCCGATGCCGGCGGTGGCGTTCGCGGCGGGCTGGCTCGGCGTCGGCCGGCTCTTTCCGCCGCCGGAGGGTGGCCGCGTGGACCGCACGGCCCGGCTCGGCGCGCTGGTGTGCCTGGTCCCGGCGGTGCTGGCCAGCGCGGGCCTGCTGCTCGCGATGCTCGCCGGCTGACCGGAACGGCCGCGTTGGCTCGCACGGCCGCGGCGGCGGGCCGGTGTCCCGACACGCGACGGCCGGCCGACCCGGGTGCGGATCGACCGGCCGGTCGGTCGTCGGTCAGCGGGGGATGATCAGCGCCATCGCCTCGGCGCGCGACTTGGCGTCGTTCTGGAGGGTGCCCCGCACGGCAGAGGTGATCGTCTGGGCACCCGACTTCTGGATGCCGCGCATCGCCATGCACATGTGCTCGCACTCGAGCACCACCACCACGCCGCGCGGCGCGAGCCGCTCCATCAGCAGGTCGGCGATCTGCGAGGTGAGCCGCTCCTGGACCTGGGGTCGGCGGGCGAAGACCTCGACCAGCCGGGCCAGCTTGGACAGGCCGGTGATCCGGCCGTCCGGCCCGGGGATGTAGCCGATGTGGGCGCTGCCCCGGAACGGCAGCAGGTGGTGCTCGCACAGGCTCATCACGTCGATGTCGCGGACGAGCACCAACTCCTGGTGGTTGGCCTCGAAGGTGGTGCTGAGCACCTGGGCCGGGTCGACCCGCAGGCCGGCGAAGAGCTCGGCGTAGGCGCGGGCCACCCGGGCCGGGGTCTGCTGGAGACCGTCGCGGTCGGGATCCTCCCCGACGGCGACGAGGATCTCGCGGACCGCCTTCTCGATCCGCCCGAGGTCCACGGTCTCCTCGACGGGCCCACCGGTGAGCTTGCCGCTGATCAGGCGCGCGGCCACGTAGTCGAGGGCGTCGTCGCCGTCGGGCTCGGTCGCGGAGACGGCCAGCCCTCGGTCGTCCCGGGAGCTGGCCGTCGCGTCGTCGGTGCTCAGTGCGTACCGTCCGAGTTGTTCGAGGAGCTGCTCGACGTGGTGCCGCCGACCGTCGCCTGGGCGCCGTCGGCCTGCGCCTGCACCTTCAGCGCCTCCTTCTCCGCCGGCGTGAGCACCGGCGGTTCGGTGGAGGGCTGACGCTTGCCGAAGCCGTTGTACGGCGCCATCGGCGGCCGCTTGGCCACCCGGGCGCAGATCCGGGCCATGTCGGCGGTGGAGAGGGTCTCCTTCTCCATCAGCTCCAGCACGATGTTGTCCAGGACGTCCCGGTATTCCACCAGGATCTCCCAGGCCTCGTCGTGCGCCAGCTCGATCAGCGCCCGCATCTCGCCGTCGATCTCGGCGGCGACGGCGTCGGAGTAGTCCCGCTCGTGGCCCATGTTGCGGCCGAGGAACGGCTCGTCGCCGCTGGTGCCGTACTTGATCGCGCCGAGCTTGGAGCTCATGCCGTACTGGGTGATCATCGCGCGGGCCAGCTGGGTGGCCTTCTCGATGTCGTTGCCGGCCCCGGTGGTCGGCTCGTGGAAGACGAGTTCCTCGGCGGCCCGCCCACCCAGCGCGTACGCCAGGGTGTCGACCATCTCGGCCCGGGTCTGGGTGTACTTGTCTTCGGTGGGGAGCACCAGGGTGTGGCCCAGCGAGCGGCCGCGGGACAGGATCGTCACCTTGTGCACCGGCGCGGCGTGCGGCAGCGCCCAGGCGACCAGCGCGTGCCCACCCTCGTGGTACGCGGTGATCTTCTTCTCCTGGTCGCTCATCACCCGGGTGCGGCGCTGCGGGCCGGCGATCACCCGGTCGATCGACTCCTCGAGGGAGTCGTTGGTGATCGCCCGCTGGTCCTTACGGGCGGTGAGCAGGGCGGCCTCGTTGATCACGTTGGCCAGGTCGGCGCCGCTGAAGCCCGGGGTGCGCCGGGCCACCGAGTCGAGGTCGACGTCGGGGGTGAACGGCTTGCCCTTGGCGTGCACCCGCAGGATCGCCTTGCGGCCCTCCATGTCGGGGGCGTCCACCGGGATCTGCCGGTCGAAGCGGCCCGGGCGCAGCAGCGCCGGGTCGAGGATGTCCGGCCGGTTGGTGGCGGCGATCAGGATGACCCCGCCCTTGGTGTCGAAGCCGTCCATCTCGACGAGCAGCTGGTTCAGGGTCTGCTCGCGCTCGTCGTGGCCGCCGCCCATGCCGGCGCCACGGTGCCGGCCGACGGCGTCGATCTCGTCGACGAAGACGATCGCCGGGGCGTTCGCCTTGGCCTGCTCGAAGAGGTCACGGACCCGGCTGGCGCCGACACCGACGAACATCTCGACGAAGTCCGAGCCGGAGATCGAGTAGAACGGCACCCCGGCCTCGCCGGCGACCGCGCGGGCCAGCAGCGTCTTGCCGGTTCCGGGCGGGCCGAAGAGCAGTACGCCCTTCGGGATCTTGGCGCCCAGCGCCTGGTACTTCGCCGGGTTCTGCAGGAAGTCCTTGATCTCGTGCAGCTCCTCGACGGCCTCCTCGGCGCCGGCCACGTCCGCGAACGTGGTCTTCGGCGTGTCCTTGGTGATCATCTTCGCCTTGGACTTGCCGAAGTTGAGCACCCGGGAGCCGCCGCCCTGCATCTGCGACATGAAGAAGAGCAGCAGGAGCACCAGCAGGGCGATCGGAAGCAGGTTGACCAGCAGGCTCACCCAGATGCTGTCGGACGACACCTTGGCGTCGGCCGGGCCGGTGACCCGGTTGTTCGCCTTGGCCTCGAGGACCTCGTTCCAGACCTCGTCGCCGACCTCGTAGGGGAACTGCGCCTCGATCCGGTCGGTGGTGGTGTCACCGAACTTGGTCTTCTCGGCCAGGTCGAGCTGGAGCGTCTGCTCCTTGTCCTGGAAGATGACCTTCTTGATCTTGGCGGTGTTGAGCTGGTCGAGCGCAACGGAAGTGTCCACCCGGTGGTAGCTGGGACCAGCGGTGAACAGTTGACTGAGCACAACGGCGCCGAGGATGACCAGGATGATCCAGACCACCGGTCGGCGGAAGAAACGCGTACGTTCCATGCTGTTGTCGAGCGCCGAGGCGCCCGCATCCTCCTGATCGACGTCCTGACCGTCTGATGGTGTCGCCGCCTGTGGCGGCGGCCGGAGCCGCCTTGCGGGCCGGCTCGACCCCGAGGCGCGGAAACTGCCGCGCCGCGGTCATTCGACGGTACACCGTGCGCGCGAGGAGTGAGCTTGCGAGCCCCGCAGCCGCGCACGAACGGAACATCGTGTGCGCGCCCGGCGAGCTCGCGAGCCCGGCACCTGCGGCGTCGGGCGAACCGGGTCCAGCCGACGTGACGGGAGCCCCGCGCCCGGCCACCCGACCGCCCGGTCCCGCGGTTCGAGGGGTCGGGCGTGGAGAGTGCCTCCACGCCACCGGCCTATACCGTAGTCCGACTGACTGAGAGCCCGCTGAACGTCCGCTCGATGGACGCCGATGCGAGAGCTGCTCAGGCCCGGGCGTAGACCTCGGGCTTGAGCACGCCGACGTACGGCAGCTCGCGGTAGCGCTCGCCGAAGTCGAGGCCGTAGCCGACGACGAACTCGGTGGGGATGTCGAAGCCGACGTACTTGACCGGCACCGGCACCTTGACGGCGTCCGGCTTGCGGAACAGCGCGACGACCTCGACGCTGGCCGCCGAGCGGGACTCCAGGTAGCGCAGCAGCCAGGAGAGGGTCAGGCCGGAGTCGACGATGTCCTCGACCACGACCACGTGCCGGCCGGCGATGTCCCGGTCCAGGTCCTTGAGGATGCGGACCACGCCGGAGGAGGTCGTGCCCTGGCCGTAGGAGGAGACGGCCATGAACTCCAGTTCGGCGGGCGGCCCGTTGCGGCCCAGCGCCCGGGCGAAGTCGGCCATGAACATCACCGCGCCCTTGAGCACGCAGACCAGCAGGAGCCCGTCATCGACGTCGGCGTAGTCCGCCGAGACCTGCTTGGCGAGTTCCGCGGTCTTCTCGCGGATCTGCGCCTCGGAGATGATCACGTGGTCGATGTCGGCGTCGTACCAGGAGCCGTCAGCCATGACTCCTAGCCTGCCGTACGCCCGATGGCCTCCGTCGGCCGGGCCGCCCCTTTCGGAGCGGTCCCGCCCGGGATGAACTCCGCGAAGTCGGCCAATCGCCTCAGCTGGTAGGTGACCGCCAGCGGTGGCCGTCGTCGGTCGCCTTCCAGTCGGCGGAGTCACGACTGTCGGCCGTGAGCCCGGCGGCCGAGGCGACGGCGAGGACGAGGACGAGAAGCAGGACGAACAAGAACTCCATGGCGGCGCTCGCTTTCGCGTGATTGCTGTCGGTTTCGCCGCCGGTGCGCACCGGACTGACACCAGTCTGCGCCGGGTGCCCCTGACCGGACAGTGGCAGAAATGCCACCACCCCTCGATTTTCTGCCACCAGTGCGGTTACCCTCGTCACATGCTCCGATCCGTCGCGGTCATCGTCATGGACGGGGTCGCGACGTTCGAGCTGGGCGTCGTCGCCGAGGTGTTCGGCCTGGACCGCACCGCCGACGGATTCCCGGGCTACGAGTTCCACGTGTGCAGCCCCGACGGCGGTCCGGTACGCACCACGTCGGGCTTCCACCTGATCCCGCACGGCGACCTCGGCCACATCGAGGACGCGGACCTGGTCGCCGTGCCGGCACACGGGCTGAGCGGCACCACCCCGGCCCGGGTGCTCGATGCGCTGCGCCGGGCCGCCGACCGGGGGGCGTACGTGTTGAGCGTCTGCTCCGGGGCGTTCCTGCTGGGCGAGGCCGGGCTGCTCGACGGCCGGGAGTGCACCACCCACTGGCGGTACGCCGACGAACTGCAGCGCCGCCACCCCACCGCGAAGGTCCGGTGCAACTCGCTCTACGTGCAGGACGACCGCCTGCTCACCAGCGCCGGCACGGCGGCCGGCATCGACGCCTGCCTGCACCTGGTCCGCCAGGAGCACGGCTCGGCGACGGCCACCCGGCTGGCCCGGCGGATGGTCGTCCCCCCACACCGCGACGGCGGGCAGTCCCAGTACGTCGAGGCGCCCATCCCGGAGACCCCCGAGGCGCCCACCCTTACGCCGGTGCTGGAGTGGCTGATGGGGCACCTCGACCGGCCGGTGACCGTCGACGAGCTGGCCGAGCGGGCCGGCATGGCCCCGCGCACCTTCGCCCGGCGGTTCCGGGCCGAGACGGGCACCACGCCGCACCAATGGCTGACCAACCAGCGGGTGCTGCTGGCCCGCCGGCTGCTGGAGGAGACCCGGCTCAGCGTGGAGGCCGTCGCCGACCGGGCCGGCTTCGGCGACGCGGCGGCGCTGCGGCACCACTTCGTCCGCCGGGTCGGCGCCACGCCGCAGACCTACCGGACCACGTTCCGCGACCGTGTCGGGGCCTGACGCCCGTCACCGGCCCACCACCGGCCCGCCCCGCCGCCGCCCGGCCCACCGCCGGCCCATCCAGGACCCGCCGCCGGCCCGCCACCAACCACCCCCGGCCAGCCCAGGACCGCCGATACCGGCCGCCGGCCCGCCGCCCGGCCGCCACGAGCCGCCGCCGGTCCCGGCGACGGCCCCGCCGGGACCGCTGCCCGGTCACCAGCCGCCCATGCCGCCGTCGACCCGGGACTCGGAGCCGCCGACGTATCCACCCTCCGGCAGCCGCCAGATCGCCTGCCCGTACCCGAAGACCGCCGGCTCCGCCGCGACGGCGACCTCGTGACCCCGGGCCCGCAGCTCGGCGACCGCGGACCGGCCCTCGGCGGTGCCGACCAGTTCCGGCTCCACCAGCACCGACCGCCCGGCGTGCCAGTACCAGCGCGGCGCGTCCAGCGCGGCCTGCGGGTCGAGCCCGCCGTCGAGGGTCGCGGAGACGAGCTGCACGTGCCCCTGCGGCTGCATGTGGCCGCCCATCACGCCGAACGGCCCGACGGGCCGGCCGTCCCGGGTCAGGAAGCCCGGGATGATCGTGTGGAACGGCCGCCGCCCCGGCCCGACGGCGTTCGGGTGCGCCGGGTCGAGACGGAACCCCAGCCCCCGGTTCTGCAGGGCGAAGCCGTGCCCGGGCAGCACCACGTGCGAGCCGAAGGCCAGGTAGGTCGACTGGATCAGGCTGACCATCATGCCGCCGGGGTCGGCGGTGCACAGGTAGACGGTGCCCCCGCGCTCCGGGTCGCCGGCGGTCGGCACCCCGGCCCGGCCGGTGATCAGCGCCCGCCGGGACGCGGCGTACCCGGGTGAGAGCAGCGCCTCCGTCGGCACCGGCACCCGCTCCGGGTCGGCGACGTGGGCGTGCGCGTCGGCGAAGCCGAGCTTCACCGCCTCGATCTGCCGGTGCAGCCGCTCGGCGAGGGGCAGCGCCGCCAGATCAGACCCGTCCAGGATGTGCAGGGCCAGCAGCGCCGCCAGGCCCTGCCCGTTGGGCGGCAGCTCCCACACCTCGTGGTCCCGGTAGCGCGCGGACACCGGGGTCACCCAGGTGGAGGTGTGCCGGGCCAGGTCGTCGCCGGTGAGGAGGCCGCCGGTGCGGGCCGAGTGCGCGTCGAGGGCCTCGGCGATGCCGCCGGAGTAGAAGTCCTCCGCGCCGGTCTCCGCGATCCGCCGCAGGGTCCGCGCCGCGTCCGGGTTGCGCCACCGCTCCCCCGCCCGGGGCGCCCGGCCGCCGGGCGCGAACACCCGGCCGAACTCGGCGTACTCCTCGCCGGTCAGACCGGCGTGCCCGGCCATCGCGCGGGACCAGGTCGCCGCCACGCCGGTGGAGACGGGATGGCCGTGCTCGGCGTACCCGACCGCGTCGGCGAAGAGCTCCGCGAAGGGCAACGAGCCGAACCGGTCGTGCAGGTCCCGCCAGCCGGCCGGCGCGCCGGGCACGGTCACCGGCAGCCAACCCCGCGCGGGCATCGCCGGCCCCGCCGACTGCGCCCCGCCGAGCGCCTCGACCGGGGCCGCGCCGCGCCCGCCGGTCGCGGCGAGCACCCGCTCGCGGGTGAGCGCCGCCGGGGACCGGCCGGAGGCGTTGAGGCCGTGCAGCCGCTCGCCGTCCCAGACGATCGCGAACAGGTCGCCGCCGATGTCGTTGGACGGGGGCTGCACCACGGTGAGGGTGATCGCGGTGGCCAGCGCGGCGTCGACGGCGTTGCCGCCGCGTCGCAGCACCGCCAGGCCGGCCGCCGCGGCCAGCGGCTGGCTCGTCGCCACCGCGCCGTGCGGCGCGAAGAGCGGCTGTCGGGGGTACGCCATCCGCCATGTCTACCGCCTCCCGGCGGCTCCCGCGCCCCCGGAGGCGGCCGCCGCGGCCCCGCGCTCCGGTGCCGGGAGGCGGCCGCCGCGTCCCCGCGCTCCGACGTCGGGGACCGGGCGGGCCCGGGGACGGTCAGTGGGGACCGGGCGGGCCCGGGGACGGTCAGTGGGGAACGACGGTGGCGAGGCGGCCGTCGCGGCGGACCACCCGCAGCCCGCCGGGCAGGTGCGCGGCCCCCTGTCCCCGCCAGGCGGTGACCAGGGTGTCCAGCGCGGTCACGTGCCGGTGCGACAGGGCGGCCGGCGGGGCGCCCAGCTCCCGGGCCCAGGCGTGCAGCACCCGGCCGCGCACCGCGGGCGACAGGGCGGCCAGCGCCGGCACCGCCAGCCCGCCGTCGGGATGCCGGACGTCGGCCAGCGCGGCGACGGCCAGCTCGTCGAGGACGGCGTTGTCCGCCGCGACCAGCCGGGCCGTCCGGGCCAGGTTGTCCAGCACACCCGGCCCGAGCGCGCGGACCAGCGCGGGCAGCACGTCGGACCGGACCCGGGCCCGGGCGTACGAGGCGTCGGTGTTGTGCGGGTCGTCCCAGGGACTCAGCCCCAGCACCGCGCAGGCCGTGCGGGTCTGCTCCCGGCCGATCTCCAGCAGCGGGCGCAGCAGCGGCACCCCGTCAAGGTCCCGCCGGGCGGGCATGCCGGCCAGGCCACGCGGGCCGGCGCCCCGGGCGAGGGCGAGCAGCACGGTCTCCGCCTGGTCGTCGCGGGTGTGCCCGGTGAGCAGCGCCGCCGCCCCGCACCGGCCGGCCACGTCGGCGAGCGCCCGGTAGCGCGCCTCGCGGGCGGCCGCCTCGGGCCCGCCCGGCCGCCCGGTCACGTCGACCCGGACCGACTCGACCGGCGCCAGACCGGCCTCGCGGGCCCATGCCACCACCGCCGCGGCTCGCCGCGCCGAGCCCTCCTGGAGCCCGTGGTCGACCGTCACCAGGCCGGCGGCGCGACCCAGCCGGGGCGCCACGAACGCGGTGGCGGCGGCCAGCGCGAGGGAGTCCGCGCCGCCCGAGCAGGCGACCAGCACCGGGCCGCCGGGGGACAGGTCGGCCAGGGCGCGGCGGACCGCCACCCGGATCGCGGCCACCGGTGGAGCGAGCGCGGGCACGGGCCTGCCGTCAGCCGACGGCCTGCGCCGGGCCGACCGGCCCGTGCACCCGGGCCACCCAGGCGTCCGGGTCGCCGAGTTCCTCCAGGCGGGGCAGGGTCAGCGGCGAACCGAAGATCCTGTTGAAGCCGTCCATGCCGACGCGGTCCACCACCCCGTGCACGAACTTGCGCCCCTCGGCGTACTGGCGCATCTTGACCTCGACGCCGAGCAGCCGGCGGATGGCCTTCTCCAGCGGGTTGCCGGCCTCCCGGCGCCGGTTGAAGGAGGCCCGGATCCGCTCGACGCTGGGAATCACGTCGGGGCCGACGCCGTCCATCACGAACTCGGCGTGCCCCTCCAGCAGGGTCATCAGCGCGGTGAGCCGGTCCAGCACGGCCCGCTGCGCCGGGGTCTGCACGATGTCCAGCACGCTGGTGCGGCTCTCCGGGTCCTTGATCGCGTCGGAGAGGGTGGCCACGCCGCGCCGCAGCCGCTCCAGCAGGTGCTCGCCGCCGCTCGACGACGCGTCCACGAAGGCCTGCACCTCGCTGAGGAAGTAGGCCCGCATCCAGGGCACGGCGGTGAACTGGGTGCGGTGGGTCACCTCGTGCAGGCACACCCAGAGCCGGAAGTCGCGGGGATCGGCCTCCAGCTTCCGCTCCACCTCGACGATGTTCGGCGCGACCAGCAGCAACTGCCCCGGGTCGGCGGAGAACACCTCGTACTGGCCGAGCACCCGGCCGGAGAGGTAGGCCAGGACGGTGCCGGCCTGCACGCCGGTCACCCGGGAGCCGATCGCCTCGGTGAGCGGGCCGGGCTGCTTGTCCCTGGTGAGCCGGCCGACCAGCGGGGTGATCACCTCGCGCAGCCCGGCGATGTTGGTGGCCGCCCAGTCGCGCCGGTCCACCACCCGCACCGGCGGGTGCGCCACCTGCGAGCGCAGGCCCGTGTAGTCCGCGACGTGCCCCGCCGCCTCGTCGGTCAAGCGCCGCAGGTCACTGACCACGTCGGTGGCCTCGGCGTACGACACCCGGGGGCCAGACTTGCCCAGCGCCCCCGCGGTAGCGGCGGCCAGATCCCAGTCCACGAACTGCGCCATGCACCCACCGTACCCGCGCCGGGACACCCCGGCCGGGCGCGCGGGAGCGGCCCGTTCCCGGCCGGAGCCGTCGACGCCCGGCGGGGCGGGCCGCTGGCGGGGCAGCCGAGCCGCCCTTTCCGGCAGCGGTCGGTGCCCGGCCGGCCGGGCGACGAGCGGGTCAGCGGCAGCCGCAGGCGGCCAGCGCGGCGACGACCCGGTCGAGGGCCCGGCGGGGGAGGTCGCTGTCGACGGGCGGCACCCGGTCGGTGAGCACGGCGAAGCTGAGCAGCCGGCCGTCGGCGGTGGTGACCACGCCGGCGAGGGCGTGCACCCCGGTCAGGGTGCCCGTCTTCGCGCGCACCACACCGGCGCCGGCCTTCGCCGCGGTGTCGTACCGGTCGGCCAGGGTGCCGGACCAGCCGGCCACCGGCAGGCCGCCGAACATGACGGCGAGTTCCGGTCGGCTGCCGTTGCCGGCGAGGACGATCAGGTCGGTCAGCAGGGACGGGCTGATCCGGTTGTCCCGGGAGAGCCCGCTGGCGTCGGCGAGGTCGATCTCGTCGGCCGGCAGCCCGAGCTCGGCGACCACCGCGTCCATGGCGGCGGCACCGCCCTCGAACGAGGCCGGCTGGTTGCGGGCCAGCGCCACCTGCCGGGCCAGTGCCTCGGCGACGATGTTGTCGCTGTCGCTGATCATGACGTCGACCATCCGGTTCAGCGGCAGCGACTCCACCTTGCCCAGCTCGGCGCCCGGCCCGGGCGCGCCCCCCGTGGCGTCGGCCGCGGCGGGAGCCTTGCCGCGCTTCACCGCGTCGGTCGGCACGCCCAGCAGCCGGGCGAACGAGCGGCCCGCCGCGAGGTCCGGCTCCCGGGCCCGCTGGGCCGCGTGGTTGCCGTTCGCGTCGTCGCGCTTGGCGCGCGGCACGTCGGTGCGGGCGGCGTCGGTCATCAGCGCGGTGATCGCGCTGCCGTAGCCTCCGGTGGGGATGTCGGGGTCCCAGCCCGGCTCGTGGACCGGCCCCGAGTAGAGCGAGCCGTCTACGGTCACCTTCGTCGGCTTCGTGCCGCCGAGCGCCTTGCGCACCTGGGCGGCCAGGTCGTCCAGGCGCGCGGCCCCCGGGTAGAAGCCCTGCTTGTCGACCGCCAGGGTCGGGTCGCCGCCGCCGACGATCACCACCTCACCGGGACTCGCGCCGGCGACCGCCCGGGTCGGGATGCGGTACGTGGGGCCGCGCGCCGCCAGCACCGTCACCGCGGTCACCAGTTTGGTCACCGAGGCGGGCACGGTGGGGTCGTCTCCGCCCCGCGTGTAGAGGGGGTCGCCGGTGTCGACGTCGACCACCGAGATGTTCACCCGGCTGCCGAGGATCTCCTGCCCCAACAACGGTTCGAGCGCGGCGCGTACACCCTCGGGGGTGGGCCGTGGGGCGTTCGGGTCCGCGCCCGCCAGCACCGCCACGGGCGCCGGCTCCGCCGCCTGCGCGGTCTTCCGGTCGGCCGGCTCGTCGCCCAGCCAGTCGGCGACCGGTCCCGGCCGGACCACGGCGACCCCGACGAGGGCCAGTACGAGCACGAGCGCCGCGGCCAGCGCGATGGGCAGGACGCGGCGGCGGCGCGGGCCGGGCTCGGGGGGTGCGGCCGGGGGCGGAGCGCCCAGGTCGGGCGGCCCGCCGGCGGGGCGCGCCGCGGCAGCGGCCCAGAGGTCGGTCGCCTCGGGGCGCGGCGCCTGGCCGGCGGGGGCCGGACCGCCGTGGCCCGGCACGCCCGGACCGCCGGGGCCGGGCCCGTACCCGGGGTGGCCGCCGGCGCCGGGCCCGTACCCGGGGTGGCCGCCGGCGCCGGGCCCGAACCCGGGTTCGCCGCCGCTGCCGGGCCCGAAGCCGGGGTGGCCGCCGTGGCCGGGCGCCGACCCGTGGCCGGGCCCGAAGCCGGGGTGGCCGCCGTTGCCGGGCGGCGCGGCGTGGCCGGCGGCGGTCGGCGGGCGCCAGGGCGGCGGGGCGTCCCGGTGGGCGGCGGAGCGGTCGGGGGGCGAGCCGTACCCGTGGCCGGGGTCGCCGGCCGCCGCGGGCGTGCGGGGTGGGTGGGCGTCAGGCACCCGGAAGCGCCCGGCGGCACCGCCCGGAGCAGGTCGTCCGGTACCTCGTCCAGTGCCGGCCTCCGGGCGGTAGTGTGAATCTTCCCTCCCCACGACCCCCTCCTCCCCCCGTGAAAACTGCTTGGGTGACACTACTTCGGTCCGAACACTATGCGGCGGCCGGAGCCGGCGAGGGGCCATTCACCCCTGCGGGAGCGGCGTGCCGCTGGTTCCGTTAGCCAGCGTGGGCAAACGAGGGAGCGTGCAGATGGATTTCGACGTGACGGTTGAGATCCCCAAGGGCCACCGCAACAAGTACGAGGTCGACCACGCGACCGGCCGGATCCGGCTGGACCGCACGCTCTTCACCTCCACGCAGTACCCGGCGGACTACGGCTTCATCGAGGGCACCCTGGGCGAGGACGGCGACCCGCTGGACGCGCTCGTGCTGGTCCCCGAGCCGACCTTCCCCGGCTGCCTGATCCGGTGCCGCACCATCGGCATGTTCCGGATGACGGACGAGAAGGGCGGCGACGACAAGGTCCTCTGCGTGCCCTACGAGGACCCGCGCCAGGAGCACCTGCGCGACATCCACCACCTCGGCGAGTTCGACCGGCTGGAGATCCAGCACTTCTTCGAGGTCTACAAGGACCTGGAGCCGGGCAAGTCGGTCGAGGGCGCCACCTGGGTCGGCCGGCAGGAGGCCGAGGCGGAGATCGCGGCGTCGTACCGGCGCGCCAAGGAGGCCGAGGAGCGCGGCGAGTCCACGCACTGAACCGGCACCGACGTCGAACGGGCCCGGGGGCTGCTCAGCCGAGCAGCCCCCGGGCCCGTTCGTACAGGTCGAGCACCGCGCAGGCGACCGGCACCACGGAGACCACGAGGGCGGTGTCGGCCAGGTCGGCGACCCGGCCGACGTACGGGGAGACCGGCCGGCGGGCGTACATGGTGCCGGCGACCACCGCCACGAGGGCCAGCACCAGCCCGCCGACGACCAGCGTGAGCCGGCCGGCCGGGCCGGAGCCGTCCACGAGGACCGCGCCGAGGACGGCGTACCCGGCGAGGCCGGCGGCCACCGTCGGCACCCGGTGGCGCAGCGCCACGAACAGCCGGGAGCGCAGCAGCAGCACGGTCGCGGCGACCGCCACCAGCAGCCGGCCGGCGGTCCCGCCGGCGAGGCCGAGCACCAGCGCGGCGCCGACCGCCAGCACGGCGTGCCCGAGCAGCATCCCGGTGAGCGACTCCTCGGTGCGGGCCACCGCCGCGTAGACGCGGTCCCGGTCGGGCAGGTTCCGGGCGCGGTCGGCGCCACCCGGCTCGCCGGTCGGCAGCGTGATCGGGGGCAACGGCACCTTCCCGAGCCGGATCGCCAGCAGCGGGATCGCCCCCACGGCGAAGACCAGCACGCAGAGCAGCACCGCCGCCGTGCCGGCCGGGTCGAACGGCAGCGCCAGGAGCGCCGTGAGCGCGCCGACCACCCCGACGGTGGCGCCGGCCACGAAGACCCGTAGCCGGGTGGCGACGCCGGCCAGCCCGAGCACCGACACCAGCAGCAGCGTCACCGAGCCGGCCAGCAGCTCGGGGGCGCCCACCCAGCGCAGCCCGGGCACCGGCCCGACCGGGTCGCCGGAGCCGACCGCCAGGGCGCCCGCCGCCGCCGCGTACGGCAGGGCGTATCCGCCGAGCGTCGCGCCGGTCGTGGCGTCCCCGTGGGCGCGGGACGCCACGACCCCGGCGAGGGTGAGCAGCAGCGCCACCACGGCGGCGGCCGGCCAGCCGGCCCGCTGCCCCGGCCCGCCGGCCGTAACGGCGAGCAGCCCGACGGCCAGCGGCACGGCGGCGCCGGCCAGGGCGGCGGCCCGGGTGGCGGTCGGCGACCACGCGCCGCCGCGCCGCCGCGCCCCGTCCGCGATCGCCTCCACCACGTCGTCGTACTCCAGCTCGGGCCACTGCGCGCGGGCCGGCACCAGGTGCAGCACCTCCCCGTCGCGGACGCCCTGCGGCAGCAGCGCCTGGGCGGTGGCCAGGACCGCGCCGTCGGTGCGCCGCAGCACCCAGCCGCCGTGCCGTTCGCCGTCGTCGGCGAGCCCCTCACCGGCGTGCCGCAGCACCTCCGGCAGCAGCTCGGCCAGCGGCACCTGCTCGGGCAGCGCGACGTCGACCCGCCGCTGGGGGGCGCTGATGGTGACCCGGGCCAGCCCGATCGTCATCGACTGATCTCCATATCGCGCGGGGTTGGTGGCTGCGCGGACGACAGGACTTTACCTACCATGAGCCAGGCTCGGGTTACCGAGCGCTGTCAGGAGGGTCGAGTGTCCACTGTCGTCATCAAGCGGCCGCCTCGGCGCCCGGCGCCGGAGATCCCGGTCGGGGAGCTGCCGGTGGACGCGCCCCCGGAGACCCCCGCCGTCACCGGCGGGCGCTGGCAGCAGCTGCTCATGGTGCTGCCCATGCTCGGCGGCACGGTGGCGATGGCGATGATGTTCGGCCGGGGCGGCGGCGCCTACTCGTACGTGGTCGGCGGGATGTTCGGGCTCTCCTCGCTGGCCATGCTGGTCACCTCGTGGGGCAGCGCCTCCGGCACCCCGAAGAAGTCCGAGATGATGGCCGCCCGGCGGGACTATCTGCGGCACCTGACGGCGCTGCGGCGCCGCGTCCGGCACACCGCCGGGCAGCAGCGCGCCGGGCTCTACTACCGGCACCCGGATCCCGGCCGGCTCTGGTCGACAGTCGACAGCCACCGGGTCTGGGAGCGACGCCCCACCGATCCCGACTTCGCGGTGGTCCGGGTCGCCGTCGGCCCGCAGACCCTGGCGACCCCGCTGGTTCCCCCGGTCACCCGTCCGCTGGAGGAGCTGGAGCCGATGACGGCGGGCGCGCTGCGCCGGTTCCTGGACGCGTACTCCGTGGTGCCGGACCTGCCGGTGGCGCTCTCGCTGCGCAGCTTCGCCCGGGTCTTCGTGCGCGACCCCATCGGCGACGGACCGGCCAGCCAGGCGCTGGCCCGGGCGATGCTCGCCCAGCTCGCGGTCTTCCACGCCCCGGACGAGCTGCTCGTCGCGGTCTGCGCCGGGCCGGAGCGGCGGGCCGCCTGGGAGTGGGTCAAGTGGCTGCCGCACGCCCACCACCCCACCCGCACCGACGCCCTCGGCCCCGTCCGGCTGGTCACCAGCGCCGCGACCGAGCTGGAACAACTCCTCGACGAGGTGCTGGCCACCCGGTCCCGGTTCAGCCCGGCCGGGCCGGCGACCGACGGCCCCCACGTGGTGGTGGTGCTCGACGGGGGCGACCTGACCGGGGCCACCGACCTGACCGGGGACGGCGGCATCGACGCCGTGACGGTCATCGACCTGGACACCCCGCCGCCGCGCCTGCTGGACCGGTTCGCGCTGCTGCTGGAGCTGCGCCACGGCCGGCTGCACTCCCACTCGGCCGAGGGGCACGCCGAGGTCGGCACGGCGGACCAGCTCGACCCGGTCGACGCCGAGGCGATCGCCCGGCGGCTGGCCCCGCTGCGGCTGGCCACCGCCGTACGCGGTCCGGACGGCCCGCCCGGCGCCGAGCCTGGCCTGCCCGAGCTGCTCGGGCTCGGCGACCCGGAGGGCTTCACCGCCGAGCAGGGGTGGGCGCCGCGCTCCGCGCGGGACCGGCTGCGGGTGCCGATCGGGGTGGGCGCCGACGGCGGCGCCATCGAGCTGGACCTGAAGGAGTCGGCGCAGGACGGGATGGGGCCGCACGGCCTGCTGATCGGGGCCACCGGCTCCGGCAAGTCGGAGCTGCTGCGCACGCTGGTGCTCGGGCTGGCCGCCACGCACAGCTCCGAGCAGCTCAACTTCGTACTGATCGACTTCAAGGGCGGCGCGACCTTCGCCTCCTTCGACCGGCTGCCGCACACCGCCGCGGTGATCACCAACCTGGCCGACGCGCTGCCGCTGGTCGACCGGATGGTCGACGCCATCAACGGCGAGCTGGTCCGCCGCCAGGAGCTGCTGCGCCGGGCCGGCAACTTCGCCAGCCTGCGCGACTACGAGCGGGCCCGCGCCGCCGGCACGCCCCTCGCCCCGCTGCCGTCGCTGCTGCTGATCTGCGACGAGTTCTCCGAGCTGCTCTCGGCCAAGCCCGACTTCATCGACCTCTTCGTGCAGATCGGCCGGCTGGGCCGGTCGCTGGGCGTGCACCTGCTGCTGGCGAGCCAGCGGTTGGAAGAGGGCCGGCTACGCGGACTCGACACCCACCTGTCGTACCGGATCGGGTTGCGCACCTTCTCGGCGCTGGAGTCGCGGACGGTGCTCGGGGTGCCGGACGCCCACGAGCTGCCCCGCTCCCCCGGCCACGGATACCTGCGCTTCGGCACCGAACCGCTGGTGCGGTTCAAGGCCGCGTACGTCTCCGGGGCGCTGCGCCGGCGCGGCGCGGCGGCCGGCGCGGGGGGCGTCGGGGCCCCGCGCCTGCTCGCCTTCTCCACGCACCTCGTGCCCAAGCCGGAGCCGGTCGGGCCGCCCGCCCTGCCCGCCGCGGCCGACGAGGGCGGCACGGAGAGCCTGCTGGAGCTGATGGTGGACCGGCTGGCCGGCCAGGGGCCGCCCGCGCACCAGGTCTGGCTCCCCCCGCTCGGCCGGCCGCCGGCGCTGGACGAGCTGCTGGGGCCGGTCGCCGCCGACCCGAAGCGCGGCCTCGCCTTCGGCAACCCCGACCTGCACGGCGCGTTGCAGGTGCCGGTGGCGGTGGTCGACAAGCCCTTCGAGCAGCGCCGCGACCTGCTCTGGCTGGCGCTGGACGGCGCCGCCGGGCACGTGGCGGTGGTCGGCGGCCCGCAGAGCGGCAAGTCGACGGCGCTGCGCACGCTGATCTGTGCCCTGGCGCTCACCCACACCCCGGCCGAGGTGCAGGTCTACTGCCTCGACTTCGGCGGCGGCGGGCTGGCCGCGCTGCGCGACCTGCCGCACGTCGGCGGGGTCGCCGGCCGCGCCGACCCGACGGCCGTCCGGCGTACGATCGGCGAGATCGCCACGCTGCTGGTCGACCGGGAACGCCGCTTCGCCGAGCTGGGCGTGGAGTCGATGGCCGCCTGGCGGCAGCGCCGGGCCGCGCTGGCCGGCACGGACCAGCCAGCCGCGGACCCGTTCGGCGACGTGTTCCTGGTGGTGGACGGCTGGGCCACGCTGCGCGGCGAGTACGACGACCTGGAGCCGCTGATCACCGACCTCGCCACCCGTGGCCTGTCGTACGGGGTGCACGTGGTGGCGACGGCGGTGCGCTGGCTGGACTTCCGGCCGGCGATCCGGGACCTCTTCGGTTCCCGGCTGGAGCTGCGCCTCGGCGACCCGTCCGACTCGCTGGTGGCCCGCCGGGCGGCGACGAACGTGCCGGAGAAGACCCCCGGCCGGGGCGTCACGGCGGAGAGCCTGCACTTCCTCACCGCGCTGCCGCAGCTCGCCGGCGGGGACCCGACCGACCTGGTCAAGCAGGTCGCCGGCAACTGGACCGGCCCGGTCGCGCCCCCGGTGCGGCTGCTGCCGCCGGTGCTCCCGTACGCCGAACTGGACCTGACGGCGGCCACCGGCCTGCACATCCCGGTGGGGATCGCCGAGGCGGACCTGCGCCCCGTGGTGCTCGACTTCGCCACCGAGCCGCACTTCGTGGTCTTCGGCGACGCCGAGTGCGGGAAGTCGTCGTTCCTGCGCGCGCTGGCCACCTCGATCATGACCCGGTTCACCCCCGAGCAGGCCCGGGTCATCCTGGTCGACTACCGCCGCAGCCTGGTGGACCTGACCGAGTCGGCGTCGCCACACCTGATCGGGTACGGCTCCGCGGCGGCGCACACCACCGACCTGATCGAGTCGGCCGCCGGCTACATGGCGGGGCGGATACCGGGGCCGGACGTCACGCCCGGCCAACTGCGGCAGCGGTCGTGGTGGTCCGGGCCGGAGCTGTTCGTGCTGGTCGACGACTACGACCTGGTCGCCAGCGGGCCGTCCAACCCGTTGCGCGCCCTGGAGGAGCACCTGCCGCACGCCCGCGACGTCGGGCTGCACCTGGTGCTCGCCCGGCGTTCCGGCGGCGCCGGCCGGGCCCAGTACGAGCCGATCGTGCAGCGTCTCCGCGAGCTGTCCACCGCCGGGCTGGTGATGGCTGGCAGCCCGGAGGAGGGGGCGCTGGTCGGCCCGGTCCGGCCCGGACCGCTGCCACCGGGGCGCGGGCGGCTGGTCACCCGACGCGAGGGCGTACGCCTGGTCCAGCTGGCGTATCTGCCGCCTCCGTGACGGGTGTCCCCGGATCGCCCCGCCAGGGGCCCGCGAACCGGTAATCTCCGATCGTCATGTTTGCGTGTGCGAAGAACGGCCTGAGGATGTGACCAGGGTGCGGCACTGCTGCCCGTCGGCGGGTCGGCGGATCGCCGGGCGCGCGTTGCTCGGCCTGGCGGCCACCGTCGCGTCGGTCGCCGGTCCGGTCGCCCCGGCCGACGCCGCCGGGCCGCTCCCCGCCGAGGCCCGCACCGCCGCGCAGGTCGCCGGTCCGGTCGCCCCGGCCGACGCCGCCGGGCCGCTCCCCGCCGAGGCCCGCACCGCCGCGCACGGCGACGCCGCGCAGGTCGCCGCCGTGCCGGTGCCGCTCGCGCCCGACGCGAAGAGCCGCCCCGACCAGGTCCGCGACGAGCAGTGGCAGCTCGACCTGTTGCAGGCGAGGACTGCCTGGCGCAGCTCGACCGGCCGCGGGGTCACCGTCGCGGTGATCGACTCGGGGGTGGACGCCACCCATCCCGACCTGGCCGGCCGGGTGCTGCCCGGCCTCGACCTGGTGGCGCCCGGGGAGTCCGCAGACGCCGCCGACCCGGTCGGCCACGGCACGACCGTCGCGGGGCTGATCGCCGGCCGCAACGACGACGACCGCGGTGCCGTGGGCCTCGCCCCGGACGCCCGGATCCTGCCGGTCCGCGTCCTCGACGCCGAGAACCGCTACGACGACGCCATGATCGTCGCCAAGGGGGTCCGCTGGGCCGTGGACAACGGCGCCCGCGTGATCAACCTGTCCCTCGGCGGGAGCGGCGACAGCGCCGCCCTGGCCGCCGCGCTCGACTACGCCTTCGCCCGGGACGTCGTGGTGGTCGCCTGCACCGGCAACGTGGCCGCCTCGACCAGCTCCAAGGTCTGGTACCCGGCCCGGGAGCCGGGCGTGATCGCGGTCGCCGGGCTGGACCGCGACGGCGACGACCTCTGGTCGGGGTCGATCACCGGGCGGGCCACGGTGCTCACCGCCCCCGCCACCGGGCTGGTCGGCGCCCGCCCCGGGGGCTACTGGCGGGTGCAGGGCACCAGCTTCGCCGCGCCCCTGGTCGCCGCCACCGCCGCGCTGGTGCGCGCCCGCTACCCGCAGATGTCCGCCGGCGACGTGGTGAACCGGCTGCTGACCACCGCCCGCGACATCGGCCCGACCGGCCGGGACGACCGCTTCGGGTACGGCATGGTCGATCCGGTCGCCGCGCTCGACGCCGAGGTGAGCCCGGTGGGCCGCAACCCGCTCGACGACCAGACCTCGCCAGGTGTGGTCGGCTTCGGCCCGGCGCCCGGCTCGGCGCAGGCCGACGTCGCGGGGGCCGGGGGCGACCCGCTCGGCCTTGCCGCGCCGCGCCGGCAGACCCGGTGGGAGGCGCAGCCGGCCGGAGCCCACGAGGAGACCACGCCGGAACGGCTCTGGACCGGGGCCGCGCTCTTCGTCGCCCTGCTCACCGGGGCGGCGCTGATGGTGCGCAGGTTCCGCCAGTGGACCCCGCTGGCCGCCGCGCGCCGCCCGGCCGCCGGGGCGGGCGACCGCCGACCGGGCCGCCGAACGCCGAACGGGGTCTGACCGGGCCCTGTCCCGGGTAGAACTCCTGTCATGAGCACGCCCGGCCCGCGTAGCCTCGCCCCGCCGCCACCAGCCTCCTGGCGCAGCCGCCGCCTGCACCCGGACCACTCCCGGGGCCTGCGGCTGACCCTGGCCGTGGGTGCCGCGTTCCTGGTGGTCCCGTTCGCCCTGCTCGCGATCCTGGTCGGGCGGGACTGGCCCCCGCTGCGCCGGCTGGACCTGGCGGTGACCGAGGTGCTGGTCGGCTACGCCGCCGACCACCCGGCGTGGGTACGCCTGATGAGCCTCTGGACCGACGTGTTCGCCCCGATGCCGCTACGGGTCGGCGCGCTGCTCCTGGTCGTCTGGCTGGTCCGGCGGGGCGCCCGGCAGCTGGCGGTCTGGGTGGCCGTCACCATGGCGGTGGGCGGCCTGCTGAGCCCGCTGCTCAAGCTGCTCTTCGGCCGGCAGCGCCCCGACCTGCCCGACCCGGTGGCCCAGGCGCCCGGCCTGGCCTTCCCGTCGGGGCACGCGCTCAACGCCGCCCTGGCCGCCGGGGTGCTGCTGGTGGTGTTCCTCCCGCACGCGGGGCCGGTCGCGCGTCGCGTGGTGCCCGCGGCGGCGCTGCTGCTCGCCCTGGTCACCGGCTTCAGCCGGGTCGCGCTGGGCGTGCACTG
The DNA here is from genome assembly GCF_900090315.1 of Micromonospora citrea. Lineage (NCBI taxonomy): Bacteria > Bacillati > Actinomycetota > Actinomycetes > Micromonosporales > Micromonosporaceae > Micromonospora > Micromonospora citrea. Next base: position 3,879,671 of record NZ_FMHZ01000002.1, on the reverse strand, counting down.
GACCAGTGACGTGCTGGCCGGCTGGCTGCTCGGCGTGGCCGTGGTGGCCGCGACGGCCGCCGCCCTCACCGTCTGGCGGGCCGCCCCGCCCGGCCGGCCCACGCCACCGACGGCCTCGACGGAGCCGGCGCAGCACCACGGGCAGCGGGCCGCCGTCGAGGCCGGGTGGGGCCAGGGCGCGGGCGTCGACCGGGCAAGACCAGCGGACGCCGGCCGACCGGGGACACCGCCCCACGACCCGGCCGAGTGATTCGGTCGTCGTCCGTCAGGGTGCCTGCCGCGCCCCGTCGTCGCCTCAGGTGCACTCGCCGGTGCCGACGGCGCGGGTGCGCTCGGCGCCCGCCAGGGCGACCGGGCGGGCCTCGGCCGCGGTCACCGCGAACCCGGTGTTCGGGTCGTCGGCCGCGGCCGCGAAGATCACCCCGAGCACCAACCCGTTGGACGACACCAGCGGGCCGCCGGAGTTGCCGCTCTGCACGAGCGCCCGGATCGTGTAGATCTCCCGGGTCACGTTGCCGGCGGAGTAGATGTCGGGGCCGGTGATCCGGTCGACGTCCCGGATCCGCGCCGACTGGGCGTTGTACGGCCCGTCGAGCGGGAAGCCCAGCACGATGGCGTCCGCGCCGCTGCCCGCGTTGCCGGCGGCGAAGCGCATCGACGGGCCGGGCAGCCCGGGCACGTGCAGCACGGCCAGGTCCCGGTCGGGGTCGTACACGACCACCTTGCTCTCGTACCGGTCGCCGTTGAGTTCGACGACGGTGGAGCGGGTGCCGGCGACGACGTGCGCGTTGGTCATCACCCGGTCGTCGGCGTAGACGAAGCCGGAGCCCTCGATCCGGCGCGAGCAGCTCGGCGCGGAGCCGAGCACCTTGACCACCGAGCGCTGGCTGTTCACCACCACCTGCGAGCCGGCCAGCGCCGGGTCGGGCGGGGACACCTGGCGGGCCCGGGTGGGCGCCAGGTCACCGAAGACGTCGGGGAAGCCGTTGGTGTCGACGGTGTCCCGCAGCGCCGTGGAGAGCCGCTGGGCCTGGTCCGGCAGGACCCGGTCGACCACCGTGAGCAGGGCGCTGTTGCGCACCGAGGAGGCCAGCCAGGGCAGCGACGACGAGCCGAGCGGCACCGCGACGAGCCAGGCGACCAGCAGCACGGCGAAGAGCGAAACGAACGCCCCGCCGATGTCGTCGGCCCGCCGGCCCACGTCGCTGGTGATCGTCTTTCGCAGGTGGGAGCCGAGCCAGCCGGCTAGCGCCTGGCCGACCACCGCCAGCCCGAAGACCGCCACCAGGGAGATCAGCACCCGGGTGCCGCTCTCGACGAACTGCTGCGCCAGCAGCGGCCCGACCTGGAGACCCACCAGCGCGCCCAGGAAGAAGCCGGAGAACGACAGCACCCCGATGACGAAGCCCTGGCGGTATCCGCTGATCGCGAACACGAGCATGAGCAGCAGCAGTACGAGATCCACGGCGGACACGGGTCAAGCGTACGGGCACGGGGCCCGCGGGATGACCATCGCGTGCGGAAGGTGACCGCCCGTTCAGCGCACCGGGGTCTCGTCGACCGCGTCGGTGCCGGCCGACGGTGCCGGGCTGGCCCCCCGCGGCGGCAGGTCGACGACCCGGTCGCGCGGCCACGGCCGGGCCCATCCGCCCAGCTCCAGCAGGGTGGCCAGGACCCCGGCGGTGAAGCCCCAGACCAGCATCCCGCGCGCCGAGAACGCCGGGCCGATCCAGCCGCTCGGATGGCGTACGCGCAGCCGGTTCTCCGGGTCGACCAGCTCGGTGACCGGCAACCGGACCACGTGCGCCACCTCGGCCGGTTCCCGGGGGTGCACCGGGTGCGGCGTGTGCCACCAGCCGAGCACGGGGGTGACCACGAAGTCGCTGACCGGGATCCAGAGCTTCGGCAGCTCGGCGAGGACGGTGACGCTGGTCGGGTCGAGCCCGACCTCCTCGTTGGCCTCGCGCAGCGCGGTGGCCGGGGCGTCGGCGTCCTCCGGGTCGGCCGCGCCGCCGGGGAAGGCCGGCTCACCGGCGTGGTTGCGCAGGACGGCGGCCCGCTGGAGGATCAACACGTCCGGCCCGACGCCGGGCTCCTCGCCGAGCAGCACCAGCACGGCGCTCTCCCGCCCGCCGCTCTCAGGCGTCCTGAGCCGGGTGAAGTCCTCGGCGCGGGCGTCGCCGAGCCGGGACAGCAGCGGGTCGAGCCAGCCCGGCGCGCTCCGGCTCACGTCGGCGCCCCCGCGCCCCACCGCGTCCGCCCGATGGCTCACGCCGGCACCGCCAGGCCGAGGTGCTGCCGGACCAGCGCCGCCAGGCGGGCGTCGTCGAGCTGGCCGGAGGAGTCGATGTGCCGGACGCGGCCCTGCCCGTCGACGAAGACCGTCAGTGGGATGGCCTTGCGCCGCAACTCCTGCTTCAGCCGCTCACCCCGGTCGACCAGCACCGGGAAGCGGACCCCGAAGTCCTCCCCGATCGCCTGGGCGCCCTCGCGGCTGTCCCCGCTGTTCACCCCGACCACCCGCAGTTGGCCGGCGGCCCGCTCGCTGAGCCGCTGGAAGGCGGGCAGCTCCCCCCGGCAGGGCGGGCACCAGGAGGCCCAGACGTTGACCACCGCCGGGCCGCGCACGTCCCGCAGGGCGACGGGAGTGCCGCCGGTGAAGCAGTCCAGGGTCAGCTCGGGCAGCTCCGCCGCGCCCGCGGGTGCGGCCGGCAGGTCGACCGGCGCCGCGGCGGCGGGCGGCGTGCCGAGCGCCGCGCAGTCCTGAAAGGGCGACGGCCGGTTGGCGGCGGCCTCCTGCCGGCCGGACGGGCCGCTCTCCTCCTCGGTGCCGGCGGCGGTGCACCCGGCGGCGGCGAGCAGCACGGGTACGAGCAGGACGGCGAGGCCGGCCCGGCGACGACGGGGGCGGTGGCCGGCGGCGCGGGCCGGGGCGGTGCGCCGGTTCACGGCGCCTCCGCCACGATGGCCTGGACCGGCACCAGCTCGGGATCGACGCCGGCCGCCACCGCCAGGTCCCGGGCCCGGGGGCCCTTGAGCAGCTTGGCAGCCGCCGCCGGCTCGGTCGGCCCGGTGCCGTACGACGGGCAGAGCTTCGCCAGCGTGCACGCGCCGCAGGCGGGCTTGCGGGCGTGGCAGACCCGCCGGCCGTGGAAGATGACCCGGTGCGACAGCATCGTCCAGTCGCGCCGGGGGAAGAGCGCCCCGATCGCGTGCTCGACCTTCACCGGGTCGGTCTCGGCGGTCAGCTGCCAGCGCTGCACCAGCCGCCCGAAGTGAGTGTCGACGGTGATGCCGGGCACGTCGAAGGCGTTGCCGAGGATGACGTTGGCGGTCTTGCGGCCGATGCCGGGCAGCGTCACCAGGTCGGCGAGCTTGCCGGGGACCCGGCCGTCGTACCGGTCGACGAGGGCCTGGCCGAGCTTGATCAGCGAGTCGGTCTTGTTGCGGTAGAAGCCGGTGGGCCGGATCAGCTCCTCCAGCTCCGCCCGGTCGGCCCCGGCGTAGTCGGCGGCGGTCGGGTAGCGGGCGAAGAGCTTCGGGGTGACCTCGTTGACCTTCTTGTCCGTGCACTGCGCGGAGAGGATCGTCGCGACGGCCAGCTCCAGCGGGCTGGAGTGATCGAGCTCACAGTGCGCGTCGGGGTGGGTCTCGGTGAGCACCCGGCCGATCCGTCGGGCACGGCGCGTACGCCCGAGGTCGGTCTCGGCGGGGCGGGCGGAGCTGATGGTCACGCCGGCCAGCCTACGTCGCCGGGGTGACCGTCCGCCGGGGCCACGCGCCGCGCCCCGTGCGGTCAGCCGCCCTGCGGCGGGCTGATCGCGCCGGAGTCGTCGAACCGGGCACCGGTCTCCGGGAAGTCGCTCCTGCTGAGCTGCTTCACGAGGCCCAGGCCGCGGTCGTCGCCGTCCATGGTCGGCTTGCCGGCGGAGTTCATGTACGTCGAGACGAACGAGCCCCCGGCCCAGCTGCCGTCCGGCTTCAGCGACACCTTGAGCACCCCGCCCCAGCCGAGCCGGCCGGCGTTGCTCAGCGAGTTGCCCCCGCCCGCGAAGTTGCCCAGGCTGTACGCGATCAGCCGGCCCTTGTAGAACTCCATGCCGCGCAGCACGTGCGGGCCGTGCCCGACGATCAGGTCGGCGCCGGCGTCGATCATCGCCTTGGAGAACTTGACCGGGTCGCCCCGGTTCTCGCCGAGGAACATCTCGGTGCCGGGACGCACCCGCGTCTTGTCGGCCCCCTCGCCGCCCATGTGCACCTGCACGACGACGACGTCGGCCATGCCGGCGGCCTTGGTGATCACCTTCTTCGCCGCGGCGATGTCGACGAGGCTGTTGGACCAGACGTACGACGAGAAGCCGGCCACCGCGACCTTGACCCCCTTGACGTCGACCACGGTGATCTGGTCGGGCGCCCCGGTGTGCGCGAGGTCGTACTTCTCCAGGGCCTTCTGGGTGTTCTCGTAGCCCTTCGGGCCGAAGTCGTAGCCGTGGTTGTTGGCCTGGTTGAGCAGGTCGAAGCCGGCGTCGCGCAGGTGCGCCGCGTAGTCCGGCGGGGCGCGGAACTGGAAGCAGCGGGTGGAGTTCGGGCCGCACTTGCCGGTGCCGGTGTCGACGGTGAGCGGCTCCTCCAGGTTGCCCATCACCAGGTCGGCGGCGAGCGCCTTCTCGACGGAGTCGAAGAAGCCCTTCCCGCCCTTGGCGGGCAGCCGGTTCGGCGCGTTGCCCATGATGATGTCGCCGGTGGCGGAGAGCGAGATCGCCTGCTCGGCGGGCGAGCTCGGCTCGCCGGACCGGGCCGGGGCGCCGGTGCCGGTGCCGCCACCGCCCTTGCCGGTCTCCCAGACCGGGTCGCCCCCGGAGCCGGGGTCGCCGCAGCCGGCGGCGAGCAGGACGGCGAGCAACGCGCCCAGGGCGAGCGCGAGGCGGCGGGGCGGAAGGAAGGCGGCAGCGTACATCGAGCGCGACCCTATCGGGTACGCATCGACGAAACGAGGGCCATTCGGACGAATGTTCAGCCGGCCGGTCGTTCGGACCACGGAACGACGGTGCCGCGCCCGCCGGCCGTCACCGCGGCGTGCACGGCCCGGGCCAGCGGAGCGCCCCAGGTCGAGCGGGGTCCGCCGTACGCCGACTCCGGGCCGTCGACCGGGCAGAGCACGGCGACCGCGTCCGTCGGGGTGCCGGTGCCCGGCAGGCCCAGCTCGGCGATCGCCTGCGCCTTCGCCTCGGTGGCGGTGGCCACCGCGTTGACCAGGGCGGCGTCGCCGAGCCGCGCCGGGACGTACACGACGATGTTGACCGTGCCGACCCGCTGGGCGAGCACCGCCCGGCCGGGCTCCGCCGCCCGGATCGGGGTGCCCAGGCCGACGGTGGCCCAGACGCGCACGCCGGTGTCCGCCCGCGCGACCACCTCGGCCACGTCGACCCCGGTCAGCAGGCCCACCCCGGGCCCGTCGAGGTCGAGCCCGTCGGCCAGCCCGGCCAGGTGGTCGGCGGGGTCGTCCCGGTCGTACGTCATGGGTACGGTGGCGTTGACGACCCAGTGCCGGGCGCCGAGCCCGCCGCCCAGCGGCGCGGAACTGACCGCGCGCAGCGGCCGGTCGGCGCGCCAGACGAGCAGCGGGACGTCCCGACCGTCCTCCCGACGGGCGGCCAGCACGGGTTCGCTCAGCACAGGGGTGACCCTACGACCCGTCGTCCGCCGACCCGCCGGCACCCGGCGAGCGCGCGATCTTACTGCTCGATCACGTCGCTGGGGTTACACCCAACGATCAAGATTCCAGGGGTGCACCTCTGATTCCAGCTCACGTGCGCCTAGACTGGCGACGCGCGAGGGATCAGCGGACGGCGGACCCGGCCGAGAAGACGGCACGCGCAGGTGGAGGTGCGCGATGGACGAGGTACTGGCCCGCAGCGGGATCTTCCAGGGCGTCGACCCGGAGGCTGCCGAGGCGCTCGCCAAGGAGATGGAGACGCTCGAGGTCCGCAAGGGCGAGATCGTCTTCAACGAGGGCGAGCCCGGCGACAGTCTCTACATCCTGCTGTCCGGCAAGATCAAGGTGGGCCGGCGGGCGGCCGACGGCCGGCAGAACCTGATCGCGGTGATGGGCCCGTCGGACATGGTGGGCGAGCTGTCGCTCTTCGACCCCGGCCCGCGCACGGCGACGGCCACGGCGGTCACCGACACCCGCCTGGTGCGGCTGCGCAAGCAGGCCCTCCGCCCGTGGCTGAACAACCGGCCGGAGATCGCCGAGCAGCTGCTCCGGGTGCTGGCCCGCAGGCTCCGCCGGACGAACGACTCGCTGGCCGACCTGATCTTCACCGACGTGCCCGGTCGCGTCGCGAAGAACCTGCTCCAGATGGCCGGCCGCTTCGGCACCCGCGACGGCGGCGTGCTGCGAGTGACCCACGACCTCACCCAGGAGGAGATCGCCCAGCTCGTCGGCGCCTCCCGGGAGACCGTCAACAAGGCGCTCGCCGACTTCGCCTCGCGCGGCTGGCTGCGCCTGGACGGCAAGAGCATCATCATCCTGGACCCGGAGCGCCTGGCCCGCCGCGCCCGCGTCTGACGCGGTCCTCGGGCGGGCTGCGTCTGACGCCGTCCTCCAGCGCGGTGTGCGTCTGACGCGGCCCTCCAGCGCGGGCTGCGTCTGACGCGGCCCTCCGTCGCGGGCTGCGTCTGACGCGGGGCCGTCTGCCCGGGGCAGAATCGCTGGACTCCGGCCCCGCCCGGCGGTCAGGGTGGAACGATGCTGGACCGCGTCGCCGTTCTCTCCGACATCCACGGGGTGCTGCCCGCGCTGGAGGCCGTGCTGGCCGAGCCGGACGTCGCCGCCGCCGACCTGATCGTGCTCACCGGCGACATCGCGGCCGGCCCGCAGCCGGTCGAGGTGCTGGACCTGCTCGCCGGCCTCGGCGACCGGGTCTGCTGGGTGCGTGGCAACGCCGACCGCGAGCTGGTGGAGTCCCGCGCCGGCCGTAAGTCCCCGATCGACGTGTCGAACTGGGCCGCCGAGCGGCTCCGCGTCGACCACCTGGAGCGGCTGGCGGCGTTGCCGCTGACGGTGACCCTGGAGGTCGCCGGCCTCGGTCCGGTGCTGTTCTGCCACGCCACTCCTCGCGACGACGAGGAGGTCGTGCTCGTCGACTCCCGGATGGAACGCTGGGCGGAGGTGCTCGCCGAGGTGCCGGCCGATGTCGGGACCGTGGTCTGCGGGCACACCCACATGCCGTTCACCCGGTTGGCCGACCGGCGGCTGGTCGTCAACCCGGGCAGCGTCGGGATGCCCTACGGCGGGCCGGGTGCCTACTGGGCGCTCCTCGGGCCCGGGGTGCACCTGCGGCGTACCCACTTCGACGTGGACGCCGCCTGCGCCCGGGTGGCCGCCGAGTCGGGCTACCCCGACGCCGCCGAGTGGGCGGACGAATACCTGCGCTCCCGGCACAGCGACGCCACGGCGCTCGCGGTGTTCGCCCCGCGCGACGGCCGCTGAGGACGGCCGGGCGGGATACCCCGCACGCCCTGTCGAGCTGAGTCGTCTACGACATCACCGGCGAGCGCGCCGCGTCACGGTCGGATCCGGGAGGTCGCGGCCGACGCGAGGGCGGTCGGCGCAGCTCCTGGCCGCCCACCTGATCCGGCGGCACCGTCGAACGACGACAGCCGTCTCGCTCTTCGGCCCAGCCCTTGGTCGAGGTCGAGGTCGAGGTCGTGCGGCCGGCGCGGTCGGGGGTGAATCGTTTACGACATCAGTTCCACAGCAGCCGACAGGCCATCCAGCTGCGCCGGAAGGCAGCGGATCCGCGCGGGCAGGCCCTCGAAAGGCAGCGGGTCCGCGCGGGCAGGCCCCCCGAAAGGCAGCGGGTCCACGCGGGCAGCGACCATCCACTGCCGACCCCAGAAAAAGTCAGTCTTGACTGTTTGTTTCCCGGGCGGCACGCTGTCCCCGTGCCCGCATCGATCCGCGTCCCTCAGCAGGAACGCAGCCGCGCCACCAAGGCCCGGCTGCTGGAGGCGACCGTCGAGTGCCTGGTCGAGCACGGCTGGGCGGGCACCACCACCACCGTCGTCGCGGCCCGGGCCGGCGTCTCGCGCGGCGCCCAGCTGCACCACTACCCCACCAAGGCCGCGCTGGTCACCGCCGCCGTCACGCACCTCACCGAACGGCGGGCCGAGGAGTTGCGCACCGAGGCCGAGGCGCTGCCGCCCGGCCCGCAGCGGCTCGACCGGGTGATCGACCTGCTCGCCACCTCGTTCACCGGCCCGCTCTTCGTCGCCGCCCTCGAGCTGTGGGTCGCCGCGCGGACCGACCGGGAGCTGCGCGAGGCCCTGCTGCCCCTGGAGGCCCGGGTCGGCCGCGAGATGCACCGGCTCACCGTCGCGCTGCTCGACGTGGACGAGCGCCGGCCGGGCGTACGCGAGGCGGTGCAGGCCACCCTCGACCTGCTGCGCGGCCTCGGCGTGGCCAACCTGCTCAACGACGACTCGACCCGCCGCGCCGCCCTGCTCACCACCTGGAAACGCCAGCTCTCCACCCTGCTCGCGCCCTGACCGCCGCCCCTGACCGGCCCGGCCGGCCCGACCCGCACCGGAGGCACCATGGTCGACCTCAAGGACCTGCTCGCGGATCTGGCCGACGAGTCCGAGCACCTGGACGGACTCGTGCGCGACCTGCCGACCGACGACTGGGCGCGCCCCACCCCGGCACCCGGTTGGAGCGTCGCGCACCAGGTCGCACACCTCGCCTGGACCGACCGGGTGGCGCTGCTCGCCGCCACCGACCCCGAGGCGTTCTTCGCCTCCGTCGTCGCCGCCCCCGATCCGGCCCGGCTCGTCGACGCGGGTGCGGAGGAGTTCCTCGCGCCGCCGGCCGAGCTGCTGCCCCGCTGGCGTGTCGGGCGGGCCGCGCTCGCCGCCGCCCTGGCGGACGTGCCCGAGGGCGAAAAGCTGCCCTGGTTCGGCACCCGGATGTCGCCCGCGTCGATGGCCACCGCCCGGATCATGGAAACCTGGGCGCACGGCGCGGACGTGGCCGACGCGCTCGGGCTCGTCCGCCCCGCCACGGCACGGCTCCGGCACGTCGCGCACCTGGGCTTCCGTACCCTCGGCCACAGCTTCGCCGCCCACGGCAGGCCGGTGCCGACGGCACCCGTGCGGGTCGAGCTGGCCGCGCCCGGCGGCGGCACCTGGGCGTACGGGCCGGCCGACGCCACCGACCTGGTCACCGGCCCCGCGCTCGACTTCTGCCTGCTGGTAACCCAGCGGCGGCACCGCGCCGACCTGGCCCTGTCGGCCACCGGCCCGGTCGCCGACGAGTGGCTGGACGTCGCGCAGGCCTTCGCCGGCCCACCCGGCACCGGCCGCCCGCCCGCGGCCGCCAACGGGGTGCCGGCATGAGCGACGTGCTCCGGGTGGGCAACGCCTCCGGCTTCTACGGCGACCGCCACACCGCCTGGCAGGAGATGCTGGACGGCGGCGAGCTCGACGTGCTGACCGGGGACTACCTGGCCGAGCTGACCATGCTGATCCTCGGCCGGGACCGGCTGCGCGACCCCTCCCTCGGCTACGCCAGGACGTTCCTGCGTCAACTGGAGGGCTGCCTCGGCACCGCGCTGGACCGGGGCGTGCGGATCGTGACCAACGCCGGCGGGCTGAACCCGGCCGGGCTGGCCGCCGCGATCGGGGCGCTCGCCGAGCGGCTCGGCCTGACCGTGCGCGTCGGGTACGTCGAGGGCGACGCCCTGCCCCGTCCGGACGCGCTGACCGCGAACGCCTACCTGGGCGCGTACGGCATCGCCGCCTGCCTGGACGGCGGCGCGGACGTGGTGGTCACCGGCCGGGTCACCGACGCGTCCCTGGTGGTCGGGCCGGCCGTCGCGCGGTTCGGCTGGGGACGCGACGACCTGGACGCGCTGGCCGGGGCGACCGTCGCCGGCCACCTCGTCGAGTGCGGGGCGCAGGTGACCGGGGGCAACTTCAGCTTCTTCACGGAGCTGCCCGACGGCGGCAACCGCCCCGGGTTCCCGATCGCCGAGCTGCACCGGGACGGCTCCTGCGTGATCACCAAGCCTCCCGGCACCGGCGGCGCGGTCACGGTCGAGACGGTCACCGCCCAGCTCCTCTACGAGGTCGGCGGGCCTGCCTACCTGGGGCCGGACGTGGTGACCCGGCTCGACACGGTCGCGCTGAGCGCCGACGGGCCCGACCGGGTACGGGTGAGCGGCGTGCGGGGCACCCCGCCGCCCGGCACCCTCAAGGTCGGCGTCAACAACCTCGGCGGCTTCCGCAACTCCATGACCTTCGTGCTCTGCGGGCTCGACATCCCCGCCAAGGCGGCCCTGGTGCGGGGCCAGATCGAGGAGGCGGTCGGCGGGGAAGGGCTGGAGTTCACCCTGGCCCGTACCGACCACCCCGACACCGGCGACACCGAGGCGGCGAGCGCCCTGCTGCACGTACACCTGCGCGACGGCGACAGGGCGCGGGCCGGGCGGGCCTTCTCGGCGGCCGCGGTGGAGCTGGCCCTGGCCTCCTACCCGGGCTGCACGCTGACGACCCTGCCCGGCGACGCGACGCCCTACGGGGTGTTCACCGCCGACGCCGTGCCGCAGGACGCCGTGCCGCACGTCGCGGTGCTGCCATCCGGGAAGCGGGTGCCGATCCCGCCGCCGGCCCGCACCGACGGATCGATCGCAGCCGGCCCGCCCGACACACCGGCCGTCGGCCCGCCCGACGGTTCGGCCGCAGCCGGCCCGCCCGACACACCGCCCGGGGCCGCCGGCCCGGCCGGGGCCGCCGACGCGGCTGCCGGTGCCCGAGGCGGGGCCGGCCCGGCCCGGCCCGGGGCGCCCGACCGCCCGACCCGGCGCGCGCCGCTCGGCGAGCTGGTCGGGGCCCGCTCCGGCGACAAGGGCGGCGACGCCAACCTCGGCGTCTGGGCCCGCACCGACGCGACGTGGTCGTGGCTGCGCGACTGGCTCACCGTGGCCCGGCTGCGCGAGCTGCTGCCCGAGACCGCCCCGCTGACCGTGGAGCGGTACGAGCTGCCGAACCTGCGGGCGGTCAACTTCGTCGTCCGGGGGCTGCTCGGGCAGGGCGTGGCCGCCTCCACCCGCTTCGACCCGCAGGCCAAGGCGCTCGGGGAGCTGCTCCGCTCCCGGATCGTCGACCTGCCGGCGGAGCTGTCCCCCGGCCCGGCCGACCCGGCCCGCCACCCGACGCCCGAGGAGGGCCGATGACCATAGTGGACACGCCGGAACGGCGCCAGCTGCGGGAGCTGACCCGGGCCTTCGTCACCCGCGAGGCGCTGCCGCACCTGGACGACTGGGAGCGGGCCGGCGAGGTCCCCCGCGACCTGCACGCCACCGCCGCCAAGCTCGGCCTGCTGGGCATCGGCTTCCCGGAGTCGGTCGGCGGCAGCGGCGGCGACCTGCTCGACTCGATCGTCGTCACCGAGGAGATCATCCGGTCGGGCGGCTCGTCCGGGCTGATCGCGGCGCTCTTCACGCACGGCATCGCGCTCCCGCACATCGTCGCCTCGGGCGACGCGGAGCTGGTCGACCGGTACGTCCGGCCGACCCTGGCCGGCACGATGATCGGCGCGCTGGCGATCACCGAGCCCGACGGCGGCTCGGACGTGGCCGGCATCCGCACCACCGCCCGCCGGGACGGCGACCACTACGTCGTCAACGGGTCGAAGACCTACATCACCAGCGGCGTCCGGGCGGACTTCGTGACCACCGCCGTCTGCACCGACTTCCCGGGCAGCGGCTCGCTCACCCTGCTGGTGATCGACAAGGGCACGCCGGGGTTCACCGTCGGGCGGCGGCTGGAGAAGCTCGGCTGGCACTGCTCGGACACCGCCGAGCTCTCCTTCGTGGACGTGCGGGTGCCGGTGGCCAACCGGATCGGCCCCGAGGACACCGGCTTCCTGGCGATCACGCAGAACTTCGCCGCGGAACGGCTCTCCCTCGCCACGAGCGCGTACGCGACCGCGCAGCGCTGCGTGGAGCTGGCGATGCGCTGGTGCCGGGACCGGTCCACGTTCGGCCGTCCCCTGGCGAGCCGCCAGCTCGTCCGGCACCGGCTCGCCGAGATGCACACCCGCGCCGAGGCGGCCCGCGCGTACGTGCACCAGGTGGCGGCGCGGGTGGCGGCCGGCGAGCCGGTGGTGACCGAGGTGGCGATGGCGAAGAACGTCGCCGTGGCCGCCTGCGCCGAGGTGGTCGACCAGGCGCTCCAGCTGCACGGCGGCTACGGCTACCTGCGCGACGCCGAGGTGGAACGGCACTACCGGGACGCGCGGATCCTCGGCATCGGCGGCGGCACCACCGAGATCATGAACGAGATCATCGCGAAGGGCATCGGGCTGTGACGACTCTGCGGAGCGCGATCGACCCGTCCGCACCGGCTTACCGGGCGAACCGGGAGGCGCTGCTGGAACGCCTCGTCGAGCTGGAGGCGGCGCTCGACCAGGCCAGGGCCGGCGGCGGCGAGAAGTACGTGGCCCGCCACCACGGGCGGGGCAAGCTGCTGCCCCGGGAGCGGATCGAGCTGCTGCTCGACCCGGACAGCCCGTTCCTGGAGCTGTCGCCGGTGGCGGCGTACGGCACCGACTTCCCCGTCGGGGCGAGCGTGGTGACCGGCATCGGCGTCGTCGAGGGCGTCGAGTGCCTGGTCGTCGCCAACGACCCGACGGTACGCGGCGGCGCCGTGAACCCGTGGTCGCTGGCAAAGACCCGCCGGGCGGGCGAGATCGCCCTGGCCAACCGGCTGCCGATGGTGAACCTGGTCGAGTCGGCGGGCGCGGACCTGCCCACCCAGGCGGAGATCTTCATCCCGGGCGGGCGGGTGTTCCGCGACCTGACCCGGCTCTCGGCCGCGAAGATCCCCACGGTCAGCGTGGTCTTCGGCAACGCCACCGCCGGGGGCGCGTACGTGCCGGGGATGTCCGACCACGTGATCATGATCCGGGACCGGTCGCAGGTCTACCTGGCCGGGCCGCCGCTGGTGCGGATGGCCACCGGCGAGGTCACCGACGACGAGTCCCTCGGCGGGGCGGCCATGCACGCCACGACCTCGGGCCTGGCCGACTTCCTCGCCTCCGACGAGCGCGACGGCATCCGGCTGGCGCGGCAGTGCGTACGCCGACTGAACTGGCGCAAGCAGGGCCCGGCGCCGCGCAACCCGTTCCCGGCGCCCCCGAAGTACGACCCCGAGGAGCTGCTCGGCATCGCCAGCGCCGACCTGAAGGTACCGTTCGACCCGCGCGAGGTGCTGGCCCGGGTGCTCGACGGCAGCGACTTCGACGAGTTCAAGCCGGCCTACGGCACCGCCCTGGTGACCGGCTGGGGCGAGCTGCACGGCTATCCCGTCGGGGTGCTGGCCAACGCGCGGGGCGTGCTGTTCAGCGAGGAGGCGCAGAAGGCGGCCCAGTTCATCCAGCTCGCCAACGCCGCCGACACCCCGCTGGTCTTCCTCCAGAACACCACCGGCTACATGGTCGGCACCGAGTACGAGCAGCGCGGCATCATCAAGCACGGCGCCCTCATGATCAACGCGGTGTCGAACTCGACGGTGCCGCACCTGACGGTCAACCTGGGCGCCTCCTACGGCGCCGGCAACTACGGCATGTGCGGCCGGGCGTACGAGCCGAGGTTCCTGTTCACCTGGCCGAACGCCAAGTCGGCGGTGATGGGGCCGGCGCAGCTCGCCGGCGTGCTCTCCATCGTGGCCCGGCAGGCCGCCGCCGCCCGGGGGCGCGACTACGACGAGGACTCCGACGCCGCCATGCGGATGATGGTCGAGCAGCAGATCGAGTCGCAGTCCGGCGCGCTCTTCCTCTCCGGGCGGCTCTACGACGACGGGGTGATCGACCCCCGCGACACCCGTACCGTCCTCGGGCTCTGCCTGTCGGCGATCCACAACGCACCGGTCAGGGGCGCCGACGCCTTCGGCGTCTTCCGAATGTAGGGGGGCCACTGATGATCACGAGACTCCTCGTCGCCAACCGGGGCGAGATCGCCCGGCGGGTCTTCGCCACCTGCCGGGCGCTCGGCGTCGAGACGGTGGCCGTGCACTCCGACGCCGACGCCGACGCGCCGTTCGTCGCCGAGGCCGACCGCGCCGTCCGGCTGCCCGGGAGCACGCCCGCCGAGACGTACCTGCGGATGGACCTCGTCCTCGACGCGGCCCGCCGCTCCGGCGCGGACGCCGTCCATCCCGGCTACGGCTTCCTGGCCGAGAACGCCGAGTTCGCGGCCGCGGTGACCGACGCCGGGCTGGCCTGGGTGGGCCCGCCCGCCAAGGCGATCGCCGCGATGGGCGACAAGATGGCGGCGAAGGCGCTGCTCGCCGAGGCGGGCGTGCCGATGCTGCCCACCTGGACCGACGCCGACCAGGTCACCGACTTCCCGGTGCTGGTGAAGGCGTCCGCCGGGGGCGGCGGGCGCGGCATGCGCGTCGTCCGCGACGCCGCCGGGATGGCCGAGGCGGTCGCCTCCGCGCGCCGCGAGGCGGCGTCGGCCTTCGGCGACGGCACGGTCTTCGTCGAGCGGTACGTCGAGCGGGGCCGGCACGTCGAGGTGCAGATCTTCGGCGACACCCACGGGACTGTGGTCGCCCTCGGCGTGCGGGACTGCTCCATCCAGCGCCGCCACCAGAAGATCGTCGAGGAGGCGCCCGGTGTCCTCCCCGCCGGGGTGCGGGAGCGGCTGCACGAGGCCGCGGTGGCCGCCGGCCGGGCGGTCGACTACGTCGGCGCCGGCACGGTCGAGTTCCTGCTCGCGCCCGACGGGGAGATCTACTTCCTGGAGATGAACACCCGCCTCCAGGTCGAGCACCCGGTCACGGAGCTGACCACCGGCCTGGACCTGGTCCGGCTGCAACTGCTCGTCGCCGAGGGCGAGCCGCTGCCGGTGGCGGCGACCCCGCCCGCACAGGGCCACGCCATCGAGGTACGCCTCTGCGCGGAGGACCCCGCGCAGGGGTACCGGCCGGCGACCGGCACCCTGCACCGGTTCGCCCTGCCCGGCGTCGCGGCCGAGTTCGGGCCGCTGGCCGGGCCGGGCCTGCGGCTGGACTCGGGCGTGGTCGACGGCTCGGTGGTGGGCGTCCACTACGACTCGATGCTCGCCAAGGTGATCGCGTGGGCACCCACCCGCGCCGAGGCGGCCCGGACGCTGGCCGGCGCGCTGGCCGGCGCCGAGTTGCACGGGGTGGTCACCAACCGGGACCTGCTCGTCCGCGTCCTGCGCAGCCGGGAGTTCGCCGCCGTCGACGTCGACACCGGTTTCCTGGACCGGCACCCCGAGGTCCTCGCCCCGCTGCTGCCCGCCGATCAGCTCCCCCTGGTAGCGCTGGCGGCGGCCCTCGCCTCGGCCGCCGCCCGCCGCGTCTCGGCGCCGGTGCTGGCTGGGCTCCCCTGGGGCTGGCGCAACGTGCCGGCATTCCCGCAGGTCACCCGGTTCACCGGCCCGGACGGCGAGATCGAGGTCCGCTACCGCCTGGACCGCTCGGGCGGCCTCGCCGAGTGGGCGGTGTCGCCGAGCGCCGGCGCGACCGCCCGTGCGAAGGGACCGGCCCCGGGCGGACCGACTTCGGCGGACGGGCCGACGTCGAACGGGCCGACCTCGGACGGAGCGGCTTCGCCGAGCGGGCCGACCCCCGACGGCGGAACGACGCCGGTGGTGGGCCTGGTCGATGCCGCCCCCGACCGGGTGGTGCTCGACGTCGACGGGGTACGGCGCACGTACCGCGTACGCCGGGCCGGGTCGGCGGTCTTCGTGGACGGCCCGGACGGGGCGGCGGGCCTGGTCGAGCTGCCGCGCTTCGCAGAGCCCGCCGCGGAGCTGGCGGCCGGGTCGCTGGTCGCGCCGCTGCCCGGCGCGGTGACCCGGCTGCACGTCGAGGTCGGCCAGCGGGTGGCGGCCGGCGACCTGCTGCTGACGCTGGAGGCGATGAAGCTCGAACACCCCGTGCTCGCCCCGACCGACGGCGTGGTCGCCGAGCTGCCGGTGCCCGCCGGCGGGCAGGTCGACACGGGCGCCGTGCTGGCCGTGGTCAACCCCGAGTGATCCTGGAGGCCCTCCGATGAACTTCGACCTGACCCCCGAGCAGGACCAGCTCCGCGACGCGGTCCGCGCGCTGGGCCGGCGGTACGGCCACGACTACTTCGTCACCAGGGCCAAGGCCGGCGAGCACACCACCGAGCTGTGGAACGAGGCCGGTCGCCTGGGCTACCTGGGGGTCAACATCCCCACCGAGTACGGCGGCGGCGGGGGCGGCATCACCGAGCTGGCCATCGTCTGCGAGGAGCTGGCGGCGGCCGGCTGCCCGCTGCTGCTGCTCGTGGTCTCCCCCGCCATCGCCGCCACGGTGGTCGCCCGGCACGGCACCGAGGAGCAGCGCAAGCGCTACCTGCCCGGCTTCGCCGACGGCTCACTGAAGGTGGTCTTCGCGATCACCGAGCCGGAGGCCGGCTCGAACTTCCACCGGCTCGGCACGGTGGCCCGCCGCGACGGCGACGACTGGCTGATCTCCGGTCGCAAGTGCTACATCTCGGGCGTCGACGAGGCGGCGTACGTGCTGGTCGTGGCGCGGACCGAGGAGGCGGCCACGGGGCGGCTGAAGCCGGCGTTGTTCATGGTGCCGACCGACGCGCCGGGGCTGACCCGGTCCAGGCTGGACATGGAGATCGTGTCCCCGGAGAACCAGTTCCTGCTCTACCTCGACGACGTGCGGGTGCCCGCCGACGCGCTGGTCGGCGAGTCGCTGGACGCCGGCCTGCCGGCGCTCTTCGCCGGGCTCAATCCGGAGCGGATCACGGTCGCCGCGATGGGCGCCGGCACCGGCCGGTACGCCATCGAGCGGGCCAGCGAGTACACCGCCGCCCGCAAGGTCTGGGGCGGTCGCAGCATCGGCTCGCACCAGGGCGTCGCGCACCCGCTGGCGCACGCGGCCGTGCAGGTCGAACTGGCCCGGCTCATGATCCACAAGGCGGCCACCCTCTACGACGCCGGCCGCGACCTGGAGGCCGGGGTGGCCGGCAACATGGCCAAGTACGCGGCCGGGGAGGCGGCGGCGCTGGCCGTCGACACCGCCGTCCAGGTGCACGGCGGGGCCGGCATGACCACCGAGTACGGGGTGGCGACCCTGCTCGGCGCGGTGCGCGCGGGCCGGATCGCCCCGGTCAGCCGCGAGATGATCCTCAACTTCGTCGCCCAGCACGTCCTCGGCCAGGACAAGTCGTACTGACGGCGGGCCCGGCTATCCGGCCAGGGCGACGGCGGCGCCGGTCACCGCGATGCCGGTTCGCGGTCCGGCGGGGATCCCGACGGTCAGGACGCTGGGGCGGCCCATGTCCCGCCCCTGGTGCACGGTGACGGTCGCGGGCGGCGTGACCAGCCCCAGCTCGCGCAGATAGCCGCCGAACGCCGCCGCCGCGGCACCGGTGGCCGGGTCCTCCCGGACGCCACCGGGCGGGAAGGGGTTGCGCGCGTGGAACACGTGCGCGGACTCGCGCCAGACCAGGTCGACGGTCGTCCAGTCGCGCCGCGCCATCAGCGTGGACAGCGCGTCCATGTCGTAGTCCAGGTCGGCCAGCCGCTGCCGGCTGGCGGCGGCCACGACCGGATGCCAGGCGCCGGCGAAGGCGACACGCGGCGGCAGCGCCGCGTCGAGATCGTCCGGCGCCCAGCGCAGCGCGGCGAGCAGCGCCGCGAGGTCGTCGGCGGCGACGGGCCGGGTCTGCGGCGCCACGCTGACCAGCGTCGCCGTGGTCGTGCCGTCCGGCCCCACGGCGGTGGAGACCTCGACGAGGCCGGCCCGGGTGTCGAGGCGCAGCAGGCCCGGACCGTGCCGCTCGGCGTGGGCGACCGCCGAGGCGATGGTCGCGTGGCCGCAGAACGGCACCTCGGCCAGAGGGCTGAAGTAGCGCACCTCGAAGCGCCCGTCGCCGTGGGGCACGAGGAACGCCGTCTCGGAGTAACCGACGTCGGCGGCGACGCGCAGCATCTCGGCGTCGCCCGTTCCGGTGGCGTCGAGCACGACACCGGCCGGGTTGCCGCCCGCCGGGTCGGAGCTGAACGCGACGTAGCGCAGGATCTCCATGATCGGGGACCCTACGACGGAGGACCGCCGAGGCGCCACCGGCGGGCCGGGGTACGGCGGACGCCCGATCGTCCGCCGTACCCCGGGTCCTCAGCGGACGGTCAGCGAGCCGACCGCCGGCAGCGGCGCGACCACCGGCGGGAGCCGCTTCGGCTCACCCCGGCCCGGCGCGCCCTCGGCCGCGAGGACGCTCTTCGACGACTCCGCCCGCCGGTTGGCCGCCGGCTTCCCCGGCGGCTCGGCGAACGGCTGGACGTCGCCGGTGCAGACCGTGCCGTTCGCCGGCAGCGCGCCCCGGATCAGGTACGCGTCCACCGCCCCCGTCACGCAGGCCGAGGTCCCGTACGCGGTGTGCCCCCAACTGTCGCTGCTCAGCAGGCGGCTGTTCGGCAGCAGCCGGGCCGCGCCGACCGCGCCCTGGTAGTTGGTCGACGGGTCCCAGTAGTTGCCGACCACCAGCACCGGCGCGGCGGTCCGCCGGTCGAACGGGCCGGGGTAGGCGTCGGAGTCCCGTACCGTCCACGTCCTGCGGGCACAGGGCGCGGTGGCCCAGGTCCACAGCCGACCGAAGTACGGGTCACGTCGGTCCGCCTTCGCCGCCAGCGCCGGGAACGAGGCGGCGTCCGTGGGGTGGTAGCCGTCGGTGCAGTCCACGCCGAGGAAGGTCTCCAACCCGTTGTCGTACGGGAAGTCGTAGCGGCGGGCCTGCTCGCGGGCCTTGGCGGCCAGCCGGGCCACGCCGGCGCGGGCCTGCTCGCGCGCGGCCGTGCCCGACGTCGGGTCGGTGAGCACGAGCAGTTCGGCGGTGAGGCCGACGACCTGCTCGTAGCCGGTCGGGTCGTAGAGCGCGCCGAGGTTGGCGGAGACGAAGTCGGCGTAGGTGACCCGGACGGTGCCGGCGTCCGGGTCCTCGATCACCACCGGCCTGGCCCGCAGCCGCTTCGCCACCAGCTCGAACGACGCGAGCGGATCGCCCTCGGCCAGCGGGCAGGCCGTCGGGCCGGCGGCCTCGCACCGCGCCAGGATCTCCCGCAGCGCCTTGTACGCGCCCTGGCCGCTGCGCAGCCGGTCCTCCTGGGACAGGCGGCGCGCCTCGCCCCGGCCGACCCAGGCGTTCGCGTTGAGCACCCCGTCGATCGCCAGGGCGCGGACCCGGTCCGGGAACATGTTGGCGTAGTACTGGCCGAGCGCGCTGCCGTAGCTGAAGCCGAGGTAGGTCAGCTTCGGGTCGCCGACGGCACGACGCAGCACGTCCATGTCCCGCGCGACCTCGGCGGTCGACATCGCGCCGGTCAGCGGCCGGCCGGTGGTGGAGCAGCCCCTGCCGACGGCCACCGAGGAGGCGACGTACGCCTTCTCCTCGGCCTTCGTCCACGGGAACGCCACGTTGAGCCCGGCGTACGCCCGGGTCTGCTCCTTGACCGACGGGAAGCACCTCACCTGCTGGCTGGCTCCGACGCCGCGCGGATCCACGCCGACGACGTCGAACCGGTCGAGCACCTCGTCACCGAGGAAGTACGGCGCGGCGAGCGCGACGTCGGTGCCGGACCCGCCGGGGCCGCCCGGGTTGAGGAAGAGGCTGCCGAGCCTGCGCTGCTGGTCGCGGGCCTTCACCCGCAGCACGGCGACCTCGGTCGTGGGGCCCTTCGGCTTGTCGTAGTCGAGCGGAAGCCGGACGGTGGCGCACTCGGCGTAGTCGTAGCAGGCGTACCAGTCCAGGTCGGGCGTCGGCACCCGGTCGACCCGGCGCGCCTCCTCGGGGCTGGTCCGGTCGGAGTGCACCGGGCGACCCCAGCCCGTCGGAGAGGGCGCGGCGGCGGCGGGCGCGACCGCCGAGCCGGCGAGGATCAGGCCCGCGATTCCCCTGGCGGCGAGGGATCGGGTTCGTCGTGGCATGTGGACCCTTCCGAGCGACGACAGGGTGGGTCGGGGCGAGGCCCGACCTCCGTCACTCTAGGGATCGTGGGCAACGACCACCGCCCGACGCCGGGCCACATATCCGACAATCCAGCGGCCCTGGCGTAACGGAATCCCGCCCGCCGACGCTCACCATGCCCGACCCGGCCGCCCCGCCGGGGTCATGCGATGCCGGCCATCCAGGGAGGTGTCGACGCGTCGACGCCGTCGGGCGTGTGGTCGTCCACCACCCGCCAGCCGTCGGCCCCCCGGCGGAGCAGCAGGAACCCCACGACCTCGCTGGCCGGGGCGCCCACACCGTAGACCTCGCCGTCGTCCACGGTGGCCACCTTGATCGCGCAGACCGCGTCCGGGTCGGGCTTCGCCCGCTCGCACGGCCCGACGTAGCGGGCCCCGGAGGCGTCCGCGAGATAGCGGGCCACCGCCTGGTCGACGCTGGGGAAGCCGACTCCCGCCGGGGACGACGCGGCGGCCACGGACGGCGACGTCCCGGGCGTCGCCGTGGCGGTCGCGGCTCCGGTCGCGGGCGTGGTGGCCGCCTCGGGCGGGTCGTCCGTCCCACAGGCGACCAGGGCGCCCGACACCAACACCGCGACGACGATCCGGGTACACCGGGACACCGGCGCTCCTCTCCTCAAGGGACGATCTCCACGGAGATCATGGCACCGGTTCCGGCGGCCCCCGGTTGACAGTCTGCCCGATGTGGACATGCTGGACGGGTGAGGTTTTCCAGGCCCGACGCGCGGACGAAGGCGGCCGTCGCGGCGCTGGCGGCGCTCGCGCTGCTGGTCACGCTGGTCGTGCGGGGCCGCCAGGATCTCCCCGGCGTGGCTCTGGCGCTGCTCTGCGTCCTGCTGACGATGATCGCGGCGGTGTCGGTGACGGCGGCCCGACAGGGGGACGGCGAGCGGCCGACGGCCGCACCGGCAGCCCCGGGTCAACCGGGATCCGGGCAGTACGGCATCGACGCCGACACGCTGGAGACGCTCGACCCCCGGGACACCGTCCGCGTGATGCGGGAGCGCCGCCGGGGGCGCGGCTCAGCGACCGGTGAGGGTGGGTGAGGCGAGCGCGTCCAGCCCACGCCCGGCCAGGCAGCGGTACGTCCGGTCGGCGTCCACTCCGGTCGGGGGCAGCACCTCGAAGTTCCAGCCGTCGACGCGGCTCATCCCGCTGGTGAGCCGGAAGGTGGTCTCGTTGCAGACCCGGCGCACCGCCGGGGCCTGGCGGAGCCGGGTGTAATCCGCGCCGACCAGGGTGTCGGGGAGCCGGCCCTCGGCGTAGCTCTCCCAGGTGTGCTCGCCGTCGCAGGGCACCCGGGCCGCCCTGGCCCGGGCCCCGCGCACCTCCATCGGCCCGAAGCACTCCAGCTCGTCGGCGCAGCCCGTGCCGTCGGGCAGCCCGGCGACCGCGGCGCAGGCGGGCAGCACCCCGCTCGTCGCGGCCACGTCGGCCGTCGGGGACGGGGCCGGGACCGAGGCGGCGCCGGCCAGCCAGGCACCGGCGCTGACCGAGGCGGCCAACGCGACCATCCCGGCGCCGCCGAGGAACCAGCGCCGCCGGCGGGGCCGGGCGGGCGTGGCCACCGTCGGGTGCGTGTCCTCCACGGGGGGTCGCGGAGCGGGGCGGGTCGCGCGGCCGGCGGGACCGCCGCTGACCGGGGAGCCCGACACCGGCGCGCCGCCGACCGGCGAGCCGGGCGGGTCGAGCGGCAGGCCGGCCAGCAGGTCGCGCAGCTCGACGGCCGACGGGCGCTCGCCCGGGTCGTTCGACATGCCGACCCGCAGCACGTCGATCATCTCGTCCGGCACGCCGGGCAGGCCGGGGACCGGCTGGTGGAACATCTCCAGCACCGTCACCAGGCTGGGATTGCGCTCGGACTGCCAGCGGGGCGGGCGGCCGTGCATGACCGCGTAGAGGGTCGCGCAGAGGGCGTAGACGTCGACGGCGGGCGACGGCGGGCTGTGGTTGAACATCTCCGGCGGCGCGTAAGCCGGGGTGAGCACCTCCAGGGCGACCGAGGCGTCGCGCATCTCGGCCACCACGGCCAGCCCGAAGTCGGCCAGCACCGCCGGGTTGAAGTGCGAGAAGAGGATGTTCGCCGGCTTGACGTCGCGGTGCAGCACCCCGGCGGCGTGCGAGTGGGCGATCGCGTCGGCGATCTTGACGCCGAGGTCGCGGGCCTCGGCCGGCCCCAGCGGCGACGTGCGCATCCGCTCCGCGTACGAGCCGTCGCAGAGTTCCATGATCAGATAGGGATGCTGGTCGACGGTGACCCCGACGTCGAAGAGGTCCACCACGTGCGGGTGGGACGACATCCGCCCGGCGGCCCGCGCCTCGCGCAGGAAGCGGGCCTGGTCCCGCTCGCTGTCGAGCGTGCGGTTCTCGACCTTGACCGCGACCTCGCGGCCCACGGAGATCTGGGTCGCCTTGTAGATGGTGGCGTAGCCGCCCCGGGCAAAGACGCGCAGATCAGTCAGACCGGGCACGATGGGCAACGGCAGGGCGCCGGGCGGGGTCTCGGTCACAGTTCTAGAAAATACCCAACCGGACCGGCCGCTCAATGAGCCGCATCGGGAGCCGGGGCGGCACCAGCGGAAAGAACGCTCCCACCCCCGCCGGCCGCCGAGCCCGCGCGCCGCTCGTCCCACCAGAGCCCCACGACGGTCGCCACCGCACCGAGGCCCTCCCAGGCGGCCACCCCGAGGAACCGGCCGGGCGCGACGTCGGCCAGCACCGCGATGCCGAACACGGTGAACGTGACCAGCCGGAACACCACGGTGAAGCGGTAGAACGGGCGCCACTCGGTCGCGGTGGCGAGCAGGTAGTAGACGCCCATGTTGAACGAGGCCATCGAGGACGCCGTCAGGAAGGTGCCGGTGTGGTCACCGGCCGCGCGGGTGGCCGGCACCTCGAAGCCGAGCATGCGCAGCAGCGCCTCCGGCCAGAGCAGCCCGACCGCGCCCATGACCAGCGCCAGCACGCCGAAGACCGCGATCGTCCATCCCGCGGCCGAACGCGGCAACCTCATCCCGGCCCTCCCCAGACCCCGGCGCGGCCGACCTCGGACCACCCCTCGGATCTGCCACGCTATCGGCCACCTCCGACATGCCGCATCACCGGAACCGCCAATACGGCCCCGGCCCCGGGAGCCGGGCGCCCGGAGCGGTCAGCCGGCGGCGAGGCGGGCGCGGAGGGCGTCGGCGGCGGGACGCTCGCTGCGCTGCTCGGTCGCGTACGCCAGCCGCACCGCCTCCTCGGCGCTGGCCAGCGCCTCCACGGGCCGGCCGCACTCGGCGAGCGCCTCGGCGAGCACCATCGCCCCGACCACCTGGCTGCGCACGTCCTCCGCCGGGGCGGCCACCGCCCGCCGGGCCCAGTCCAGCGCCTGCTCGCGCTGACCGTGGGCGAGCAGCGCCGCGGCGTACCGGGCCATCGTCTGGCGGCGGGAGATGAGCAGCGAGGGCACGGTGGCGGCGACGGTCGCCACCGGGGCCAGGAGCCCGACCGCGGTGGCGGAGTCGCCCGCGGCCAACCGCGCGGTGGCCAGCAGCACCCGGGGCGCCACCTGGGCAGGCGCCTGCGGGTTGTGCGGCTCGACGGCGGTCAGCACCGAGCGCGCGGCCCGCTCGGCCGTGTCGTAGTCGCCCATGTCCAGCGCCACGAACCCGCGCAGCGTGCCGGCCATCCCGGTGAGCAGCGGATGCGACGTCCGGTGCGCGTGCCACAGCGCGTCGGTGAGCAGGTCGGCGGCGTGTTCCGGCTCGCCCAGCCCGCGCGCCACCACCCCCCGCACGACCAGCGCGAAGCCCTGCCCCCAGTCGTCGGAGGCGGCGGCGAACTCCCGGTACGCCCGGCGGGCGCCCCGGTCCGCCTCGGCCAGCTCGCCCAGCTCGGCGGTCGCGTACGCCTCCACGGCGCGCAGCGTGCCCACCGCCCACGCCTCGCCGACCCGCTCGCCGAACGGCAGGAAGACCCGCGCCATCCGGCACGCCTCCCGCAGCCGGCCGGCCAGCAGCCGGGCGAACGCGGTGGTGCCGCGCAGCCACGCCCGCCCGTACGGGTCCTTCAGCTCGGCGAAGAGCCGGGCGGCCCGGCCGAGCACCGCGTCGGTGCCGGCGAAGTCGCCCCTGGTGGTGGTCACCCAGGCCAGGTTCTGCAACGACCACGCCTGCCCCCGACGGTCCTGCACCTGGAGGCTGACCTGGTACGACGCCGCGAGGCGGCTGCTCGCCTGCCCCAGCCGCCCGGCGATGAAGTCGGCCATGCCGAGGCGGCGCATCGCCGAGGCGCGCAGGGTCGGCAGCCCGCCGTCGGTGGCCACCTGCAACGCCTCCTGCCAGCAGGCCGTCGCCCGCGCCTGGTCGCCCATGGTCTGGTGGGCCTGCCCGGCGAGCAGCAGCGCGCTGGCCCGCACCGCCGGCTCGCCGGCGTTGGCCGCGATCTTCTCGGCGGAGGCGAGCGCGTCGGCGGGGCGGCCGATCTGGAGCAGCGCCCGGGCGTGCACCACGCGGTCGGCCACCGGCACCCCGTCGCGGGCCAGCTCGGCGGCGCGCTCGGCGTACTCCACGGCCAGCGCGGGCTCGCCCGCCTGCAGGGACCGGCGGGCGGCCCGGCCGAGCGCGTCGACGCCCAGCGGGACGACGGCGCGCGCCGGCGCGTCCGGCCGCAGCCCGACCGTGTCGGCCAGCGTGGCAGCCCGCTCCACGTGCTCGGCCACGAACACGTCGCGGGCCGCCTCCGTGAAGCCGCCCGGCGCGCCCGCCCCGGCCGGCGGATCGGTCGCGGCCCAGCGGGCCAGCGCCGCGTGCCGCTCGGCCAGCTCGGCCTTGCTCACCCCGGCGTAGGCGGCCTCCCGCATCAGCGGGGTGGCGAAGGCGTAGCCGGCGCGGGCGCGGTGCAGCATCCGGCGTTGCAGCAGCTCCTCGACGGCCCGCTCCAGCTCGACGGCGATCACCGCCGCCGGGCGGCCGTCCCGCCCGGCCCGCTGCTCGCGCAGTGCCTCGAGCGCGCCGGCCGGCACGGTGTCGCCGACCACCGCGGCGTCGCGCAGCACCGAGCGGGCGTCGACGGGCAGCGCGTCGATGCGCGCGGCGAGCACCGCCGCCAGGTCGCGGGAGAGCAGGCGACTGCCGAGTGAGCCGGGCGCCAGCCGCCAGCCGCCGGGGCCGGGGGCGTGCCGGTCGGCGACGGCCGTCAGCGCGCCCCGCTCCATCAGCAGGGTGACCAGCTCGGCCAGGTAGAACGGGTTGCCCTGCGCGGTGGCGAGCAGCCGGTCGGTGTCGGCCTGGGGCAGCTTGCCCCCGCCGAGATAGCTGGTGAGCAGCCGGGCCGCGTCGGCGCCGCGCAGCGGCGGCAGCGCGTGCACCTCGGCGTCGGCGACCCGGGTCAGCGCCCCGGCGGTTCGCACCAGCTCGGGCCGGCCGAGCAGCAGCACCAGCACCGGGCCGGTGAGCCGGGACAGGGCGACCCCGAGTGCCCGGATGGTCTCGGCGGTCGCGTCGTGCAGGTCGTCGACGACGACCACCAGCGGCGCCTCCGCCGCGAGCGCGCTGAGCAGTTCGGCGACGGCGTTCGGCACGGCGTCGGCGTCGGCGGGCTGCCCGGCGGTGCTCCACTCGGCCTGGTCGGTCGCGCCGCCGGCGGGCAGTTCGGCGAACCCGAGCAGGGCCAGCAGCTGGTCGGTGGCGACGGGGGACGGATCGCCGCCGGAGCGGCCGAGCCGCTGGTTGAGCCGGCGCAGCCGCTCCTCGACGGCCGGGCGGGTGAGCGCGGTGGCGGCGTCGTTGGGCAGGCCGACCGCCGCCCGGACCAGGTCGGCCAGGGGCGCGAGCCGGCGGCGCTCGCCGAAGGCGGCGCACCGCACCGACAGCACCCGGGCGCCGGTGTGCGCGGCGTACCGGCCGGCGCCCACGTCGTAGCCCGCGGCGAGGCGTTCCACCTCGGCGGCGAAGCGGGACTTGCCGAGCCCCGCCTCGGCCGTCATCAGCAGCACCCGGGGCTCGCCGCGGTCGATCACCTCGGCCAGCCGGCCGGCGACCCGGCCGATCTCGGTCTCCCGGCCGACGAAGGGGGCCTCGTCGCCGAGGCCCGACCGGGTGCCCGGCGCGTCCAGGAGGCCGAGCAGCTCGTACGCCTCGACCGGCTCGCGCTTGCCCTTGAGCCGCAACGGCCGCAGCGCCCGCCAGGAGGCGACGTGCCGGGTGGCGGCGGAGGTCCGCGCCCCGGCGTAGACCGCGCCGACGGCGGCGGCGTCGGCCAGCCGGGCGGCGGTGTTCACGGTGTCGCCGATGACCGTGTACTCGATCGCGGCCTGGATGCCGGCGATCACGTCGCCGGTGTTCAGCCCGACCCGCAGGCCGAGCGGCGCGCCGCCGCCCCGCTCGTCGTCGAGCACCCGGCGCACCGCCCGCTGCATGGACAGCGCGGCGCGGACCGCCCGCTCGGCGTCGTCCTCGTGCGTCACCGGCGCGCCGAAGACCGCCATGATGCCGTCGCCGGTGAGCTTGTCGACGTGCCCGCCGAACGTCTTGACCGCGCCGGCCAGGGCGGCGAGCACCCGGTCGGTGACGGCGCCGACCCGTTCCGGGTCGAGGTCCTCCGACCACGAGGTGAAGTCCGACAGGTCGCCGAAGAGCACGGTGACCACCCGGCGCTCGGCCGCCGGCAGCATGGCGGCGGCCGGCAGCGCGGCCCCGCAGTTGTGGCAGAACCGCGCGCCGGGTACGGCTACGGTTCCGCACACCGGGCAGGTCACGCTTGCTCCAACCCCGCGGCACCTTCGCCGGATTCCCGCCCGAGGTGTTCCAGTTGCGCGCGCACCGACCACTCGGCCGCCCACCACAGCGACCGGTCGACGTCCGCGTAGACCTTCGCGACCACCTCGGCGGCGGTGCCGGCGCCCTCGGCGACCGCCGCCCGGACCTGGTCGAGCCGGGCCCGGCGGTGGGCGAGGTAGAACTCGGCGGCGGCGGCGCAGTCGGCCAGCGCCGGGCCGTGCCCCGGCAGCGCGGGGATCCCCCGGTACGTCGAGAGCAGCTCCAGGCTGTCCAGGTAGTCGCCGAGGTGCCCGTCGGGGTGGGCGACCACGGTGGTGCCCCGGCCGAGGATGGTGTCGCCGGTGAGCACGACCCGCTCGTCGCCGTGCTCGACGAGGAAGCAGACCGAGTCGCCGGTGTGTCCGGGGGTCGGCAGGAGCCGGATGCCCAGGCCGTGGCCGCCGAGGCCGTCCCCGGGCGTGGTCAGCGGCTCCCCCGCGAGGGTGTGCGCGGGGTCGGCCGCGCGGACGGGCACCCCGTCGAGCAGCTCGTGCAGGCGGCGCGAGCCGTCGGTGTGGTCCGGGTGGCCGTGGGTGATCAGCACCAGACCGATCGGCCCCCGCGCGGCGATCGCCGCCAGGTGCTCCTCGTCGGCCGGGCCGGGGTCGACGACGACGGCGTGCTCCTGCCCGGGGGCGCGCAGCAGCCAGGTGTTGGTGCCGTCGAGCGTCATCGGCCCCGGGTTCGGGGCACGCAGCAGCGTCACCCAGCCCGGCAGCTCGTCGGCGAGCGCCGCCGCCGGCGCGGTGAAGTGCCCGGTCATGGCTGCGATCGTACGGCCCCCGCCGCCACTCCCCGCGATCTTGCAGTTTCCGCCCCGGATACGTCCCGCTTCGCGGCTTTCGCCAGGGCGGTCAGTGCAAGATCGCGGGGGTGGGCGCGGGTCAGGCGACCTCGACGATGACGTCGACCTCGACGGGGGCATCGAGGGGCAGCTCGGCGACGCCGACGGCGCTGCGGGCGTGCCGGCCGGCCTCGCCGAACACCGCCCCGAACAGGTCGGAGGCGCCGTTGATCACGCCCGGGACGGCGGTGAAGCCGGGGGCGGCGGCGACGAAGCCGGTCACCTTCACGATCTTGACGACGTTCTCCAGGCCGACCAGCGAGTCGATCGCCGCCAGGGCGTTGAGCGCGCACCGCTGGGCCAGGTCCTTGGCCTGCTCGGCGGAGACGCCGGCGCCGACCTTGCCGGTGGCGAGGAGCTTGCCCTCGGCCATCGGCAGCTGCCCGGAGACGTAGACGTGCTGCCCGGACTGCACGGCCGGCACGTAGCTGGCCACGGGCGGGACCACCTCGGGCAGCTCGTGCCCGAGTTCGGCGAGCTTCGCGTGGGGACCGTTGGTCATGCCGCTCACGCCTTCGGCCGCTTGAGGTACGCGACGAGCTGCTCCGGGTTCGGGCCGGGAACCACGGAGACGAGTTCCCACCCGTCCTCGCCCCAGTTGTCGAGGATCTGCTTGGTCGCGTGGACCAGCAGCGGGACCGTGGCGTATTCCCACTTCTGCATCGGTGGAGGGCTCCCTTGGATGGAGTACGGCTCTTCGACGCACAGCCTACGGTCCGGCGGACGGCCGGGGCGCGGGACGCTGCTCCGGAGCGACCGGCAGCTCCCCGCAGGGGCCGCCGTGCTCGTACGGCTGGGGGCAGCGGGACCGGTCCGGCAGCAGCAGGTCGCAGAAGACCCGGTGCCGGTTGTTCTGGTCGTCGGCGGTGGAGACGGTGGTCTCGCCGGCGTCCAGCTCCGGCAGGAAGCTCAGCGACGTGGCGACCGTGCCGGCCAGCGCGGTGGCCGCCGCCAGGTCGGCGACCCGGATCGGCAGGTGGATGACGTACCCGGGCTCCTCCTCGTCCCGGCCGCGCGCGGCGGGCCGGTCCGCGACGCGCACCTCGACGGGATCGACGAACCGCCGGTACGACCGCTCGTTGATCGGCAGGCCGCCCACCACCCCCTCGGCGTCGCCGGAGCCGGCCCCGGCCCGCCACGCCCGGTCGCCCGTCGAGAACTGGCCTCGGGGGTTGTTGTCCACGTCGCGCATGCCCTTCGCCTCCGGACGTCGTACCTGTTCACGTCATCGTCCGGGGCCCGGTTCCGCCCGGCCCCGTTCCCCCGCGACGGTGAGAACGTAGGACCGGACCGGGAGTCCCGCCAACAGGACGCGCACGGCCGGTCACTCGGAGTCACATATGCGACACATGCGTGGCGAGGAATCCGACTGCGCCTGCCGGCCCACCGAATGCGCCGGCCGACCGCTACCCTTCCGGTCGGACGGGCGCTCGCCGGCTCGCCGCCAGCTCGATCACGCTCGTCGCCCCGGGAGGCGGCGGCGTCGCACCCCCGGGGGAAGAGATGACGCAACCGCCCAGCGGTGGCCCCGTCGGATCGCCGGCCGGCCAGCCGGAGCTCCCGACCCCGCCCGGCGCCACCCTGCCGCCCGCCGCCCCGGGCCCGGTCCCGCCGGCGGGGTACCCGCCCTACCAGCAGCCCGGCCCGCCCAGGAAGAAGCGCGGCGTGCTGATCGCCTCCATCGCCCTGGCCGTGATCCTGCTGCTCTGCGCCGGTGGCGGCGTCGTCGCCTTCCTGACGCTGCGCGACGCCGAGAGTGGCACGGGCGCCAACGAGCCGGTGGCCGCGGTGGAGGAGTTCCTCACCGCCGTCTACCAGGACCGCGACGCGGACCGGGCCGCCACCCTGGTCTGCTCCTCGGCGCGGGACGACAAGAAGATCGCCGCCAAGGTCGCCGAGGTCGAGAAGTACGTCTCGACCCACCAGAACCCGCGGTTCCGGTGGAGCAGCCCCAGGGTGGACAGCCAGGCCGGCGAACGGGCCACCGTCACCACCAAGGTCACCATGACCACCGCCGACGAGAAGATCGCCGAGCAGGACCTGCGGTTCACGGTGGTGAAGAAGACGGGTTGGCGGGTCTGCGAGGTCGCGTGAGCCCGTCCGCTGGATAGGCTCGACGGGTGCGAGCAGCAGAGCGGGCGACCGGCCCGGCCGGCGCGGAGTGGCCGGCCCGCCTCCACGTCGTGACCGGCAAGGGCGGCACCGGCAAGACCAGTGTCGCGTCCGCCCTGGCCCTGGCGCTGGCCGCCGGGGGCCGGCGCACGCTGCTGGTCGAGGTCGAGGGGCGGCAGGGCATCGCCCAACTCTTCGGCACCGACCCGCTGCCCTACGAGGAGCGGCACCTGACCGACGCGCCGGGCGGCGGTGAGGTGCGGGCCCTGGCGGTGGACGCCGAGGAGGCCCTGCTCGAATACCTCGACATGTTCTACAAGCTCGGCGCGGCCGGGCGGGCGCTGCGCAAGCTCGGTGCCATCGACTTCGCCACGACCATCGCCCCGGGCCTGCGGGACGTGCTGCTCACCGGCAAGGTGAAGGAGGCCACCACCCGCACCGTCGGCCAGCGGCGCGCGTACGACGCGGTGGTGCTGGACGCGCCGCCGACCGGGCGGATCGGTCGCTTCCTCAACGTGACCGCCGAGACGGCGCGGCTGGCGAAGGTGGGCCCGATCAAGACCCAGAGCGAGGGCGTCGCGGCGCTGCTGCGTTCCCCCATCACCGCCGTGCACGTGGTGACCCTGCTGGAGGAGATGCCCGTCCAGGAGACGGTCGACGCCATCGCCGAACTGTCCGCGTTCGGCTTCCCGGTGGGCCGGGTGATCGTCAACGGCACCCGGCCGCCGCTGCCCGCGGGTCGAATGGTGAGCCCGGCCGAGCTGGAGCGGGGGCTGCGCGCCGCCGGGCTGCCGACGGACGAGGGCACCGTCGCCGGGCTGGCCGCGGAGGCGCGGGACCAGGCGATCCGCCGCGAACTGGAGGATTCGCTCCGCGCCGACCTGGTGGAGCTGGGGCTGCCGCTGACCGAGCTGCCGCTGCTGCCCGACGGGGTGGACCGCGCCGGGCTGGACCGGCTCGCCGAGGCCCTCGTCCGGGCGGATTGACTCACACCTGCCGCCGGCACGGGCGCGCCGACCGACCCGGCCCGATACGCTCGATTGGTGCCTTCCGAAGACGCGGCGCCGCAGCTGGACGTCGACCAGATCCTCGCCGACCCGGGCGTGCGGATCGTGGTCTGCTGCGGGGCTGGCGGGGTGGGGAAGACGACGACGGCCGCCGCGCTCGCGCTGCGGGCCGCCGAGCAGCACGGCCGGCGCACGGTGGTGCTCACCATCGACCCGGCCCGCCGGCTGGCCCAGTCGCTCGGGCTGACCGAGCTGGACAACACCCCCCGCCAGGTCAAGGGGATCGACGTCGAGGCCAGCGGCGGCGAGCTGCACGCCATGATGCTGGACATGAAGCGCACCTTCGACGACGTGGTGCTCCAGCACACCGATCGGGCGAAGGCGGAAGAGATCTTCGCCAACCCCTTCTACCAGGCGATGAGCTCGACCTTCGCCGGCACGCAGGAATACATGGCGATGGAGAAGCTGGGCCAGTTGCACGCCCGGGGCGAGTGGGACCTGATCGTGGTGGACACTCCGCCGTCCCGCTCGGCGCTGGACTTCCTCGACGCGCCGGCCCGGCTCTCCCGCTTCCTCGACGGGCGGATGCTGCGGCTGCTGCTGGCCCCGGCGCGCACCGGCGGCCGCAGCATGTTCAGCCTGGTCACTGCCTCGTTCGGGATGTTCTCCAAGGTCGTGCAGAAGGTGCTCGGCGCCCAGTTGCTGACCGACCTGTCCGGCTTCGTCGCGGCGCTCGACTCGATGTTCGGCGGGTTCCGGCAACGCGCCGAGCAGACGTACCGCATCCTCCAGGCGCGGGAGACGGCCTTCCTGCTGGTCGCGGCGCCCGAGTCGGACGCGGTGCGGGAGGCCGCCTACTTCGCGGGCCGGCTGCGCGAGGAGAAGATGCCGCTGGCGGGCCTGGTGCTCAACCGGGTGCACCGCCCGGCGGTGCCCGACCTCGACGCGGCGGAGAGCCTGGCCGCCGCGGAGCGGCTGGCCACCCTCGGCGGGCACGATGGCACCGTCGACGTGCTGCGGGCCCACGCGGCCCTGGTCCAGCAGGCGGTACGCGAGCGGCAGGTGGCGGCCCGGTTCACGGAGGCGTTCCCGGCGGTGCCGGCGGTGTCGGTGACGGCGCAGCCCGCCGACGTGCACGACGTCGACGGGCTGCGGACGATCGGCGCGGCGATCAGCCGGCCGTGACGGCGCTCAGCCGGCGGCGGTGACGAGGATCTTGTCCTTGCCCGCCTTGTTCTTGGCGTTCTTCTTCATCGCGGCCTCGAACATCTTGCGCCAGCTCGTCACCTGGGGGTGACGGCGCAGCAGCGCGCGGCGTTCGCGTTCGGTCATGCCACCCCACACCCCGAACTCGATCCGGTTGTCCAGCGCGTCGGCCAGGCACTCGTACCGGACTGGGCAGCTCCGGCAGATCCGCTTGGCCACGTTCTGTTCGGCGCCCTGTACGAACAACGCGTCCGGGTCCCCGTTCTGACACGCCGCCAGCGACGGCCAGTCAGTGATCATGCCCATCTGTACACGTCCCCCCTTGCAGTACCTACCGACCCCGTCGCGGACCAGCCGGCAATTCCCCCCGGTCGCCCGGCGCGCCTTCCCCAAGGCGGCACGGACGACATGTGGCTCTGTCGCCGCCCCCCATCATGCTCTGTAGTCACCCGATTACGCAACGTTGTCGGCTAAATCCATCATTCCGGACACTCCCGGCTTCCCGGGCTTCGCGACCGCCGGTTACCCCGCCGAAGTCCGTGAAAACGCTGCGGGCCCCCTCGGGAAGAAGGGAGACTCGGCACCGGATTCACGCAACCACGCACCGGGGGTCGTGCGTTTAGCACAACGAGGTCGGCGCGCGCAGGAAATGGGGAAAGAACGCCCCAGCGCCCCTCGTTCCCTACTCGCGTACCCTGTCGAGGTGACCTGGATGCGGAAACGTGACCACAATGTGCTGACCAACGCCGCATCGCTGCTCATATGTGGCCTCTTGGCCGGCGTGGTGGTCGCAGCGGCGGCCTTCCCCGCGGTGGCGATGTCCGGCCTCGCCGCGAAGGCCGGCGCCGAAACCTTCGGCGCACTGCCCAAGGAGCTGACCGTGGCGCGCGCGCCGCAGATGAGCCACCTGCTCGCCTCCGACGGCAAGACCACGCTGGCGACC
This sequence comes from Micromonospora citrea, assembly GCF_900090315.1. Classification (NCBI taxonomy): domain Bacteria; kingdom Bacillati; phylum Actinomycetota; class Actinomycetes; order Micromonosporales; family Micromonosporaceae; genus Micromonospora; species Micromonospora citrea. The sequence continues at coordinate 3,846,716 of NZ_FMHZ01000002.1, read as the reverse complement.
ATGTACGACGAGAACCGCAAGGACGTCCGGCTCAAGGACGTCGCGCCCATCATGCAGAAGGCGATCATCGCCGCCGAGGACCACGACTTCTACAAGCACAACGGCGTCGACCTCAACGGCATCGCCCGCGCCTTCGTCAACAACCAGTCCGGCGCGGCCAGCCAGCAGGGCGCCTCGACGCTGACCATGCAGTACGTCCGGCTGGCCATCGCCTACTCGGCGACCCACCCGGCCGACGTGGTCGCGGCGACCGAGGACACGAGCGCCCGCAAGCTGCGCGAGATGCGCTACGCCCTCCAGATCGACAAGGAGCTCTCCAAGGACGAGATCCTGGAGCGCTACCTCAACATCGCCGCCTTCGGCAACGGCGCGTACGGCATCTACGCCGCCAGCCAGGTCTACTTCAACAAGCCGCCGAGCAAGTTGAAGATCGAGGAAGCGGCCATGCTCGCCGGCATGGTGAAGGCCCCCAGCACCAACGACCCGACCACCAAGAGCGGCTACAAGGGGGCGCTCGACCGACGCAACTACGTCATCGAGAACATGGTCGAGACCGGGGCCATCACCCGCCAGGAGGCGGACGCGGCGAAGGCCACCAAGCTCGTGGTCACCGGCAAGCGGGCCCCCAACGGCTGCGTCGCGACCAACAAGAAGGGCTGGGGATTCTTCTGCGACTACTTCTACCGCTGGTGGATGCAGCAGGAGACGTTCGGCTCGACCACGTACGACCGTGAGCGGCGGCTGAAGAGCGGCGGCTACGTCATCACCACCACGCTCGACGCGCAGGCCCAGGAGGGCGCCGACAAGGCCGTCCGCAGGGCCAAGCCGGAGAACAGCAAGGAAGCCGCCATGGTGGCGGTGGTCGAGCCGGGCACCGGCCGGGTCCGGGCGCTGGCGGTGAACCGCAACTTCAAGCTGGACGACCCGAACAAGCCTGCCAACAAGCAGCACAGCGACCCGAAGCAGCGCAAGAAGGGCAAGCGCGGCAACTACCCGAACACCGTCAACCCGCTGCTCACCGGCGGCGACGGCATCACGGGCTACCAGGCCGGCTCGACCTTCAAGATCTTCACCATCGTGGCGGCGCTGGAGAAGGGCATCCCGCTCAGCTACACGTTCAACGCCCCGCAGCAGTTCAAGTCGGAATACATCATCGACCGCAGCAGCCCGGCGGCGTGCCCCGGCACCCACTTCTACTGCCCCACCAACTCCAACAAGAAGCCCGGCGGCGTGCAGACCATGTGGAGCGCCTTCGCCCAGTCGACCAACACCTACTTCGTGCCGCTGCAGCAGAAGGTCGGCGCGGAGAACGTGGTGGACGTCGCCAAGCGGCTCGGCATCCAGTTCCGGCAGACCGAGGACGCCAAGTTCGCCGGCAGCAAGGACGCCGCCCACCAGTGGGGCGCCTTCACCCTCGGCGTCTCGCAGACCACCCCGCTGGAGCTGGCCAACGCGTACGCCACCCTCGCCGCGGACGGCAAGTACTGCGAGCCCACCCCGGTGCAGGAGATCAGGGACCCGGAGGGCAAGAAGCTCGACGTCGCCAACCCGCGCTGCGAGAAGCGCGTCACCACCGAGGTGGCCCGCGCCGCCGTCGACGCCGCCCGTTGCCCGGTCGGCGACAACTCCTCCACCAGCAGGTGCGGCGGCAGCCGTACGGCCGCGAGCGTCAAGGGCATCGTCAAAGCCCCGGTCGCCGGCAAGTCCGGCACCACCGACTCGGAGAAGACCGCCTCGCTGGTCGCGATGACCAAGCAGTACGCGGTGGCCGGCATCATGGCCGACCCGGACTGGCCGCAGACCAACGTCAAGATGAAGCACAACCAGAAGGACGGCATCAACCCGCCGGTCTACGAGACGCTCCGCGACGCCATGAAGGGCAAGAAGCGGATCAACTTCGATCCCCCGGGCCAGAAGATCCGCGAGGGCGACCAGCGCCGGATCCCGGACGTGAAGTGCCTGGACGTGGAGCAGGCGAAGTCCCGGATCGAGGCGGAGGGCTTCGACGCGGTCGTCTCCGACATCAAGGTCGCGTCGACCTGCCCCGCCGGCAAGGCCGCGGGCACCAGCCCCGACGGCCGCACCATCAAGGGCGGCGTCGTGACCATCCAGATCAGCGCCGGCGGCGCCACCCCGGGCGGCACCACGCCGCAAGGCCCCGGCGGTTCGCCGACCGGCCCGGGCCGCCCGCCGAACCGACCCGGCGGCTGAGCCGGCCGGACGACAACGGGCGGGCACCCCTCGTGGGGGTGCCCGCCCGTTTCGCGTACGCGCGTCGGTGCGGCTCGTTCAGAGACCGAGCTGCCGGCGTACCTCGGCGGCCACCCGACCACCCTCGGCCCGGCCGGCCACCGCCGCCTGGGCCGCCTTCATGGCCGGGCCCATCTGCGCCTTGCCGGTGAAGCCGCCCGAGGCGAGCGCCCCCGCGACCAGCTCGGTCAGCTCGGCGTCGGAGAGCTGGCTCGGCAGGTAGCGCTCCAGCACCTCGCCCTCGGCGGTCTCCTTCGCGGCCTGCTCGGTGCGGCCGGCGTCGGCGAAGGCGGTCGCGGCCTCCCGGCGCTTCTTCGCCTCCCTGGTCAGCACCGCGAGCACCTCGTCGTCGGTGAGCTCGCGCTTGGCCTTGCCGGCGACCTCGGCGGTGCCGACGGCGGCGAGCGCCATCCGCAGCGTGGAGGTGGTCAGCTCGTCGCGCGCCTTGAGGGCGGCGCGCATGTCGGCGGTGAGACGGTCCTTCAGCGTGCTCATGGTCGGTGAAACTACCCTGAACGCCATGCGAAAGCGCACACTATTCCGGCTCGCGACCGGGACCGCCGCCCTCGGCGCGGCGACCCTGGCCTACGCGTCGCTCGTCGAGCGCAACATGTTCACCCTGCGGCGGTACGACGTCCCGGTGCTGCCGGCCGACGCCGAGCCGCTGCGCGTCCTGCACCTGTCCGACCTGCACATGATGCCCGGCCAGGGTCGCAAGCAGCGCTGGGTGGCGTCGCTGGCCGCCCTCGACCCCGACCTCGTCGTGGTCACCGGGGACAACATGGCACATCCCGACGCCGTGCCCGGCGTGCTGCGCGCGCTCCAGCCGCTCCTCGACCACCCGGGCGGCTTCGTCTTCGGCTCCAACGACTACACCGGCCCCGTCTGGAAGAACCCGTTCACCTACTTCCTGCCCGACCGGGAGTACACGGAGGGCGTCGAGCTGCCGCACGAGGAGCTGCGCGACGTGCTCACCGGCGCCGGCTGGGTGGACCTGAACAACGCCCGCACCACCGTCAAGGCCGGCGGTCGCGCGGTCGAGCTGCTCGGCGTGGACGACCCGCACATCGAACGCGACGACTACGACTCCGTCGCCGGACCGGTGTCGCCCGCCGCGGACCTGTCGATCGCGCTCACCCACTCCCCCGAGCCGGCGGTGCTCGACCGGATGGCCGCCGACGGCTTCGGGCTGCTGCTCGCCGGGCACACCCACGGCGGCCAGGTCTGCGTGCCGGGCGTCGGGGCGCTGGTCACCAACTGCGGCCTGCCCCGCTCGATGGCGCGCGGCCTGCACCGCTGGCCCGGCTCCGACTCCTGGCTGCACGTCTCCGCCGGCCTCGGCACCCACCCGACCGCGCCGGTACGGTTCGCCTGCCCGCCGGAAGCGAGCGTGCTCACCCTGATCCCCCGCTGACCCACCGCACGCCGCACACCCCGCGCTGCGCACCCCACCCCGCGCTCCGCGCCGCACACCCCGCGCCGCACACCCCGCGCCGCACACCCCGCGCCGCGCACACCCCGCGCTGCGCACCCCAAGATCCGCGCAACTTCCGGGATGTAGTGGTATCCGCTCGCCGGGAGCCAACTACATCCGGGAAGTTGTCGAGATCTCGCCGCTGCGGTGCCCGGTGCAGCGGGCACCGGAGCGGTGGGGGTACCGAGTTGGACCACCGAACCGGGTGGGCTACTATTTGTCGGCACGCCTCGGGGTGTGGCGCAGCTTGGTAGCGCGCTTCGTTCGGGACGAAGAGGTCGTCGGTTCGAATCCGGCCACCCCGACCAGAGGTAACAGCAGGTCAAGGCCCCTCCACGGAGGGGCCTTGATTCGTTTCCGCCGATTATCGCTCGCTGGAGCCAGCGAGAGCCCCCCCGTCGACGTCCGGGGGGTGGGGCGACCTCCCCGGCTTCGATCACCAACCGCCACAACCGAAACGGGTCTCGGACCACTCCTAGTGTTGGCGGGAGGCCGGGTTGCGGAGTGAACGAGAGTACGTCGAGTACGTCCAGGCACGCCTGCCGTGGCTGCGACGGCTGGCGTACGGGCTGTGCGGGCAACGATCGGCCGCTGACGACCTGGTGCAGGAGTGCCTCGTCGCGCTGTACCGGCATTGGCGGAAGGCGTCGGCGGCGGGCTCGCTCGACGGCTACGTCCGGGCGATGCTGGTGCACGCCTGGCGCGGGCCGCGCTCGGACCTCCGGTCACCCGGACCTCCAGTCGCCCGGACCTCCAGTCGCCCGGACCTCCGGTCGCCCGGTCACCCGGTCACCGCCGGGGCGCCGCCAGCCGCCCTGGCTGCTTTACTGTGCACCGTGTCGGAGCCGATCCCCCAGCCTCAGCCGTCCCAGGACGAGTCGTCGCCCGCGGGCGCCCCGCCGGACGGGTCGTCACCCGTGGGTGCCGTCGACCAGCTGCGCCCTGCCGCTGGAGCCGATCAGCTGCCTGTCGTCCCGGTTGCCTCGCCGGACGGGTCGACGCCTCCCGCGCGCCGCCGGCGCGGTCCGCTCCTGCTGGTCGCCGCCGTGGCCATGCTGGTGGGGGCGCTCGTTGCGACCACTGTGGTCCTGTTCGTCGTCCGGGGCGACCAGCACCAGTACGCCGTCAACGTCTTCCTGAGCAACGACGCCACCGCCGAGCAGAAGGCCGCCATCGAGTCGGCCCTGCACGGGCTGGACCCGGTGGAGGGCATCAGGTTCGAGGGCCGCGAGCAGGCGTGGCAACAGTTCCGGGAGACGTTCAAGGACAGGCCGGACATGATCGCGCAGGTCTCGGCCGACGCGATGCCCGAGTCGTTCCGGCTCACGACCGAGGGCAGGGAGTTCGACTGCACGAGGCTGGCGCCGATCCGCCACCTGCCGGGCGTGGACGAGATCCAGGTGATCCAGCGGCCGACGGACAAGAAGGCAGGGGCGGTCGTCGGCTGCGGCTGAGCCGGCGCCCTGCCCCGGCCCGCACCAGCCCCGGACGGAACTCCGGCGAGCGAAGGACGGCCGTCCCGGAACTCCGGCGACGCGGGACACCAAACGCCGGGACACGAGACGTCGGGACACCGGACGCAGGACCGCCAGACGCCAACGGTGGACGCGCCGGGCGTCAAACGCCGGACGCCGGACGCCAACGTGGGACGCGCACGACGTCCGTCTGCCGGCGCGTACGGTCAGGGGCATGCCCGCGCGGCGGACATGCCCCTGACGTTTGGTGCGGCGGCGCAAGCCACGGGTGCCGCCGGGTGCCCGGCGGTGCGCGGTGGGTCAGCCGGCGGCCGGGGTGACCCATTCCACGAACTGGATGACCACGCCGTTGGGGTCGGTGACCTGGAACAGCCGCTCACCCCACGGTTCCTCGCGCAACGGCATGGTGACGGCCACCCCCTCGCTCTCCAGCCGACTGAGCACCCCGGCCAGGTCGGACACGGTGAACGCCAGGATCAGCCCGGACGCCCGCTGGTCGCGCTGGTCCTCGGGAAGCACCTCGATGCCCCGTCGCAACAGCACGACGTCGACGGCCGCTTCGCCCCGGCTGAGTGAGGCGAACCCGTCGGCGGCGGCCTTCTCCTGGTAACCGAGGTGGGTGACGAGGAAGTCGCGGGACGCGATGACGTCGTCGACGGTCAGGGAGACGGTCGTGGCGGTGATGTTCATGTTTTTCCTCCGGGGCGGGCCGAGCGGTCGGGGCGGTGCGGCGGGGTCGTCAGCGCCCCCTGCGCGGCGGCAGCCGGAGCGGCTGCCGGGTCACGCGGGCGCCGGTCCGGTCGCCCCTGGAGGTGTTGCGCGTGACGCCGATCCGTCGGGCGGGGCCGGTGGTCGGAGCCGGCGGCGTGAAGCGCGTACTCATTCGCCCTCCTCAACTTGGGAACGACACAAGCTTAGGTCGGACCCATCTAATATGTCAAGCCCAAATTTAGGTTGAACCTATGAGATACTGTCCGGCATGACCTCACCGACTCTCAACCTGCGGGAACAGAAGAAGCGGGAGACCCGCCAGACGATCTCCGACGTGGCGACCCGTCTCTTCATGGAACGCGGCTTCGAGGCCGTGACCATCGCCGAGATCGCCACGGCGGCGCACGTCGCCAAGATGACCGTCACCAACTACTTCCCCCGCAAGGAGGACATGGCCCTCGACCTCAGCGACGAGTTCGTCGGCTCGCTCGCCCGCACCGTGGCCGAGCGGGGCGCCGGGGAGTCGGCTCTCGCCGCGCTGCGGCGCGAGTTCCTGGCGGCCGTGGCCCGTCGCGACCCGGTGATCGGCTTCGCCGGCCTGCCGTTCGTCCGGATGATCGTGGAGAGCCCGACCCTGACGGCCCGCCTGCGCGAGTTCCACGAGCTGCGCGAGCAGGCCCTGGCCGACCTGCTCGTCGCGGAGGCGCACGTCGGCCCCGGCGACGTCGTGCCGCGCGCCGTCGCCGCCCAGCTCGGCGCGGCGCACCGGGTTCTCTTCGCCGAGACGATCCGGCGCACGCTCGCCGGCGACGACCTGGACGACGTCGCGGCCGCCCTGGCCGACGCCGGCACCCGGACGTTCGACCTGCTCGAACCGGCGCTCGGCGACTACGCCGTCCGCTGAGGACGGAGGCCGCCGGGGCCGTCGGGACGGCGCGATAGCGACCATCGCCGAGCCAGGACCGCACCCCCGAACCCGGCGCCCCGGCGGCGGGCGCTCCCCGCCCCGCGCCCCGGCGACGGGCCGGCGGCGGTGGACGCGCAACGGCAGTCGCGGGACGACAGTCCCGCGACAACAAGCCGCAACGGCAGGCCGCGACAACAGGCCCGCAACGACAGGCCGCGACAACAGGCACCCAACGGCGGGCCCGCAACGGCAGGCTCACCACGACAGGCGCGCGGGTGCTCCCGGCGGCCGGCCGGGCCGCGCGCTCAGTCGTGGTGTTCGGTGCGCGCGATCTCCGTGAACGCGGCGGCCAGGTAGCCGTCGAGCGGCCGGCCGGTCACGGCGAGCAGGTCGGCCACGAGCAGCGGCGCGTGCCGCGCCACGGCAGGCGGGTCGGGCGGGGACTCGTCGCCGTCCGGGTCGTAGACGCCCAGGGCGCCCGCCAGCAGGACGAGCACCACGTGCGGGTCGACGTCGGGCCGCCACCCCGCCGCGCCCCGCACGCAGCGTTCGAGCACCTGCCGGACGTCGTCGCCGTCGAGGCCGTCCGGGTGGCCCTCCTCCAGCAGCAGCCGGACCACCGCGCCGAGGACCAGCCCCGACCGTTCGGCCGCCGCGAGCCGGGCCACCGCGATGTCGTACGCCTCGGAGTCGCGCTCGCGCGCGGCGGCGACCGCGTCGCCGGCGGCCGTGGCGATCTCGCGGGCCGGCGCGGGCAGGTGTCGCCAGGTCGTGGTCATCCCGACCAGCATCGCAGACGGGCCCGACAGCGCCCACGGCCCGGCACCGCCGGCGACCGGGGCCGGCCCGGCACCGCCGGCGACCGGGGCCGGCCCGACCCGGACCGGACCCGGGACGTGGCCTTGATCACGTGAGGGTGCCGGCCACGCGGTCCGGGCCGTAAAACGCTCGCGGGCCGTCGTACCAGCCGCACAGAATCTCGGACATGCTCAGTCGCGCCCTCCCCCGCCGTCCGGAAGCCCGGCGGATCCTCGTCGGCACCCTGCTGTCGGCGGTCGGGCGCGGCCTCACCCTGCCGTTCCTGTTCATCTACCTGACCGACGTCCGCGGCCTCACCGACGCCCGCGCCGGTCTGGTCATCGGCTGGTACGGCGCGGTCACCCTCGCCCTGTCGCCGATCGGCGGCACGCTCATCGACCGCTTCGGCGCGCGCCGGATCGTCGTGCCGTGCCTGCTGATCGAGGCGGCCGGCACCGGCTCGCTGGCGCTGGTCGACTCGACCGCCTCGGCGTTCGGGGTGATGACCCTGGTCGCGATCGGCAGCTCGGCCATCTGGTCCGGGCAGAACACGATCCTCGCCTCGCTCACCGACGACGACGAGCGGCAGCGGGTCTTCGGGCTGAACTTCGCCCTGCTCAACCTCGGCATCGGCATCGGCGGCCTGACCTCCGGCGCGATCGTCGACACCGCCCGCCCGGGCACCTTCCAGGCGATCTACGTGCTCGACGCGATCAGCTACCTGATGCCCGCGCTGATCCTGCTGAGCCTGCCGCGGGTGGGTCGCCGGCTCACCGCGGGCCCGACCGGGGGCCGGACGTCGACCGGCGGCTACCTCACCGTGCTGAAGGACCGGCCGTTCCGGCGGCTGGTCATCTTCGGCCTGATCCTGACGACCTGCGGGTACGCGCAGATCGAGGTGGGCTTCGCCGCGTACTCCGTGCGGGTGGTCGAGGTGTCCCCGCGCATCGTGGCCTGGGCGCTGGCCGGCAACACGGTGATGATCGTGCTCGCCCAGCTGCTGGTCATCCGCCGGATGGAGGGGCGGAGCCGGACGGGCGCGCTGGCCGTCGTGGGCGCGGTCTTCGCGACCGCCTGGCTGGTCCTCGGCGCGGCGGGGGTGATCGGCGCCGAGAGCGCGCTGCTCGCCGCCCTCGGCGTGGTGGCCTGCTCGGCCATCTTCGGCTTCGGCGAGACGCTGCTCTCGCCGGTGATGCCGGCGCTGACCAACGCGCTCGCCACCGACGAGCTGCGCGGCCGGTACAACGCGATGAGCTCGATGATCTTCGGCATCAGCGGGGTGATCGGCCCGGTCACCGCGGGCCCCCTGATCGGCGCGGCCGACGGCCGGATCTGGGTCGCGACGGTCGTCGGCGGCTGTCTGGTGGCCTCGCTGGTCGCGCTCTCCCTGCGCCCCCTGCTGACGGCCGTCCAGGACGGCCGCGTGCCGGCGACTCCGCCTGCCGCCCCGCCGGCCGCCGAACCGGTGTCCGCACCCGCCTGACCGGCACGACGACGACGGGCCCCGAAGCGAACGCTTCGGGGCCCGTCGGCTGTGCGACGCCGCGTCAGGCGGCGGGAACCTCCGCGGTGGTGCGGATGCGGTCCAGCGCCGGCGCCGAGACCGGCGACCGCGCGGTCAGGTACGCCACGAAAGCGTCCAGGTCGATCATGCCGGTGACCAGGTTGGTGCCTCCGGTGAGGACGGTGAAGCCGTCGCCGCCGCCGGAGAGGAAGTTGTTCACCGTGATCCGGTACGTGGTGCCGGCGTCGACCGCCACGCCACCGATGGTGAGGCTGCCCCGGACCACCCGGCTGCCCGCGCACGGGTCCGTCGCGGTGCCGGTGGTGCCGGCCGGGTCGACGACGTACCGGACGGTCGACGACGGGTAGAGCGTCCTGCCGGCGACGAACTGCTGCTCCAGCAGGCAGTAGAGCTGCGCGCCGGTGAGGTCGAGCGTCACGAGGTTGTTGGCGAACGGCTGCACCGTGAACGCCTCCTCGTAGGTGACCGGGCCGGCGTCGAGGTCGGCGCGTACGCCACCGGGGTTCATGAAGGCGGCGACCGCGCCCTGCTCGTCGTCGGTGGCGGCGAGCTGCGCGTCGGCGATCAGGTTGCCCAGCGGGGACTCGCCCAGGGTCTTGTCGAAGAGGGTCTCCTGGGTCTTCTTGATCTCCGTGGTGGTCTGGCCGACCTCGCGGCCGGCCACCGGGCCGAGCACGGTCTTGTAGCGGTTGATCAGGTCGGTCTGCGCCCGGTCCGGGTCGACGTCGCGGGTGACCACCACGTTCTCGGCCCTGGCGCTGATCACGTCGCCGGTGCGCCGGTCGATGGAGAGGTCGATGTCGGTGACCAGCCGACCGAAGGAGCTGGCACTGGTGACGAGCTTGCCGGCGATGTCGCAGTTGTACGCCTGGTGGGTGTGGCCGCTGACGACGACGTCGATCGACGGGTCCATCCGGTTGGCGATGTCCACGATGGGGCCGGAGATGCCCTTGCAGTCGTTGATGCCGCCGGTGGCGTCCTGCGTGCCGCCCTCGTGCAGCAGCACGACGATGGTCTCGACGCCCTTGCGGCGCAGCTCGCGGGCGTACCGGTTGGCGGTCTGCGCCTCGTCGGCGAAGGTCAGGCCGGCGACACCCTGCGGGCTGACGATGCGCGGGGTGCCCTCCAGCGTCATGCCGATGAAGCCGACCTTGACGCCCTGCACCTTGTGGATGGCGTACGGGGCGAGCAGCGGCTGGCCGGTGGCGGTCTTGAACGCGTTGGCCGACAGGTACTGGAAGCCGGCGCCCTCGTAGGGGGTGCCGTCGGCGCAGCCGTCGACCGGGTGGCACCCGCCGTTCTGGATGCGCAGCAGCTCGTCGGCGCCCTCGTCGAACTCGTGGTTGCCGACGCTGGCGTAGTCCAACCCGGCCAGCGACAGTGCCTCGATGGTCGGCTCGTCGTGGAACGCGGCGGAGAGCAGCGGCGAGGCGCCGATCAGGTCGCCGGCCGCCACGGTGATGGTGTTCTGCTCCTTGGCGGCGCGCTTGCGCAGCTCGGCGAGCTGGGTGGCGAGGTATTCGGCCCCGCCGGCGGGCTGCCCGGCGATCGAGCCGCTGGAGCCGGACGGCGGTTCGAGGTTGCCGTGGAAGTCGTTGAGGGCGAGCAGCTTGACGGCGACCGGCTTCGGGCCGGCGTCCGCCTGGTCGGGGGTGGTCGTGACCGCGCCGAACGCGGTCACGGCGAGCGCGGTCAGGCCGATGGCGGCCCGACGCATCCCGGGGATGGACATGGAACTCCTCGTGAGAAGCCGGCGCGGGGCCCCCGGGGCGACGGTTCGCGCCGGTCGGGCCCGCGCCGTCGGCAGGGTTCGGTCGCGGTGACGGCGGTGGGGGACCGCCGCCGCGTCGGGTACAGCCTCTCATCGCGGCCCGCCGTCGGTCGACCGGGGCAGGCCCACAGACCTGGGGATACGCCGCCCGCCCGGGGAGGTCCGGCCAGGCGTTTCCGACATGCCCGGCAGCCTCCGACCGATCGTCGCGGTGGTCGGCGTGCGGGTCCGGAAAGGACCGGACGGACGGCGTACGACGGGAAGGATGATCGGACGAGCCGCGCGCCGGCGGCGGAGACGGCGCGGTCGGCCCACGGCGCCCCGGTCGCTGCTCCCGGGTCGCCGGTCAGAACGCGCACGTCATGCCGACGGCGTGGCTGACCTGGACGAGGTGCGTGACGCAGCCGCCCCCGGCGACCTGGTGCAGGAGGAAGCCGGTCGGCTCGGCGACCCAGCCGATCTGCTCGTCGGCGCTGGTGGTGAGCGAACTCTGCCGCCAGGTGCTCGGCGCGGTGGTGAGCACCGTGCCGGCGAAGCTGACCGTCACGGGGCGGTGGACGTGCCCGGCGACCACCCGGGCGACGTGCGGGTGCCGGGCGACCACCTCGGCCAGCCCGTCGCCGTCGGTCAGCCGGATGTCGTCGAGGAACGGGATGCCGACCGCCGCCGGCGGGTGGTGCACGCAGACCACGGCCGGCACCTCCGGCCGGCCGGCCAGCACCCCGTCGAGCCAGCCGAGCTGGTCCTCGCCGAGACAGCCGGCGCCGTGTCCACCCGGCATCAACGAATCCAGCACCACGATCGTCGCCTCGGGATGGTCGACGTGGTAGTAGGCCGAGAAGCCGCCGCCGAGCCACGGCGTGCCGCCGAAGGCGTCGAGCAGCGACTCCCGGTCGTCGTGGTTGCCGGCCACCAGGTGCACCGGCAGCGGGAACCGACCGATGATCTCGCGCAGCGCGGCGTACTCGTCGGGGCGGCCGTGCTCGACCAGGTCGCCGGTGACGACCACGCAGTCGGGCCGGGGGGTGAGCGCCAGCACCCGGCCGAGGGCCCGGTGCAGGCCGGCGGCCGGTTCGGCGGCGAGGACGCCGGTGGTCACGTGCGGATCACTGAGCTGGGCGATGAGCATCGGTGCCTCCACTCGGCCGGGACCCTCACGCTATCGTCGCGGGCCCCGCCGCGCGGCCCGCCCGCATCCACGGGCCGTGTCCACAGCCTGTGGATGGCACATGTGTACGAAGGCTGTGGGCGATCTTGCTCCTGGGCGGCGCGACGCGGCGCTGAGTACCCTTGGTGCGGGCCCGCCCGCCGGCCGGAACCCCCTCCCTACCTGGAACGACGTGCCCAGTGGATCACGAGCGAGTCATCCGTGACGTGACGGTCCGCCTGCCCATGGCCTCGACCGCCGTCGAGGCGTGCCAGTGGACGGTCACCGCGCTCGCCCGGCACGCGCCGGCCACCATCTCGGTCCTGCTCCAGGTGCACGACCGGCTCCGCTGCGTCGCGGCGACCGGCTCCTGGCAGGTCTTCTCCACCGTGCCGCCGAAGACCGGGATCGTCGGGCGGGTGTACGCCTCCGGCGAGACCGCGGTCGTGCCCGACGTCGCCGACGATCCCGACTACATCCCCGTACGCCCCGACGTCATCGCCGAGGTCTGCGTGCCGGTACGGGACCCGGCGGGCCGGCCGATCGGCGTGCTCGACCTCCAGTGGTGCGTACCGGCCGACCTGGCCCCGTGGCGGGACACGGCCGAGCGGCTGGCGGCCCGGCTCGGTGCCCGGATCGTGGCGCTCGGCGGGCCGCCGGCGGAGAGCCGCAGCGAGAAGCTGCTCCGGCACGCCACCGCGCTGACCGCCGCCTCGACGGAGTGGGACCTGTTCACCGCCGCGATCGCCGCGGCCCGGGACGTGTCCACCCTCTCCGCCGCCGTGCTGCTGCTCGCCGGTCCGGACGGGCCCCGGCTGGGCGCGCCGACGGCCGCTCCCGGCGAGTTCGAGTCCCGGATCCGGGCCGAGCTGGCGGAGGCGGGCCCGGCCGCGCTGGACCGGCTGATCAGCCGCGCCCACCGCCACGGCGTGGGATACACCCTCGGCGAGGCGGGGCACCCGCCGGTCCCCGACCACCGGCCGCTGGCCGGGGCCGGGGTGCGCACCCTGGTCGCGGTGCCGGTCGGGCCGCCCGACGATCACGGCGGCGTGCTGCTGGTCGCCGACGAGCGACTGCTACGCCCCGACCCGACCACCGTCAACCTGCTGGAGTTGCTGGCCGGCCAGGCGTGGAGCTGCCTGGACCGGCTGCGTACCGTCGCCCGGCTGCGCGAGCAGGCCAACTCCGACCCGCTGACCGGGCTGGGGCACACCGGCCCGTTCGGCCGGCGGATCGCCGGGGCCACCCCCGGTCGTACGGCCCTGCTGGCGATCGACGTTGACGGCTTCAAGAGCGTCAACGACACGTACGGCCACCAGGCCGGCGACCGGGTGCTGGTGCGGCTGGCCCGGGCCCTGGAGGGGGCGCTGCGGCAGGGCGACGAGCTCTACCGCATCGGCGGCGACGAGTTCGTGGCGGTGATCGAGGTGAACCGGCCCGACGAGGCGGTGCGGATCGCCGAGCGTCTCGCCGAGGAGGCGCGCCGAATCGGCCGGACGATCAGCGTGGGGGTGGCCCTGCCCCGCCCCGGCGAGTCGCCCGAGCTCACCCTCCGCCGCGCCGACCAGGCGCTGTACGCGGTGAAGCGGCAGGGCCGCGACGGCGTCCGCCTGGCCGCCGCCTGACCACCCCAGCCCCAGCCCCAGCCCGGCCCCAGCCCCAGCCCCAGCCCCAGCCCCAGCCCCAGCCCCAGCCCCAGCCCCAGCCCCAGCCCCAGCGATCTTGCACTTTGTGCCCGCGCTATGGGTTATTTGCACCCTTTGCCTTTGCCGGGGCAGAAAGTGCAAGATCGCCGCGACGACGGGGGCGTGGGACGGGGGAGGGGGGAAGGGGGTCAGCGGGGGGTGAGTTCCCTGGCCAGGAGTTCGGCGATCTGGGCGGTGTTGAGGGCGGCGCCCTTGCGGAGGTTGTCGCCGGTGACGAAGAAGTCCAGGGCACGCGGATCGTCGACGGCGCGACGGATCCGGCCCACCCAGGACGGGTCGGTGCCGACCGCGTCGATCGGCATCGGGAACTCGCCGTCGGCCGGGTCGTCGACCAGGATCACCCCGGGGGCGTTGCGCAGCACCTCGCGGGCGCCCTCGGCGTCCACCTCGGTGGCGAAGACCGCGTGCACCGCGACGGAGTGGCCGGTCACCACCGGCACCCGTACGCAGGTGGCGGAGACCTTGAGGTCGGGCAGCCCGAGGATCTTGCGCGACTCGTTGCGCAGCTTCATCTCCTCGGACGACCAGCCCGCCTCGGCCAGCGAGCCGGCCCAGGGCACCACGTTGAGCGCCAGCGGAGCCGGGAACGGGCCCAGTTCGTCGCCCACCGCCTGGCGGACGTCGCCGGGACGCGACCCGAGCGCCCGGTCGCCGGCGATCTTGGTGAGCTGGGTGTGCAGGGTGTCCACCCCGGCCTGGCCGGCGCCGGAGACCGCCTGGTAGGAGGCGAGCACCAGCTCGCGCAGCCCGTACTCGCGGTGCAGCGGGGCTACCGCGACGATCATCGCGAGGGTGGTGCAGTTGGCGTTGGCGATGATCCCCTTCGGCCGGTTGCGGACCTGCTCGGGGTTGATCTCCGGCACCACCAGCGGGACGTCGCGGTCCATCCGGAAGGCGCCGGAGTTGTCCACCGCGACCGCGCCCCGGCTCACCGCGACCGGGGCCCACTGCGTCGAGACCTCGTCCGGCACGTCGAACATCGCCACGTCGACGCCGTCGAACGCCTCCGGGGTCAGCGCCCGGACGGTGAGCTCCTCGCCACGGCAGCGCACCCGCCGCCCGACCGAGCGTTCGGAGGCGAGCAGCCGGATCTCTCCCCAGACGTTCTTGCGCCCGGTGAGCAGCTCGCACATCACGGTGCCGACGGCACCGGTCGCTCCGACCACGGCCAGGGTGGGCAGCGGCGACATGGGCGCTACCGTCCCGTCCCCGCGTAGACGACGGCCTCGGTCTCGCCGCCGAGGTCGAAGGCCTCGTGGATGGCACGGACGGCGGCGTCCAGGTCGGTGTCGCGGCAGACCACGGAGACCCGGATCTCCGAGGTGGAGATCATCTCGATGTTCACCCCGGCCGCGCCGAGGGCGGCGAAGAAGCCGGCCGCGACACCGGGGTGGGACCGCATGCCGGCCCCGATCAGCGACACCTTGCCGACGTGGTCGTCGTAGAGCAGGCCCTTGAACTTGACCGCTTCCTGGATCTTGCTGAGCGCGGCCATGGCCGTCGGACCGTCGGTCTTGGGCAGGGTGAAGGAGATGTCCGTGCGCCCCGTGCCCTCGGTGGAGACGTTCTGCACGATCATGTCGATGTTGATCTCGGCACCGGCCACGGTGTCGAAGATCCGCGCGGCGGCGCCCGGCTCGTCGGGCACCCCCACGATCGTGATCTTGGCCTCGCTGCGGTCGTGGGCGACCCCGGTGATCAGTGCTTGCTCCACAGGAAGGTCCTCCATCGATCCGGTGACCATCGTGCCGGTGTTGGTCGAGTATGACGAACGGACGTGGATCGGCAAGCCCGCCCGGCGGGCGTACTCCACGCTGCGCAGGTGCAGGACCTTGGCGCCGCAGGCGGCCAGTTCCAGCATCTCCTCGTAGGTGATCTGCCTGATGTGCCGGGCGTTCGGCACGATGCGCGGGTCGGCGCTGAAGATGCCGTCCACGTCGGTGTAGATCTCGCAGACGTCCGCCTGCAGCGCGGCGGCGAGCGCCACGGCCGTGGTGTCCGAGCCACCCCGGCCCAGCGTCGTGACGTCCTTGGTGTCCTGCGAGACGCCCTGGAACCCGGCGACGATGACCACCGCGCCCTCGTCGAGCGCGCCCTTGAGCCGGCCCGGCGTGACGTCGATGATCCGCGCCCGGCCGTGCACCGACGTGGTGATCACGCCGGCCTGCGAGCCGGTGAACGAGCGGGCCTCGTAGCCCAGGTTGTGGATGGCCATGGCGAGCAGCGCCATGGAGATCCGCTCCCCGGCCGTGAGGAGCATGTCCAGCTCGCGGCCCGGCGGCAGCGGGCTGACCTGGTTGGCCAGGTCGAGCAGCTCGTCGGTGGTGTCCCCCATCGCGGAGACCACCACCACGACGTCGTCGCCGGCCTTGCGCGCGGCGACGATCCGCTCGGCCACACGCTTGATCCGTTCGGCGTTGGCGACGGAGGACCCGCCGTACTTCTGCACCACGAGTGCCACGACGGTGCACTCCCTCCCAGCGACGACCCTGAGCGTGCCGACGCCGCCGGTCGGGGCCGGCGGCGCGTGTCAGACCCGTCCAGGGTATCGGTCGGCCGGCTCGACCGGGTCAGGTGATCCCACGATCCGGCCCGGCCGGCGGCGGCGACGCGGCGCGCGACACGCCGGACGGGCGAAGCGGCAGTGGACCCCGCGCGCCCTCCCCGGCCCGCAGAATGGCCCCGTGCACGCCCACCTGAGTCCGGCCGGCCCCCGCGGCCGGGATCGTCGGCCCACCCCCGGCGGAGACGCCGGCACGCCCGCCCGGCCCACCCCCGGCGGGGATGCCGCCCGCACGTCCGCGCGGCCCACCCCCGGCGGGGATGCAGGCACGCCCGCGCGGCCCACCCACCGCCTCGCCGGCCCGCTCGCGCTCGCCCTGCCGGCGCTCCTCGTCGCCTGCACCGCCGACCGGCCGGCCGCGCCGCCGCCCCCCACGCCGACACCCGCCGCGGCGGGCATGGACGCGGCACGCGACGAGCTGGCCGCGCTCGCCGCGGCCGCGCAGGACCGGCGCCTGGTCGCCAACTACACGCTGCGCGCCCCCGACGCCCCCGACCGTACGGTCGTGGTGACCAGCGCGAACGACGGCACCTGGCGGGTCGACATCCCGGGCGGCGCGCTCGGCGGCACGGCGGACGTCTCGTTCGCCGCGACCACCGACGGGCTCTACCAGTGCGCCCTGCCGTCGGCCGCCCGACCCGAGCCGCCGAGCTGCGTACGCCTCGGCGACCCCGACGACGCCGTGCCCCGTCGGCTCGACCCCCGGGTCCAGCATCCCTTCACCGACTGGCTGGACGTGCTGACCGACCGCCGGGCCCCGCTCGCCGTGTCGCCGGCGCAGCCCCCGCCCGGCGCGTCCGGCACCTGCTACTCGGTCGAGACGACCTCGGCCTCAATCAACGCCCCGCTGGACGTGGGCATCTACTGCTACGACCGCGATGGCACGCCCACCGCCGTGCGGACCGCCGCCGGCACGCTGATCCTCGCCGGGACGCCCGCGCCGGCCCCGGCGACCGTGCAGCTCGCCGGTCCGGTGGTGGATCGGGAACCGCTCGGCACGGCCGCGCCCGAGCCGGCCGACAGCGCGAGCGCGGCAACGCCGTGACCGCCAGGACGTTACGGGTGCGATTCGCCACATTCGGACATCCCGCCCCTAATCCCTAAAACACCCTTACGGGACACTCGACGCATGGCCGACCTCACCCCGCTGCTCGCGTTCCGCTGGAGTCCCCGCGCGTTCGATCCCGACGCCGAGTCGACCGCCGACGAGGTCGCCGCCCTGCTCGAGGCGGCCCGCTGGGCGCCCTCGGCCGGCAACGCCCAGCCGTGGCGGTTCGCGCTCGGGCGCCGCGACGACGAGACGTTCAAGCGGATCCTGGTGAACCTGCGGAAACCGGACCAGAGGTGGGCCCAGCGCGCCTCGGCGCTGCTGCTGGGCGCGCACCTCACGGGGAACGCCGGGCACCTCTACGACCTGGGGCAGGCGGTCGCCCACCTCACGGTGCAGGCCACGGCGCTCGGCCTGCACGTGCGCCAACTGGTCGACCTCGACCGGGCCGGCCTGGTCGCGGACCTCGACCTGCCGGCCGGCGTACGCCCGCACGTGGTCGTCGCCGTCGGGCAGCTCGGCGACCCACTCAGCCTCCCCGCCGACCTGCTCGCGTCGGAGACCGGCCTGCGCCGCCGACGCCCCCTGGCCGAGCTCCTGCTCGCCTGAAACTTCCGGCGCGGGCGGCCGACCAGGGCGAACCATCGGGCGCCGTGACTCCGGTCCCATAATCCGGACCTGCCTTCCCAGCCCTCGTCCCGCCACGTAGGGTTACGTCGTCATGTGGCGGGCGTACCTCCTCCTTGGTCGCCGCGACGAGGCCTGAAGGCCGGCACCTCGTCGCGGAGTCGAACCGCGCCGTCCAGCACATCCGAACCTCCCATCGGCACCGCACGGGCACCGTCGCCCGGCACCTCGCCGACACCTTCCGATTGCTGACGCCACATGTTCCAAGGGGAGCACTCCGTCATGGCTCAACCCGTCACCGACGCTGAGACCGATCCGATCGCCCGGCAGCGCCCCAGCCGGATGCCCTACCACCGCTACCAGCCGTACCAGCAGCAGTTCCGGATCGACCTGCCGGACCGCACCTGGCCGACCCGCCACGTCGAGGTCGCGCCGCGCTGGTGCGCGGTGGACCTGCGCGACGGCAACCAGGCGCTCATCGACCCGATGTCGCCGGAGCGCAAGCGCCGGATGTTCCAGCTCCTGGTGCAGATGGGCTACAAGGAGATCGAGGTCGGCTTCCCCTCGGCCAGCCAGACGGACTACGACTTCGTGCGGCAGCTCATCGAGCAGGACCTGATCCCGGAGGACGTCACGATCCAGGTGCTGACCCAGTGCCGGGAGCACCTGATCGACCGCACCTTCGAGTCGCTGCGCGGCGCGCGCCGGGCCATCGTGCACTTCTACAACTCGACCTCCACCCTCCAGCGTCGGGTGGTCTTCGGGCTGGACCGCGACGGCATCGCGGACATCGCCACCCAGGGTGCGCGGCTCTGCCAGAAGTACGCGGAGATCCACACCCCGGACACCCACATCCACTACGAGTACTCCCCCGAGTCCTACACCGGCACCGAGCTGGAGTACGCGCTGGAGGTCTGCGCCAAGGTCATCGAGGTGGTGGACCCGGCCCCCGACCGCAAGCTGATCGTCAACCTGCCCGCCACCGTCGAGATGGCCATGCCGAACGTCTACGCCGACTCGATCGAGTGGATGCACCGGCACCTGCCCCGCCGCGACAGCCTGGTGCTGAGCCTGCACCCGCACAACGACCGGGGCACCGGCGTGGCCGCCGCCGAGCTGGGGCTGCTGGCCGGCGCCGACCGCGTCGAGGGCTGCCTGTTCGGCAACGGCGAGCGCACCGGCAACGTCGACCTGGTGACGCTGGGGCTGAACCTGTTCTCCCAGGGCGTCGACCCGATGATCGACTTCTCGAACATCGACGAGGTGCGGCGGGCCGTCGAGTACTGCAACCAGCTCCCGGTGCACGAGCGCCACCCGTACGCCGGCGACCTGGTCTACACCGCCTTCTCCGGCTCCCACCAGGACGCGATCAAGAAGGGGTTCGACGCGCTCGCCAAGGACGCGGCGGCGGCCGGGGTGCCGATCGACCAGCACACCTGGGCGGTGCCCTACCTGCCGATCGACCCGAAGGACCTGGGCCGCACCTACGAGGCGGTCATCCGGGTCAACTCGCAGTCCGGCAAGGGCGGCGTCGCGTACATCATGAAGAGCGAGCACCAGCTCGACCTGCCGCGCCGGCTCCAGATCGAGTTCTCCGGCGTGGTCCAGCAGGTCACCGACCACGACGGCGGCGAGGTCGACCCGGGCACGATGTGGCAGATCTTCGCCGCGCACTACCTGATCGACCACCAGGCCGACCCGGCGCTCACCCTGGCCGGCTACGCCATCGGCACCGCCGAGGGCAAGGTCGAGATCGAGGCCCGCGTCGGCTACGACGGCGTGACCCGCTCCCTCACCGCGGTCGGCAACGGCCCGATCGACGCGTACGTCAACGCGCTCCAGTCGGTGGGCGTTGCCGTACGGGTGCTCGACTACCACGAGCACGCGCTCTCCTCCGGCGGCGACGCGCAGGCCGCCGCGTACGTGGAGTGCGAGGTCGACGGCCGCACGGTGTGGGGCGTCGGCACCGACGCCAACATCGTCACCGCCTCGATCAAGGCGGTCACCAGCGCCGTCAACCGCGCCCGAAGCTGAGCGACGGGTGGTCGGGCCCCCGCACGCCGGGGCCCGACCACCCGCTCAGACCGGCTCGACGACGGGGTTGCCGTCGTCGAGGACGAGCGCCTGCGCCACGATCACCCGCTGCCCGTCGAAGGTGGCCGCCGGCGAGCCGTGCAACCGGTAGCCGTCGGCCAGCAGGTCGCTGACCCGCCGGCAGAAGTCGGCGTCGTCCGGCCCGGTCAGCAGCCGGTACCGCAGCCGGGCCGGCGTCCCGCTCTCCTGATCACCCATGGTCCGACGCTAACAGCGCCACCGGTCACCGCCGGTCGGGCGGGGTCGAGGCGGGCAGGGAGGGGCAGGGCTGGCCGCCGGGCGCCGTCCGCGCCGGGCGGTGGATCAGCAGGGCGGCCAGCGCCGCGCCGGCCAGCAGCAGGCCGGCGCACCAGAGCATCGCGCCCCGGTACGCGCCGGTCAGCTCGCCCGGCTGCGCGTAGCCGGTGCCGGAGAGCCCCACCAGCAGCGGCAGCGCGGCCACCGCGAGCAGGCCGCCGGCCCGCGACGCGGCGTTGTTGAAGCCGCTCGCCACGCCGGCGTACCGGTCGTCGACCGCCGCCAGCACGGATGCGGTCAGCGGCGCCACCACCAGCGTCAGGCCGGCCCCGAAGAGCCCCACCCCGGGCAGCACGTCCCGCCAGTACGACGCGTCGGGGTCGATGCCGCGCAGCAGCACCAGCCCGGCGGCGGCGACCACCGGCCCGACGGTCAGCGGCAGCCGGGGGCCGATGCGCGCCGACAACGCGCCGGCCCGCGCCGAGCCGACCAGCAGCAGCACTGTCGTCGGCAACATCGCGAGCCCGGTGAGCAGCGCCGACCAGCCGACCACGTTCTGCAGGTAGACGGCGAGGAAGAAGGTGAACCCGCCGAGCGCCGCGTAGACCAGCACGGTGAAGACGTTCAGCACGGAGAAGAGCCGGCTGCCGAACAGCCCGGTGGGCAGCATCGCGGCGTCGCCGCGGCGCCGCTCGACGAGCACGAAGGCCACCGCGCCGGCCACCCCGACCAGGGCCGCGACCAGCACCGGCGCCGAGTCGAAGCCGCGCGCCGGCGCGTCGATCAGGGCGTACGTGACGCCGGCCAGGGCGAGCGCGCCGAGCAGCGCGCCGGCCACGTCGAACCGGCGGCGACGCCCCGGCCCCCGGGTGCGGGACTCGGCCTCGTCCCGGCTCTCCGGCACCCAGCGCAGCGCGGCCAGCACCACCAGCACGGCGAGCGGCAGGTTGAGGAAGAAGATCCACCGCCAGGAGAGCGCGTCGATCAGCCAGCCGCCGACGAACGGGCCGACCGCGGTGGAGACCCCGGAGAGCCCCGACCACACGCCGATCGCCCGCCCCCGGTCGTCGGGGTGGAAGCTGGCCTGGAGCACCGACAGCGAGCCCGGCGTCAGCAGCGCGCCGCCGGCGCCCTGGAGGAAGCGGGCCGCGATCAGCCACTCCGTGCTCTGGGCCAGGCCGCAGAGCAGCGAGGCGACGGTGAACCAGACCACGCCGAGCAGGAAGACCCGCCGCCGTCCGAAGCGGTCGCCGAGGGCGCCTCCGAGCAGCACGAAGGCGGCCAGCATCAGCAGGTAGCCGTTCACCGTCCACTGGAGACCGGCCACGGTGGCGTCGAGTTCCGCGCCGAGCCGGGGCAGCGCCACGTTGACGACGGTGCTGTCCAGGAAGACCATGCCGGAGGCGAGGACGGCCGCGAGGAGGGTGCCCCGGCCGTGGACGGTGCCCAGGCGGAGTGCCGGCGCGGATCGGGTCATGGCATCCAATCTGCCTCGCACCATATGAGCAACGCCACGAAACGCCGAAACCATGCCCGGGTACTGTGCGGGATCGCCGGGAGCCCCCAAGCTGGAGAGGTGTCGACTGTGCGTACCAGATCAGGACCGCGTGTCGCGGTGACGGCCGCGCTGGCCGCGGCGCTGGCGCTCGGCGCGGCCGGCTGCGTCCCCGTCGACGAGCCCGACGCCCCGCCCAGCGACAGCGGGGGCAACGCCGCGCAGAAGCTGGCCCAGCTCGCCGTCGCCAACGCGGGGTCGATGAAGGGCTACAGCCGGGAGCGTTTCCCGC
The DNA here is from genome assembly GCF_900090315.1 of Micromonospora citrea. Taxonomy (NCBI): domain Bacteria; kingdom Bacillati; phylum Actinomycetota; class Actinomycetes; order Micromonosporales; family Micromonosporaceae; genus Micromonospora; species Micromonospora citrea. Next base: position 3,824,596 of record NZ_FMHZ01000002.1, on the reverse strand, counting down.
ACTGGCGGGACACCGGCAAGAACTGCGACGTGCGGGACAGCGTGCTCAAGCGCGACGGGGAGGACATCCGCCTCTCCGGCTGCAACGTGGTCGCCGGCCGGTGGGAGAGCGTGTACGACGACCGCGCCCTGACCGACCCGTCCGACGTGGACATCGACCACATGGTGCCGCTGGCGAACGCGTGGCGCTCGGGCGCCGACGAGTGGGACGACGCCAAGCGGGGCGACTTCGCCAACGACATGGACCGGCCGCAGCTCATCGCGGTTTCCAAGTCCTCCAACCGGGCAAAGGGTGATCAGGACCCGTCCCAGTGGAAGCCGGCGAACCGGTCGTTCTGGTGCCAGTACGCCGAGAACTGGGTGACGGTCAAGCACCACTGGCGGCTCACGGTGACCAACGCCGAGAAGGCCGCCCTGACCGACATGTTGGAGGGCTGCACATGGGCGAGCAAGCCGTGACCGGTGCCGGGGCGAGCCCCGCCCCGGAGCGGACGCCGGACGCCGCCGGGGCGGACGCGGCGGCCGCCACCGGCGGCGCGCCGGCGGAGCCGACCACGCCCGGAACGACGGCCGGGCCGACCACGGCCGGGATGACGGCCGACGGCGCGGCCGACACGCGGGCGGCGGTGCCGGGAGCCGGAATGGCCGCCGACGCCGGCGGCACGTCGACGGCCCCGCAGGAGCGCACGGCGGACATCGTGCCCGGCCCCGGCGGGGTGATGACCGACGAGGTCGGCGTGGTCACCGGCGAACTGACCCTGCGCACCGGCTACGCCGACGGCCAGGTGACGCTGACGGTGCAGTACAAGGACGCCGACGAGTGGTACGCGGTGACCGGCGGCAAGGTCGCGCTGGCCGACCCGGCCGGGCTGGACGCGGTGCACGGCGTCGCGGTCGCCCTGCTGCACCGCCCCGAGGGCTGACGACGCGCCGCCCCTGCGGGGCCGACGGCGGCACGGACGCGGCCGGCGCAGATACGGGCCGCGTCCGTGCCGCCGGATCAGACGTACGAGCCGGGCTCGCTGGGGGCGGAGACGGTGTGCGGCTCCTCGCCCTCGTCCATCGGCCGGGTGATCTGCACGCTCACCTTGTGCGGGCGCAACTCGCCGCTGGCGATGGGCTCCGCGAAGTGGCAGGCGACCCGGCTGCCGCCGATCTCCCGCAGCGCGGGCCGCTCGTCGGCGCAGCGGGTCGGCTGCGCCCAGGGGCAGCGGGTGTGGAACCGGCAGCCCGACGGCGGGTTGGCCGGCGAGGGCAGGTCACCGGCGAGCAGGATGCGCTCCCGCCGGTCCTCCACGTCCGGGTCCGGCACCGGCACCGCCGACATCAGCGCCCGGGTGTACGGGTGCAGCGGCTCGGTGTAGAGCCGGTCGCTCGGCGCCTCCTCGACGAGCGCGCCGAGGTACATCACGCCGACCGTGTCGGAGATGTGCCGCACCACCGCGAGGTCGTGCGCGATCACCAGGTAGGTCAGGCCGAGGCTGTCCTGGAGCTCGTCGAGCAGGTTGACCACCTGGGCCTGGATCGACACGTCCAGCGCGGAGACCGGCTCGTCGGCGACGATCAGGTCGGGCCCGAGCACCAGCGCCCGGGCGATGCCGATGCGCTGCCGCTGCCCGCCGGAGAACTCGTGCGGGTAGCGGGAGAGCGCCCAGCGCGGCAGGCCCACCGCGTCCAGCGTCTCGCCGATGATCCGCCGCCGCTCGTCGCGGTTGCCGCCGATGCCGTGGGTCTGCAACCCCTCGGTGAGGATCGACTCGACGTTCTGCCGGGGGTCCAGGCTCGACATCGGATCTTGGAAGATCATCTGCATGCGGCGGCGCATCGAGCGCAGCTTGCCCGCCGGCAGCTTCGTCAGCTCGACGCCGTCGAACTCGACCTGGCCGCCGGTGGGCGGGGTGAGCTGCAGCAGCGCCCGGCCGAGCGTGGACTTCCCACACCCGGACTCGCCGACCAGGCCGTACGTCTTGCCGCGCGCGATGCGCAGGTCGACGCCGTCGACCGCCTTCACGTGCCCGACGGTCCGGTCGAGGATTACCCCCCGACGGATCGGGAAGTGCACCTTCAGGTCGCGGACCTCGACGAGGATTTCGCTCTCGGTCACGGCTTCTCCTCCTCGCGCGGGGCGGGCACCGGGCCCGGGGTCGCCTCCGCCGCCGGCGCGTCCGCCGTGGCGGTGGCCGGGGCGTCCGCCGGGGCGGTGGCCGGCGCGTCCGCCGGGGCGGCGGCCGGGGCCTCCGCCGGGGCCTCCACCGTCCGGGCGGTGGCCGGCGCGTCCGCCGGGGCGGCGGCGGCCGGCACGGTGCCGGGCAGCGGCGCCGGGTTGACGCAGCGGTAGCTGCGCCCGTCGTAGGCGAGCACCAGCGCGGGCGGCTCCCCCAGGCACTCGTCGACCTGCCGGGCGCAGCGCGGCGCGAAGGCGCAGCCGTCCGGCCAGGGCAGCAGGTCGCGGACCGAGCCGGGGATCGGGTTCAGCCGCTCGCCGCGCCCCGCGTCCAGGCGGGGCACCGAGCCGAGCAGACCCACGGTGTACGGATGCCGCGGCTGGCGGAACAGCGGACGGCGGCGGGCCGTCTCCACGACCCGGCCGGCGTAGAGCACGTTGATGGTGTCGCACATGCCGGCCACCACGCCCAGGTCGTGCGTGATCATGACCAGCGCGGTGCCGGAGTCGCGGACCAGTTCCTTGAGCAGCTCCAGGATCTGCGCCTGGATCGTGACGTCCAGCGCCGTGGTCGGCTCGTCGGCGATCAGCAGCCGGGGCTTGCAGGCCACCGCCATCGCGATGAGGGCACGCTGCCGCATGCCGCCGGAGAGCTGGTGAGGGTATTCCTTCAGCCGCCGCTTCGGGTCGGGGATGCCGACCCGGTCCAGCAGCTCTGCCGCCTCCTTCTCGGCCGCCGCGCCCTTCATCCCCCGGTGCCGCGCGAGCACCTCGGTCACCTGGAGCCCGATCGGGATGACCGGGTTCAGGGAGGAGAGCGGGTCCTGGAAGATCATCGCGACGTCGCGGCCCCGGATGTCGCGCCGGGACCGGTCGTCGAGCTGGAGCAGGTCGGTGCCGTCGAAGACCGCCTTGCCGCCGACGCGCAGGCCCGGCTGCTTCGGCAGCAGGCCCATGATCGCCAGCGAGGTGACGCTCTTGCCGCAGCCGGACTCGCCGACCAGGCCGACCACCTCGCCCGCGTCGACGGAGAACGAGACCCCGTCGACGGCGTGCACGGTGCGCTGACCGCGCCGGGCGAACGTGACCGACAGGTCGTCCACTTCGAGCAGTGCCATCATCGACCTTCCGTTCGCGACTGCGGGGCTCGCAAGCTCACTCCTCGCGCTTCACACAGCCGACCTTCCGTTCGCGACTGCGGGGCTCGCAAGCTCACTCCTCGCGCTTCACACAGCCGACCTTCCGTTCGCGACTGCGGGGCTCGCAAGCTCACTCCTCGCGCTTCACACATGGCGCGCCTACTTCCGCAGCTTCGGGTCGAGGGCCTCGCGCATCGCCTCACCGAGCAGGGTGAAGCCCAGCGCGGTGATGATGATCGCGACCGCCGGATAGACGGCCAGCGCCGGCCGGATGCCGAGGTACGGCTGCGCGTCGGCGAGCATCACGCCCCACTCGGGCACGGCCGTGTCGGGGTTGCCCAGGCCGAGGAAGGAGAGCGCGGCGGCCTCGATGATCGCGGTCGCCAGGGTCAGGGTGGCCTGCACGATCACCGGGGCGAGCGAGTTCGGCACCACGTGGGTGAGCGCGATCTTCGACTTCTTCACGCCCAGCGAGGTGGCCGCCAGCACGTAGTCGCTGTTGGCCTGGGAGATCATCGACCCGCGCAGCAGACGGGCGAAGACCGGCACGGAGACCACGCCGACCGCGATCATCACGGTGGTCAGGCTCGCCCCGAGCAGGGCGGCGATGCTCACCGCCAGCAGCAGGCTGGGCAGCGCCAGCATCATGTCGATGACACGCATGAGCGCGGTGTCGATCGCCCGGCCCCACCGGCCGCCCAGACCGGCCGCCGCGCCGGCGACCCCGCCGATCAACGCGCCGACCGCCAGACCGATCAGCGTGGAGACCACACCGACCAGCAGCGTCTGCCGGGCGCCGACGATCATCCGGCTGAACACGTCGCGGCCCTGGTGGTCGTAGCCGAACCAGTGGTCGCCCGAGGAGCCCGGGATCAGGCCCTGGCCCGACTTGACCACGCCCTCGCGGATGCCGATCGCGTCCGTCGGCCCGTACGGGACGAAGAACGGGCCGACCACCGCGACCAGGACGAAGAGCACCAGGATGACCGCGCCGATGATCGCCGCGGGGTTGCGCCGCAACCGGCGGAAGGCCTCCTGCCAGAGGCTGACGCCGCGCTCGTCGTCGCGGGCCGCCAGCTCGGAGAGCCGGTCGATCCTCTCCTTCTTCTTGCCACTGGTGATCGTCATCGAACCCTCACCCTCGGGTCGATCAGGCTGTAGGAGAGGTCGACCAGGAGGTTCACCAGCACGTACACCACCGCGATGATCATGATGAAGCCCATCAGCACCGGGTAGTCCCGCTGGCCGATGGCGTCGTAGATGAACGCTCCGATACCGCTGAAGGCGAAGACGGTCTCGGTCAGCACCGCGCCGGAGAGCAGGCCACCGGTGAGCAGGCCGATCGAGGTGACCACCGGCAGCATCGCGTTGCGCAGGACGTGCCGGCGGCGGACGGTCGACTCGGTGAGGCCCTTCGCCTCGGCGGTACGGACGAAGTCCTCGTTGAGCACCTCGAGCACGCTGGCCCGGGTGATCCGGACGATGATCGCCAGGGGGATGCTGGCCAGCGCGACGCCCGGCAGCACGAGGTGCCAGAGCGCGTCGGCGGCGGCGTCCCACTCCCGGGTCATCAGGCCGTCGAGGACGAAAAAGTTGGTGATCCGGGTCGCCCCGAGCGTCGGGTCCTGCCGGCCGCTGGAGGGGAACCAGCCGAGGTTCTCCGAGAAGATCGCCTTGAGCACGTAGGCCAGGAAGAAGACCGGGATGCAGATGCCGATCAGCGAGCCGCCGACCGAGGCGTGGTCGAGCAGCCGGCCGCGCCGGCGGGCGGCCAGGTAGCCGAGCGGGATGCCGAGCCCGATCGCGATCGCCAGCGCCATGACGGTCAGCTCGACGGTGCCCGGGAAGCGCTCCAGGAACTCCGTGGTGACCGCGCGCTTGGTGGAGGTCGAGGTGCCGAGGTCGAGGCGGAGCAGTCGCCGTACGAACCGGCCGTACTGCACCAGGATCGGCTCGTCGAGGCCCATGTTGCGCCGGATCGCGGCGCGCATCTCGGGCGTCCCGCGCTCGCCGAGGATGGCGGTCTCGGGACCGCCGGGCAGTCGACGGAGCCAGATGAAGAGCAGGAGGGAGAGCCCGAACAGCGTGGGTATGAGCTGGAGCAGGCGTCTGACGATGAACCGGAACACGGTGGCCTCGAAAGGGGTGCGGAGGGTCGCGGGCGGACGCTGCCGAAACAGCGCCCGCCCGCGGTCCTTGCGTCAGGTCAGGACTTGAACTCGGCGGTGGCGTACCGCTCGTCGGTGAGCGGGCTCGCCTTGATCCCGGTCACGTCCTTGCCGAACACGATCGCCGGCGGCGAGTGCGACACCGGCACACCGGGCAGGAACTCCATGATGGCCTTGTTCAGGGCCTTGTACTTCTCCACCCGAGCCGCCGCGTCGGCGGTGGTGTCGGCGTCCTTGAACTGGTCGAACAGGGCCTTGTTGGTGAAGCCCCACTCGTCCTTCGGCCGGTCGAAGAAGGTGCCGATGAAGTTGTAGGCGTCGCCGTAGTCACCGGTCCAGCCGAGGAAGTGGATGTCGTGCTTGTTGCCGGAGGTGGTGGCGTTCAGGTAATCCGGGCTCCACTTCAGCGGGATGGCCTGGACGTTGATGCCGACCGCCTTGAGGTCCGCCGAGAGCAGCTCGAAGATGTCCTTCGGGTTCGGCATGTAGGGCCGGGTGACCTCGGTCGGGTAGTGGAACCGCAGGGTCAGGTTCGTCGCGCCGGCCTCGGCCAGCAACTGCTTGGCCTTCTCCGGGTTGTAGTCGTACTTGGCGACGTCGCCGTTCCAGCCCTCGACGGTGTCCGGCATGAAGTTCTCGGCGACCTTGGCGCCCGGGGGCAGCTTCGAGTCGACCAGCGCCTGCCGGTTCAGGGCGTGCGCGATGGCCTGCCGGACCTTGACGTCGGCGAGCTTCGGGTTGCCCTTCTGGTTGATGGCCAGGTAGAGCACGTTGAACGCCGGGCGGGTCAGGACGTTGAAGCCCTCACCCTTCAGCGGCTCGACGTCGGCCGGGCCGACCAGGTCGTACCCCTGGATGTCGCCGGAGCGCAGCGCCTGCTTGCGCGCGTTCTCGTCCGAGATGGTCTTGAAGATGAGGGTCTTCAGCTTGGCCTTGTTGCCGGCGTAGTCCTCGTTGCGCTCCAGGGTCAGCGTCTTGTTCGCGACGTCCCAGGACTTGAACTTGAACGGACCGGTGCCGGTCGGGTGCTCCATCGCGTAGGCCGGGTACTTGATGTCCTCGGCCGTGCCGCCCACGTTGCTGGCGTCGTACTTCTCCAGCGCGGTCGGGCTGTGGATGGAGAACGACGGCAGCATCAGCGCGGCCGGGATCTTGCTGGAGACCCGGGTGAAGGCCAGGTCCACGGTGGTCGCGTCCTTGGCGGTGCAGGACTTGAAGAGGCTCGGCGGCAGCTCCGCGTCCTCGTTCTTGGCGAAGCCGCCCATGACGTCCTGCCAGTACGCCGTCACGTCCGGGCTCTGCATGAGGCCCTTGGCGTTGTACCAGCGGTCGAAGTTCTTGCAGACCGCCTCGGCGTTGAAGTCGGTGCCGTCGTGGAACTTCACGCCGGAACGCAGCTTGAAGGTCCACGTCGTGCCGGCGGCGTCCGGGGTCCAGGACTCGGCCAGGCCGGGGGTGACCTTGGTGCCACCCTCCTCCGGACGGACCAGCGTCTCGAAGACCTGACGCGCGACACGCAGCGACTCACCGTCGCTCGCGAAGCTCGGGTCGAGCACCTTCGGGTCTCCGGCTACGCCGAAGACGAGGGTGTCCTTCTTGCTACCGCCGGAACTGTCATCGCGGTCGCTCTCGGCGCAGCCTGCTACCGCGAGGGCCGCGACCGCGACGGCCGCGATTGCGACCTTCGGCCTGGATGCACGCATGGGTGCTTCACCTCGTCCTTGGGGTTACGGACAACGTGGTGACAGGGGTCACCGATGGCCGTGACCTTAGCCCTCGTTCGGACCGCCGGGAAACCGTGGTTGAAGCGGTTGGTACCGGATCGTGTCTTAACCGATGCGCACTGCCCGCAGGGCGGCACCGGACCACCGCCAAAGGGGCGAGATGCCCGTTTTGACCGATGCAAACTTGTTACATCGATCGACGCCCGCTTCGCCCACATGTTAGAACCCACAGTGGAGCCACGACGCGTACGACGATGGCCGGCACCGGGGATCCGGCACCGGCCATCCTCGCCGGATCAACGGGTCCGGCAGCCGGGTCAGAGGCCGCGCCGCCCGGGGCAGGACGGCCCGGCGGCCGGTCAGGACGCGCGCCAAGGGCGGCGGCGGGGTCAGGACTGCCCGGCGGCCGGGTCAGAGGGCGCGGCGGCCCTCGAAGGCCCGGCCGAGGGTGATCTCGTCGGCGTACTCCAGGTCGCCGCCGACCGGCAGGCCGCTCGCCAGCCGGGTCACCGCGATGCCCATCGGCTTGACCATCAACGCCAGGTAGGTGGCGGTGGCCTCGCCCTCGGTGTTCGGGTCGGTGGCGAGGATCAGCTCGCGCACCGCGCCGCCGCCGAGCCGGGTCATCAGCTCCCGGATGCGCAGGTTGTCGGGCCCGATCCCCTCCAGCGGGTTGATCGCGCCGCCGAGCACGTGGTAGCGCCCGCGGAACTCACCGGTCCGCTCGATCGCCACCACGTCCTTCGGCTCCTCGACCACGCAGAGCACCTCGTCGGTGCGGCGCGGGTCCCGGCAGATCCGGCACTGGTCGGACTCGGCCACGTTGTAGCAGGTGGTGCAGAACCGCACCAGCTCCTTGACCTTGCGCAGCGCGCCCGCCAGCCGGTTGACGTCCGCCGGGTCGGCCGACAGCACGTGGAAGGCGATCCGCTGGGCGCTCTTCGGGCCGACGCCCGGCAGCCGACCCAGCTCGTCGATCAGGTCCTGGATGGCACCCTCGTACATCTGCCGCTCAGAAACCGGGCAGGCCGAGGCCGCCCATGCCGCCGGTGACCGGGCCCATCTTCTTCTCGGTCAGCTCCCGGGCCGCCTCGGCGGCGTTGTGCATGGCCGCGACGACGAGATCCTCCAGGGTCTCCACGTCCTCCGGGTCGACCGCCTTCGGGTCGATCTTGATCGCCTTGAGCTCACCGGTGCCGGCGACGGTCGCGGTCACCAGGCCGCCACCGGCGGTGCCGGTCAGCTCGGCCTCGGCGAGCTCGGCCTGGGCCTTGGCGATCTGCTGCTGCATCTTCTGCGCCTGCTTCAGCATCTGCTGCATGTTCGGCTGTCCACCTGGGCGCACGGATGGCTCCTTCTCGCACTCGTCTGCTCGGCCGCCGCTCAGCCTATCCGCTCCGAGCGGCCCCGCCCCGCCCCCGGTGCGACCGCGCCCCGCTGCCCGTTCGCCGGTCGAGATCTTGGTACGGGACGGCCCCCGGAGAGGCCGTTCCTGCCGAGATCGCGCCGCCGTACCCGGCACGTCACAGGCGCGGCCCCGTCGGCAGCCGCAGTCGGGGCGCGAGGCCGCGGTGGCGCGCCTACCGGGCGTCCACCTCGTCGATCTTCTCCGCGCCGAAGGCCTCGCGCAGCAGCCGTACCGCCTGCTCCTCGCTCGACTCCCGCGCGGTCCGCTCGTCGAGCACCTCGTCCAGCGGCTCGTCGCCGGGGTCGAAGCCCTCGTAGGCCGGGCTCGCCGGCGAAGCGCCGCCGGGACGCCCCCCGCCGCGCACCGGCCCGTCGAAGTCGGGGTCGTACGGCGGCTCGCCGGCCCACTCGGCGTCCGCCGTCTTCCGGGCCGCCTGGGCCGGACGCGGGCCGCGCCCCGCGGCTGCCGCCCGCGCCGCCGCGATCGCGCTGCTCACCGGCGGACCGGCGGGCGCGGCCTGCGGCGGGGCCGCCGAGGGACCGGCCGGTTTCGGTACGGCGACCGCCGACGCGCCACCCGCGACGGCGGTGGCCGCCGGTGCCCCACCTGTCGGAGGGCCGCCGATCGGAGGGCCGCCCGTCGGGGTGCCACCCGTCGGAGCGCCGGTCGTCGGGTTGGTGGCCGACGTGCCGCCCGGCCGGGCAGGTTCCGGCCAGTCGTCGGCGCCCCCGGCCGCACCACCCGGGCGGGCCGGCTCCGGCCAGTCCTCGCCCCCGCCGGCCGGGCCACCGGGCCGGGCCGGCTCGGGCCAGTCCTCGGCGGCGTCGGCGCCGGGCGCGCCTCCACCCCGCGCCGTGCCTGAGCCGGGACGGGTCGCCCCGCCCTGACCGCCCGCGCCACGGGGCCCCCCGCCCGCGCCGTCGGACCCGCCGGGCACGCCGTCGGACCCGCCGACGGCACCGTTCGCCCCGGCGGACGTTCCGCCGCCTCCGCCGCCCTGGGCCTGGTGGGCGGGGGCGGCCGGCGGCGGGGAGGCGGGGCGGGCCGGAGCGGCGGTACGGGACGGGCCGCCGACCGTCGCGGCGCCCCGCTCGCCGGCCACCTCGCAACGGATCTGCCAGCGACCGCCGAACTCCTCGTAGAGCGCCTCGGCCAGCACCGAGGTGTGGTTGCCCATCATCTGCGCGAGCACCGGCGACTTGACGGTCAGCACCAGGGTGTCGCCGTCGACGTCGCGCACCACCGCGTCGCGCATCAGGGCGGCGGCCGGTTTCTTGATCCGGTTGACCTTGGCCACGATGTCCGGCCAGACACGGCGTACCGCTACGGCGTCCAGCGCGCCGGTCGGCTGCGCGCCGGGGCGGGGCGGCTCGGGGGTCGCCGGGTCGGGCATCACCGCCGACGGCGGCACCACCCGTCGGGCAACGCCTGCGGCAGGGTCGGCCGAGACCGGCGCGGCAGGAGACGTCGGCGCGCCCGGGACGGGCCCCGCCGCCGCCGGAGCACCCGGCCCGGCGCCGCGCGGCCCGGCACCCGGGGAGGCCGCCGGGAGGCCCGCGCCGGGGGCGTCCGCCCCGGCCGGGGCACTCACCTCGGGCGACGGGGGCGCGGCGGGGGCGGGCTCGGGGCGTACGGCAGGGGCGGCGGCGACCGGCGCGGGGCCGGCGGCGGCCGGCGGCGCGTCGGTGCCCGCGAGGGTGAGCCGGCGCTCCATGCGTTCCAGGCGCTGGAGCAGGCCGCCGGTGGTGTCGTCGGCGCCGGGCAGCAGCATCCGGGCGCAGATCAGCTCCAGCAGCAGCCGGGGCGCGGTGGTGCCGCGCATCTCCACCAGGCCGTTGTGCACGATGTCGGCGCAGCGCGACAGGGTGGCCGAGCCGAGCCGCTGGGCCTGGGCGGCCATCCGCTCGATCTGGTCGGCCGGGCCGTCGATCAGGCCCTTGGCGGCGGCGTCCGGCACCTGCTGGAGCACGATCAGGTCGCGCAGCCGCTCCAGCAGGTCGGAGGCGAACCGGCGCGGGTCGTGCCCGGCTTCGGCCACCCGGTCGACGGTCGCGTACGCGGCCGCCCCGTCGCCGGCCGCCAACGCGTCGCACATCTCGTCGATCAGGGCGGCGTCGGTGACGCCGAGCAGGGCCGCGGCACGCGAGTAGGTGACGCCCTCCGGCCCGGCCCCGGCGATGAGCTGGTCGAGCACGGAGAGGCTGTCCCGGGCGCTGCCGCCGCCGGCGCGCACCACCAGCGGGAAGACCGCCGGCTCGACGGAGACCCCCTCGGCCTCGCAGAGCTGCTCCAGGTAGGGGCGGAGCACCTTCGGCGGGATCAGCCGGAACGGGTAGTGGTGCGTCCGCGACTTGATCGTGCCGAGGACCTTCTCCGGCTCGGTGGTCGCGAAGATGAACTTGACGTACTCCGGGGGCTCCTCGACCAGCTTCAGCAGGGCGTTGAAGCCGGCCGACGAGACCATGTGCGCCTCGTCGATGACATAGATCTTGAAGCGGCTCTTGGCCGGCGCGAAGAACGCCTTCTCGCGCAGCTCGCGGGCGTCGTCGACGCCACCGTGGCTGGCCGCGTCGATCTCCAGCACGTCGATCGAGCCGCCGTCGGTCGCCAACTCGCGGCACGACTCGCACTGCCCGCACGGCTCCGGCGTGGGACCCTGCTCACAGTTGAGCGAGCGGGCCAGGATGCGGGCGCTGGAGGTCTTGCCGCAGCCGCGTGGGCCGGAGAAGAGATAGGCGTGGTTGAGCCGCCCGCTGCGCAACGCCTGCGACAGCGGCTCGGTGACGTGCTCCTGCCCGATGACCTCGGCGAAGGTGCGTGGCCGGTACTTGCGGTAGAGCGCCAGTGCCACTCGTCCCGCCTCCTCTCGACCGAGCCATTCTGCGCCGGTCAGCCGCGGGTGACCACCCACCCCGCCGGTGACCTGACCCGCAGGGACGTTACCGGCACCCGGAGACAGAAAGGCCCCCCGTGCACCCGTCAGAGCCCGCTTATCCTTGCTGCCTTCCGGCCCTGGGGAGGTTCACGAGATGCACGCCGCACGGGGGGTGCCGCCAAGCCTACCCGACCGGCGGTCGATCTTCAGGGGGTGGTGGGGTGGCCGACCCGTCGGGGACCTGTATCCTCGTCTGCGGAGGATTCGCCTAGAGGCCTAGGGCGCACGCTTGGAAAGCGTGTTGGGTTCACACCCTCACGAGTTCGAATCTCGTATCCTCCGCTCGCTTGAGCAGGGCAAACGACAGGGCCGGTCCCCACGGGGACCGGCCCTGAGTCGTCGCCACGGTAGCTGCCGTCTCACTTGCCCTGTTTCGGCCGGTCGGGCGCCGTTCGTCGCCCGTCGTAGTCCGTTGCCTGATGGATCGCCGGACGTGGCCTGGTGGCGCCGGGGGTGTTCCGCGGACCACCGGGCCGACGAAGTTCTCGACCACTTCTCGACGGTCCAGCGCTGCCCGGCTTGGTACCGGGCATTGTCCCACTCCCGGGCCCGAACCTCGCGGATCACCTCGGCCTCAGTCGTCGCCTGGACGTGCCGCAGGTCCGGCTTGCCGTTGTCCCTCCCGCCGACCGTCACGCGGCCGTGACAGCGGCATGGGCACGGCTTTCGCGCCGTAGGTTCGTTGGGCTGAGAGCGCCGATGATGGGGTTTTCAGACCAAGAAGTTGCGCCTTGAAGGGCGGAAGCGTGGTCGCCCACAATTCAGTAGTGCACGAGCGACGGCCACGAGCCTATTGACGCAGGGAGATACTCTCACCGAGCGGCCGGCCGCAAGGGAGACATCACCCATGTCCACCACGCTACAGAAGGAAGATCTGGCGCAGAGCCTGAAGATTCTGGCGCTCGACGTCCATTCACGGGTTCGGCACTGGCCGGCAACTCGCGCCCTCGCGTACGCTCGCGGGCTGAACAGAAGCTGGCTCGATATCGCTTCTCGCTACTCAAGCACCGACGGCCCGGCAGACTCCACTGTTCTTGCAATCCGGCGGATCGCCACCTACTCGGCGATCCATGACACCTGGACGTGGAGATACATCCTGGCGGCCGTCGGCGCTGCTTCAGGAATCTTTGCGCTTGCAGGGATCCCCCTGCTGACGACATCGCTACTGAGCCCGCAACTTTCCGGCGGCGAGGTGGCAGGCGTTGGCGTTCTGGCGTTCATTCTGTCGCTTGTTGCGATCGCCACGCTCGCCCCACTGGCCCACATCCCTCCATTCTCGTTCGCCCCACTCCTTCGCCGAATGGCGGAAATCGGTCTCGCAATCGTCTTCGCATGGTGGGCGTTCCGGGGAGCCGGCAACGAATTGCTGACGTCCCTGTTGGACCAGGAGAACCTGCGCGCAGACGAGAAAGCTCGCGCCCTGGCGGCGGGGCACAGCCTTGCAACAAGCATCGCCCTGTACGTCGGAACGGGAGCGACAATTGAGATAATCTGGCGCCTCTCTGGCTACCGGTCACCGGCGGAACTGCTCAGCCGGCGAGTCCATGGTTATCTGCCGCCTCCTCACATCGTCACAGAGACATATTTGCATCTGATCTGGCACATCCACCGGAATCGAGCCGCCCTCAGGAAGAGGAGGATCAAGAAGAGGGTGGTCACCGCGATGCGGTTCCTCAGAGCGGAAATGGTCCTCGACGTCGACCGATGCATCCGCAGTTACGGCGGCAGCAGAGGCGACCGAGACCTCTACCGCGCAAGAGTGAATGTCTTCCGCTCGCGCCTGGAAGCACATGAGCACGCACTGCTTGACGCAATAGCGCCACGCGAAGCCGACGCCGTTTCGCAAGCAATGCTGAGCGACGTCGAGGAACTGTGTGCCGGCAACTGGCCGGACGCCAGCGATCAGCCTCAACCGAGCTTGAGAAATCGCGTAGCCGCATTCACCCGCCGGGTTGCGCCAGCACTGGCCCTGGGGCTGTTGGGTCTGTTCTACCACAAGCTACCGATGGTGGATTCGAATGCTGCGGGCACAGGCGCCATTCAGGCCGCCCTCGTGACCGGGGCGATCGCCCTGTCGGCTACATCGGATGCCAACGTTGAGGGCGGATTGACAAACATCTTCGGGCGGCGAGGACGTGACCGCGGCTGAGCGTGATCGTCGCCCGGCACTGCTGACCATCCCGCGCTGGTACGCGGGTGAGGGGCAGCCGTCTCGTTCGGCGAGGCCCGGGGTGAAAGGGTCTGTGCCATGCCATCCTTCTCCGCGCCCGACGGCACCCGGCTCTCCTACCGACTGGTCGGTGACGGCGACCCGCTCGTCTGCCTGCCGGGCGGCCCCATGCAGGACTCGGCCTACCTGGGCGATCTCGGCGGGCTGTCGCGGCACCGCCGGCTCGTCGTGCTGGACCTGCGCGGCACGGGGCGGTCGGCCGTCCCCGAGGACGTCTCCTCCTACCGCTGCGACCGCCTGGTCGACGACGTCGAGGCCCTGCGCGAACACCTCGGCCTCGACCGGATGGACCTGCTCGGGCACTCCGCCGGCACGAACCTCGTCACCCTGTACGCGGCCCGGCACCCGCGACGCGTCGGCAAGCTGGTCCTGGTCACCCCCAGCGTCTTCGCCATCGGCATTCCGATCACCGGGGAGACGCGGCGCGAGACGGCACGGCTGCGCCAGGACGAGCCGTGGTTCCCGGCGGCGTACGCGGCCCTGGAGGCGATCACCGACAACCGGGCAGGGGACGCCGACTGGGAGGCCATCGCCCCCTTCCGGCACGGCCGGTGGGACGCCGAGGCCAGGAGCCGGCACGCCGCCGAGGGCGCGCTGACCAACCAGGAGGCGGCCGGGATCTTCGCCGCCGAGGGCGCCTTCTCCCCGGAACGCACCCGTGCCGCCCTGGCGGAGCATGGGAGCCCGGTCCTGCTGCTGGCCGGGGAGTTCGACGTCAACAGCCCACCGCCTTCCGTACGCGAACTCGCGGGGCTGTTGCCGCACGCCTCCGTGGCCGTGCAGCCCGGCGCGGGCCACTTCCCGTGGCACGACGACGCCGACCTGTTCGTGAAGACCGTCGCGGCGTTCCTGAGGTGACCGGGTGACAGCCCGGCGTGAGCGGGGACTCGCCATTCCGGCCGCGTGATCTCCGACGCAGGTCGACCGCCCACCGGGGGACGGAACCCTACGCTGACACCCGCATTCGACAGCGAGGTAACCGGGCGGCGGCGACCTGAGGGCGACGACCGGCCCGGGGAAAGCGCGGACACAAATGAACACGATGCTGAATGCCGCCGAGGGGCTGGCCGTGCTGGCCGCCGGAGTGGCGGCCGGCGCCATCAACGCGGTGGTGGGCTCGGGCACCCTGGTGACCTTCCCGGTCCTGCTGTCCCTCGGCTATCCACCGGTGGTGGCGAACGTGTCGAACACGGTCGGGCTGGTGCCGGGGTCGTTCTCCGGGGCGTACGCCTATCGGCACGATCTGGCCGGGCACGGCGGGCTGCTGGCGCGGCTGGGCGTCGCCGGCTTGCTCGGCGGGGTCACGGGCGGCGTACTGCTGCTGCGGCTGCCGCCGGGAGCGTTCCGGGCGATCGTGCCGGTGCTGATCGTCGCGGCGTTGGTGCTGGTGGTGGCGCAGCCGCGACTGGCCCGGGCGCTGGCCCGCCGGCGGCAGGGCGCGGGGGACGCGGCGCCCCCGCCGGCCGGCGCGGAGGTCCGGCGGGTCGGGCCGCTCCTGCTCCTCGGCGTGTTCGCCACCGGGGTGTACGGCGGCTACTTCGGCGCCGCCCAGGGCGTGCTGCTGCTGGGGCTGCTCGGCGTGCTGCTCTCCACCGACCTGCGCTGGGTCAACGGGGTGAAGAACGTGCTCGCCGGCCTGGTGAACGGGGTCGCGGCGGTGTTGTTCGTCGCCCTGGGCACGGTGGCGTGGCAGCCGGCCCTGCTGATCGCGGCGGGTTCCGTGCTGGGTGGCCTGGCCGGTGGGCGGTGGGGACGCCGGCTGCCGCCGGTGGCGCTGCGCGCCGCGATCGTGGTGGTCGGCCTCGCCGCGCTGGTCAACCTGCTCGCCTGAGCCGACACCACAGGAACCGACACCGCCGCGCCGATCCCGGCCGACTCCGGACGCGGGTCGGGCCGGTCAGCCGCGTGCCCGGGCCCAGGAGACGAAGCGGTCGGCCAACTCGCCGGGGTCGACCTCCTGGTCCAGCCCGGCGAGTTGTCCGGCGGCCTCGGCCTGGAGGGTCGCCAGGTAGACGGTGAGCGCGACGCGGTCCTGGCGGTACTCGCCGAGCAGTCGCAGCTTCGCCGAAGAGCAGGGCCAGGCGATGCCGCACGCCCGGCAGCGCCAGGTGGGTCGGGTCGGGACGTGCTCGCGGCGTCGGCTCACCGCGACGCTGTCCCCGCTGCCCGGGCCGATCCGGCAGCGGCGACCGCCCCGAGCGGCTCAGCGGACGCCTCGACACCCGCGACCGGCTCGGCCGACGCGGCGACGACGACCGCTCCGGCCGGCGCGGCGACGGCCGGGGGTACCACCCTGACCCGGTCGAGGCGGACGAAGGCGAAGCGGGCGCGGCTGCGGAGGGTGCCGTCCGGGGTCACCTCGTGGCCGCGTACCTCCGCCCAGACCCGCCCCTCGAACGGGCCGACGCTCAGCACCTCCGTGACGCGCAGGGTCAGCGGCCCCTCGCCGAAGCGGTACCCGTCGTCCGGCACGCGGATCGTCGCGCCGACGGTCAGGCTCCCGCCTTCCACGGCTGGGGCCGGGCGAGGTCGGGTGGCACCGGTCGGCGACGGAATCCGACCAGGCAGGGCAGCCGAATCGGGCAGGGGAGCCGGCTGCTCAGGGCGGGGAGCCGGCTGCTCAGGGCGGGGAGCCGGCTGCTCAGGGCGGGGAGCCGGCTGCTCAGGGCGGGGAGCCGGGTCGGGCGGGCGGCGGGTCGGCACGGGTGTGACCTCCTCCGGGAGCGCGATGAGGAACGCGACGGGCGGGCTGGAGGGGGCCGCCCCGCCCTCCCCGCCGGGGCGGCCCCGCGACTGGACGCGACCGCCGGGCACCTCGCCTCCACCGGCCACGCCGTCTTCGTCACCCCAACATGCCGGTAGTGAGCAGACAGATACACCGCGTGAATGTATGGTCGCCAGATATTTGGGACATCCGATGGGAGGAGCCCGTGAACGACGCGCTGCGGGTGGCGCTCAGCGACACCGGGCACACGACCGAATCCCTCGCCGAGAAGGTCGGCGTCGATCCGAAGACGGTCGGGCGCTGGCTGACGGAGGACCGCATCCCGCATCCCCGGCATCGGCTGGCGGCGGCGGAGGCACTCCACCGGGACGTGTCGGACATCTGGCCGGACACTTCGAGACGTCGCGACCCGATCTGGTTCCGTCCCTGGCAGGAGATCGAGCGCGAGGCGGTGTCGCTGCGGTCGTACCAATCGGTGGTGTTGCCCGGGCTGCTCCAGACCGAGGCCTACGCGCGGGCCGTGCTGACCGGCGGCGGCCTGTTCCCCCGGGGCGACGTGGAGCGGCACCTGGCGGCCCGGCTCGCCCGGCAGGGCATCCTCCGGCAGGACGAGCCGCCGCAGTTCACGACAGTGATCGACGAGGCGGTGCTGCGCCGGCCCGTCGGCGGCCCGGCCACCATGCGCGAGCAGCTCCGGGCCCTGGTCGCCGCCTGCGCGGAGCCGCACGTCCGGGTGCACGTCGTGCCGGCGTCGGTCGGCGCCTACGCGGGGCTGAACGGGCCGTTCGTCATCGCCAACAGTCACGACCACCGGGTCGCCGGCTATCTCGACAACCAACTCCAGGGCCAAGTGGTTAGCGACCCCGCCGACATCGCCGCCATGATGGCTGCGTGGGAAAACGTGCGCGGAGAGGCGTTGACCCATTGGCAGTCTGTCGATTTCATCTCGGAAGTGGCGGAGACATGGACCTGAATGGCGCGCGGTGGCGCAAGAGCACCCGCAGCAGCGGCAACGGCGGCGACTGCGTCGAGGTCGCCGACAACCTGCCCGGCGTCGTCGCCGTGCGCGACTCCAAGGACCCGGCCGGCCCGGCGCTCGCCTTCACCCCCACGGCGTGGCGCGCCTTCGTCACCGGGGTCGCCCGGCGCCCCTGACCGGGCGCACCCCTTAACGGGGCGGGCCCGACGCGCGCGGCCGGGACCGCCGTGCGCGGCCGGGCCTGACGCGAGCGGGCGGCCCGGCGTGAGCAGCCAGGACGCGACGTGAGCGGGCGGCCCGACGCGGGCAGCCAGGACGCGGCGCGAGCGGGCCGGGGCGACGTGGGCAGCCACGACCCGGCGTGGGCAGCCCCGGGCCGACCTGAGTGGGCGAGCCCGGCTTGAGCAGGCGCGGGTGCCCCCGCCGGCCATCGGGGCTGCGGGGGTGTCCGCAGCCCCGATCCCTCAGGACGGAACTATCTGAGGACGGTCGCGGCCTCCAGGGTCGCCACCGCCCGCCGCAGCGCGCCGGCCCGCCCCGCCGCCGTGCGCGCCTTGAGCAGCGGCAGGAAGATGCCGTACCGGGCGCTGCGGCTCAACGCCTCGTACGCGGCGCGGGCGCGGTCGTTGCCCGCGAGGGCCCCGGCCAGGTCCTCGGGCACGGCGGCATCGCGTTGCGGCGCGTACGCCGCCGCCCAGCGGCCGTCCGCCCTCGCGGCCTCGACCTGCGCGCGACCGGCGGGGCGCATCCGCCCCGCCGCCTCCAGCGAGGCGACGCGCTCCACGTTGACCCGCGACCACGGGCTGCCCGGCCGGCGCGGCGAGAAGCGCTGGAGGAAGTGCGTCGCGGTGAGGCGGCGACGGTGGCTGTCGATCCAGCCGTGGCAGATGGCCACGTCGCCGGCCTGCGTCGCCGTCATTCCCGCCGCGCCCTTCTTGGCGATCGTCAGCCAGACGTCGGAGCGGCTCCCGCCGTGCTCGCCGAGCCACCGGTCCCACTCGTCGACGTCCGCGAAGCTGATGATCTCGGCGTCGTCCACGGGGCTCAGCCTCTCGCCGCGACGATCTCGACGAAGTGCGGGTTGTACATGACGCCCAGCAGGTTGCCGAACGGGTCGACGACCGTGGCGGTCACGAAACCCGCGCCCCGGTCCTGCGGCGGCTCGTGGGCGGTGGCGCCCATGTCGAGCAGCCGCGCGTACATGCCGTGCACGTCGTCCACGTGCCAGTAGACGACGACGCCGCCGGGGCCGGACGCCACACCCGGGGCCCGGTAGCGGCTGTCGATCAGGCCCAGCTCGTCCTGGTCGTCGCCGAGCCGCCATTCGGCGTACCCGTCGCGCAGGAAGTACGGCTCGAAGCCGATCAGTTCGGCGTACCACTTCTTCGCCGCCTGCCAGTCCTCGGCCCAGTAGCTGACGGTGGCCATGCCGCGCATCTTCGGTGTCTCGGTCATGACCTCACGCTAGGAGTGATTGAGGAACGTAAGCTTCCTCAATTTCAGACAGGATCAGGAAATGCTGGAAACCTCGGTACGACTGCTGCGCATGCTCGCCCTCCTGCAACAGCGACGGGAGTGGCCCGGCCCCGACCTGGCGGCGCGGCTGGCCGTGACCACCCGCACGGTCCGCAACGACGTCGACCGGCTCCGCCAGCTCGGCTACCAGATCGACTCGGCCACCGGGCCGACCGGCGGCTACCGGCTGGGCGCCGGCAACGCGATGCCGCCGCTGCTGCTCGACGACGACGAGGCGGTGGCCGTCGCGGTGGGGTTGCGGGCCGCCGCGGCGGGCACCGTCACCGGCATCGAGGACGTGTCGCTGCGGGCGCTGACCAAGCTGGAACGCACCCTGCCGAAGCGCCTGCGCCCGCGCGTCGACGCCCTGCGCACCGCCACGATCTCCGCCGCCGGCGGCGGCCCCACCGTCGACGCCGACACGCTGACCACCGTCGCGGCGGCCGCCCATGGGCACGAGCGGCTGCGATTCGAGTACGCCGGCCACGGCGGCGAGATCAGCGTGCGCGACGTGGAGCCGCACACCCTCGTCTACACCGGCCGCCGCTGGTACCTGCTGGCCTGGGACACCGACCGGCGGGACTGGCGCACGTTCCGCGCCGACCGGCTGCGCCCACTGCCGCCGACCGGGCCGCGGTTCGTGCCGCGCGAGCCACCCGGCGGCGACGCGGCGGCGCACGTGCTGCGCGGGGTCCGCTCGCTGGTCTGGCCCTACCGGGCGCGCATCCGCTTCCAGGCGCCCGCGTCGGTGATCGCCGAACGCAGCACCCCCACCTCCGGCGAGATCGTCCCGCTCGACGACGCGACGTGCGAGCTGGTCACCGGCACCGACTCGCTGCACGACCTGGCCACCTACCTGAGCAAGTTCGACGTCCCGTTCACGGTCCTGGACCCCCCGGAACTCCGCGACTTCCTCCGTACCCTCGCCACCCGCTACCTCGCCGCGATCCCCACCTGACCCCCGTGCTCCCCGCCTCCCTCCCCGTTGCCGCGATCTTGCACTTTGTGCCCCCGCAAACACGGACACAAGCCGCATAGGCGGGGTAGGAAGTGCAAGATCGACGGAAGGGGGCGCGGGGGGCAGGGCGAGGGGCGCGGGGGCGGGGCGGAGGGAAGCAGGAGCGTCGGCGGCGGGTTACGCCATCGTGGACGGTTGGGTACGGTTTCCGGGGAGCGGCGGGACCGGCGTCGTCGTACACATGTTCCATCCACAGGCTGTGGACGGCGGAGGGCTCGGATGGGTTACCAGCTCAGCGCGGTCGTCGCGGACGCCGAGCTGCTCCGCGAGCAGACCGCCGACCTCGACCACGCGGTCGTCGGCGAGCTGCGTCAGGACTTCGCGCTGCTGCCCGTCACCCCGCAACTGGTCGAGGAGCTGACCGGGGCGCTGCCCGACTTCTCGACGGCGGACCGGTCGCCGGAGGAGCCCTTCCACCTGGTGCTCTCGCCCGCCCTCGCCGACGTCCTGGCGCGCTGGTCCCGGTCGGGTCCGGTCGCCTACCTGGAGGCCGAGTTCTCCGGCGGCGCCGGCTACCAGTCGGCGATCGTGTGGCTCGGCGGCGGCGTGAGCTGGGGGCCTCGCGTCGACAACCTCCTCGACGGGCCGCGCTCGGAGTGGCCGCTGAACGCCGCGCTCGCCCGGCTCGGCGTGGAACCGGGCGCCTGGATAGACCCGTTCGCCGAGCTGGGCCTGCACGTCGAGCGGAGCACCGCGGGATGGCTGGCCCACGGCCGTCGGCGGCTGAGCGCCGACTACTGGGACGAGCTGGCCGAGGAGTGGGAAAACCGGCAATCTGGGGGCGAGCAGCAACCTGAGCGCCCCGGCCCCGTTGGGGACTGGGGGATTCCATGAAATTGCGACAATTCGGCTTTATAGCGACGCTGCTGACGGCTGCCTCGATCGCGGGCAGTGGCGCGCACCCATCGGGACCCGGGCTGGACGGCCGGCCCGCCGGGTCCGTAGAGGTGGCCGACCTGAACGGGCTGCGGGGCATCGAGTTCGGCGACACCGAGGACGAGCTGACCCGGCGGGGCATCCTGCGTACCGACGTCGACGCCTGCGGGCCGTCACTCGCCGGATACGACACGACCAGCCCGATCTTCATCGACGACCGGCTGGTGCTGCTCTGGCTCGGGGACGCGACGCGCACCCCGGAAGGCGTCGCCGCCGGCAGCCGGGTCGAGGAGGTCCGGAGCCGCTACCCGTCCGTCCGCGAGCTGGACCCTCCACAGGGGACGCACCGGTTCGACGGGCTGATCGCCCGGCAGGGCGACCGCGCCTACCTCTTCCTGCACGACGGGGACGCGGTCCGGAAGATCATCGTCGGGTACGCCGACTGGGCGCAGCGCCTCTTCGAGGAGGGCCACAGCCCTTGCTGAAGGGCGTCTCCGGGGCAGCGGAGCGCCGGCCGATCCGCGGCGGAGCGCCCGGCGGTCTGCAGCGGAGCGCCCGATTCGGTTCGGCTGCGGCGTGTCCCGGCCGGTCCGCAGTGGACCGGTCGGACACGCCGCCGTCATCGCGATCCCGTTCAGCCGCAGCGCCAGACGACGGCCTGGATCGTGCCCGACGCGTCGTCGGACTGCCCGCCGATGGTGCGCCCGTCATCGCTCACCGTCGTCGCGATCGTGGACAGGCCGTCCGCCCGCTCGGTCAGCCCGGGGAGCGCCACCGGGGCGGCGTCGGTGACGAGCACCGCGCGCCCCCGCTTGTCCGTCCCGAGCTGCCATCCCTGCGCGTTGACCGTACCCGCGTGGGGCTGCAACTCGCCGAACACGCGCACCTCGCCGGTCCGGACGTTCCACCGCACGACCTGCGTCCGGGCCAGCTCCGGCCCCATCCCGCCAACCGCCGGGGGGAGCTTCTTGCCCTTCCCCGCGCGGACGACGTCGCCGGCCAGCCCGGTCGCCCAGCCGTTCCGGATCGCGAAGACCCGGGCGCCCGGGTTCTGCACCCCGTCGACGCGCGGGGTCGGAAGCGCCCGGTGCGTGCCGTCGGGGAACCAGACGTACGCCTGCTCCCCGCCGACGGTGCCGACCACCGTGCCGTCCTCGTCGATGTCCCTGGCCGAGACCTCCGACGTGCCGGCGGGCACCGGCAGCCGGATCGGCTGCGCGGTCGCCGACGGCCAGACCAGCGCGGCGCTACCGCTGTCGTCGTCGCCCACGATGGCCCCGGCGTCGTTGATCGCGTACGCGGACCCGCGCCGCACCCCGGGCAGTTTCGACACCTTGCCGTCGCGATAGACGTACGGGACGGGGCCCGAGTCCGCCTCGTCGCCCCCGGTGTAGCTCCAGCCGACCGCCGTGCCCGTCGAGTTCACGTCCCGCAGCAACTCCTCCTGGTCGCCAGGCAGCAGCACCTTCCGGGCCTCGCCGTCGTGCCAGATGACCGCCTGGTAGCCGCCGCCCTTCGGGTACGAGCGCCCGACGACGTAGCGGCCGGTGGGGTCCGCGCCGCTGACCAGGGCCATCGGCGCGCCGTCCGGGGCGGGCAGCCGTTCGAGCGTGCACCGGGTGGGCGGGGTCGCCGCCGGTGCGCGCCAGCCCTCGGTACCGGGAATCGTGTAGGCCGGGGCGGCGGCCTCGCTGGCGTGCGGGGCGGCGCTCGCCGCGGTGTGCGACGGGGACTGCGCGAAGACCCCGCCCACGACCGAGACGCCCGCGACGGCGAGCGCGGTCACCGCCGCCGCGCCCGCGTAGCCCACGCCGCGCACCCGGCGGCGGCGTCCGGCCGCGATCGCGCGCCCGATGTCCACGGTGGAGGGCGTACGCGGCTCGTCGTCGAGCGACCGAAGCAGATCGAGTTCGGATGACATCATCGGCTCCTCAGTTAACGGCGGAGTAGGTTGCCAGCTCCCGCTCACCGAGCAGGCGCCGCAGCGTGGCCAGCCCTCGGGACGTCTGGCTCTTGACCGTGCCGGGCGAGCAGCCGAGCATCTCGGCCACCTCGTCGACCGGCAGGTCGTGGTAGAACCGCAGCACCAGCACGGCCCGCTGCCGGCGGGGCACCTGGCTCAGCGCCGCCCGGACGACCTGGCGCTCCTCCACGCCGTGGTCCTCGAACGGCGGCGGCTCGGGTGCCTCGCGGAACAGCCGGACCCGCGTCCACGCCAGCCGTCGCTCGCTCAGGTACGTGCGGACCAGCATCGTCCGGACGTACGCGTCGATCCGGTCGGCGGCGCGCGCCCGCCGCCACTTCACGTACAGCGTGGTGATGGTCTGCTGGACCAGGTCGTCGGCGCGATGCTCGTCGCCGGCCAGGAGGAACGCCAACCGCCGGAGCGCGGGGATCCGCGCCGAGACGTAGTCGACGTACTCCTGCTCCGTGCCATCGCGCATCGCTCGTCCCTCCGCTGGGTCACCACCCCTCAGACGGCAGCGGGCGACCGCCCGGTTGTCACGCCCCACGGGTTGGTTTCCGTGGCCGGGACGGCCACCGGTCGGGTCGCGTGCCGCGCCGGCGCCCGGTCCGGTTCGGCCGTCCGGGCAACCCGGCGGGCGGCCGGACCCTTCTTAGGGGCGTGAATGTCTCCATGGATGAACCCGGAAGACGCGGGCGCGGCCGCCGGCTGACGCTCGCACTGCCCGCCGTCGCGGTACTGCTGGCCTCGCTGGCGGTGTCCGGCGTCGGCGTCGCGGGAGAGGCGAGCCGCCCGACCGGCGCGGCGGACGCCGCCACCCCGTCACTGCTGCCGGACGGGCGGACCTACACGGTGACGCTGCTGACCGGCGACGTGGTGACCGTACGGGGGACGTCGTCCGGCTGCCCGGCGGTGACCGTGCGCCCGGCCGGCGGGAGCGGCGTGCTGAGGCGCAGTTGCGGCCCCGACGGGCACGTGCGGGTGGTCCCGGCCCGGGTGGCGTCGATGGTCGGGCGGACCCTGGACCCGGCCCTGTTCGACGTGACCGCGCTGATCCTCGACGGGTACGACGACGGGCGCAGGAAGGACCTGCCGCTCATCGTCCGGCCCGGTGGCACCGCACGCGGGCTGACGACCGACCCGCTCGTCGCGGGCCTCTCCGGAGCCCGCGCGCTGCCGAGCATCGCCGCGGTCTCGGGTCGCCGCCCCAAGGCGACGGGCGCGGAACTCGTCCGGTCGTTGTCGGCCCGCTCGGCGACGGTGCGCTCCTCCGGCCCCGCGCCGAAGGTGTGGCTGGATCGGCGGGTGCGCGCCACCCTCGCGCCCGCGGCCGTCACCGAGCAGGAGCCCGCCTCCCGCACGCCACGCGCCACTCTCGCGCCGGCAGCCGTCACCGAGCGGCGGGAGCCGGCCCCCCGCACGCCCGCGGCCACGGAGCGGTGGGACCGCAACCTGCGCCAGGTCGCCGCGCCGCAGGCGTGGGACGCCGGGTACACCGGCGAGGGCACGCGGGTGGCGGTGCTCGACACCGGCGTCGACGCCACCCACCCGGACCTCGCGGGACGGATCGCGGAGAAGCGGGACTTCACCGTCGACGGCGGCGACGCGGGCGACCGGGTCGGCCACGGCACCCACGTGGCGGCCACGATCGCGGGCAGCGGCGCGGCCTCGGGCGGCACGCGCAGGGGCGTGGCGCCGGGCGCGCGCCTCGTCGTGGGCAAGGTCCTCGACGACAACGGCGACGGCACCGACTCGCAGGTCATCGCCGGGATGGAATGGGCGGCGAGCCGGGCCCCGGTGGTGAACATGAGCCTCGGCGGCTGGGCGCCGAGCGACGGCAGCGACCCGCTGTCGCTCGCGCTCGACGCGCTGTCCCGGCAGACCGGGGCGCTGTTCGTGGTCGCGGCCGGCAACTCCGGCTCCGCCGACCGCACCGTCTCCTCGCCGGGTGCCGCCGCGACCGCGCTGACCGTCGGCGCCGTGGACGACGGCGACCGGCTCGCCGACTTCTCCAGTCGCGGGCCGTTGGTCGACTCCCACGTCGCGAAGCCCGAGCTGGTCGCGCCGGGAGTGGAGATCGTCGCGGCCCGCGCCGCCGGCACCACCATGGGTCGGGCCGTCGACGCGCGCTACGTCGCCGCCTCCGGCACGTCGATGGCCACCCCGCACGTCGCCGGCGCGGCCGCCATCCTCGCCCAGCGCCACCCCGACTGGCGTGCCGAGCAGCTCAAGGCCGCGCTGGTGGGCGCCGTCGATCGGATCGCCGACGGCGACACGTACGCGAGCGGCGCCGGACGGCTCAACGCGGCCCGGGCACTGTCCGGCCTCGTCAGCGCCCAGCCGGTGGTGCACCTCGGCACCTTCGCCCACCCGCAGTCCGGCACGGCGGAGGCGAAACTGGCGTGGGTCAACACCGGCACCGGCGCGGCCTCGGTCGCCCTCGACGTGGCGGTGACCGACCGGCACGGCGTTCCGGGCCCGGCCGGCGCCGCCACCCTGTCGGCCGGTCAGGTGCGACTCGCCGCGGGCGACGGCGGCGGCGTCACGCTGCGCGTCGACCGCGCCGCGTTCGCGGCCCGCCCCGGCCTCCATTCGGCCGTCGTCACGGCCCGCGTCGGCGACGGCGTGGTGTCGCGTACGCCGGTGACGTTCCTCGTGGAGCCGCCCAGCCATGATCTCACCGTCGCCACGACCGCGATCCCGGGCGCCCCGGACGACGCGATGAAGTGGGTCAGCGTGGCGGTGGTCAATCTCGACGACCGGGCCGTGTACGCCCGGCTCGAGGAAGGTGAGCCCGGTGACACGCTGACCTTCCGGGTGCCCGCCGGCCGGTACAGCGTCATGGCCTCGTTCATGTCCTGGACGGAGGGCGACGAGCGCGCGGTCCTGGCCGGCGATCCGGACGTGGACGTCGCGGGCGACACGCCGCTTCGGCTCGACCTGTCCCGGGCCCGGCGACTCGCGGCGAGCGTCGACGGCGTCGCCACCGAGGCCAACTCGATCGGCCTCACCTACCTGCAGACGCCCCGCCGCGGCCCCGGCTGGAGCGACCTCGCCTTCGCCTGGGGAGACGCGGCCAGAGCGGGGAACGTGTCCGTGGTGCCGAACGACGGGACGGGCCTCGGCACCTTCCAGGCGTACGCGGCCTTCGGTCTCGACGCGCCGGGCAGCGGGCGGAGCCCGTACCTCTACGACCTCGTCCACCCGTTCGGAAACGGCATCCCCGAGGATCCGACCTACCGGGTGACCGCCGCCGAGCACGCCACCCTCGCCCGGATCGACCAGCGTTTCCACAAGCTGGACGCGCCGGAGCACGACACCTCGCACAAGCGGTACGGGCTCGGCCCGGAGGGCGTGTTCATCGCCGAGAACTCCACCGACCGGCTCTCCGGCGACCGCACCGACTACGTGTCGCCCGGCTTCGACTGGGTCGACGAGGCGTTCTGGCGGGGGGTCGTGACCCAGGAGGGGCTGCGGCGGTACGCGCCGGGCAGCCGGCAGGAGAAGGTGTGGGTCCGGCAGCCGCTGCGCTCCGACTGGTACGACCACCCGGCCGGTTCCCCCAGCGAGTGCCAGCCGCTCGCGCCGCGCCGCACCAGCGGCAACCTGCACGTCGAACTCGTCACGCTGACCGATCAGCACGGCAGGTTCGACTGCCTCGCCGACGGCATCGACCTCGACATCGCCCGCACGCTCACCCTGGAGCGCGACGGGCGGACGGTGGGCCGGGTCGACGCCGCGGTCGCCGACTTCAGCGTCCCGCGGCGGGCCGCCGACTACCGGCTGACCTACGACATCGACACCAGCGCGGTCCTGCCGGTGTCGACCCGGGTCACCACCGCCTGGACGTTCCGGTCGGCCGGCCCGAAGGGCACCGGCAGTGTCCCGCTGCCGCTGTTGTCGGTCGACTACGCCCTGCCGTTGGACGCGGCCAACCACCCCACCGCCGGCACGGCGACCTTCACCGTGCGCCAGGCGCACGGCGTCCGGACGCAGGCGGTCACCTCCTTCACGCTGGCCGCCTCCCTCGACGGCGGCGCCAGCTGGCAGCCCGTGCGGGTCGACCGCTCCGGCGACGGCACGTACCAGGCCCGGCTGCCGCAACCCGCAGCCGGCGGGGCGGTCTCGCTGCGGGTGGCGGCGCGGGGCGACGCCGGCAGCGGCATCGAGCAGACCATCATCGGCGCGTACCGGGCCGGTCAGCCGTGAGCGCTGGCTGACGGGCTGACACGTGCACGCGGTCCTCGCCGACCCGGTCGGCGAGGACCGCGTGCGTACCTGACCGTCGGGCCGTCGCGCTGACCGTGGTCCGTGTAGCTCGGCGGTGCGCGGCGCCGCCCGAGGTCCCTGTAGCTCGGCGGTGCGCGGCGCCGCCCGAGGTTCCTGTAGCTCGGCGGTGCGCGGCGCTGCCCGAGGCATGGGCGGCCGAGCGCCGGGTAACCGCCCGGGCATGGCGCGGTACACGAAGCCCGAACTGCGGGAGCAGGTCAAGGACGAGATCATGGCTTCCGACAGGGGCGGCAGGCCGGGGCAGTGGTCGGCGCGCAAGTCGCAGCTGCTCACCAAGGAGTACCAGCGGCGCGGCGGGGGCTACCAGGGCCCGAAGGACGAGCGGCAGAAGTCCCTCCAGCGCTGGGGCAACGAGAAGTGGCAGACCCGCGAAGGTGACACCCGGGCGCGGCACGGCGCCGAGACGAGTCGCTACCTGCCCAAACGGGCCTGGGAGCAGCTCTCCGAGAAGGAACGGCGCGCGACGGACGCCAAGAAGCGCCGGGAGTCGAAGTCCGGCAAGCAGTTCGTCGCCAACACCGAGCCGGCGAAACGGGCGCGCCGGGACGCCACGTCGGTCGCGCGACTGTCGGAGCTGCCGGTCGCCGAGGCGACCAAGCTGGTGCGGGGCCTCGACACCGGCCAGCTCAGGGCGGCGCTGCGACGCGAGCGCGACGGCAAGGGCCGCAAGACGCTCATCCAGCGGCTGGAGTCGGAACTCGACCGACGCTGACCGCGCGGAGCAGGCCGACCGACGCTGACCGCGCTGACCCGCGCTGACGGGGCTGATCCCGGGGGCCCGGCCGCGGCTACGTCCGCACGCGGGCGCCGGCCCGGATCCGCCAACTGACGAGGCTCGCCAGCGTGAGGGCCGCCGAGGTCGCGGCGAAGAGACCCGTCGACTGCTGGTAGCCGAACCGGTTCCCCACCGCGCCCATGAGCGCCGTGCCGAGCGGGATGGTGGAGAAGGCGACGAGTCGCTTCAGGCTGAGGATGCGGGC
Source organism: Micromonospora citrea (assembly GCF_900090315.1). Lineage (NCBI taxonomy): Bacteria > Bacillati > Actinomycetota > Actinomycetes > Micromonosporales > Micromonosporaceae > Micromonospora > Micromonospora citrea. Next base: position 3,796,480 of record NZ_FMHZ01000002.1, on the reverse strand, counting down.
CCGGGCCTCGGCCGGCGCGGCGTGCAGCCAGACCTGACCGCCCGCCGCGACGAGTATCGAGAACAGCCCACCCACGCAGAACAGGGCGACGACGATGGCCCACGTCGACGCCAGTGCCGAGGCGACGGCGAGCCCCGCACAGATCGACAGGTGGGCGAGGGTCGCCTGCAGCAGCGCTCGGCTGCCGTCGGGCTCGACCGGGCGGGCGCCGATGAGGACGCTGCCGAGGATCATTCCCACGGCGTACGCGGCGAGGGCGCGGCTCGACCAGACGGCCGTCGCCGGTCCGGGGCCCAGCAGGTCGCCGTACCAGGCGGGGAGCATCGCCAGCACCGGCGACACGGCCAGGTTGCTCCATGCGCCGAAGGCGAGCAGGTAGCGCAGGTCCGGGCGGGCGGTGACGTACCGCCACACCCGCCTGGTCGACATCTGCGGGCCGGCCGCCGGTGCCGGCCGTGGAGTGTCCGTCCGGCGCCGGAGGCCGAGGGTCGAGCCGGCCAGGAGGGTGGCGCCGAGCGCCAGTGCGAGCAGGAGCAGCGCCGTGGGTGCCACCGAGTGGGCGTGCCCGAGGCCGATCAGCGCTCCGTCGGCGGGGCGCGCGGTCGACCCACCCGCTCGCGAGTGCGTTGGTGACCAGTGCGACGACACCCGTCCCCCCAAGGACCCAGCCGAGGACGAGGCCGTTGGCGTGGGTCGCCAGCCACCAACTGCTGAGGAACAACAGCGCTCCGGTGCCCACGGACGCGACCACGCTGGGCACCCACGAGCGCAGGAAGTCCTTCATCGGGTGGTGACGGCGCCGCCGTTGAGGTGGATCGTCTGGCCGGTGACGTGGCGGGCCTGCGGCGAGAGGAGGAACAGGACGCAGGCGACCACGTCGGAGAGCGCCCCGACGCGACCGGTCATCGTCTGCCCGCGAAGCTGCTCCTCCCGTTCCCTGGTCATGCCGCCACGGAAGAACTCGGTGTCCGTGACGTACCCCGGAGCCAGGCAGTTGACCGTGATCCCCCGGGTGCCGAGGCGGGCGGCCAGGCCCACGGCGTAGGAGGCGACGGCCGCCTTGGCGGGCCCGTAGAACCCGACCCCGTGCTCGGCCGCGATCGACCCGAACAGCACCACGGAGGCCCCGTCGGCCAGGCGGGACTCCAGCGCCGCGACGGTCAGCGCGGCCGATCGGACGTTGCTGGCCATGGTCTCGTCGAGCAGGGCGGCGACGTCGGCGAGGCTCTCGGGTTCGGGGCGGCCGATGGCCGGGTTGCCGCCCGCGCAGAGGACGAGCCCGTCGACCGGCTCCGTGACCGACTCGGCGAGCCGGCGCGCGTCGGCCGGGTCGGAGTTGTCACACGCCAGGAACTCGATCCCGCCCCCGGCCTCCTGGGAGAGAGCCGCCAGCGGGGCGGCCCGCCGCCCGGTGACCAGCACCCTGTCTCCCCGCTCGTGCAGCGCCGACGCGACTGCGCGACCGATGCCGGTTCCACCGCCGGTGACCACGAACATGACGCCCTCCGTTAAGGCCTAAACGTTGCTATTAAGAGCTTAACGTACACTGGTCGGGTGAGCACAGGCACCGACAGGGCCGGCTGGATCGAGGCGGCCTGGCGACGGGAACGACCCGACCTCGACCCCTCGTCCATCGCGGTCGTGACGCGCATCTGGCAGCTGGCCAAGGTGTTCTCCGACGAGCGGCGCCGCCTGCTCGCCACCCTGGACATCGACCCGGCCCTGCTGGACCTGCTGGGCACGCTCCGCCGGGCGGGCCACCCCTACACCCTCTCCACCCGCGAGCTCGCCGAGCAGACCCTCGTGACGCCGGCGGCGATCTCCCAGCGCCTGACCAGAGCGGAGCGACAGGAGTGGGTGACGAGGACACCCGGCCCGGACCGCCGGGTGCTGGTTCAGTTGACCGACGGCGGTCGCGACCTCATCGACCACGTCGCGGGGCAGATCTTCGACCGGGAGCGGGAGCTGCTGGCGTCCCTCACGGCCGCCGAGCAACGCCAGCTCGCGACGCAACTGGAGCGCCTCATCCACGCGATCGCCGAACCGGGGCCCATTCCCACCGTGGGCGCGTAGCGCTCCGGAGCGACTGCCCGCCGATGACGCCACGCGGCACCGGGCGAGGCCGGGCGCCCGGAGGACGCCCCCGCCCGCGCCGACGTCGACGCCGACCGGGAACCGGGGCCACAAGCGGAACGCCCGGTGCGATCCTCGCGGATCGACCGGGCGTTCTCGCTTGTCACGAGCGGTGGCGGCGGGATTTGAACCCGCGGAGGGCGTAAACCCTCACACGCTTTCGAGGTCTGCGACCACCCGCCAGATGCGTCCCGGGATGGCCGCCCAGGCGCAACACTCTCCGACGGACGGCATCGGGCACCGACGTATCGCAGCGAACGAGACCACAACTGAGACCACACGTTCCCTGGGCACAAGAGTCGTTGATCCGACACACGTGCCCATCTCTCGCTGAGGGATACTCGATCTCGCCCGATAAGAAGGTAGATCATGACGTCACCCCTCCTTGCTTATGATGCACTGGCTGGATCAGCGGCAGCCGAGGAGACCAGCTTTCTTGAGAACTGCATTGGGGTCCTAGTCCTAATTGTGGTCGCTGCATTCTTTCTGCGTGGCCACTTCCGCGAACGTTCCGCCATAAGCGATGCTAAAGCGCGAGCCGAGAGCCTTAGCCACTCCGAACGCGACACTGTGGAGCGTCAGGTAATCGACATCGTTTTCAGAGGTCACGATCACTCTTTGAGCATTAGGGAAATCGCTTCCGGCATGAATGAGCACGAGCGATACGCAATCTGCATTGTGAAACCATTAATAAAATGGGGGCAGCTCAAAATTGCCTCTGAAGGCGAAATTCCGTCCTCCGACCTTAACTCGTTTACGGTGGTTGCCGTAACGGCCGAAGGCGACAAACGGCTAAGGGAGCGCGATCCTGTCGTGACTTACAATGAATACCTCTCAGTTGGCGACAATTCCAACGTGGTCAGCAAGAGCATCATCGTCAACTCCAATGTCGGGCAATATCGTAGTCGGTACGGAACAGACACAGTTGAAGCGCTGCGCGAACTTGAGCAGATTGTCAGGGCGTCGAATAACGATGAGGCAGTCGAAGTGCTCGACGGCTTTCTTGCTGAGGCAAGGGCCGATAACCCGAGCCGCACGAGGATGAAGGTTCTGTTTTCCAGCCTTCAGGGGATGGTTCCCACACTTTCCGGGGCTGCCGATCTGGCGACCCGAATCGCCAGCATTTTTTCATAAGATGAAGTTCTCATTGTCGGCGTATGGTCGACCATTCAACCGGAGACACATACTTGGCAAGCCTGCGCATCGCGAGGTAAGCGGTTACCGCGCCAGCTGAATTGTTGCTAACCGCCGCCACCAGCATTCCTGATTGCCAAGCAGCCATGATGACTTCCCGACCGTACGGCGTCGTAGGCTACTGCCCGTGAACAGGCTCGACGCCCTGCGGCCACACCGGAGTGAACACCCCCGCACTGCCGCGAATGAGACCACAACTTAGACCGCTGCAAGGGCCTGGTCGGCTAGCTAACTCGCTTGCGCCTGAGACTCCACTAGTCGGCCGGAGGCGACCCGCTGGACTCGCCGACCTCAACGATCCTTTGAGAAGCCGCTCAGCTTAGTGCTTACGCTGTTGATTTCAACATATGCTGAATACATCCGAGGCATCACCATTATGAATACGAGTAGAATATAGCTGCTCAACCCTCCGCCGAGAGCGGCCCAAATTCCCTCCAGGGCTCCCCGGTCAGAGGTAGAGACGTTCATTCCAACGACCAGAACTGCCGCATCTATAGCACACACGAGTGACCCTGCAAGCAGGTGCGCAGCAGTTTCGTCGAGCGACTCTCGCTCAACCACGAACCGCGCATCCTCACCATCATCGAACTTTTCTAACCACTCGGTCAGCTTGAGGCGAAGCGTAGAGAGATGGGTGAAGGTGCTGAGCATGCCTCCAGCCAGAAGCGCCACGGCGGTCAGGAGCGGCGTGGGGGCGGCCAAGCCTGTACCTGACCACAACATGAGGACAAAAACGCCTACGGGCGCAGCTAGGATGCAGCGGGCGACCCAATCCGGACGATACGTGCGGTATCGCCCATCGCTCAAGCCCTTCCAGTGACCCCGCAGGACTGGGACGATGTTGAAGCGGCTGAGCACCGGTCGCCCCCTCTAGCTACTGCGCAGGCCAGTCGATAGTCAGGTTGGCTGCCGCCTGGAGCCTCTGCGCCGTCTGTTTGACCAAAGCGTAGAACGTGGGTGTGTCACTTCTGTCTCCGCGCGGCTGGGCATAAGTGAACACTTCAGACATTCTCGTCGGGCTCACCTTTTTTGTTTTTTCGTCGGCGTCGCTCAGGACCACCCAACCATCGTCCACGTCCAAATTGGCGATCTCGGGACCAACAACCGCCGCAAGCTGCTTCGCCGCTTCCTCATCTGTCGTCCAATCCGACACCTCGCCAGAGGTTTCGGCCACGCTCGTGCGCCGTATCCATCCCTTGACGATCTGAGCAATCTGGGCCGCCATCCCTTCATCCACCACAGGGGCAGATACGCGGAAGCGTTCTTGTTGCCTGGTTCTGGCAGAGGTAATGGAGAGCTTCACGAGTTCTAATTTGTTAGCGTTACCCTCGCTAATCATCTGAATTAGACGAGCTTCGTCAGCCAGAGGGTGAACTATCGGCCGCCACCATGGAGCCTCCTTATCGGGAGTTGAACTAGCCACGGCCTCCCCCCGCGAACTCCACCGCAACCACCGAGTGATAGCAGAAACCGGTTGCGAACGGCTGATGTCTTCCACAGCGAGAATGCCGGTGAAGCCGTCATCAGGTAGCGCCAACACGAGCCGAAATCGCTTACTTGCGGCCTTGTCCCGAATGTCGGCGTCTTGCTCCGCCCCAGCGGCACTGAGCGCCTTTTCATGACTACCGAATTTGCCAGACAAAACCGTCGCTCGGATCGTTCTGTCGACTACGCGAACCTCTTCAACGCGGAAAGCCGGCTCATCAACGTAGCGCTGTACGTCGCCCTGCGATTGGTCGTTGACCACACCGAGGACGTCAGTGGAGTTGAGAGGAGCATCTCCAATCATGGTTTGCTGCGACAAGGACTTGAGGAGGCGTTGCGCGACATCTACATAGTGCTCGCCACTACAGTCCTTGAAGTTGACCGCTTTGCGCTTGTCGCCATTGGCGATCTGGAACGTGTAGAGCCGGTACCCGTAGTTTGCCATCCACATCCCCCACGCATAGACGAGGTTCGCGTGGTGTTATTGTAGCGAATGTTTCCAGTTTCGGCGTTCCCTCAAGTCGACGAAGCCAGGCGGACACGCCGCGTGTCACATTGACGACACTAGGATTACACAAATCGGAACCCGCATACTAAACGAACAGATCAGGTAAATCCGCAAAATTGGGTTACATATGCTTCATTGATCCTCTCATGCCAGCAATAGGCGGTCGACAATTTCTCGCACGGTGTCAACTACAGCATCCGCCCCTGCTACTCGCAGCGAATCCGCCTTGGCAGCTTTGTTCGCATAGCCGATGACCTTTACGCCTGCGGCGAGGGAGCCCGCAATATCTGATGGCGAGTCGCCTATTAGGACGCAGCGGTGGGCCGGTTCACCAACGGCTCGCACCGCTTGAAGGATGGGTTCAGGGCTGGGTTTCATTCGATCCGGGTCGGCATAACTTCGGCCGATGACCGGCGAGACATGCGCGGCGAGCCGGTGCGCCATTAGATAGGCACTCACAGCCCCAGCCGAGTTGTTACTTACCACTGCTACGGACATCCCAGACTGCCGCGCCGCCACGATGACCTCCCGACCGAAAGGCGTCGGCTCAGCAGTCTTAACAGCTCGACACTCGGCTGAACACAAGGCGTCCTCTACCGCCTCCGTGACCCGCCGGTCTCCGACCACCGCGGCCCGGCGCAGTACCTCAAGCGGGTCCGGCTCGCTGGCCAGTTCCGGCGGCACATCGACGCCGCACCGCCGTAGCACGTCGACCAACTCGGCGGCGACCTGCGGCGCCGGGTAGTTGGCGAAGATGTTGCACACCGGGCCGTCGAAGTCGAGCAGCACCGCCCGGCATCGGCCGCACCACGATGTACGCGCTCGTCAAGACCGGTCAGATCCGCACGGTCACGATCGGCCGTCTCCGGCGCGTTCCGGCCTTCTGCCTTGACGAGTACGTGCAGAACCTACTCACCGAAGAGACCGCGCTAGAAAACGCTGCCTGAAAGAGACGGGGAACTTATGGGAAAACGCAAGCCCAACGGCGCATCGAGCATCTATCAGGGCAGCGACGGCTACTGGCACGGCCGCGTGACGGTCGGCATTAAGGACGACGGCAGTCCCGACCGCCGCCACGTTCGGGGCAAGACCGAGGCCATCGTCACTCGCAAGGTGCGCGATTTGGAGCGCGACCGCGACAAGGGCACCGTCCGCAAGGCGGGACAGTCATGGACGGTCAAGACATGGCTGACGCACTGGGTGGAGAACATCGCCGCGCCGGCCGTTCGTGACAACACGATCGCCGGCTACCGGGTCGCCGTGTACCGGCACCTGATTCCCGGACTCGGTGCGCACCGCTTGGAGAAGTTGCAACCCGAGCACGTGGAGAAGCTGACCCGCAAGATGCAGGCCGCCGGCAGCGCCCCCGCCACCGCCCATCAGGCCCACCGCACGCTGCGGACCGCACTCAACGAGGCGGTGCGCCGGCAACACCTGGTGCGCAATCCTGCCAGTCTGGCGAAAGCTCCCCGCCTCGAAGACGAAGAGGTCGAACCGTATTCGGTGGAGGACGTTCAGCGGCTATTGCTCGCCGCCAGCGAGCGCCGAAACAGTGCGCGATGGGAAATCGCGCTGGCGCTCGGATTGCGGCAGGGTGAAGTGTTGGGCCTGAAATGGGATGACATGGACCTCGACGGCGGGATACTCACCGTTCGCCGCGCCCGGCAGCGCCCCAAATGGAAGCACGGTTGCACGAAACCGTGCGGCCGGAAGTTTGGCGGTCACTGCCCGGACCGGCAGCCACTACGCGCGGAAACCGCCGACACGAAATCGCGGGCCGGTCGGCGCAGTATCGGCCTTCCGGATCCGTTGGTTGCCCTGCTACGCCAGCACCGGAAAGAACAGGACGCCGAGCGCGAGACCGCCGCGCAGCTCTGGGCGGATACCGGCTATCTGTTCACCACGCCGACCGGCGGCCCGGTCAACCCGCGCACCGACTACACCGAATGGAAGCGGCTGCTAACCCGCGCCGGACTGCGCGATGGGCGGCTGCACGATGCCCGGCACATGGCGGCAACCGTGCTGCTGATTCTCGGCGTGGCCGAGCGTGCCGTGATGGGCATCATGGGGTGGTCGGACTCCGGCATGGCCCGGCGCTACCAGCACCTCACAGGACAGGTCCGACGAGACGTGGCCAAGCGGGTCGGTGGTCTGCTCTGGCAGCCCGCGCCGACGGCTGACCACGACCCGGACGACGGCGGGGCCGGGGTGCTCAGCAAGGCGTCGTGAGGACAATTGAGACCGAAACTGAGACCACGACAGGGAAACGCCCGGTGACTCATGGAGAGTCGCCGGGCGTTCCGCCTGTTCAGCGAGCGGTGGCGGCGGGATTTGAACCCGCGGAGGGCGTAAACCCTCACACGCTTTCGAGGCGTGCTCCTTAGGCCACTCGGACACGCCACCGCCGACGAGGGTACAGGACGCCGGGTTCCGACGCCGAACCGGCATCCCCGGGGGCGGCCTGGCAGGATCCTTGCCATGAGTACGCACATCGGCGCGAAGCCGGGAGAGATCGCCGAGCGGGTCCTGATGCCGGGCGACCCGCTGCGGGCCAAGTGGATCGCGGAGACCTACCTCGAGGGCGCCACCTGCTACTCGACCGTCCGGGGCATGCTGGGCTTCACCGGCCGCTGGAACGGCGTCGAGGTCTCCGTCCAGGGCTCCGGCATGGGCATGCCCTCCGCCTCCATCTACGCCCACGAGCTGGTCAACGAGTACGGCGTGAAGACGCTGATCCGGGTCGGCTCCTGCGGCGCCCTCTCGGAGGACCTGCGGCTGCGCGACGTGATCGCGGCGATCGGCTCGTCCACCGACTCGAACATGAACCGGATGCGCTTCGACGGGCTGATCGACTACGCCCCGGTCGCGGACTTCGGGCTGCTGCGTACGTCGGTCGACGTGGCCGAGCGGCGCGGGATCAGCATGCGGGTCGGGCCGATCCTGGCGGCGGACGCCTTCTACACCGACCGCCCGGACCTCTACGACACGCTCGCCGACTACGGCGTGCTGGCGGTGGAGATGGAGTCGGCGGCGCTCTACACGATCGCCGCCCGGTTCAAGGCCCGCGCGCTGACCGTGCTGACCGTCAGCGACCACATCAAGACCGGCGAGAAGACCACCTCCGAGGAGCGCGAGCAGACCTTCAGCCAGATGGTCGAGATCGCCCTGGACACGATCGTCGCCTGACCCTCCGGCGTCTCCCGCCGCCCCGCCGAGCCGCTCCGGTTCGGCGGGGCGGCGTCGTCTCGGCGTGCTTCCGCCCGGGCCCTCGGCGCGGGACGGGTGACCACCGTCACGCGGAAAAACTATACGACCGGTCGTGCACATTCATTAGTCTCCTCCCCATGACAGTCGACGGACGCCTGGCGCGCGGAGACCGCACCCGCGCCGCCGCGCTCGACGCCGCGGTGGTGCTGGCCACCGAGGTCGGCCTGCACGGGCTCTCCCTCGCCCAGCTCGCCGACTCGCTCGGGGTCAGCAAGTCCGGCCTCTTCGCGCACTGGCGCTCCAAGGAGGCACTCCAACTCGCCACCGTCGACCGGGCGGTCGAGCAGTGGCAGGAGCTGATCGTCGCGCCGGCCCTGCGCGCGCCTGTGGGCGTGCGGCGGCTCTGGGCGCTGCACCGGGCCCGGATCGACTTCTACGCCGCCCGGGTGCTCCCCGGCGGCTGCTTCTTCGCCAGCACCGACTTCGAGTACAACGCCCGACCCGGCCCGGTCCGGGACCGGCTCGCCGAGGTGTTCGGCCGCTGGACCGCGTTCCTCGAACGGCTCGTCCGGGAGGCCGTCGACGCCGGCGAACTGCCCGCCGACACCGACGTCGCCGAGCTGGCGTACGAGATCGACGCGCTCGGGATCGCCGCCGCGATGCGCTCCCGGCTGCTGGACCCCGACACCACCTACCGGCACGCCCGCCAGGGCCTGCTGAACCGCCTGCGGGCGCTGTGCCCCGATCCGACCCTGCTAACGGAAGGCCACCCATGAGCCACGCCATCATCGAACAGCCGGCCGTCGAGTTCGGTCACGTGGAGCACGTCACGGTGCACTTCGACGACCTCGACGCCCTCGGCCTCCTGCACAACGCGCGTTACGCGGTGCTGCTGGAGCGGGCGCTGACCCCGTACTGGGCGGAGCGGGGCATCTCCTTCTCGGGCGGGCGGCAGATCGCCCCCGACGCGTTCCACGCCGTACGCGAGTTCAGCATCACCTACCGCGCCCCGATCACCGGCACGGGGCCCGTGGCCGTGCACTTCTGGCTCGAACACTTCGGCACCAGCAGCGCCGAGTACGCCTACCGGTTCCGCTCGACCGACGGCGGCACCGTCTACGCCGAGGGCCGGCGGGCGATCGTCCGGCTCGACCCGGCGACCCGGCGACCCACCCCGTGGACCGAGGCCGCCCGCGCGGTCGCCGCGACCCTGCTTCGCCCCGCCCCGGCCCCGGCCTGAGCGAGGGAGCCGAACCGCGTCCCGCCCCGCCGGGCAGAGGCGGCGGGTCAGCGGAAGAAGGCGCGCAGCACCGCGGCGCTCTCCGGCTCCAGCACGCCGCCGTAGACCTCCGGCCGGTGGTTGAGCCGGCGGTCGCGCAGCACGTCCCAGAGCGATCCGGCCGCCCCCGTCTTCGGCTCCCAGGCGCCGAAGACCACAGTGGACACGCGGGCCAGCACCAGCGCGCCCGCGCACATCGTGCAGGGTTCGAGGGTGACGACCAGCGTGCAGCCGTCGAGCCGCCAGCGGCCCAGCCGCTCGGCGGCCCGGCGCAACGCCAGCACCTCGGCGTGCGCCGTGGGGTCGCCGGTCAGCTCCCGCTCGTTGCGCCCGATCGCCAGCTCGGCGCCGTCCGGCCCGTAGAGCACGGCGCCGACCGGGATGTCGTCGGGCCCGCCCTCGTCGTCGCCCGGGCCGGCGGAGGCGGGACCGGTGACGGCGACCTCCAGCGCCCGGCGCATCCAGACCTCGTGCCGCTGCCGCCGGCCGGCGCCGTCCGGGTCGGCCAGCCCTTCCCGCGCGCCGGGCCCGACCCGGCCGGGCGAACCCGGGGTCGGCTGCCCCGGCCGTACGGTCCCCAGGGCCGGATCGGTGGCGTCGGCCGGCTCGCCGCCGCCTGCCCCCGCGCGTCCCGGCCCCACGCGTCCCGGCCCCACGGACCCGGGCCCGTCAGACCTCACGCAGCTCCTCGACCTCGTCGGCGCAGCCGAGCACCTGGCACACCTCGGCGGTGACGTCGGCGGGCATCATGCCCTCGTGCGCGCAGAGGTTGAGCAGCTTCTGCGCGGAGATGCCCAGGTCTGCCAGGATGTCGGCGTCGCCGACCGGGTCGGCCTCGGGGTCGACCGCGGGCTGCTCGGTCTCCTCGTCGCCGGAGGCGGCCGGGCGCGGCTCGTCGGTGTCGTCGAGCCCGGTCACCGAGGTCTTCAGGTCCCCGACCAGCAGCGCGCCCAGCCGGGACTCCTCCGCGTACGCGGAGTCGGAGCCGAAGACCCGCAGGTCCTCGCCCTCGTCCAGACGCAGGATCACCAGGTAGGCGTCGTCCGCCTCGACGAAGAGCAGCGACAGGTCGGCGTCGGAGTCGACGTCGCGCAGCCGGTCGGCGACGTCGTCAACGTCGGTGACACCCCGCAGGTTCACCTCGGCGGCGGTCCAACCACTGTCGTCACGCACGACCGCCGCAGCGAAGTACGACACGGTCCCCCCAAAAAGCCTCGGCACCCCGACCCGTTACGCGTGCACGTTAGCCGGTCGGGTCGGCAGGCGACCGGTCAACGCCCCGAAGGGCCGACCAATCCTGGGGAAACTCGTCAGCCGGCGATGCGGCGACGGGTGGCGATCAGCTCCCGCAGCCGCTCGCTGCGCACCCGCTGCGGCCGCTCGCGCTGGCGTACCGCCCGGGCGCCCGCCAACTCGGCGAGGAGCTGCTGGCGACGACGGCTGCGCTCGGGGTCGAGCCGCGGAGTGGTCCAGGCCATACCGCCGAGGGTGCCGAGTCCGAGCGGCCACGTCAAGACGGGATTCGCTGCGCAGCCGGCCCGCGACGCAGCGCAGCCGCGAACCGGACGTCGGCGTCGAGAGCTACCAGAGCGGCCAGTCTCCGCTCGACGCCCAGCGGACCGCCACGACGGCGGCGGCGATGCTCCACCCGCCGGCGGTGACGATGGCGATGCCCGTGGCCACCCCCCGATCGCCGGCCCGCACCAGCAGCAGCGCGACCAGCCAGGCCAGCGCGCCGGCCAGCAGCGTCCACCAGGCGTACTCGGGCACGCTGCGGCCCAGCAGGCCGAACAGGACGAGCCAGGCGGTGGCCGCACCGCCGCCCGCGGCGACGCCCGCGCCGGTGACCGGGTGCGGCTCGCGGTAGGTGGGTCGCGACGGCGGCCCGGCCGGGAAGAGCCCCGAGGGGGCGCGCGGCGCCGGGCGGAAGTCCGGTTCCGGCGGGTAGGCGTACCGTCCGGTCGTCACCGACCCCTCCCTCCGCCGTGGACCTCGTCCCACCGTACCGACTCTGTCAGGATGTCCGGATGCCCTCGCCGACGATCGGACGCCGCCGCGCGCGTCCGGCGTACCCGGTCCTGCTGCTGCTCGTGCCGGCGCTGGCCGCCGGTTGCGCGACGAGCCGGCCCGGAACGGCGCCCGGCACTCCCCGGCCGAGCCTGCCGGCCACGGCGGCGCAGCCGACGCCGCCGCCCGCTGCCCCGACCCCCGTCGCCCCGACCGGCCCGTCGGCGGCGCCGACCCGCGCCGGGCTGCCGCACGTCTTCCCGGTACGCGCGGCCGACGTCGCCTACCACCCGACCCACTCGGCCTACCCGGGGACGGACATCTTCGCCGACTGCGGCGAGCCGGTGGTGGCGGTGACCGACGGCGTGATCCTGGAGGTCAGCCGGGTGGACCGGTTCGACCGGCGCGGGCCGCGGGGGCCGCACAACGGCGGGCTGTCGGTCTCGCTGCTCGGCGACGACGGGGTGCGCTACTACGGCTCGCACCTGAGCCGGATCGCCGACGGGATCGACGCCGGGGTGCGGGTGCGCGCCGGGCAGCGGCTCGGCGCGGTCGGCCGGACGGGCAACGCCAACAACGTCTGCCACCTGCACTTCGGCATCTCCCCGCCGTGCACCGGCCGGGACGGGTGGTGGATCCGGCGGGGCGTGGTCTGGCCGGCGCCCTACCTGAACTCGTGGCGGCGCAAGGGCAACCGCGAGCCGGCCGCCGAGGTGTCGGCCTGGCACCGCCGGCACGGCTGCCCGAAGGCCCCGGCGACGACGGGCTGACCCGACCTGGAGGCCCGGCGACGACGGGCTGACCCGGCCCGAAGGCCCTGGCGACGGCGAACTCACCCGGCCCGATGGCCCGGCGAAGGCGGGCTGACCCGGCCCGGAGGCGGGCGGTGACCGGAGCTTGTCTGAGGGCCGCCCGAGGGCCGGGCCGGGCGCGACGATTGTCGGCATCAGCGGTTCACCGCCCGGAAACATTGACGGAAGTCTCGCCGCTGGGCTAGCGTCCGGCGGCAAGAGAGCGCTCTCTGAAGCAACTTTCTTCACAATTCACCCCCGCCGGTCGGCTTCCGTATCCGACCGGCACTCCCGACCGGAGGAACCGTGAAACCTCCCCCGACCCGCCGCAACTGGGCCGTGGCCGCCACCTCCGCCCTGGCCGTCGCGCTCGGCGGCCTGGCCGTCGTCGCCACCACCCCCGCCGAAGCCGCCACCGTCGGCGCCGGCAGTTACACCACCGACCGCGTCGGCCCCCTCCCCACCGGCTGCGGCGACATGACCACCAACCCCCGCCAGTTCGCCACCGCCGACGCCCCCGCCGGGCCGATCCCCACCAACGACTGGTGGTCGTCGCTGCTGTGGAAGCGGACCAACTGCTCCTACAGCGAGCCGCTGCACGCGCACCCCGTCTCCTACCAGCCCTTCGGCGACGGCCTCGGCCTGTCGGCCACCTCCACCCCCACGATCACCGGCACCGCGACCGGGGTCGGCGAGTTCAAGTACGCGTACGCCGAGGACATCCGCGTCGGCGTGGCCGCGCTCGGCGCCCCGGTCGTCAAGGTCGACGGCTGGACCGACTGGACGGTCACGCCCTACTGGAACGACGGCGCCCGCACCATGCGCGCCACCATCGGCCACGGCCTGCCGTTCGCGTACTTCCGCACCAGCGGCGGCGACGCGCTGGTCAACGCCACCGGCGGCAGCGCCACGGTCTGGTCGAACAGCGGCGCCACGATCGGCTTCACCGTCCGGGGACACGACTACGTCGCGTACGCGCCCACCGGCGCCACCTGGACCGTCAACGGCGGGCGGATCACGTCCAGCCTCGCCGGGAAGGGCTACTTCTCGGTCGCCCTGCTGCCCACCACGCCGAGCACCGACGCCGCGTCCCGCGCCGAACTGGCCGCCACCTACGGCCGGTACGCCCACGCCCACGTCACCGGCACCCGCGTCTCGTACGCGTACGACCCGGCGACCAGCACCGTCAACACCACGTACACCTTGACCACGACCGCCCGGGAGGGCACCGCGAACCGGACGGTCGTCAGCCTGTACCCGCACCAGTGGCGGTCGCTGACCGGCGCCACCCCGCTCGCGCTCACCTACCCGTCGGCGCGCGGCCGGATGAAGGTGCTCACCGGCGTGGACGCGTTCCGCACCTCGATGAGGTTCAACGGGGTGCTGCCGGAGGTGCCGGCCGTCGCGACCGGCAACGGCGCGGACCTGAGCACGCTGCGCAGCCACCTGGCGGCCGTCCGGGGCAACCCGATGGACCAGCGCGGCGGCGACACCTACTGGACGGGCAAGGGCCTGGGCCGGGCCGCCCGGATCGCCGAGATCGCCGACCAGGTCGGCGACGCCGAGACCCGTACCGCCGCGCTGAACGCCATCCGGAGCACGCTCACCGACTGGCTCACCGCCTCGCCCGGGGAGACCTCGAAGGTCTTCCACTACGACCGCAACTGGGGAACCCTGATCGGCTACCCGGCGTCGTACGGCTCCGACCAGGAGCTCAACGACCACCACTTCCACTACGGCTACTACATCGCCGCCGCCGCCACGCTGGCCAAGTTCGACCCGGCCTGGGCCCGGCAGGACCAGTACGGCGGCATGATCGACCTGCTGATCCGGGACGCGAACAACTACGACCGCGCCGACAACCGCTTCCCGTACCTGCGCGACTTCGACATCTACGCCGGGCACGACTGGGCCTCCGGGCACGGCTCGTTCCACGCCGGCAACAACCAGGAGTCCTCGTCGGAGGGGATGAACTTCGCCAACGCCCTCATCCAGTGGGGGCAGGCGACCGGCAACACCGCCGTACGGGACGCCGGCATCTTCATCCACACGACCCAGGCCGCGGCGATCCACGAGTACTGGTTCGACGTGACCGGAGAGAACTACCCGGCGGCGTTCGGGCACTCCACGGTCGGCATGGTCTGGGGTGACGGCGGCGCGTACGCCACCTGGTTCAGCGCGGAGCCGGAGATGATCCAGGGCATCAACATGCTCCCGGTCACCGGCGGGCACCTCTACCTCGGGCAGTACCCGGCGTCCAACCGGGCGAACTACCAGGAGCTGGTGCGCAACAACGGCGGCGAGCCGACGGTGTGGCAGGACATCCACTGGCAGTTCCTGGCCCTCGGCGACCCGGACGCCGCGCTGGCGAAGCTGCGCGCGAACCCCGGGTACACGCCGGAGGAGGGCGAGAGCCGGGCGCACACCTTCCACTGGATCCGCAACCTCGCGGCGCTCGGGACGGTGCACACCCCGGTCACGGCCAACCACCCGCTGGCGGCCGTGTTCCAGCGCAACGGCGCCCGCACCTACGTGGCGAGCAACATCACCGCCGCACCGCTGACGGTCACCTTCTCCGACGGCACCCGGCTCGACGTGCCCGCCGGAAAGACGGCGACCAGCGGGGCGTACACCTGGAGCGGCGGCACCGCCACCGGCGGGGTCAGCGGCACGACGCCGCCCACGACCACCCCGCCCACCACGGTCCCGCCCACGACCACCCCACCCACCACGGCTCCGCCGACGACCCCGCCGCCCACCACCCCGCCGCCGGCGGACTTCCCCACCCGGTACCTGC
The DNA here is from genome assembly GCF_900090315.1 of Micromonospora citrea. Classification (NCBI taxonomy): domain Bacteria; kingdom Bacillati; phylum Actinomycetota; class Actinomycetes; order Micromonosporales; family Micromonosporaceae; genus Micromonospora; species Micromonospora citrea. Next base: position 3,781,079 of record NZ_FMHZ01000002.1, on the reverse strand, counting down.
TGCCCAACGGCGGACTGGCCGCGGCCGGCGGCCCGGCGACCGCCACGGTGGCCGGCGCGGGCGGCACCAACCACGACGGAACGCCGCGCAACCCGCAGGTGTTCACCGCGACGGGCCTGGACCTGGCGTACGCCGGCGGACAGACCGCGTTCGACCTGTTCCTCGACGCCGGCACGGCGGTCGGCAACGGGGTGCAGGTACGCGTCTCCTACGACCTGACCGGCAACGGCAGCTGGGAGCGGGTGGAGACCTACCGCTACTTCGCCACCGACCCGGTTCCCGGCTACGAGCGCTACACCCAGCAGAGCGGCCTGCACTCCGCCACCGGCGCCCTCGGCAACCTGTCGAACGGCACGGTGCGGGTGGAGGTCTGGTCGGCGATCGGGAACAACCCGACCACCCTCGGCATCGGCGACAAGTCGCTGGTGAAGCTGCCGCACTCCTGATCCCGTGACCCTCCGCGCCGCCGGTCGTCCGACGACCGGCGGCGCGGAGGCGTATTTTCCTTGGAATGAGCGCCCGGGACCCGATCGCCGACCTCCGTCGGATCGCCTTCCTCCTGGAGCGGGCGAACGAGGCGACCTACCGGGTCCGGGCGTTCCGCTCGGCGGCCACGGCCCTCGCCGCGCTGCCGGCCGGGGAGCTGGCCGAGCGGGCCCGCACCGGCAAGCTCACCGAGCTGTCCGGGGTCGGCGACGTGACCGCCCGCTGCGTCGCCGAGTCGATCGCCGGTGAGGAGCCGGTCTACCTGCGTCGGCTGGTCGCCACCGAGGGCACCGACCTGGACGCGGAGGCCACCGCCCTGCGGACCGCGCTGCGCGGCGACTGCCACACCCACTCCGACTGGTCCGACGGCGGCTCGCCCATCGAGGAGATGGCGCTCGCCGCGGTCGAGCTGGGCCACGAGTACATGGTGCTGACCGACCACTCGCCCCGGCTCAAGGTGGCCCGGGGGCTGACCGCCGACCGGCTTCGCCGCCAGCTCGACCACGTGGCGAAGGTCAACGAGGCGCTGCCGGAGGGCTTCCGGATCCTGACCGGCATCGAGGTGGACATCCTCGCCGACGGGTCGCTGGACCAGGACGAGAAGCTGCTGGCCCGCCTCGACGTGGTCGTCGGCTCGGTGCACAGCGGCCTGAACGACGATCGGGCCAGGATGACCCGCCGGATGCTGACCGCGATCGCGAACCCGCACCTGGACATCCTCGGGCACTGCACCGGGCGGATGGTGTCGTCCCGGCCGGCCGGGGTGAAGGGGCCGGGCGACCGGGCGCACCGGCCGCGTACGCGGGCGGAGAGCGACTTCGACGCGGACGCCGTCTTCGCCGCGTGCGCCGAGCGGGGCGTGGCCGTCGAGATAAACTCGCGGCCGGAGCGGCAGGACCCGCCGAAGCGGCTGATCCGTCGGGCGCTGGAGGCCGGCTGCCAGTTCGCCGTCAACACCGACGCGCACGCGCCCGGCCAGCTCGACTGGCAGCGCTTCGGCTGCGAGCGCGCCGCCCGCTGCGGCGTGCCCGCCGACCGGGTGGTCAACACCTGGGACGCCGACCGGCTGGTCGACTGGGCGCGCGGGCACGCGGCGGCCTGACGGCGACCCGTCGGACGGCGCGCCTACGGGAAGGCGTGGCGGGATGCGCGGGCAAGGGTGCCGCCTCGGGCCGGGGACCGCTCAGCGACGGGCGGCGACCGGCGCGGGGGCGGGGACGTCGTCGGCCGGGGCGGGCCTGCGCCGGCCGAACACGCCCTGCGAGACGGCGACGCCGAGCAGGACGACAAGCGCGCCGACCGGCTGGTGCCAGGTGAGTCGCTCGCCGAGGACGACGGCGCCGATCAGCACCGCGAAGATCGGGATCAGGTAGGTCACGGCGGAGGCGGTGCTCGCCCCGGCGACCCGGATGTTGCGCATGTTGATGACGAACGCGAGGCCCGTGCCGAGCGCGCCGAGCGCCAGCACGCAGGCGAACACCTCGGCCGACAGGCCGGTCGGCGACGGCGGCGCCCCGGCGACGAACGGCGCGACGACCGCGAGCTGGGCGGCCGCGATCAGCAGCTGCGCCGCCGAGAGCGAGAGCCCGGAGTGCGCGCTGCCGGCCACGAACTTCTTCTGGTAGGGGATGGCGACGCCGTAGCAGGCGGCCGCGCCGAAGCACATCAGCTGCCCGACGAAGTGCGCCCCGCCGACGCCCTTCCAGACGCCGAGCACCACCAGCACGCCGACGAAGCCGAGCGCCAGCCCGACCGCTCGGCGCGCGGTCAGCCGCTCGGTGCGGAACACCAGCACCGCCAGCGGCAGCACGATGATCGGGGTGGTCGCGTTCCAGATGCCGGCGAGCATCGACTCGACCCGCTGCTCCCCGTAGCCGAAGAGCGTGAACGGCACGGCGACGCCGAACGCGGCGACCACGGTCAGGTGCGCCCAGACCCGGGGCTCGGCGGGGAGGCGTTCCCGCAGGACGGCGAGCATCACCAGCAGCGTCAGCGCGCCGGCGCAGACGCGGTAGAGGGTGAGGTGCAGCGGGTGCAGCTCCTCGATGCCGACCTTGATGAAGAGGAAGCTGGAGCCCCAGATCGCGGCCAGCGCGACGAACCCGGGCAGCCAGCTCCGCAACGCCACCCGGTCAGGAGTCAAGTCCGCTGTCACCCCTGACACTCTGCCGCAGCCGTACGACAATGTCTCGCGCCCTTTCTGCCGCCGTGTCGACCACCACAGCCGCCGTCCCACGGCTCGGGATCAGGCGCCGGGGCGTCGCCGCCGGGGGGCGGGAAGGGCGCGCCCGGGCCGGTCCGGTCCCGGCTTCCGCGACGGCTGCCCTGAACACCGCAAACACGCGCGACAACGCGGCCGCCGCGTCGCGTAGGGTCGCAGCGTGGGACGAATCGATGACCTCGCCAACCGGTACGTGGCCGACTGGGCGCCGCTGAGCCCGACCGGCGCCACCTACGTCGGCATCGCCGGCTACGACGACCAGCTCGACGACCTGTCGCCCGACGGGTACGCGGCCAAGGCCGACCTGATCCGCCGCACCCTGGCCGACCTGGACGTGACCGAGCCGGAATCCGAGTCGGAGCGGATCGCCAAGGACGCCATGCAGGAACGGCTGGGCCTGGACCTCGCCCGCCACGAGGCCGGCGAGACGGCCAGCGAGGTCAACGTGATCGCCAGCGGCCTGCACGAGGTGCGCATGGTGTTCGACCTGATGCCGACCGAGGGCGACGACGCCCGGGCCAACATCGCCGCCCGGCTCAACGGCTTCGCGGGCGCGCTGGAGGGCTACAAGACGACGCTGCGCGAGGCGGCCGCCGCCGGTCACGTCAGCTCGCGGGTGCAGCTGGTCGAGGTGGCCAAGCAGTGCGACATCTGGACCGACCCGGACGGCGACGACTTCTTCCACGGGCTGGTCGAGCGGCTGGGCGCCGACGGCACCCTCGGCGCGGAGCTGCGCCGGGGCGCGGCGGCGGCGACCGCGGCGACCGCCGAGTTCGGGCAGTTCCTCCGCACCGAACTGGCCCCGTTGGGCCGGGAGAAGCAGGCCGCCGGCCGCGAGCGCTACGAGCTGGCCTCGCAGTACTTCCTCGGCGCCAGGGTGGACCTCGACGAGACGTACGCCTGGGGCTTCGAGGAGCTGGCCCGGCTGGAGGCCGACATGCGGGCGGTGGCCGCCCGGATCGTCGGGCCCGGCGCGACCGTCGACGAGGCGGTCGCGGCGCTGGACGCCGACCCGGCCCGGACCATCCAGGGCAAGGAGGCGTTCCGGGACTGGATGCAGACGCTCGCCGACAAGGCGATCAGCGACCTGCACGGCACCCACTTCGACATCCCGGAGCAGGTGCGTCGGATCGAGTGCTGCCTCGCCCCGACCAGCGACGGCGCGATCTACTACACCGGCCCGAGCGAGGACTTCTCCCGCCCCGGGCGGATGTGGTGGGCGGTGCCGCAGGGCGTCACCGACTTCTCCACCTGGCGTGAGGTGACCACGGTCTACCACGAGGGCGTGCCGGGCCACCACCTCCAGGTCGCCCAGACCGCCGTCCGGGCCGAACTGCTCAACCGCTGGCAGCGGCTGCTCTGCTGGGTCTCCGGGCACGGCGAGGGCTGGGCGCTCTACTCGGAGCGGCTGATGGACGAGCTGGGCTACCTCGACGACCCCGGCGACAAGCTCGGCATGCTCGACGGGCAGGCGTTCCGGGCCGCCCGCGTGATCGTCGACATCGGCATGCACCTGGAGCTGGAGATCCCCCGGGACAACCCGTTCGGCTTCCACCCGGGCGAGCGCTGGACGCCGGAGCTGGGCTGGGAGTTCATGCGCGCGCACTGCCGGGTGCCCGACGAGAACCTGCGCTTCGAGCTGAACCGTTACCTCGGCTGGCCGGGGCAGGCCCCCTCCTACAAGGTGGGCGAGCGGATCTGGCTCCAGGCCCGCGACGAGGCGAAGGCCCGCAAGGGCGCCGACTTCGACCTCAAGGAGTTCCACCGCCAGGCGCTCGACCTGGGCTCGCTCGGGCTCGACCCGCTGCGCAAGGCGCTCGCCCGAATCTGAGGGGCGGTGCGGGGCCGGAGGGACACCGGCCCCGCACCTGGATCCCACCATCTGTTACCGACGGGTAACGAATGTGCCGATGATGCTGCCCCGCTGCCGCACGCCTCACAAGGCCTCGATTACCGGGCGGTAACGCCGGAGGCGGTCGCCGAGCCGACGCCGTGACCGACGGTAGATGAATGCGGGCCCGGGATTGGCCGATAAAATCCGCGAAAGCGGACAGTCGAGCCAGGCATTCGTCACTCTCGGCAACCAGGTCATCGATGAGTCACGATTGAATAACGAAGCCGGAACCGGCCGCGTCGAAGGCCGGCAGAACGACGAAGGGGTGGACCGGCCGGTCCACCCCTTCGCTCGCGGTCAGCGCCGCTCCACCTCGCCGGTCGCCGGGCGCTGGCCCGGCACCGCCGGGTTGGCGACGGTCGGCTGCTCGGCGGTGTCGTACGCCGCCGGCTGGTCCGTCCAGGTCGGCGTCGAGTCCGCGTCCGCCCGGTGCCGCGCCTCGACCGCCGACGCGGCACCCCGCCGGGCCACCAGCAGGCCGGCCGCGGCCAGCACCAGACCGAGCAGCGCCAGCCCGATCGGGACGTACACCCCGACGATGCTCAGCTTCTGCCGGTTGTCCTCGGCCCGCTTGGCGGAGGCGGTGATGGTCTCGTCGTTGTACGAGAAGTCCGCGTCCAGCAGCGTCGTCGGCGCCCCGACGTCCGGCACCAGGGTCTTGCGCTGCACCTCGCGCACCTTGAGGAACACGCCGGTCACCGGGTCGATCCAGACGGTCCGGGTGTTGCTGTAGAGGACCTTGCCGGTGCTCGCGCCCGGCGCCAGCGCGCCGAGCAGCAGCTTCACCCGCTCCTCCGCCAGCTTCTGCGGCTCCTCGGTGATCACCTGCTCGTAGCGGTAGGACTCGATGCCCTTGATGACCTCGGTGCCCTTGAACTCGGCCGGACGGACGTCCCGCACGTCGCGGTCGTAGATCTGGTAGGTCTTCTTCTCCGCGCCGAAGGGGAACTTGTACATCTGGCCGGAGAACTGCACCTTCTCCCGCGTGCCGGTGTCGTCGAGGTACTGGTCGTTCCACTCCACGGCGGCGCCGGAGACCCGGTCGAGCGCCAGCGCCAGCCCGTACGCGCTGACCAGTTCCTTGGTGTCCGTCCGCTCGACGGTCTGGCCGACCTGCCAGACGACGGCCTTGCCGTCGAGGTCACCGGAGAGGTCGTCGGTCGTCTTCGCGTCGGGCGAGACGCGAATGGTCGACTTCAGGTCGGCACGGTTGATCGCGATGTTGCCGTTGGTGATCTGGAGGAAGGTCGCACCCTTCGCCTCGGCAACCGAGGTCGACGCCTCCAGATCGTAGGGCAGCTTCGCCACCGCGGGCTTGACCACGAGCACGAGCCCGGCGGCCAGCGCCAGGAGCAGTATGCCGCCGCCAAACAGCACGGCACCTATGGCGCGGTGCTTCATCTTCTTCCTCCCCGGAGGAGTTGAGTTTCGCCGCTGTCGATGAGGGATGGCCGCGAGGTTACTACCTAGTCACTTAGCACCGCGACCCCCCGGTCAGCTCTGTTTTTTCCGCCGCGCCGGCCGGTCGCGTCCCCACGCGACGCAGGACGAGCAGAAAGTTCCAGGCCGCGACCTCCCGGATGCCGGGAAGCCGGATGACCCACCGCCCCCACCACGGGTGGTAACGGGGCAGTGCGTCCAGCACCTCGACGTCGGCGTTGCCCCTGGCCCAGCGCAGCGTGTCGGCGATCGAGGTCGGGAAGAGCGTCTCCCGGAACCGGTTCTTCGGGGGGCGGCCGTTGCGGCGCTGGTAGCGCCGCCGGGCCCGGTCGCCGCCGAGGTAGTGCCACGGCGCGGTCTCGTGCCCGCCCCACGGCGAGAACCAGGGCGTGAAGGACACGAAGAGCACGCCGCCCGGGCGCGTCACCCGGACCATCTCGTCGAGCATCCGGGCGGGCTCCGAGACGTGCTCCAGCACGTTGGACGAGAACGCCACGTCCACCGCGCCGGAGCGGACCGGCAGGGCGGTGCCGCTGCCGCGGAGCATGCCGGCGACCGAGTCCCCGGCCGCCGAGAAGTCCCCCACGTCGGGGTCGAGCCCCACGTAGTGCGCCCCGGCCGCGCGGAAGGCCGCCGCGAAGTAGCCCGGGCCGCCGCCCACGTCGAGCACGGTCCGCCCGGCGAGCGGCGTGTAGCCAGCGACCTGGCGGACGGAGTCCTCGGCCAGCAGCCCGTAGAAGTGGTCCGGGTCCGTCTGCTCGACCAGGAAGGCCCGGAACAGGGCCACCGACCGGCCCAGCGTGGCGAACCTGCGGCGGGCCGCCGGCCCACCGGCCTCCTCGAATGCTGCGCTCATCGCGCCACCGTCCCGTCGTCGTCCCGATCCGTGGTCCCGGCCGGCGGCCCCGCGTCCGGGCCCGGCGGCACATCTCGCGCATCCGACGCGCGGGCCGCCCCCGTCCCCACGCCGGGCCTCGCCGCCGGCGCCCCGTCCCCGCCGACCGGCCCGGCGGCGGGTCCGGCGGGTCCGGCGGGTCCGGCGGGTCCGGCGGGTCCGGCGGGTCCGGCGGGTCCGGCGGGTCCGGCGGGTCCGGTGTCGGTCGGTCCGGTGACGGTGTCGGTCGATCGGGCGGCGGTACCGGCGGGTCCGGTGTCGGTCGATCCGGTGGCGGCGCCGGTCGGTCCGGTGGCCGGTTCGGCGGGCGCGGCACCGGGAGCCGGTAGCACCGCGGCGACGACCGCCCCGACGGCGACGAGCATCGCGCCCTGCGCCCACGGGCCGTACGCCCAGTCCTGGCCGTGGCCCTGGAGCCGGCCGGCCACCGCCGTCATCGTCGCGACGGTGAGCGCGCCGAACACCACCACCGGAAGCGCCCGGCGGGCGAACTGCCGCAGCAACATCGCGGCCAGCACGATCGCGACCGGCAGCACCCCGCCCAGCGCGGCGAGCAACACCACCAGCAGCACGCCGGCGACCCAGGCGGGACCCTCGGCCGGGAGTGGACCGGGCGCGTCCGGCACCGCGCCGGCCGCCGCGCGCCGCCGCACCGGCAGCAGCGCCAGCAGCAGCACCCCGAGCGCCGTCACCGCCCCGGCCGCCAGCCCGCCCCGGTACGTCCGGTCCGGCGCGAACGTCAGCCGGACCTCGCCGGCCGCGCCGGCGGGCAGCACCCACGCCTGCTGCCACCCGTCGACCCGCGTGGCGGCGAGGGACCGACCGTCCAGGGTCGCCGCCCAGCCGGCGTTCGCGTTCTCCGGTACCACCAGCAACGCCTCGCCGCCGGCGGCGACCCGCACCCGCCGGTCCGTCGGGTTCCAGTCGAGCACGCTCACCTCGCGGTGCCGGGGCGCGGCTGCCGCCGCCTCCGGGCGCAGCGCGGCGTCCTGCACGAGGAAGCCGGCCGACGGCGAGGTCGCCAGGCGGTGCCCGCCGGCCTTCAGGTCCACCACCGCGCCGGTGGCGCCGCAGACGGTGACCGGCAGCGGTCGACCGGTGAGCAGGTCGGCGAGGGTGCCGGCGACGGACGTGTCGTAGCGGAGCCCGTCCAGCTCGACGACGGGCCCGGAGCCGCACCGCTCGACCACGCGCGTCGCGCCGGCGACCGGCCGGAGCAGGTCCTTCAGCCCGGGAATCTCCACCTCGGCGATGCCGGCCGTCGCCGTCCACCCGTTGCCCCGCCGGTCCGCCACCCGCTCGTCGGACTCCCGCACCACGATCTCGATCCGGTCCGTCCGCACCGCCGGGAAGCGGACCACGCCGTCCGCGCCGACCGGCAGCACCCGGCTGGCGCCCGGGGTGCGGACCTCCACCGAACGCGGCAGCGAGCCGACCGGCAGCTCCGCGGGACGCAGCCGCAGCTGGGCGATCCGGCGCGGCTCCGACCAGCTCAGCCGCAGGGTGGGCCGCAGGTCGCCGGTGTCGGCGAGCCAGGCCGTGCCCGGGTCGCCGTCGACCGCCGCGAACGCGGCCACGGCGGGGTCACCGGCCAGGTGGGACGAGGCGGCGGCCCGGACCGGCACGCCGGACAGCGACCACTGCCCGCCCGGCCGGGGCACGGCGGTGAGGGCCAGCCGGAACGTGCCCGGCGCCTCGCTCTGGAACACCCGGTCCACCCCGAGCGGTTCCTCGCCGACCCGGGCCAGGAACCGGTCGCACCGGATCACCGTCCCGGCGGGCCGCAGGCCGGAGCCGGTGGCCGGCGCGGCGTCCGACCCGGAGCCGGCGGCGACCGGGAAGCAGGCGGGCCGGTCGGCCGGCCCTCGGCTGAACGACCAGGCGACCGGGCCGGCGAAGCCGGTCGGGGTGTCGGCGGGAACGCGCAGCGCCCGGCGCGGATCGGTGCCGTCGATGTCGAGCTGGCGGATCCCGACTCCCCCGTCGAGGCGCTCGCCGGCCACCGCCAGCACCGTGATCCGCACCCGGCTGGTGGAGCCCGGCAGCGTGTAGTACGGGTGTGCGCCCAGCGACCGGGCGACCTCGTGGTCGACCGAGCCGCGGTCCGTGGTGACCCGGAAGCGCGTCACCGGCCACCCCACCCCGAGGTCGTCGACGAAGGCGAGCGTCACGCTCGACACCTCGCGGGGCGTGTCCAGGTCGACCTGGAGCCACTGCCCGACGGGCCCGGCCAGGGGCGCCGAATGCCAGGCCGTGCGCTCGTCGCCGTCGATCGCGGCGAAGGGCAGGTGCGACGGGTCGGCCGGGGCGAAGCTGTCCACGAAGCTGAGCGCGCTGGAGGCGGTGACCTCGCGTACGCCCTGGTAGGTGGCGACCGTCTGGTGCTGGTCGCCGGGGAACGGCAGCAGGTCCAGGGCGACCCGGCCCTGCCGGCTCGCCTCGACCGCGGTCAACGTCTGGCTGAGGTTGTCCCGCACCCGGCCGATGTCGCGCTCGCGGCGGCGCAGCCCGTCGGTCACGATCCACGACTCGTCGCCGGCGCCGTCGCGGAAGCCGGCCCGGTCGCCGGCCAGCACCACCGGGCGGTCCCGCTCCACCAGCCCCTGCTCCAGCAGCGGCAGCAGCGACTCCGGCCCGCCGCTGACCGTCGGCACGTCGGCGGTGAGGACCGCCGAGGCGGCCGGCACGGGACGCCGCACCTCGTACACCTCGATCGCCGGCAGCGGACCGGCGACCTCGTCGACGGGGCTGCCCGGCGTGCGGCCGAAGGTGGTGGTGCTGCCGAAGGTCGCCACCCGCGCGATCCCCGGCGACCCGGCGAGCGCCCGGCGCAGCGCCGCCACCGGCGGCGCGTCCACCTGCGTGCGGTCGATGTCGTTGCGCAGCAGCAGGTGCCGGAACCCGGAGCGGGCCAGGAAGTCGGCGAGGCCGGCCGAACCCCGGCCGTGGGCCAGGACGGACTCGACGGTGTCCATCATCCGGGTGTTGCCGGCCGAGCCCAGCGGGACCTGGTGGCGCACCGCCCAGGGCGCCCCGGCCAGGGCCTGGAGCGGCTCGTCGACGGAACGCCCCCACTCGTACTGGCCGAAGCCGGAGCCCGGGACCATCAGGGTCCGGGCGAACGCGTCCCGGTCCGCCAGCCAGGTCGCCGCCGCCCGCCAGTGCGGCGGCAGGTCCGACCAGCCCGGCCCGGGCCGCAACTGGCCCAGCCAGGCCGGCGCGGCGGCCCCCAGCACCAGCAGCAGCACCGGCACCAACATCAGCGGGCGCAGCCGCAGGCTCGGGCGGCGCCGGACGCCGGCCCGGTGCAGCCGGGAGATCCACGCGTCGACGCCGTGCGCGAAGCCGAGCATCAGCGGCAGCCGCAGCACCGGGTCCAGCTTGTGCACGTTGCGGAACGGCGCCAGCGGGCCGTCCAGCAGGTCCCGCACCTGCGCGGAGATCGGGCTGTCCAGGCTGCCGACGTAGCCGATGGTGAGCAGGGTCAGCCCGGTGAGGAAGCCCAGCACCAGGAAGCGGCGCTCGGGCAGCAGGTTGCCGGCCAGCCCGGCCAGGCCGACGAGCGCGACCACGGCGGTGAGCGTCATCAGCACCGGGTTGTCGATCAGCAGCCAGCCCGCCGGCCACCACGGGTCGCCCTGCACGATGTACGCGACCCACTGGTTGGTGCCGCGCACCGCCTGGAACAGCGACGCCACCGCCGTCGTGGTGGTGGACGACTCGATGTAGTCGAGGAACGGCAGGCTGTACTCGCCGAGCAGCAGCAGCGGGACGATCCACCAGAGACAGACCCCGACGACGCAGAGGCACCACCAGGCCACCAGCCGCCGGTGCTCCCGGTCCCAGCGGCGGGTGAGCAGCCAGACCCCGGGCAGCAGCAGGGCGAGCAGCACCACCGCCGCGTTGATCCCGCCCATCCCGAGCACGGCCAGCGCGGAGAGCGCGGCGGCCCTTCTCGGCGACCCGATGCGGCGCACCAGGACCAGCGGCAACAGCACCCAGGGCAGCATCGCTGCGGAGAGCGTCTCGGAGGAGAGCGCCCCGATCTCGGTGAGCATCCGGGGGGCCAACGCGTAGGCGAGGGCGGCGGCGTACCGGGTCGGCTCGGTGCCGATGCCCAGCGCCCGGGCCAGCCGCAGCAGGCCGTAGAACGCGGCGGCGAGCAGCAGCGCGGTCCACACCCGCTGGGTGATCCACGGCGGTACGCCCAGCAGTTGCCCCCCGGCGAAGAACGGCCCCATCGGGAACAGGTAGCCGTACGCCTGGTTCTGCAGCTCCCCCGAAGTGGCCTCGGGGTTCCACAGGTGCAGCGACCGGGCCATGAAGTGCACCGGGTTCGCCGCGAGGTCGAGCTTGGTGTCGAAGGTGACCTGCCCGGGCCGCTGGACGAACGCGATCGCGGTGAGCAGCAGCAGCGACAGGGCCGTGCCGGGCGCCTCGCGGACCGAGCGCGCGAACCGGCGTACCAGCGTCACCGCCGGCACTCCGGGGGCAGGCAGCTCAGGTCGGCGAGCGCGGAGAAGAAGATCTGCCGGATGCCGCTGGGCTGCTCGGTGCGGAACACCTGCCCGCCGGTGACCTTGGTGATCATCTTCAGCTCGTCCGGGTCGACGTCCTTGCCGAGCCCGATGAAGACGATCGGCAGCGGTCGGCGCGGGTCCTGCAACTCGGCCAGCTCGGCCAGCAGCCGGGACCGGCCGATGCTGTCGCCGTCCTCGTCCCGCCCGTCGGTCATGATCAGCACCAGGTTGATCCGCCCGGGCGTCCAGTGCCGTCGGCCGTTCTGGTACGCGGCCAGCGTCGTGTCGTAGAGCCCGGTGCCGCCCTGGGGCTTCACCCGTACGGCGGCCAACTGCTCGGCCAACCGCTCCCGCTGCGCGCCCAGCGGGCCGACGGGCAGGACCTCCCGGTGGTCCCGGTCGCCGTCGACCTTCGTGGAGAAGACCCACACCCCGAGTTCGGTGTTGTCGAGCAGCAGGCCGGAGCCCTCCCGGGCCGCCTTGAGCGTGGCACCGAGCCGGGTCTCGTCGGAGCCGGGCACCTGGGCCGCCATCGAACCGGAGACGTCCAGCACGGTGAGGATGCGGGCGCTGCGCTGCACGCCGCTCCAGCCGGTCAGCGCGTCGGTGACGGCCTCGTCGGCGGGCAGCGGGGCCGGTTCGCGTACCTCCGGCGAGAGCCGGCCGTCCCGGGGCACCGCCGGCGGGAACCCGGCCGCGGTGCGGAAGCCGTACCTGGTCAGGGTGTCCCGGGCCTCGACGGTGAGCAGGCTGGTCAGGAGGCCGGCGGCGGCGTCGCGGACCGGGCCGCGGGCGGCGGGCAGCACCGCGTACGGCAGATCCAGCGCGGGGACGGCGACCTCCGGGTACGCCGCGACCAGCTTGTCGCCGGTGGCCAGCGCGTTGTAACCGAGCACGGTCTGCTCGCTGACCGCCACGGCGTCGGACTTGCGCGGCAGGCCCGAACCGGCCGGCAGGGCCCCGCCGGGGCCGGGGGTGAACGTCCGGTTCGCCAGCCGGCGCAGCACCGCCGCCGCCGACGCGGCGGGGTTCCGTTCCCCTGCGGCCAGGCCGCGCACCCCGAGCACCGCCCCGACGCCGGCCGGATCGGCGGCGGGGTCGGGCAGTCCCACCGAGACGGAACGCGCCGCGGGGCCGATCAGGGCACGCCAGGTCAGCGGCTTCGCCGGCCATCCCAGCCGGCGCGCCGCCGGCTCGGTGACCGCCAGCACGACCGGCGTGCTCGCCACCGACGTGCCCTGCGACGGCACCTCGAACGCGCCGGCGTCGCGGGCCCGGCGCAGCCAGAACGTGGACTCCGGCACCCAGGCGTCGGCGGCGTCCACGCCCTTGGCCAGTTCCGCGGCGACGGTGGCGGACTCCCGGGCCTCGACCGCGATCGACACGCAGGGCCGGCTGCCGAAGCTGGCCCGGACGATCCGGTCCAGGGCCGGCGCGACCACCGGAGCCGCGGCGACCCGGAGCCGGACCCGCTCCTGGCACTCCGGGGTGCCCCGGTCGGACCGCACGTACGCCACCGCGGCCCACCCGGCCAGCAGCAGCGCGAGCGCCGCACTGAGCAGCACCACCGGCGACAGCCGGAAGAGGCGCCGCACCGCGGAAGCGTCACGCAGCACGCCCGTCACCTCCTCGTCATCGCCGGATCGGGGGGGCGTCCGGCAGCAGCGGGCACCGCGTCGCGCCGGGCGACGCCGGCTACCGTACGCGGTCGCGCTGCACACCCTGCCAAGGTTTCCCGCCGCCGGCAAACCCCTGGCGATCGGCCGTGACCGAACCGCCGCCGACGCGGCGACCCATTGCGAATGTGACCCACGTCGCCCTAGGGTGGCGCGAATCCGCTTCATTACTCGCCGGTAGGAGTAGCGTGGACAACTCCGACACCCCCTCGCGCCACGTGCTGTTCCTCAACTGGCGCGACACGACGAACCCGGAGGGCGGCGGCTCCGAGGTCTACGTCGAGCGCATCGCCGCCGAACTCGTCGCCGCGGGCCACCGGGCCACCCTGCTCTGCGCCGCGCACGGCAACGCCGGCCCGGCCGAGACCACGCCCACGGGCGTACGCGTGCTGCGCCGCGGCTCCCGGATGACGGTCTACGCCCGGGCGGCCCTGACCTGCCTGGCCGGCCGGTTCGGCTTCGGTCCGCTGGGCCGGCGGGGCCTCGGCCGGCCGGACCTGGTCGTCGACGTCTGCAACGGCGTGCCGTTCTTCGCCCCGCTCTACGCGGGCCGCCCCGTGCTCGCCCTGGTCCACCACGTGCATCGGGAGCAGTGGCCGGTGGTCTTCGGCCCGAAGATGGCGCGGCTGGGCTGGTGGATCGAGTCGTGGCTGGCGGTCCGGCTCTACCGCCGCTGCCGCTACGTGACGGTGTCGGAGGCGAGCCGCGCGGAGCTGGCCGCCCTGGGGGTGGGCGCGGAGCGGATCGACGTGGTGCCCAACGGGACGCCACCGGTGACCGGCCCGCCGCTGCCCCGCACGCCGCACCCGTCGCTGCTGGTGCTCGGCCGGCTGGTGCCGCACAAGCGGGTGGAGATCGCGCTGCGTACGGTCGCGGAGCTGGTCGGCGAACTGCCCAACCTGGAGCTCGTGGTGGCCGGCCAGGGCTGGTGGGAACAGCCGCTGCGGGAGATGTCCGAATCACTCGGCATCGCCGACCGCGTCCGTTTCACCGGTTTCATCAGCGAGGAGGAGAAACACGCCGTGCTCTCCTCGTCCTGGGTCGCGCTCACCCCGTCGCTCAAGGAGGGCTGGGGGCTGACCATCGTGGAGGCCGCCGCCCGCAGCACCCCCACCGTGGCGTTCCGCTACGCCGGCGGCGTCGCCGAGGCGATGGTCGACACCGAGACGGGCCTGCTCGTCGACGACGAGGAGGAGTTCACCGCCCGGGTCCGCGAGTTGCTCGCCGACGACGTGCGGCGCAAGGCGATGGGTGAGGCGGCGCTGGTCCACGCGGCCCGCTTCACCTGGGCGGCGACGGGCGCGCGGTTCGCCCGCCTGGTGACGCAGGTGGCCGCCCGGCCCTGAGCCCGGAGACAGGAAGAAGGGCGCCCGCGTCGTGGGCGCCCTTCTTCGTCGTGGTTCAGCGCGTGCCGTACAGCGGAGCCTCGGTCCCCTGCTCACTCACCTTCGAGTTGGCGGCCTCCTTGGCGGACGGGCTGAGCGCATTCGCCAGTCCGACGCTCCCGAGCAGGCCGAGCACGACCCCGAGTACTCCGACGGCGACGAACGCGGGCAGGTTCCTCATCCACCTTCTCCTTCCGCGGGACTCGCGTGCCGGGACGCTACCACGCGGTAGCCTACCCGCGCAGTGGCCGAAAAAACGATCCCCATCACCACCGTTCCGGCCAACACGTGGGCCAGTCCCACCGGGCCGGGCCGGGCCGTCGCGGCCGGTGGCGACCAGTCCGGGTTCTCGTAGAGCGTCAGGTCGGGTCCCGCGTGGACGACCCGCAGACCGGCCAGCGCGGCCGGGTCCGGTGCCGGGCCGGCCGCCCGCTGCACCAGCACCCACCGGGCCCCGGTCGTCGACAGCGGCGCACCGGCGGCGAGCACGTCCCGCACCCGCGCGGCGCGCGGATCCTCGCCGGCCACCGCGACGCCACCCACCCGGAGCGTGTCGTCGATCAGCACCGGCACGGCGAGATACCGGGGCGCCGGGTCGATGACCACCCGGCCGTGGTTCCACGGATGGCTCTGATACTCCTGGAACGGCAGCGAGACCACCTCGCCCGGCCGCTCGGCGGTCAGCCGCGCCGCCGTCGCCCAGTCCGCCGGCCAGGTGACCGGCCGCAGCCGGCCGGCCCCGCCGAAGGCCAGGTCGGGCAGGAGCGCCACCGGCAGCAGCGCCGCGCCGACCAGCACCACCTGAGCGGTCGCCGCGTCGAAGCGGGCCGCCAACCGGTCCGCGAGGCGTTCCGCGCCGAGCGCGCCGGCCAGCGCCAGCGCCAGCGCGTACGGCAGCAGCAGCTTCTGGCCGTCCCGCACCAGGCCGGCACCGGGCACGGTGGCGACCAGCCAGCCCAGCAGGCCCGCGCCACCGGGCAGCACCCCGAGCGCCGCCGCCAGCCACGACGCGGCGGCGAGCAGGCCGAACCGATCGGCGACCGACGACGGCCAGCGCCGGCGCAGCAGCGGGAATCCGTACCCGGCGACGGCCAGCAGCAGCGCGGTGACCAACGGGACCAGCACCACGCCCCGCGACGCCGGGGTGGTCTGCCCGTTCCAGATGCCGCCCGTGCCCGCCAGCGCCGCCAGTGGGCCGGCCCAGTTCTCCGCGCGCGCGGCGAACGCCGCCACCCCGGCCGGGTCGGACCGGCCGGCCCCGCCGCTGGCGAGGCCCGCCACCAGCCACGGCGCGTTGAGCAGCACCGTCAGCCCCACCCCCAGCGACGTCGACCGGGCCGCCGCCGGATACCGCCCGGGCAGCAGCACCGCGACCGCGACCAGGGCGAGCGCCCCGCCGGTCGGCGTGATCGCGGACGCCGCCGCCGCGAGCAGCAGCCGGGGCAGCCCGCCCCGGCCCGCCCGCACGTCGAGCGCCGCCCGCACCAGCCAGGGCAGCGCGGCGTACGCGACCAGCAGCCCCCACTGCCCGATGAGCAGCCGTTCGGCCAGGTACGGCGTCCAGGCGTACCCGACGGCGGCCACCACGCGGACCGCGACCCGGTCGGTCGGCACCAGCCGGGCGGCACCCAGCGCGGCGAGGTACAGGATCGCGGCCAGCACCAGCCGTTGCAGCAGCCAGCCGGGCACCGCCTGGCTGGCCAGCGCCACCACCGCGTCCTGCGGGACGGCCCGGGGCAGCGCCGAGGCCGGGGCGATCGCCTCCCAGCTCAACGCCTGCCGGGGCACGAAGACCATGTCGTAGCGGAGCACGTACCCGGGCAGGGCCAGCGGGGCGAGCACCACCGCCGTCACGGCGGCGGCCACGCCGTGCGGCACCAGCCGTTCACGCATCCCCTGGACCTCACCACTGCCGGGCGCGGCGACCGCCGCGCTGGTGGCGGCCACTGTACGCGGGCCCGTTCGACCCCCGGGAAATCCGCTGACCGGACGGGACCGCCCGGCCCGGGATGTGGCAGTCTTCCCGCCATGGCATTGACCGAGTCCGAGGTGGCCGCCCGCCGCGACGAGAGCGGGCTGTTCGGCGACTGGGTACGCGCGGACCCGGTACGCGCGATCGGCATCGCGATGATCGTGTTCAGCCTGGCCTGGCGGGCACAGGTCGCGTCCCGGGGCCACCTCGCGGTCGACGACTGGGTGCTGATCTCCCGGGCGGCGGAGGCCGACCTCACGCCGGGCTTCCTGCTGACCCTCTACAACAACCACTTCATGCCGGCGGCCCTGCTGATCACCTGGCTGGTCACCCGCGTTTTCGGTCTCGCCTACTGGCCGTACGTGCTGCTGATGACCGCCGGTCAGGCGGTGCTGGCGGTGGCCTTCTTCCGGCTGCTCCGCACGCTGGTCCGGCCGGGCCTGGCGCTGCTGGTGCCGCTCGCGGTCTTCCTGTTCAGCCCGCTCACCCTGGAGGCGGGCACCTGGTGGGCGGTGGGCGTCAACATGGTGCCGATGCAGCTCGCCATGGTGCTGGCGGTCGGCGCCCAGCTCCGCTACGCCCGCACCGGCCACCGCCGGCACCTGGTCGGCCTGGCCCTGGCGGTGGTGTTCGGGCTGCTCTTCTTCGAGAAGGCCCTGCTGGTGGTGCCGCTGGTCTTCCTGCTCACCGCGTGCCTGCTCGTCGGCGGCCCGCCGGTGCGGGCGGTACGGGAGACGGTGCGCCGCTACTGGCCGTCGTGGGCGGTGCTCACCGCCGTCGCGCTGGCCTTCGCCGGGCTCTACCTGACCCGCTCGGAGTCCTCGCTGCGCAAGCCGGACTCGCTGGGCGAGGTGCTGTCGTTCCTGTGGCAGTTGCTCAGCTCGACCGTCGTTCCGGGCCTGCTCGGCGGGCCGTGGCGGTGGATGGCGGCGGGCGACGGCGCCCCGGTGACCGCCCCGCCGGAGCTGGCCCGCTGGCTGTCCTGGGCCGTCTTCATCGCCCTGGTCGTGGTGACCGTACGGATGCGGCGGGCCGCCGGGCGGGCCTGGGTGCTGCTCGGGGCGTACCTGGCCCTGGTGGCCGCGCTGCTGGGCGCGACCCGGCTCGGCTCCGTCTACAGCGACGTGGCCGGTTCCGTGCCCCGGTACGTCAGCGACGTGGTCGTGGTGGCCGCGCTCTGCATCGGCGTCGCCCTGCTCGGCCTGGCCTCGCCCGCCGGCGGGCCGGCGGTGGACGGCGCCGAACCGCGCCC
Source organism: Micromonospora citrea (assembly GCF_900090315.1). Classification (NCBI taxonomy): domain Bacteria; kingdom Bacillati; phylum Actinomycetota; class Actinomycetes; order Micromonosporales; family Micromonosporaceae; genus Micromonospora; species Micromonospora citrea. The sequence continues at coordinate 3,763,338 of NZ_FMHZ01000002.1, read as the reverse complement.
CGGCGACCCGGACGCCGGCGACCCGCCGCCGCCGGCGTTCCTCAGCCGCTACCGCGAGACGGTCAGCACCGTGCTGGTCATCGTGCTGGTCGCCGGGGGCCTCGGCGCCGCCTGGAGCACGGCCCGCTACGGCGACGAGTGGGCGGTGAAGCGGGGCCACGCCTTCCTGGAGACCGCCCGCTCCCAACTGGCCGCCGCCCCGCCCGGAACGGTGTTCCTCGACCTGCCGCTGCCCGGCGATGTGGTGCCCGCGCTCTCCGCGCCCTACAACCGGCAGTCGAAGTTCTTCCAGGCCCTGAAGGACGGCCCGGTCTTCGTCACCGGGGCGGAGGAGCCCTCCGTCTTCGACGACACGGGTCGCATCGCCCCGGTACGCGTCGACGGCCCCGCCGTCCGGCCCGGCCCCGTCGAGGGCTGCGGATACCAGCTCGTCGGTGGCCGGACCGTACGGATGCCGCTCACCGCGCCCCGGGACGACTGGTTCTGGGTGGTCCGGATCGGCTACCTCAGCTCCGCCGACACCACCGTCACCTTCCGCCTCGGCGACAGCGTCCGGGAGATTCCCGTCAGGCAGGGCCTGCACCAGTACTTCTTCGAGTTCACCGGGGGCGGCGACACCGTCGAGCTGACCGTCCCGCAACCGGGCGTGACGATCTGCACCGACGAGGTCGTCGTCGGCACCCCGATGCCGCAGCGGTGAGCTGCCGCCGCGAGCGGATCAGGCGGTTGCGCGGGTGGCCCGGACGAAGCGGGCGCCCCACTCCCGGACGTGCGCGGCGAACTCCGCCGGCGCCAGGATCTCGAACTCGGCGCCCACGTTGCCCAACGCCTGGGCGGGCCAGTCGAGGGAGGTCGAGGTCATGGTGAGTCGACACCTGTCCTGATCGACCGGCTCGATCGTGCCCCAGCGGCCGACCACCTGCCGCACCCGGGCGGCGGGCGCGTGCACCAGCACCTCGACCGTGTACGGGGCCGGCGCCCCGCTCGCCGCCTGGACGAAGGCCACGGCGTCCTCGGCCGGGAGCAGGCGCGGCCGGAAGCGCGAACCGGTCGCCGCCGGATCGGTCAGCCGGTCGAGGCGGAAACTACGCCAGTCGTGCCGGCCCAGGTCGTAGGCCACCAGGTACCAGCGTCCACGGAGCGCGACGACGCGGTGCGGCTCGACCTCGCGCTCGGTGCGCGCCGAGCCCCTGGCCGTGTAGCCGAACCGCAGCCGCTCCTGGTCCCGGCAGGCCTGGGCGACCGCGGTCAGCACCCCCGCCGCGACGACCGGCCCGGACGCGGCGGCGGAGAGGGTCATCGCCCGCAGGACGTCCACCCTGACCCGCAGCCGGGGCGGCAGCACCCGCACCACCTTGGTGAGCGCCCGTAGCGACACCTCGTCCATTCCCGCGATCCCGCTCTGCGCCGCGTCGCCGACGCCCACCGCGAGGGCCACCGCCTCCTCGTCGTCCAGCAGCAGCGGCGGCAGGACGGCGCCGGGCGCGAGCTGGTAGCCGCCGTCGGTGCCCCGGGTCGCGCCGACCGGGTAGCCGAGTTCGCGCAGCCGCTCGACGTCGCGGCGCAGCGTCCGCTCGGAGACCCCGAGCCGGTCGGCCAGCTCCGACCCTGACCAGTGCCGGTGGTTCTGCAGCAGCGAGAGCAGTCGGAGGGTCCGTGAGCTGGTGTTCGCCATGTCGACATCCTGCCTCGACTTGCGGTCAGGAACTGGCCGGAAGCCTCCCCGGAGTCGATCTCGACGCCCCCACGGCCGACCGGCTGCGGGAACTCAGCCGCTGGCTCGGCGAGGGCCGCTTCGTCCACCCGAGGGTGCCGGACACCGGCTTCACTCGGGGCGGAACAGCACCGAGTTGACGTAGCGGGGGCGCGGCCAGAGCACCCGGCGGGCGAAGCTCTGGTCGATCCGGGCGATCGCCGCGCGCTGGTGCCCGCCGAGGTCGAAGTCGGCCAGCGGCAGCCAGTCCCGCCCCGGCAGCACGTACCCCCGGTAGCCCCAGCCGGTGAGCAGCTCCAGCAGCGGCGTGACCGGCTGGATGCGCTCCTCCACCTCGATGAGCAGCACCGGCCGGTCCCGGCGGATCGTCTCCGCCGCCCCCCGCAACGCCGGCAGCTCGTGCCCCTCGATGTCCAGCTTCACGAAGCGCACGTCGGTCAGGCCGAGCGAGTCGAGCGTGATCCGGCGGACCTTCACCGGCTCGCCCTGCCGCGGATCCTCCAACGACGAGGTGCCGACGATCGCCCCGCCCTCGGGCAGATAGAGCGACGCGGTGCCGTCGTGGTCCGACACGGCCGCCTCGACGACCTCGACGGTCGGGAACGCCGCCCGCAGCTGCCGGGCCAGCGGTGGGGTGGGCTCCACCGCCACCACCCGGTCGGCGCGCCGGAGCAGCCGGGCCGTCCACGGGCCGTACCAGGCGCCGACGTCCACGGCCGTGCCGCCGCGCGGGACGAACCCGGCCAGCCGGGCCAACTCCGGCTCGACCCGGGGATAGACCCGCCGGATCCCGGCCGCGACGAGCCGTTCGGGGAGGACCGCCGCCAGCCCGGAGGTGGCTGCTGTGGTCACGCGCGTCGACGCCATGGGCCAGCACACTAGACGTTTCCCGAGCGGATGGGCAGAGGGCTGACGCAATACCCTACTGACCGGTACCGTCACCCGGGGTCGGGCCCGTTCCGGCCGCTCCGCCGGCCGCGACGCGCACGGCCCGCGCCGGACAGCAGCGCGACGTGTGGGGTGACATGGCCCGGACCACGGACACCGACGCCGGCGCCGTGCGGCTGGGCGCGGCGGGTGTCGCCGTCACCGCCGCGAGCATGCTGACCAACGGGCTGGCCTACCTGGTCCCGGTGCTGGGGGCCCGCCGGCTGGCCGCCGCCGAGCTGGGCGCGCTGGCCACCGTGCTCGCCCTCGCGGCCATCGCGGCGGTGCCCGGCTTCGGCCTGCAGATCGCCGTGGCCGCCCACCGCGCCCGTTGGGGCGCCACCGGCACCGCCCGGCTCGCGCTGCGCACGGCCGCGCTCACCGCCGGGGTCACGGTGCTGGCCGCGCCGGTGGTCAGCGTGGCGCTCCGGCTTCCGGTGGCGCTAGCCCTGCTGCTCGCGACGACCACCTTCGCCACCGTGCTGGCCGGCCGGTGGCTCGGCGAGCTCCAGGGCGACCAGCGGTTCCTGCGCCTCGCCACCGCGATGACCGTGCTCGCCGCGGGCCGCTACGGCGGGCTCGTCGTCGGGCTGGTCCTCGGCCGCGGGCCGGTCGCCTGCCTGCTGCTCGCCTCGTTGACCGGGCTGGCCGTCCTGCCCCTGCTGGCGCGCCTCGCCCGCCCGTCCGCCGAGACGGTCCAGGCCGCCGGGACGGCCGCGCCGGCCCAGGCCGCCGGGGCGGACCGCGAGCTGACCGCCCGGCACGTCATGACCGCGTGCGCCGCGTCGCTGGCGATGCTCACCATCTCGTACGCCGACCTGATCATCGCCCGCCAGCTGCTGTCCGGCGACGCCTCCGGCGGGTACGCCGTCGGGTCGGTGCTCACCAAGGGCGCGCTCTGGGCGCCGCAGGTGGTCACCGTGCTGGTGCTGCCCCGGCTCGCCCAGGGCGACCGCCGGGCCCGGCTCGCCGCGCTGGCGCTGATCCTGGCCTGCGGCGCGGCCCTCGTGGGCGCCTCCGCGTTCGCCGGCGAGCTGGCGTTCCGCCTCGCCGGTGGGGCGGGCTACCTGCACCTGGCCGGCACGGCCCCGCTCTTCGCCGCCGTCGGAGCCCTCTACGCGGTGCTCTTCATGCTGGTCAACGACCGGGTGGCGACGGGCGCCCGATGGCCCGCCGCGCCGCTCTGGGCGGCCACCGTCGGCCTCGCCGGGGCGGCGCTGCTCGTCGCCCCGCGCACGGTCGCGGGCGTGCTCACCTGCGCGCTCGCCACCGCCGTCCTGACGACGACTGTCATGGCCTGGCTGACCTTCCGCGGCGCCCGCCCCACCACCGGCGCCCCCTGACGACACCTCCGGGCGGCGTTCGGGCGCCCCGGCACGTGGCCTCCCTCCGGCGGCCCGTGCCGCCCCGGCACGTCGCCCGGTGGCGGTCCACGCCGCCCCGACGCGTTTCCCGGGTGGCGGTCCGCGCCGCCTCGGCGCGTCGTCCCGACCGGCGCGGCCCTCGGTCAGCCCTCCGCCAGCCAGCCGTGCAGGAGGTGGTGGTCGATCGAGTCGACCCGCCCCAGCGGCCGCCCGGCCGCCACCCGCTCGCGCAGCTCGGACCGCGTGAACCAGCGCGCCTCCACCAGCTCCTCGCCGTCCACCCGCACCCGTTCGGAGGCGGCGGTGGCCCGGAAGCCCACCATCAGCCCCGCCGGGAACGGCCACGCCTGCGAGCCCACGTACCGCACGTCGGTGACCGCCACCCCGGCCTCCTCGGCCATCTCCCGCCGGACGGCGTCCTCCAGGCTCTCGCCGACCTCCACGAAACCGGCGAGCGTCGAGTACGCCCCCTCGTGCGCGCCCGCGTGCCGGGCGAGCAGGCACCGGTCCGGCGCGCCCGGCGCCTCGACCAGCACGATGACCGCCGGCTCGATGCGGGGGAAGAGGAGCCGGCCGCAGTCGGCCCGGGTGCAGGACCGGACGTGCCCCCCGCCCCGCGCCTCGGTCGACGCCCCGCAGGTGCCGCAGAAGCGCTGCTGCCGGTGCCAGTGCAGCAGCCCTCGCGCGTACGCCTGGACGGCCGCCTCCGCCGGGCCGAGCCGGCCGACCAGCGCCCGGACGTCCACGGCGGTGCCCGCCCCGGCCGCCTCGACGGCGGCGGCCTCGGGCAGGCCGGAGAGGTCGGCGGCGAAGACGGCCGAGCCGTCGTCCATGCCCAGGAAGACGGTCTGGTCGGCGACGGCGAGCGCCTTCGCCGCCCGGTCGCCCGTCAGCCGCACGGGCACGTCCGCCGCGACCAGGCAGCGGTCCCGCCACAACGGCAGGACGACGCTGCCCGGGTCGGCCAACAGCGCCGCCATCCGCTCCGGGTCGGCCCGCAGCTCGCCCGCCCGGTCCAGCCACCCGCCCCCGTACGCCAGGACCACGTCGTCCGCTCGCATGCCCCTACCGTGCCACGCCCGCCGGCGCGCCCCGCGCCCGCCCCGACACGCGCTGCCCCTGCGGGCGGGGAGCAGACTGCCGCCGCGGCCGGGCGCCGGTTACCGTAGGTGTCCTCCCGGCGGGGGCGACGCGCTCCCGTCCATGTGGTAAGTCTCGATCGAGGTGACCGTGACGCTGTACGGCGAGAAGACGCCACCCGCCGACGACCGGCCGACCGTGCGGGTCACGGCGGTGACCTGGCCGGGTGACGAGCCGGAACCCGCCGTGCCCACCGGAGGGCCGGGCAGGGGCTCCCGGTCACGCCGGGTACGCCTGCTGCTCGCCGCCGGGGTCGCCACGGCGGTGCTGGGCTCCGTCGCCGGGGTGGGCGCCTACGCGTACGCCGGCGACGTGCCCCGCGGGACGACGGTGCTCGGGGCGGAGCTCGGTGGCCGGAGCCGCGCGGACGCCGCGCGGGAACTGCGGGCGGCGCTCGACCGCCGCGCCGCCGAGCTGGCGGCCCCGCTGTCGGTACGCGTCGGCGAGCGGACGGCGGAGATCGACCCGGCCGAGGTCGGCCTGACGGTCGACGTCGACGCCACCGTGGCGGCGGCGGCCGAGGCCGACGCGCACGCGGTCGACCGGCTCGTCGGGTCCCGCGCGGTGCAGCCGGTGGTGGCCGTGGACGTCGCCCGGCTCGACGCCGCCCTCAAGAAGGTGGTCGGCGACCAGGGCCGGAAGATGACCATGCCGGCGATCACCTGGAAGGGCACCACCCCGAAGGCGGTCCACCCGAAGCCGAGCCTCGCGCTCGATCCGGAGCGCTCCGCGCAGGTGGTACGCGAGGGCTGGCTGAGCCGCCAGCCGGTGACCGTGCCGCTGGTCGAGACGCACCCGGCGACCACCGCCGAGGAGGTCGACCGGCTGGTCACCGAGCTGGCGAAGCCGGCCGTCGCCGCTCCGGTCACGCTGACCACCGGCAAGGGCTCGGTGCAGATCCCGCCGAAGGCGATCGCGAAGAGCCTGCGGTTCACCGCCGACAAGACCGGCAAGCTGACCCCGCAGGTGGACGTGAAGCGGCTGCGCGCCGCGCTCGGCGACGACCTGGCGACCATCGAGGTGCCGCCGAAGGACGCCCGGATGACCATCTCCGGCGGCAAGCCGAAGGTCGTCGAGGGCCGGCCCGGTCAGCAGCTCGACAGCGCGGCCCTCGGGCGTGACCTGCTGGCCGTACTGCCGAAGGCGGAGGACCGGAAGGTGACCGGCGAGCTGAAGCCGGCCGAGCCGGAGCTGACCGCGGCGAAGCTTGCCGGGCTGGGCATCAGGGAGCGGGTCTCCACCTTCACCACCCGGTTCACCGGCGGGCTCTCCTCGCCGCGCAGCCAGAACATCATCACCATCGCCAAGGACGTGGACGGCACGGTGGTGCTGCCCGGCGAGACGTTCTCGCTCAACGGGCACACCGGCGAGCGCGGCTACGCGCAGGGCTACCGGGACGCCCCGGTCATCCTCGACGGCAAGCTGGTGCCCGGCGTGGGCGGCGGCACCTCCCAGTTCACCACCACCCTGTTCAACGCGACCTACTACGCCGGCCTGGAGGACGTCGAGCACAAGCCGCACTCGTACTGGTTCAGCCGGTACCCGGCGGTCATCGAGTCGACCATCTTCTGGCCCGACCTGGACTTCAAGTTCCGCAACAACACCGAGTACGGCGTCCTGATCGACACCTCCTACACGTCGAGTTCGATCACCGTGTCGATCTGGAGCACCAAGATCTGGGACAGCGTCAAGACCGAGTACGGCCCGCGCCGCAACATCACCCAGCCGAGGACGGTCTACCTGGAGCCGGGGCCGACCTGCATCCCGGCCAGCGGCAGCCAGGGCTTCACCCAGGACGCCTTCCGGGTCATCAAGAAGGACGGCAAGGTCGTCAAGCGGGAGAAGTTCACCTGGCGCTACGACGCCGAGCCGCGCTTCATCTGCGGGCGCGAGCCGTCCTGACGGCCGTCCGGGTTCCGCTTCCGGGAAGCCCCGCCGGCACGTCGCCGGCGGGGCTTCCTCCTGCCGTACGCGCACCGCGCCGGGTGAGTGCGCGGCGGGAGGCGGTCATGAACAGGGGCGCGGAACAGACGTCACCGTAGCTCGCCGGTGACGATCCAGAGGTGGCCCGAACGGGTCACGGATGCGACCTGAGCGCTTGCCGTAGGGGCGGTTCTCGACAGGCACGACGACCTTCGCGCCGTGGGCGACCATGCGCTCGGCCACTCCGCCCGGGTCATCGACCTCGATCTCCAGGAGACTGCGGACCCGCCGAGATCGTCCGGCGAGAGCCACCCCCACGACGAGACGGCGGGCGAGACCCGGAAGGGCCAACGACCGACACGGTGATCGACGACCGCGGGTCGGCCGTCGTCGCCCGGTGGGGCCCGGAACGTCTCCTCGGCGCCGATGCCAGAACGTCCCCCAGGTCGGCGAACGCGTACTCGGCCTCGTCGGGGCCGGCGGATTCGGGGCCGGCGGAAAGGACGCCAGAATGCGTTCAGGGCCACCCCCACAAAGGGGTGGCCCTGAACGAAAGAATGTCCGGCGGTGTCCTACTCTCCCACACCCTCCCGAGTGCAGTACCATCGGCGCTGGAGGGCTTAGCTTCCGGGTTCGGAATGTAACCGGGCGTTTCCCCTCCGCCATGACCGCCGTAACTCTATGAACATGTCAAACACACGTGGAGTGTTCGCTCGTTCAGAGTTGCACAGTGGACGCGTAGCAGCTTAGTAATCAAGTCCTCGGCCTATTAGTACCGGTCAACTGAACCCGTTACCGGGCTTACATTTCCGGCCTATCAACCCAGTCGTCTAGCTGGGGGCCTTACCCATCCAAAGGATGGTGGGATACCTCATCTTGAAGCGAGCTTCCCGCTTAGATGCTTTCAGCGGTTATCCCTTCCGAACGTAGCTAACCAGCCGTGCCCCTGGCGGGACAACTGGCACACCAGAGGTTCGTCCGTCCCGGTCCTCTCGTACTAGGGACAGCCCTTCTCAAGTATCCTACGCGCACGGCGGATAGGGACCGAACTGTCTCACGACGTTCTAAACCCAGCTCGCGTACCGCTTTAATGGGCGAACAGCCCAACCCTTGGGACCTGCTACAGCCCCAGGATGCGACGAGCCGACATCGAGGTGCCAAACCATCCCGTCGATATGGACTCTTGGGGAAGATCAGCCTGTTATCCCCGGGGTACCTTTTATCCGTTGAGCGACACCGCTTCCACACGCAAGTGCCGGATCACTAGTCCCGACTTTCGTCCCTGCTCGACCTGTCAGTCTCACAGTCAAGCTCCCTTGTGTACTTGCACTCAACACCTGATTGCCAACCAGGCTGAGGGAACCTTTGGGCGCCTCCGTTACCCTTTAGGAGGCAACCGCCCCAGTTAAACTACCCACCAGACACTGTCCCTGAACCGGATAACGGTCCGAAGTTAGATACCCAAATCAACCAGAGTGGTATTTCAAGATTGCCTCCACCCATACTGGCGTATGGACTTCACCGGCTCCCACCTATCCTACACAAGCTAACTCAGATACCAATGTCAAGCTATAGTAAAGGTCCCGGGGTCTTTCCGTCCTGCCGCGCGTAACGAGCATCTTTACTCGTAATGCAATTTCGCCGGGCCTGTGGTTGAGACAGTGGGGAAGTCGTTACGCCATTCGTGCAGGTCGGAACTTACCCGACAAGGAATTTCGCTACCTTAGGATGGTTATAGTTACCACCGCCGTTTACTGGCGCTTAAGTTCTCCGCTTCGCCCCGAAGAGCTAACAGGTCCCCTTAACGTTCCAGCACCGGGCAGGCGTCAGTCCATATACATCGAATTACTTCTTCGCATGGACCTGTGTTTTTAGTAAACAGTCGCTTCCCCCTGCTCTCTGCGGCCATACAACGCTCCACCCGCGCGGGGCTTCACGTCTCCGGCCCCCCTTCTCCCTAAGTTACGGGGGCAATTTGCCGAGTTCCTTAACCACAGTTCGCCCGATCGCCTCGGTATTCTCTACCTGACCACCTGTGTCGGTTTGGGGTACGGGCCGCTCAGAACTCGCTAGAGGCTTTTCTCGGCAGCATAGGATCACTGACTTCACCTGAATCGGCTCGGCATCACGTCTCAGCCTACATGTGCTGCGGATTTGCCTACAGCACGGCCTACACGCTTACCCCGGCACAACCACCGGCCGGGCTCAGCTACCTTCCTGCGTCACCCCATCGCTTGACTACTACCCGCCAGGTTCCCACGCTCCCCAACCTCAACCCGAAGGCCTTGGCTGGTTTGGGTGGTTAGCACAACGAGGTTCATCAGGGACGCTCTTTCGCGGGTACGGGAATATCAACCCGTTGTCCATCGACTACGCCTCTCGGCCTCGCCTTAGGTCCCGACTCACCCAGGGCGGATTAGCCTGGCCCTGGAACCCTTGGTCATCCGGCGGAAGGGTTTCTCACCCTTCTTTCGCTACTCATGCCTGCATTCTCACTCGTGCCGCGTCCACAACTGGGTCACCCCGCTGCTTCACCCCCGGCACGACGCTCCCCTACCCATCCACACACCTGCACAACACATCAAGGCGTTGCGAAGTAAAAATGTGAATGCCACAGCTTCGGCGGTGTGCTTGAGCCCCGCTACATTGTCGGCGCGGAACCACTTGACCAGTGAGCTATTACGCACTCTTTAAAGGGTGGCTGCTTCTAAGCCAACCTCCTGGTTGTCTATGCGACCCCACATCCTTTTCCACTTAGCACACGCTTAGGGGCCTTAGCTGGTGATCTGGGCTGTTTCCCTCTCGACTACGAAGCTTATCCCCCGCAGTCTCACTGCCGCGCTCTCACTTACCGGCATTCGGAGTTTGGCTGATTTCGGTAAGCTTGTGGGCCCCCTAGACCATCCAGTGCTCTACCTCCGGCAAGAAACACGCGACGCTGCACCTAAATGCATTTCGGGGAGAACCAGCTATCACGGAGTTTGATTGGCCTTTCACCCCTAACCACAGGTCATCCCCCAACTTTTCAACGTTGGTGGGTTCGGCCCTCCACGCGGTCTTACCCGCGCTTCAGCCTGCCCATGGCTAGATCACTCCGCTTCGGGTCTAGGACACGCGACTGAATCGCCCTATTCAGACTCGCTTTCGCTACGGCTCCCCCACACGGGTTAACCTCGCCACATGCCACTAACTCGCAGGCTCATTCTTCAAAAGGCACGCCGTCACCCCGCAAGGCTCCGACGGATTGTAGGCGAACGGTTTCAGGTACTATTTCACTCCCCTCCCGGGGTACTTTTCACCATTCCCTCACGGTACTCGTCCGCTATCGGTCACCAGGAAGTATTTAGGCTTACCAGGTGGTCCTGGCAGATTCACGGCAGATTTCAGGGGTCCGCCGCTACTCGGGAACACCCACAGAAGGTCAGCAACTTTCACCTACCGGACTATCACCGCCTACGGTCAGCCATTCCAGACTGTTCGGCTAGCCACTGACTTTATAACTCCTCGAACAAGTGTCAGCTTGCTCAGCAGGGTCCCACAACCCCGACCACGCAACCCCTGACAGGTATCACACGCAGCCGGTTTAGCCTCAATCCGCTTTCGCTCGCCACTACTCACGGAATCACTAATTTGTTTTCTCTTCCTACGGGTACTGAGATGTTTCACTTCCCCGCGTTCCCCCCATACACCCTATGTGTTCAGGTGCAGGTGACATCACATGACTGATGCCGGGTTCCCCCATTCGGACACCCTGGGATCACAGCTCGGTT